>JBFHGU010000013.1:0-68586 GCA_041582935.1 Pontiella sp.
AGTCCTGCACACCGGGATAGTTGGCGCGGTACTGCTCGATGATTTCCTGGGCTTCTTTGCGCGGAATGCCGAGGCGCTGGGAGAGGCCGAAGGCGGAGATGCCGTAGATGATGCCGAAGTTGACCATCTTGGCTTTGGAGCGCATCTCGCGGGTGACGTCGTCTTTTTCGACGCTGAAGACGCGCGCGGCGGTGGCGGTGTGGATGTCTTCGCCGTGAATGAAGGCGTCGCGGAGCCCCTGGTCGCCGGAGAGCTCGGCCATGATGCGCAGCTCGATCTGGGAGTAGTCGGAGGCGAGCAGGGTGAAGCCGTCACGCGGAATAAAGGCGCGGCGGATTTCGCGGCCCTCTTCGGTGCGGATCGGAATATTCTGCAGGTTGGGGTTCACGGAGGAGAGGCGGCCGGTGGTGGTGATGGCCTGGCTGAAGGTGGTGTGCAGGCGTCCGGTTTCTTCAAACACTTCTTTGGGCAGCGCGTCGACGTAGGTGGACTTGAGTTTGGTCAGTCCGCGGTAGTCGAGCACCATGCGGGCGATTTCATGGTCGCGGGCGAGTTCGGAGAGAACTTCCTCGTTGGTTTTATACTGCCCTGTCTTGGTTTTCTTCGGTTTTTCGACGAGCTGGAGTACATCGAACAGAACCTCGCCGAGCTGTTTAGGGGAGTTGAGGTTGAATTCCATGCCGGCCTTGGTGTAGATGCCGGTTTCCAGCGCCTCGATTTTTCCGCCGAGGGTTGAGGAATATTTTTCCAGGTTTGCCGTATCGAGGTTGATGCCGTTGTATTCCATCTGCGTGAGGACGGGCAGGAGCGGGGTTTCGATTTCGTAGAAGACGCGTTCCTGACCGCGTTCCTTGAGCATCGGTTTGAGTTTGTGCCAGAGCTGGAGGGTGATGTCGGCGTCTTCGCAGGCATATTCGCAGAGCTGGTCGGGATCGACATCGCGCATCGATTTCTGGGTCGACTTTTTCTCGCCGATCAGCGCTGAGATCGGAACGGGGGAATAGTTCAGCAGCGATTCAGCCAGGTGATCCATGTTGTGCTTCTGGTCGGGGTCGATGAGGTAGTGGGCGAGCATGGTGTCGAGCATTTCGCCTTTGACTTCGATGCCGTTCCATTTCAGCACACTGATGTCATATTTCAGGTTCTGGCCGACTTTGCGCACATCGGGATTCTGCAGAATCGGCAGGAACGGTTCCAGCGCCGGCAGGGTCTGTTCGCGGTCGGGCGGCAGGATTATGAACCACGCTTCGCCGGGTTTGATGCAGCACGAAATGCCGATCAGTTCGGCGGTGCGGACATCGAGGCCGGTGGTTTCGGTGTCGAAACAGATTTCCGGGACGCCGGAGAGTTTTTCGGCCAGTGCGGCGCGCTCGGCGGCGGTGGTGACGAGGTGATAGTTGTGTTTTACATCTTTGATGGTTTTGAAGCCCGGTGCGGGTTCGGTCATTTCGGGATGTTCGGCGGCGGCGAATTCAAAGAGGTCGCCCTGGCCGGTTGTGGCGGCGGCGACCGCGACGGATGAGGCCGTGGGCGATTCGCCGAAAAGACGTTTGATGAGGGTTTTAAATTCAAGCTCGGTGAAGAGCAGTTTCAGGGCGTCGTCGTTACGGCCGCCGATCTGCAGCTGCGCGGGCGATTCTTCAATCGGCACGTCGCACTTGATGGTGACGAGGCGTTTGGAGAGCAGGGCCTGGTTTTTATTCGCTTCGACTTTTTCGCGCTGCTTGCCTTTCAGCTGGTCGGTATTTTCGAGCAGGTTTTCGACGGAGCCGAACTGCTTGACCAGTTTGACGGCGGTTTTGGGGCCGATGCCCGGTATCCCGGGAATATTATCGGCGGTGTCGCCGGCGAGCCCGAGGATGTCGATGACCTGTTCGATTTTTTCAATATCCCATTGTTCGAGAATCTTTTTAACATCGAGCAGCTCGGCGTCGCCGCCGCTGCGGCCGGGCTTGAGCATGAAGGTGTGTTCGTCGACGAGCTGCGCGTAGTCCTTGTCGGGCGTGACCATGTAGGTTTCAAACCCTTCTTTTTCGGCCTGCCGGGCGAGGGTGCCGATCACATCGTCCGCTTCAAAGCCGGGGTATTCGAGCATCGGAATGCTGAAGGCCTGCAGGAGGTCTTTGATTCGCGGGACGGCGGTGCGGATGCCGTCGGGCGTTTCATCGCGCGTGGCTTTATATTCCGGGTATTCGTCGTGGCGGAAGGTGGGGCCGGAGGCGTCGAGCGCCACGGCGATGTGGGTGGGTTCGTAGGTGTGGATGAGGTCGAGCAGGGTGTTGACGAAGCCGAAGACGGCGGAGGTGTTTTCGCCTTTGGAGTTGATGCGCGGGTTGCGGATGAAACCGAAATAGGCGCGGTATATGATGGCCATGCCGTCAATGAGGAAAAGTTTTTTAGTCATCTGCTGTCATCCCTTTAGTTTGAAGGACGAAAACGGTACACAGGATGCACGGGATTGTCTACGAACTCCGGCCTTTTTCCCAACTTTCACCTTTGCCTATTGGCCCGGGTTTCGTTAGATTCCCCGTTCTTTTTTGAAGAATACAGGGTGTTAACTACATAAATTTGAACACATGGAGATGTTTAATGAGAAAGAAGATTATTGCCGGTAACTGGAAAATGAACAAAACCGTAGAAGAAGCCGTTGAACTGGCGACTGCGGTTAAACGCGAACTGGCTGACTGCACTGAAGTCGACGTGGTGCTCTGCCCGCCGTTCACGGCCCTCAAGTCCGTTAGTGACATTGTGTCCGAAACCCAGATTGCGGTCGGTTCCCAGAACATGTCTTCCGAAGACGAAGGCGCTTTCACCGGCGAAATCTGCCACACCATGCTCAAAGAGCTCTTCGTTCGTTACGTCATTCTCGGTCACAGCGAACGCCGCGAGTACTACAAAGAAACCGACGAGTGGATCAACAAGAAGGTCATCAAAGCGCTTGAGAAAAACCTGCGCCCGATCCTCTGCGTGGGTGAAACCCTCGAAGAGCGTGAATCCGGCAATATGGAGAAAGTGGTTGAACTGCAGGTTCGCGAAGGCCTGAAGGGCGTTGGCGCTGATGCCTACACCGAACTGGTTATCGCTTACGAGCCGGTCTGGGCCATCGGCACCGGCAAAACGGCTTCCGCCGAACAGGCGCAGGAAGTACACGCATTTATCCGCGCAACGGTTAAAGATATGGTCGGCGCAGAAGCGGCCAACGCCGTGCGCATCCAGTACGGCGGTTCCATGAAGCCGGCTAACGCCGCGGAACTGCTGGGCCAGCCGGACATCGACGGCGGCCTGATCGGCGGCGCGGCACTGGATGCCGCATCGTTTGCCGAGATCGTTAAAGCCGGTATGTAAGACGCGGCCCTGCCGCGTGGTCGGAGGTCTGAAGGCCAAGGCCGCAAGTCCCGCACTGCGGCACTCGGCTTTTGACCGGCCGGCCTTCGACCGAAATAGATAAAGGAAGAAATATGTTAGTTCTCAAGGCACTGTTGATTGTTGTACTGGTACTTTGCTGTCTGCTGCTGATCGGCCTGATCCTGCTGCAGAAATCGAAGAGTGAGGGCCTCGGGCTGGCATTCGGTGCCGGCGCCGGCGAATCGCTGTTCGGTGCGCGTGCCGGCAATGTGCTTTCCAAAGCCACGGTTGTTCTCGGCGTGGTCTTCATGGGCTGCACGCTGGCACTGGGCGTCCTGTTTGCCCAGAAAGATGCCACCCTGATGGACCGCGTGGCCAGCGACCCGGTGGAGCAGTCCGCAGCCGAACCGACTCCGGTTCTGGATATGGGTACTGCCGAAGTGCTGCCTGATGCAGCTCCGGCTGCTGAATAAGCTGCGTGCCGACTAGGCGGGGTTTATAGAACCCCGAATAAAAAACTCCCTGTTTAACTGCGGGGAGTTTTTTTGTTTCGGGATAAAGGGCGGGGCGTTAAGCCTCCGGTTCGTCCGGCGTTGCTGCGGACGCGCTGAGCTCTTCCAGGGCAAGGAAGGCGGCCTGCCGTTCGCCTTCGCGTTTGCTGCCGGCTTTGGCGGACCATTTTTTACCGCAGGCGCTGACTTCCACGGTAAAGATGCGGTCGTGTTCCGGGCCTTCGGCCGCAACGGTTTCATAGACCGGGATCTCATGTCCATGGCTCTGCGCGTATTCCTGCAGTGCGCCTTTGGGGTTGGTTTTCACCGGCGCCGCCTGCTGTTCGCCGAGTTCGGGGATGAAGATCTTTTTGAAAATCTTGTTGGCGGCCCGGGCCCCGCCGTCAACCCACGCTGCGCCGATAATGGCTTCCACGGCATCGGCCAGGTTTGATGCGCGGTCGGCCCCGCCGTTTTTACGCTCACCGACGCCAAGGCGGATAAACTCGCTGATGCCGATGCCGGCGCCGATCTGTGCGAGCTTGCGGTCCTGCGTGAGCCGGCTGCGCCGTTTCGACATATCGCCTTCGCGGGCATCGGGATGGTGGTCGAAAAGGTATTCGGCCGCCATCAGGCTGAGCACGGCGTCGCCGAGGTATTCGAGCCGCTGGTTGTCGTCCTCGGTTTCCGGGTTTTCGTAACGGAAGGAAGGATGGGTGAGGGCCAGCTCAAGCACGGTTTTCTTTTTAAACCGATAGCCGATGGCCTGTTCCAGTTTTTTGTAGGGCGAATGAATCAAAACGGTGCCGCGGTTCCGATTTTAGTGTTAATGGCCGCTTCGGCAATGGAGCGGCCGTCGATGAGTTTGGGCTGCAGCCGCGGGCGCCAGTGCCGGCGGCGGCTGCGGACGATAAATTTGTGGCCGGGAAAGATTTCAAACACCGAGAGCAGTTTGGCCAGCGGATAAAAAACGCCGCCGAGCGTGCGGAGCGATTGATAGCGTTTGAGTTCTTCGCCGGAAACCTCTTCGCGGACCATCCAGCAGGGTACCGGCAGGATCGATTTGCGGATTACATCGCCGAGGGTGGAGCAGGCTTCGAGCAGTCCGTTGGAGTAGGTGATGGTTTCGGGCACATCGAAGCCGTCTTTGAGTTTGTCAAAGAGTTCATGTGCCCTGTAGCCCCGGCGCTTTGCACCGCGGGTGACCGGGGAGAGGCCGAAGAGCTGCTGCAGCAAACCGGTCAGGCTGAGCGGTGCGCGTTTGGTTTCGGCAATGATTACCCAGCCGTCGTTGCGCAGGACGCGGTGGCATTCATGGATGAAGGCGTAGTCGTCCTCAATAAACTTGAGCGCATCAACGATTACAAGGCGGTCGAACGAGTTGTCTTCGAACGGCAGTTTGCCTTCGTGGATGAACGCGATGTTTTCGCTTAGGCTGTGTTTGAGCGAGTCCGATGCCTGGCGGGTGACCGCGGCGGTTTTCCAGCTGCCGCCCCGTGCACGCAGGCGTGCGCTGATGGCGCCGTCGCCCTCGCTGATTTCCAGGCACTGGAACGAAGAGACCTGCCCGAGTGCGGCCAGAATGCGGCTGCATTTCCGGGTACGGCGGACGGAGCGGTTCAGGAGCTGGTCCTGCCAATTTCGAATTTGTGTGTCGAGCGAATCGGTCATAGGGCGGGAATATAAAAATGCCGGGCGGTCTATTAAAGACTATTCACACCTGAAATGCCGGAGGCGGAGGCGGTTTCGACCCGGACCGGCAGGATTTGGTTGCGCCGTTCGGCCGGGCAGCTGAACTCGGCGGGGATGTAATGCTGGGTATATCCGGTGCCGATGCCGTCTTTTACCTGCTCCACCAGCACGTCGACTTCGGTGGCGAGGAACTGGCGGTGATAATTGACGGCCATGGTTTCGCCGAGCTCCCGCAGTTTTGCGCTGCGCTCCATGGCCAGCGCGCCGTTGACCTGGCTGCCCATTCTGGCGGCAAGGGTTTTGGGGCGGGGGGAATAGGTGAAGACGTGCATCTGGGAAAAACCGACTTTCCTGCAGAATTCGTAGGATTCATCGAAGTAGGTGTCCGTTTCGCCGGGGAAGCCGACGATGACGTCGGTGGTGAAGGCGGGGTTGTCGAGCGCGGCGCGGGCGCATTCGACGGCATCGTAGTATTCTTCGGCGGTGTAGCCGCGGCGCATGGCGTGCAGGACGGCATTGGAGCCGGACTGCAGCGAGAGGTGCAGGTGCGGCATAATGTTTTTGTGCGAGGACCATACGTCGAGCAGCTCGTCGGTCAGTTCGCCGGGGTGCAGGCTGGAGAGGCGGATGCGGCCGATGTTCGGAACGTCCACGAGGTGCCGCAGCATTTCGGCGAGCGAGGAGCCGCGGCCCCGGCCGTAGAGGCCGACGCTGACGCCGGTGACGACGATTTCCCGGTAGCCGGCTTCGGTGAGCGCCGCGGCTTCTTTGACGGCGTCCGCGATGGCTTTGTCGCGCGGTTCCTTGCGGAGCTGCGGAATGATGCAGAAGGAGCAGCCGATATCGCAGCCGTCCTGCACCTTGAGAAAGGCGCGCGTGTGGCTGCCGAACCGGGAAATGGTGAAGGTGTCGGTGGTGATGCCTTTGATGCCGTGTTCGGCAGGCATGGCGAGCGTGCTGAGCTGCTCGTCGAGCCGCTGAATCCAGTCGGCGCCGGCCGGAACGCGGAAGACGGGATCCTGCCCGACATCGGTGAGTTCGGCACCGGCGGCACAGCCGGTGACAAATACGTGGGCCAGCGGGCTGCTGCGCTGCATTTTGCGGATCGCCTGGCGCGATTTCTGGGCCGCGGCCGCGGTGACGCCGCAGGTGTGGACGACGATCACATCGGCATCGTCGGGCTGTTCTGTTTGTTCGAGGCCGTAGCGCTCGAGCAGCTGTTCAATCTGCTGGGCATCGTACTGGTTGACTTTGCAGCCGAGTACGTTAACCAGGTAAGTCTGTAAGGTGTTTGTATTCATGGTGTAGTTGCCTATGGCTCAAAAGGGTGACTCTCTTACGTGTTCCTGCGGCGGGAAGCAAGCGGAATCAGGTGCTGGTTCCTGCAGCAAAGTATAAATAAGGCTATGTCGGGATTAAACCTTTCAACCGGCGCCGGTTTCAGTCACTCTGCTCATAACCGAAAAAAGGCGATGGTTATAATCGGCATTAACCGGCGTTAGAGGGAGGAAGCGATGCGGAGCAAAAAGGCGGTCACGCTTGCTGTACTGCTCGGAATACTGCTGGGCACAGGCGCGTTCACGATGAAGTACGCCGAGGGCCTGTCGTACCTGAGTTCCAACCCCAAAGCCTGTGTGAACTGCCACATCATGACCCCGCAGTATGATTCGTGGGTCAAATCGAGTCACCATGCCTGGGCGGCCTGCGTGGACTGCCATCTGCCGCACGGCTTTGTGGGCAAATACATCGCCAAGGCCGAAAACGGCTGGCACCACTCCAAAGCGTTCACGACGCAGGATTTTCATGAGCCGATCATGATTAAAGGAAAGAACCACCGGATCCTGCAGCACAACTGTGTCGACTGCCATGAAGACATGGTTCACGAAATGTTCCGGCGGGATATTACCGATCCGGATGCGGTGAGTTGTGTGCACTGCCATGCATCGGTCGGCCACGGCGAGCTGCCGACCGGTATCGGCGGCGCGGACAGAGGTTTGAAACGGGAAAGGGAAGGCCATGAATAATAAGACCGGAAAACAGGGCGTCGTAGGAATATATATTGCGATCATCGCAGTCACGGCTATTGCATCGGCACTGATTGCCGCGCTGCTGGCCAACATATCCGAGCGCAAGGCGGAGGGGCGCTACCAGTATGTGCGGCTGGTGGAAGTCGATGACGACACCACCGATCCCGAGGTCTGGGGCAAGAACTGGCCGAAGCAGTATGACAGCTACAAGCGCACCGCACTCTCCACGAAAACCACCTTCGGCGGTCACGGCGGGAGCGAAGCGCTGCCGGAACAGAAGATCGAGCGCCCGGAGTATCACTGGCTTAAGCGGATGTTTCTCGGCTATGCCTTTTCCATCGACTACCGCGACCGCCGCGGCCACGCCTATATGCTGCAGGACCAGGAGGAGACCAAGCGCCAGACCAAGCCGCAGTCCGGTTCCTGCATGCACTGCCACGCATCGATCATGCCGGTCTACCGCGCACTGGGCGATGGCGATGCGCTGGACGGCATGAAGAAAACCCATGCGATGTCCTATCAGGAACTGAATCAAATGGTTCATGATATGGGCCATGCGCATCCGGTCTCCTGTGTGGACTGCCACGAACCCGATTCTATGGCGGTGCGCGTTACCCGCCCCGCCTTTATCGAGGGCATTCAGCGGCTGGCGGCATCCGATGCCCCGGTTCCGGCCGTTCCTTCCATCGGCATTTGGCGCGAAGGGCCGCGGGCGGAACCGTACGATCCCAATGTCGATGCCTCCCGCAGCGAAATGCGCGCCTTTGTCTGCGGGCAGTGCCATGTGGAATACTACTGCTCTTCCGACTTCCCGCTCACCTTCCCGTGGAGTCACGGCTTGAAAATGGAAAACCTCGAGCAGGAATGGAATGAAACCCGGCTGACCAGCGGCGACCGGTTCTACGACTACAAGCACAAGGAGACCGGCGCGCCGATCCTGAAAGCGCAGCACCCGGAGTTTGAGCTGTGGAGCCAGGGCGTGCATGCCCGCAGCGGCGTTTCGTGTTCGGACTGCCACATGCCCTACATGCGCGACGGCGCATCAAAGGTTTCCGACCACTGGGTGCGCAGCCCGCTGCTGAATGTCAACCGCGCCTGCCAGACCTGCCACCGCAAATCCGAGCAGGAGATTCTCGACCTGGTCGACAATATCCAGCAGACGAACTACAAGCTGCTGCTGCGCGGCGGCGAAGCGCTGAATGACCTTATGGATGCCGTGATGGAAGCGAAAGCCTCCGGCGCCACCGAGGCGCAGCTGGCCGAGGCGCTTGAAATGCAGCGCAAGGCGCAGTGGCGCCTTGATTATATTGCCGCGGAAAACTCGATGGGCTTCCACGCACCGCAGGAAGCTGCACGGATTCTCGGCGAGGCGGCCGACTATGCCCGCCAGGGGCAGGTTGAGGCGATGAAGCTTATTCGGAACTGATCCTGGCCGCTTGAAAGCGAATCAAGCGTCCCGCAGCGGCGGGGCGCTTTTTTTATTTTCCGGCTTCGATGCAGTAGGATTCGGTGATCACATAATCCATCCGCGGCGATTCATCGGGAACCGGCAGGTCTTTGAGCCGCTGGGCATCTACGGCGAGACCGATGACGACCGCATCGTAGTAGTTGAGCAGGTCATCATAGAAATCGAGCTCCGGGCCGAGACGGCGGCCCTCTTCATCGAACGCAATGCCGGGAACGAGTATGAGGTCGAGCTCGTCTTTTTCCGCAAACTCGGGATTGACCGGCTCCACGGTTCCGTACTGGTTCCGTTTAAAGGTGTCGCCCATTTTAGCCATGCGGTAGATGCCGAGCTCTTCGTCGAGCGCCGGAATATAAAAATCGCGCTCGTCCTGCGGCATGATGTGGGTGACGTCCACCTGTTCCGGCTGGGGCGCATAGGCGCCGATTTTTCTGGAGGCGACATAATCCTTGTGCGATTTGAGCCGCTTTACGGCTAGGAAGCCGTTGGCCTCGACGATCGGCAGGCCCATGCTGTAGAGCTGTCCTTTAACATACTCGCGGATTTCATCAGCTGTCATATTATTATTCCCGGGGTTAGATGAAGAGGGTCATGGCCGCGGCATAGAGAATAACCATGCAGGCGGCGATGATGAGCGATGCGGTTTTTGTTTTCGTCCTGAGCAGTGCCCCGCCGATCAGGGTCAGCACCAGAATCAGCACGACGCTGGTCCAGTGTTTTGAAGAGGCGTTTGCCAGCAGGTCCGCTTTCCGCATGGCGACATCGGCCACAAAAATGATCAGCAGGTTGAACATATTGCTGCCGAGCACGTTGCCGACGGCCATATCCAGGAAGCCGAGGCGGATGCCGGAAAAGGAGATGACGAGTTCCGGCAGGCTGGTGGAAATGGCGAGGAACAGGGTGCCGATCAGGCTGGCTTCAAGTCCGAAGCCGCCTTGTTCCGGCGGCAGGGCCATACGGCTGCCGAGAATGGAGAGGATGACGCCGCCGCCGATAATCAGCCCGCAGAGAAAGAGCAGGATGCTGTAAAAGCGTGCGGCCGGCATTCGGGCGAGCGCATCCTCTTCGGGCAGGTGCTCTTCGCACGCGGCGGCGGCTTTTTTATGCTGTCGGTGCTCCCGCAGCAGTACGGCCAGGTACAAGACCGGCAGCAGCAGCACCGGCGCGGAGCAGTCGAGGCCGGGGATGATCCAGCTGCCGCGTGCGGCCGCGAAATAGGCCAGCGCAAACATACCGAGCATAATCAGTCCGTAGACGGCGGAGTCGGTATGCGCCGTTTTCATCTCCTGCGGTTTAAAGTGCTTGGAGAAAAAGAGCGCCATGAACGCCAGGATCAGCAGGTTGAAGACATTGGAGCCCAGCATATTTCCGGTGGCCAGGTCGGCGCCTTCGGTGAGCACATCGGCATTGAGCACCGAGGTCAGCGATACCACGAGTTCCGGCAGGCTGGTTACACCGGCCAGAAAAATCAGGCCGATCAGGCCGTTGCCCAATCCGGTGCGGTCGCCCAGTGCATCGCCGTACATGCTCAGCTTGATGCCGGAGAGAACCACCAGTGCGGCGGCCGCGGCGAAAGCGGCCAGAAGTCCGGCCTGGGAGCCGATTAAATGTTCTAAAAACTGCATGCGCAGTTTGTACACGACTTTTAATCCCCGGAACAAACCTAATTGCGCAATACGTATTGGCATTGCGACAGGGTGTCGCAGCGGGTGGGTTGATTTGACTCGTTTTGAGGCGCTGAATCTGATCAGGGGCTGAAAAACGGGCGTTATTTGCGATGGCACAGTTGGTGCGGTAGGGAAACCGGTTTTTTTACGAAAGGAGTCCGCCATGGATTTGAATAAGACGACACAGAAGGTTCAGGAAGCGATGCAGCAGGCGCAGGTGAAGGCGCTGCGGTACGGGCATCAGGAAGTGGACGCGGAGCATGTGCTGTTTGCGCTGCTGGAGCAGGAAAACGGGTTGGTGCCGCGGCTGGTGGAGAATATCGGCGCTTCGGTTCCGGTGCTCACCGCGCGTGTGGAACAGGAGCTGGAAAGAAAGCCGCGCGTTTCCGGTGCGACGGAAGCGGGCAAGGTCTACATTACGCAGCGCCTGAATAAGCTGCTGGTGAAGGCGGGCGACGAGGCGAAAAAGCTGAAGGACGACTTTATCTCGGTGGAGCACCTGCTGCTGGTATTTGCCGATGCGCTTCCGCTGCTCAAGGAAAACGGCGTGGACCGCAATGCGGTGCTGCAGTCGCTTGAAAAGGTGCGCGGTAACCAGCGGGTGACCTCGGACAATCCGGAAGGGCAGTATGAGGCGCTGGAAAAATACGGCCAGGACCTCGTCGAAACCGCGCGCTCCGGAAAGATGGATCCGGTGATCGGGCGCGATGCGGAGATTCGGTCGGTGATCCGCATTCTGTCGCGTAAAACCAAGAACAACCCGGTGCTGATCGGCGAGCCGGGGGTCGGCAAAACGGCCATCGTCGAGGGGCTGGCGCAGCGGATTGTACGCGGTGACGTGCCGGAGGGGCTGAAGGAGAAATCGATTTGGGCGCTGGATATGACGGCGCTGATGGCCGGGGCAAAATACCGCGGAGAATTTGAAGAGCGGCTGAAGGCGGTGCTGCACGAGATTAAAGCCTCGGAGGGCCGGATTATTCTGTTTATCGACGAGCTGCACACGATTGTGGGTGCGGGTAAAACGGAGGGTTCGTCCGATGCCGGGAACATGCTGAAACCGATGCTGGCGCGCGGTGAGCTGCACTGTATCGGTGCGACGACGCTCGATGAGCACCGTAAATATATTGAGAAGGATTCGGCGCTGGAGCGCCGGTTCCAGCCGGTGACGGTGGATGTGCCGAGCGTTGAGGATACGATCTCGATCCTGCGCGGCCTGAAGGAGCGCTTTGAGGTGCACCATGGCGTGCGGATTCAGGATGCGGCGCTGGTGGCTTCGGCTGTGCTGTCGGACCGCTATATTTCCGACCGTTTCCTGCCGGATAAAGCGATCGACCTGATGGACGAGGCGTGTGCAACCATCCGGACGGAGATCGATTCGCTGCCGGCGGAGCTCGATGAAATTACGCGCAAGGTTATGCGGCTGGAAATTGAAGAGACGGCGCTGAAAAAGGAGAAGGATACGGCCAGTAAAGAGCGGCTGGAGTCGCTGCGCAAAGAGCTGGCCGACCTGAAAGGCGAAGCCGATGCCATGCGGGCGCAGTGGGATACGGAGAAGGGCGGCATCGAGCACGTGCGCGAACTGCGCGAAGGGCTGGAGCTGGCGCGCATGGAGTCGGAAAAGGCGGAGCGGGAATATGACCTGGAGCGGGTCGCCAAGCTGCGCCACGGAACCATTCCGGATATTGAGGCCAAGCTGGCCGCTGCAGAAGCCGCCATGGCGGATAAGGAAACCACCCTGCTGCGCGAAGAGGTGACCGAGGAGGAAATTGCCGAGGTGATCTCGCGCTGGGCGGGCATTCCGCTGACGAAGCTGCTTGAAGGCGAACGGGAAAAACTGCTCAAGCTCGACGATGTGCTGCATGAACGCGTGATCGGTCAGGATGAGGCGGTGCAGGCGGTGGCGGATGCCGTACTGCGTGCGCGCGCCGGCATCAAGAATCCGAACCGGCCGATCGGGTCGTTCCTGTTCCTCGGGCCGACCGGGGTGGGTAAAACCGAGCTGGCGCGTACGCTGGCGTGGGAGCTTTTTGATTCCGAGTCCAATATGGTGCGGATCGATATGAGCGAGTACATGGAGAAGCATACGGTTTCGCGCCTGGTTGGCGCGCCTCCCGGCTATATCGGTTTCGAGGAGGGCGGCCAGCTGACCGAAGCTGTGCGGCGCAAGCCGTACTGCGTGGTGCTGCTCGATGAGATCGAAAAGGCGCATCCCGATGTGTTTAACATCCTGCTCCAGATTCTCGAGGACGGGCGCCTGACCGATTCGCACGGCCGGACCGTCAGTTTCAAGAATACGATCATCATCATGACCAGCAATATCGGTTCGACCCACCTGCTTGAAGGGATTGATGCCCACGGGCACATTTCAGACAGTGCGCCGGATATGGTGATGAATGCGCTGCGGAGCCAATTCCGGCCGGAATTCCTGAACCGGGTGGATGAGACCGTGCTGTTTAAGCCGCTGCGGCTGGACGAAATTTCCGGCATTGTGGGGCTGCTGATTAAAGACCTTGAGGGTCGGCTGGGACAGCAGCGGATCGGCCTGCGGGTGAGCGGCGAGGCCCTGCGCTATATCGCGGAAGAAGGGTTTGATCCGGTGTACGGGGCACGGCCGCTGAAGCGCTTTATTCAGCAGCGGCTCGAAACGCCGATTTCGCGGTGCATCATTTCCGGCGAAAAAGCGGAAGGTTCGGAGATTGAGGTGGTTCTTTCTGACGGCGAATTGGCGTTTGTGTAACGGCGGCGCGGGCTAGTAAAAAATACTAGTCCGGCCGTTGACAAAAACAAATTGCCGGCTAATGTGCGATCCCTAACTTGGAAAAGAAGTGCAGGGGATCACGATGCTCAGACTATTACGTATTGCGGGGATGGGAATTGCTGCGCTGGTGATCGGCACCTCGGTCCAGTCGTTGCTGCGCATGCAGGTCTCCGGCGCGCTTTATGAACCTTACAACCACGAACCGCGGGCGGCTGCCGCCCTGATTGCCGTGTCGATGTTAGGTGCCGCGGCGCTCGCTTATTTTGAGCTGAGGTGCTTCCTCCAGCAGCGCGAGCGCCGGTCTTACGGCAGGAATCGCGGTCCGGAGCGGGACGCGCGCGATGCGCAGATGCACGATCATACCGATATTTACGCGGCCGTTGAATCGGACGAGCTTTGGACCATTCGGAAACCGCGCTCCTCCCGCGCGCACAGATCTCGGCGGCGCCCTGCGCGGTTTAATGCGGCCGAGTCGATCCCGCGCGCGGGCGGCAGTATTTGGGTGGGCGTGCTGACGTTTGCCGGGGTGGTCCAGCTGCTGGTCTACGGCGGGCTGGTCGGTGTCAGTTTTGTGTTTGTTCAGGACGATGCCGTGTTTTCGCGGCTGCTGCAGTCTGTTTTTTCGCTGCTGCTGGCGCTGTCGGTACTGCTGCTCGTCGGTATTCTGAGGAGGGCTGTGTGGGGCATGACGGTTGGCTACCTGCTGGCCGTCTGCAGCCTGCTGATCTTTCCTTACGGCACGGCGGCCGGCCTGTTTCTGGTGATCTGCCTGGCCGGCGCTTCGGGACCGATTGCGGCGGCCGCTAAACAGCGCACCCGGGCCGCTTCGGGTGCGCGCTGCCGCGGTGCTGCGGTTTAGTTTTCGGCCTGTTCAAAGAGGGCCCGGACTTCTCGGTCGGGTTTTTGGTCCAGCAGGCTGACCACCGTGATCAGCAGGCTGGAAACGATGAAGCCGGGTACAATTTCATAGAGGTCGAAGAGGCCGCCGGCCAGCTGTTTCCAGACCAGTACCGTGAGGCCGCCGCCGATGATCCCGGCAATGGCCCCGCGCTTGGTCATGCGGCTCCAGTAGAGCGAGAGCAGGACGAGCGGGCCGAACGTGGCGCCGAAACCGGCCCAGGCATAGGAGACGAGGCTCAGCACGCTGCTGTCGGGTTTCAGTGCAATGGCGCAGGCGATGAGAGCAACCGAGATGACGGTGCCGCGGCTCACCCAGACCAGCTCTTTGTCGGAGGCGTTGGGCCGGATGATGACGCGGTAGAGGTCTTCGGTCAGGGCGGACGAGGTGACCAGCAGCTGCGAGTCGGCCGTGCTCATGATGGCGGCCAGTACGGCGGCGAGCAGAATGCCGCCGATGAGCGGATGGGTCAGCCGGTCGACGAGGATCATGAATATTTTCTCGGAATCGGAGTCGGGCAGCTTATCGGCCAGGTAGATGCGGCCGGCCATGCCGACGACTACCGCGCAGGCGAGGCTGATGATGACCCAGGTCATGGCGATCCGGCGGGCGGCTTTGACCTCGCCCGGCACACGGATGGCCATAAAACGGGTGAGGATGTGCGGCTGTCCGAAATAGCCGATGCCCCAGGCCATGAGCGAAATGACGGAGATGACTTTCAGCGGTTCGCCGTCGGCGTGGGAGAAAATGTTGAGGAAGCCGGGGCTGACTGCGTGCCAGGCGCGGGCGCTTTCGGCAAAACCGCCGCCGGCATGAAGGGCGAGCATGGGCACGGTGATGATGGCGCAGAACATGATGATGCCCTGGAAAAAGTCGGTCCAGCTGACGGCCATGAAACCGCCGAGGGCGGTGTAGGAGATGATGACCACGACGCCGATGATAAGCGCGGTGTGGTAGGGCAGTCCGAAGACGGATTCAAAGAGCTTGGCGCCCGCGACGAAGCCGGAGGCGGTGTAGATCAGGAAAAAGACGAGAATGAACAGGGCGGAGAGCACGCGCAGCGATTTGCTGCGGTCGTTGAAGCGGTTGGCAAAGTAGTCGGGCAGGGTGATGGCATTGCCGGCGAGCTCGGTATAGCGCCGCAGTTTTTCGGCAACGAATTTCCAGTTCAGGTAGGTTCCGATGCCGAGTCCGAGTGCAATCCAGACGGCTTCGAGGCCCTGGAGATAGGCGTATCCCGGCAGGCCGAGCAGGAGCCAGCCGCTCATGTCGGAAGCCTGGGCGCTCATGGAGGTGACCCATTTATTGAGCTGGCGGTCGCCGATGAGGTAGTCGGACAGGGATTCGTTTTTTTTATAAAAATGAGCGCCTACGAGCAGCATAAAGATGAGGTAGGCGGCGAACGTGATGATGATATTTAGATTTTCCATATTCTGTATTTCGTACTGGGTATTCGGTGTTGTTACAATGAACAATCTCAATTACTACTAAGAGGCTGAAACCTCAGGAGTCTTTAATGAATAAAAAATCGAAACAGTTTCTCGCCGATCTCATCAACAGTATCAGCCCCTCCGGTTATGAAGGTCCGGTGGCCAAAGTCTGGAAAAAAGAGGCCGGGACGTTTGCCGCGAAAGTCTGGACCGATACGCACGGCAATTCACACGCTATTGTGAACCCGGGCGGATCGCCGGTGGTGATGTTTGCCGGGCACTACGATGAAATCGGATTCCAGATCTCGCACATCGACGACAAAGGGTTCTGCTGGATTCAGCCGCTTGGCGGCTGGGATACCCAGATTGCCCAGGGCCAGCGGGTGCAGGTCCAGACCAGAAACGGAGTCATCCGCGGGGTGATCGGCAAAGTGGCGATCCACCTGCAGACCCCTGAACAGCGCAAACAGGTTTCCGAGATTAAAGACCTGTGGGTCGATATCGGCGCGAAAGATAAAGAGGATGCCGAAAAAATGGTCGAGATCGGCGATCCGCTGGTGGTGGCCTATGAATTTGAAGAGATGGCCAACGGGCTGGCGGTCGGCCGGGCCTTTGATGACCGTGCCGGGGCGTTTGTTGTGCTGGAGGCTGCGCGCCAGCTTTCCGAACTGAATCCGAAAGCGGAGATTCACTGTGTGGCCACGGTGCAGGAGGAGATCGGCCTGCGCGGTGCGCGTACGGCGGCCTACGGCATTGACCCGGATATCGGCATTGCGGTGGATGTGACGTTTGCGACGGATCATCCGAATATGGGCGATGCCGTGAAGCGCGAAAACCTGATTGAGCTCGGCAAGGGCCCGGTGATTACACGCGGTCCGAATATTAATGCCAAGCTGTTCAATCTGCTGGTGGAGACGGCGGCTGCGGAAGATGTTCCGATTCAGATTAGTGCCGAACCGCGCGGCACGGGCACCGACGCCAATGCGCTGCAGCTCAACCGCGCCGGGGTAACGACCGCGCTCGTCAGCATTCCGCTGCGCTACATGCACAGCCCCTGCGAGCTGATCCACCTGAAGGATCTGGAGCGCTGCGCGAAACTGATTGCCAAGACGGTTGAGAAAATTACGCCCGAAACGGACTTCGTTCCGTTTTAAAATGATGAGTGACGATTGAGTCGTGATTGCCTGTGAAATAGAATCACGGCTCACGGCTCACGGCTCACGGCTCACGGCTCACTGCCGGTGGATTTTCAGGGAACTGACGGCCCCGCTGAACCCGATGGTCTGCATGCCGTGGAAGCGCTGGAAGACGGCGGGAATTTCGCGGTGGGCTCCCACCCGGATGCGCATGTTTTCGCCGTCGAGCGGCGGCTGGTCGAGGACCTGGGCGGCGCGTTTGCGGTTGAGGCTGAGCAGAGCGCGCCCGTCTTCGATCCGCAGTTCGATGGTGACCCATTTTTTGCGGTATTTGCTGATACCGAAGCGCGGGTTTTCCTGCAGGGTGTAGGCGGTGGTTCCGGTGCGGATCCGGGCGAAAATCTGGCCGTCTTTGGAATAGAGGGCAAAGCCGTGTTCGGCATTGCCCTGCGAAAGAATGAGCCCGTCTGTGGTCAGGTACACCCGAATAGAAACGATCCAGTCATCGCCGTTCGGGTCGAGCAGCGAGCTGTGCGGAATTTCGAGGCCGGTTTCGGGTTCCAGCAGGAGCATGTTGCGGTGCTTGACCCGGTCGATCCGCAGGCCGCCCTGCGGCACGTAGAGCGGATAGAGCGCCAGGTTGGGTATCAGGCCTTCCTGGGCGGCTTCAAAGTTCAGGTTGAGCATCAGGCCGTCGGGCAGGTTCGTGCTGATCTGTGCCCGGCCCGCTCCGGCCGTGCAGCATAAGATTAAAATGATCCTGAGTAGTTTCATGGGTTCAAACAGAGTCCGATGTTCATCAGCGGCGTAACTTATGGGAAACCGGCGCGGGTCCACGAGTAGAAAATCAGATTTATGCGCCGGCGCGGCGGCTGCAAATAAAAGAGCGGAACGGTTGATGAATCGGGCGGAATCGTTAAATTGTTTTTTTCAGCTGCCGGAGTGGGTGTTGTGCAACATATATCATATCAGAGAAGAGCAAAGGTCAGGTTCTATACGAAATCGCTGCTGCAGCAGCTGTTTGTTCCGGCTGCGGCCTGCCGCGCACGGCTCGGGCGAAAGCTCGAAACGGCCGGCCGCTATGATCCGCAGCTGGCGGCAGAGCGGCTGGACTACTGCTGCAGACTGACGGAGCCGTTCCGGGTTTCTTCGGAGGCGGTCCGGCTGCGCGACCTGCCGCGATTCAGGAAATCGGCGTACTACAACGATTATTATTCGATCCTGAGATATTTTCCGCAGCAGGTCCGCGCGGACCTTATTTTCGGCGATGTTCGGAAAATCCCGACGGTGCCGACACTTGTGAAGAGCCGGCTCATCTCTGATACGAACCAGAATTCGGTACTGCTGAAGCTCAACTCGGTGCGGCACTTCCTGCCGATTAACGATACGATTCCATTTGAGCAGAAAAAGAACCAGCTGGTGTGGCGCGGCGCTGTTTGGCGCCGGTGGCGCAAGGCATTTATCCAGCAGTATATCAACCACCCGCTGTGCGATGTCGGGCAGGTCAACCGGCCGGACGACGGTACGCCGCCGGAGTGGGTGAAATCCAAACTCTCCATTCAGCAGCAGCTGCAGTATAAATTTATCCTGTCCATCGAGGGCAATGACGTGGCCACCAACCTGAAGTGGATTGCGCAGTCTAACTCGCTCTGTTTTATGAAAAAGCCGACGTGCGAAACCTGGATGATGGAAGGCCGCCTGCAGGGCGGGGTGCACTATGTCGAGCTGCAGGAGGACTACAGCGACCTGCCTGAAAAGCTGGAGTATTATCTCGAGCATACGGATGAGGCCCTGCAGCTGATTGCCAATTTTAAGGCCTACTACGCGCAGTTCACGGACTCGGCACTTGAGGAGCTGCTGCAGCTGCTGGTTGTTCAGAAATATTTAACCCTCGCGGGGCAGATCCCGGAATAGGACGTATGGATTCATCGGACAACAGAAAAGATGTCACCGCCTGCGTCGTGACGTTTAATGAAGAAAAGAATATCCGGCGCTGCCTGGAAAGCGTTGCGTGGTGCCGGGAAATTATTGTGGTCGACAGCTTCAGTACGGACCGGACGGTGGAAATTGCGCGCGAATTCACGGACCGGGTAATTCAGCGCGAGTGGCCGGGGTTTCGGGCGCAGAAGGAGTTTGCCCGGCAGCAGGGCACCTGTGAATGGTCGCTGATGCTCGATGCCGACGAGGAAATATCGCCGGAGCTCCGGGAGGAAATTTTCACGGTGCTGGAACATCCGGCTGCCGACGGTTTCAGCATGCCGCGGATGGTGTTTTATCTTGGGCGCTGGATTCGGCACGGCGATTGGTATCCGGACCGCAAGCTGCGGCTCTACCGCAAAGAAGCCGGGGAAATCGTCGGCATCGATCCGCACGACTATGTGGACGTTAAAGGCCCCGTGAAAAAACTGCAGGCGCCGATTTTTCATTATACCTATGATGACATTGCGCATCACCTCAACACGATCAACCGCTTCTCCTCGATTACCGCCCGCGAGAAATTTGAACGCGGTAAAAAAGCATCGCTGGCGGACCTGCTCTTTCGGCCGGCCTGGAAATTTTTCCGGGGCTATATCATTAAACGGGGTTTTCTCGACGGACGCGCCGGGCTGTCGATTGCGCTGCTGACCAGCTTTGAGGTCTGGGTCAAATACCTGAAGCTGCGGGAACTGCAGCGGGAAGGAAAGGCCTAGTGGACATCGCATTCGTCAAACAGAAATCCGTTGCGTTCGGCGGCGGCGAGGGCTATCTGCAGGGGCTCATGCAGCGCTGCCTGGAAAAGGGCGTGAACGTCCACCTGCTCACGGCCAAGTGGTCGGGCGGGGATGACCGGATTCAGATCCATCCTATTCCGATGAAAAAGCATACGCGCAAAGCGCGCGCCGTATCATTTGCCGCCGCGGTGCAGGATTACCTGAAGAAAAACAAATTTGATGCGGTGCTGAGCCTGGAGCGCACGGTCGGGCAGGATGTCTGGCGCGGCGGCGAGGGCGTGCACCGCGTCTGGCTGAACATGCGGGCGAAGTATGAATCGCCGCTGAAAACCTGGCTGGTGGAAAACAGTTCCTTCCAGAAAGCGGTGCTGAAGATCGAAGAGGAGTGCATCCGTACGACACCCCGCCTGATTGCGAATTCAGATATGGTGAAGCGCGATATCCTTTCGGTTTTTCCGAATGTGGATCCGGCAAAAATTTCGGTCATTTATAACGGGGTGGATCCGGCGCGGTTTAATCCGCAGCACCGGGAGCGCGACCGCGCGGCGGTGCGGGAACAGCTGGGCATGCGGGATGCAGAAAAACTGCTGCTGCTGGCCGGCAGCGGCTTCCGCCGTAAAGGGGTGTTTGAATCGCTGCAGGTGATGCGGGAATTTCCGGCCTGCCGCCTCGTGATTATGGGGCGCGATGATGCGCGGCCGTGGAAAAAAACAGCGGCGGCACTGGGTGTTTCGGATCGGGTTGTCTTTCATCCGCCGCAGCAGGATGTCGCCGCTTTTTACCGGGCGGCCGATACGGCGCTGGTGCCTTCGTGGTACGACCCCTTTCCAAACGTCGGTATCGAAGCGCTCGCGTGCGGCACCCCGGTGGTTACCACGAAATCGAGCGGTACCTGCGACCTGATCCGCGAGGGTGAAAACGGCGCCGTGGTGGATATTCCCTCAAACCTGCCCGGCTATGCCGCGGCGGTCCAAACTGCCCTTGCGGTCCCGGCCGGAGAGGCCGTTGCGGCTTCGGCGGCCGGCATGACGCAGGCAAAAAATACGGCGGAAACGATGCGGCTGCTTATGAATGTAATGGAGGTTTCAGAATGAGTGACGAAAATAAACCGGTGGTGCTTTCTTACTGCAGTACGTTCCTTAAGCCGGAAACACTGCATATCTACCGCCAGATTGCCGGACTGCAGGCCTACCGCCCGCATGTACTCACCCGCCACCGCGAAAACGAGGGCCAGTATCCGTTTGATGCCGTAACGATACTGAAAAAACATCCGTTTCGCTTTATTAACCGCTTCTACTGGCGAACCGTTCGAAAACAGCGGGTGCCGCTTTCCGGCTATGAAATCCGCCAGATACTGCAGGCTGCGGACCGGGTGGGGGCATCGCTGGTCCATATCTATTTCGGTACGGAAGCCGCCAAGCTGATTCCCTATTTAAAACAGGAGAAGCGCCCGAAGATCGTTTCGTTTCACGGCATGGATACATCGGATGCACTGGCGCAAAGCGATCTTGAGGAGCTGCTGGAATGTACGGACCTGTTTCTGGCTCGGTCTCAGTCGCTGAAGGATGCGCTTATTGAGCGCGGCTGTCCGGCGGAGCGGATCAAACTCAATCCGACCGGGGTGCCTATTCCGGAACAGGCGGCGGTAAAGCCGCTGCCCAAAGCGGGGTCCGGCGAGCCGGTGCGCCTGCTGCAGGCCTGCCGGTTTATCGATAAGAAGGGGCTGGATGTTACGGTGGATGCGGTCGCAGAGCTGAAAAAGCGCGGGGTTCCCGTGCTGCTCGACCTTGCGGGTTCGGGCCCCTGCGAGGAGGCGCTGCGCGAACAGGTGCGCCGGCTGGGCCTTGAAAACGAGGTTCGGTTCCTGGGCTTTGTGCAGAACGAAAAACTGCTGCAGCTGCTGCCGGACTATCACCTGTTCCTGCACCCGAGCCGCACCACGCAGGCCAATGACCGCGAGGGGATTCCCAACTCAATGCTGGAGGCGATGGCGGTAGGCGTGCCGAGCATCAGCACCCGGCATAGCGGCATTCCTGAGATTCTGGAATCAGGCTCAAATGGTTTTATGCTCGAGCGGCTGGATGCCGCAGAGCTGGCCGGGATTATACAAGCGGCTGTCAGCAATGAGGCAGCCTATGCATCGGTTTGCCGCAATGCGCGGGAAACGGTTATCGAGCGGCACTCCCCGGAAAAAAACAGGGAGAGTCTTGAGCGGGTATATTCGGATGTTTCCCGGGCATAGTCATCGCCTGATGACGTGATAATGCCGGGATCATGTGTGTGAACTGGTAAGTGAATGCTGTTCCTCCCTGATTGGAGCTGGTTTAAATCGTTTTTTTTAAGTGTGAGGTTGAGGCGTTTGCTTTTCGTTGTGATAGTTGTGGGCATGAATCGGGGAGTGAGAATGAGTGAACGAAAAAGCATGGATAAAATACGCATACCATCAGGCGTCCGGCCGGCGTGCCTGAATCAGCATGGGTTATTTGAATGCAGGAGCTTTCAGTTTAAGAGACGCGGGAAATGAGTGGTGCCTGCAGCGAACGGCCGGTTGTACTGTCTTACCGCTTTGCGTATTTACAAAAAGGGGTTTCGTGGTTGTACCGTCAAGTGTGCGGCTTGAACCGGTTTGAAAATATCATTTTAGCGCGTCACCTGCACAATCTCGATGTGTACCCTTATGACCGGCTTATTACCTTATCCAAGGATCCGTTTCGGCAGCTGCATCGATACTACTGGCGGCATATACGCAAAAAGCCTGTTCCGTTGAGCTGGTTTGATGTTCGGCAAATCCAGAAGATCGTCAAAAAAAATCAGGTTGATCTGATCCATATTTATGTGGGGACGGATGCTGTGCCGCTGATTCCTTATCTTAAAGTGGAATCGAGGCCGAAGATCATCTCTTTTCATGGCGTCGACACATCCGATGCCCTGGATCAGCAGGATTTTGAAGAACTGGTTAAATATACCGACCTTTTTCTGGCCCGGTGCGAATCGATGCGTGATGTCCTGGTGGAAAGGGGATGCCCGCGGGAACGGATCAGGCTCAATCCGACGGGGGTTCCTGTTCCTGATGCAGTTCCGGAATGCCGGCTGCCTGATCGGGACCGCGGGGAGCCTATGCGGCTGCTGCAGGCGTGCCGGCTGGTCGAAAAAAAGGGGCTGGATATTACGGTTGATGCAGTCGCGCGGCTTAAAAAAAAGAACTTTCCGGTTACGCTGGATATTGCCGGGAATGGGCGCTGCGAGCAGGACCTGAAGAAACAAGTGGAGCAGCTGGGACTGGGTGACGTGGTTCGTTTCCTGGGTTTTGTTGAAAACGAGCAGTTGTTGGATTCATTGGAAAACTATCACTTGTTCCTTCACCCCAGCCGAACCACTGAAACGAATGACCGGGAAGGCATACCCAATTCGATGCTTGAAGCCATGGCGTACGGAGTTCCCGCTATTGCGACCAAACATGCGGGAATCCCGGAAGTCCTGAATCATGAGGAGAATGGTCTTTTGATGAATGGGCACGGTGCTGCCGAGCTGGCGGAGCTGATCCGGCAGGCTGCTGAACAGGATGGGCTGTATGCGAAGCTGTCTGCGGGAGCCCGCGACACTATTGTGAACCAATTTTCATTTGGTCATAATATTGAGTGCCTGGAGGCGAGCTATTTTAGTGTTTTAGAGGGGAAGGAATAGGACACGCAGTGCCTTCCTGCCTAGGGAACTCCGGCTGCTGTGCTGAGGATCGGCAGGCTGGAATTGTATTATCCGTGGATGCAGTACGCCAGAAGCTTTTGGTATAGGCCGCTGCAGGTTGTTCCGGTCGTAAGCTTTTCCCAGAGTTCACAGCATTTGACATAGATATCCGGGGATAGCTCGTCGACGTTATTCCGAGTGCGTACGTCGGCCACCTGATCCAGGTCCAGCTGGTTCTTGAGTTGATTCATCCAGCCGTCCGATTCCATCAGCTGGTCGTAGGCGAAGATGAGTGCGCGCGGATGTGTGTCGACGGCGGCGGCAATGGCGCGCATATAGGCTGCATAGCACTTAAGATAGCGGGAGCATATGATGAGTTTCTTAATGAATCCGCCTTTAGCCTGCCCCTGCCGCTTGTAGCGCGGCCAAATGGCGTGCGGATGGCGGATGACGCAGAGCAGTTCATGTTCCGGCAGCAGGGTTTTCCAGCCTTCGTAGGTCATGCAGGTCCGCGGGTCTTTGAAGCCCCACCTTGCATATTCCCGGTTGAGCCGCTCGATTTCCCGGCTGAACTGCGGGGCGGTGTTCTGCCACGCGGCATCATCGGGGGAGATGGGGGATCGAACCAGAATGCTCCATTTGCTGCCGCACTGCAGGGCTTCCTTGTTGAGCTTCAGCAGGCTTTCGCGCTCCCACTTGTTTCCTTCGTCGTATGCGGCATCGAAGGTCTTATCGACCATATTGATCCCGCTCTGGTGAAGCGTTTTGGAGAGAAACGTTGTTCCTGATTTATGCATGCCCAGCACAATCACCGGCCGGGCGTTATTGCCTGCGGTCGAGGCGGGGCAGTGGTTTTCGGGGGAAGATGTCGGCATTATTCGGTTCCTATGCAGTTCAGATACATTTACAGGGTATCGATGCCGCTGTCGACCCAACAGCAGGCCTCAGTGCAGCGGGGTTCTGCCCGGACCGCGGGGTTGTGCGGGTTTTGCTCCGCTTTTTTATGGTGGAGTCGCCGCATTCTGAATGGTAAAACGTCCGAATCAATTTGCTGACTGAAATTTTGCCGGGGGGCTGTACTGTTTCCGCCCCTGCTGATCGGTGCTGCTAAGGTTTTTTATGAGTCTATCTGAAGAAATACAACAACAAGGCTGGCGGCGTTACCGGCCGTATATCAGCCTGCTGAAAGCGGTGAAAAAGCCGTTTGTGCTCGGGATCCTCATGGGCGTGATCTACGGCGCGGCCAGCGGCTTCGGCATTCCGTACCTGGTGAAGGTGCTGCTGCCGAAGCTGACCGCCAAACCGCTGCCGGATACGATGGTGCTGATTGCATACATCTCCGTATTCCCGGCCGCCATGCTGATTCGGGCGGTCAGCGGTTTTTTCAATACCTATTTGATTTCCCTGTGCGGGCTTCGCGTGCTGCTGCAGCTGCGCAACCGGGTTTTCGGCCGGCTGCAGGAGCTGCCGCTGGGGTTCTTTCATGAAAACACCGTCGGCGACCTGATGGCGCGGGTGAACGGCGATACGGGTTCGCTGCAGACCGTGCTCACGAAGGTGGCGAATGACCTGATCAAACAGCCGATCACGATGATCGGCGCAGTGGGTTACCTGATCTACCTGGCCGTATCGGAGCAGGATGCCTGGTTCCTGCTGCTGTTTGTGGTCACCATGCCGGTGATTATTCTGCCGATTCGTATTTTCGGAAAACGCATTCTCAAGCGCGCCAAGCAGATGCAGGATCAGAGCGGGAATATCTCGCGCCATGTTTCGGAAAACCTGAACGCGGTGCGCGAGGTGCGCGCCTATAACCTGCAGGAGCGCGAAAAGGCGCGGTTCGATGCCGCGCTGGACCGTTTCTGCCGGCTCTCGCTCAAGGTGGTGAAATACAGCAATATCATTCGGCCGACCATCGAGATTGTCGGTGTGGTCTGTGTCTGCGGGGCCGTGGTCTATATGCTCGAACGCGAAATCTTCGCGATTGCCGCCTCGATGCTGACCGCACTTTACATGGCCTATGATCCGGTCAAAAAATTCGGGGAAATCCACATGTCGCTGAAAAAGGGCGAGGCGGCCATGGACCGCATTGAGCACATCCTTCGTGCAGAGAACAAGGTGAGCGAGCCGGATTCGCCCGTGCCGCTGGGCAAGGTTACGGGCCGGGTTGATTTCGAGGATGTGTATTTCCGCTATCTCGATGAGTGGGTGCTCAAGGGCGTGAACCTCTCTTTCAGCCCGGGGTCTGTTGTGGCGCTGGTCGGGCCGAGCGGTGCCGGTAAAACGACGATGGCCGACCTCATTCCGCGGTTTTATGACGTGGAAAAAGGGGTGATCCGTGTGGATGGCGTGGATGTGCGGAGCGTTTCCAAGCAGGAGCTGCGGGCCGCGATTGCCATTGTTTCGCAGGATACCTTCCTGTTTAACGATTCGATCCTGGAAAATATTCGGATCGGCGCACCGGGCGCGTCCGATGAAGAGGTCTACGAAGCCGCCCGCCATGCCTTCGCGCACGATTTTGTCATGGAGCTTGAGGACGGCTATAATACCGTGGTCGGCGAGCGGGGCACGCGGCTGTCCGGCGGCCAGAAACAGCGGATTGCCATCGCCCGCGCCTTCCTGAAAAAAGCCCCGATCCTGATTCTCGACGAAGCCACCTCCGCGCTGGACTCGGAGAGCGAAAAGAAAATCCAGACCGCGCTCGAAGTGCTCGTGAAAGATAAAACCGTCTTCATGATTGCGCACCGCTTCGCCACCATCCGCATGGCCGATACGATTGTGGTGATGGAAGACGGCCGCGTCCGCGGGGTCGGAAGCCACGAAGAGCTGTTCAACAGCGATGAACTCTACACCAAGCTGTATAACCGCCAGTTTTCCGGGGAGTAGACCGCGTGCGCAAACTGACTAAATATTTAGCGGCTGATTTTCTCACGATTTTCGGCGTGGCGCTGCTGCTGATCACTTTTGCGTTCAGCATCGGCACCATGTACAAGCTGATCGATTACATGGCCAAGGGGCTGCCGCTGAATATTATCGGCCAGTTTGCGCTCTACACGCTGCCGTATTCCATGTCGTTTACGATTCCGATCAGCGCGCTGTTCTCCACGCTGCTGCTGTTCGGGCGGCTGTCGTCCGACAGCGAGATGGCCGCCATGCGCAGCGGCGGGATGAGCCTATGGCAGATTTCTTCGCCGGTCATCATGATTTCCGTGCTGCTCGTCTGCGTCTGTTTTTACAACAGCTTCGTCATTTATCCGCGCACCACGTACGCCGCCGAGCACCTGAAAAGAAATGCGCTGAGTATGGGGGTGGAGGATCCGGTCAAGCTGCTGGAGGAGGGACGGTTCATTCGCGACTTCCCCGGCTATATGATCTATGTCGGCAAAAAATTCCGCAACAAGGTGAAGGACCTGATCGTCTACCGCGTGGATAAAAAGAGCGGAGAGGTCAGCGACACGATCCGCGCCGACAGCGGTATCCTGACCCTCGACCGGGAAAACCAGGTGCTTAAAATCGATCTGTTTGATGTCCGGATTGAGGTTGAGGATTCTAATAATCCCGGCCAGTCGCATTACATCAACGCCAAGAAGCACCCGATCCGCGTGGACCTCAAGCAGCTGACGAAAACAAGCACGGTCCGCAAAAAGCGCAAATTCCTGACTCTCTCGGAGCTGCTGTTTGTGATCCGAAATCCGGAGGTGGACCTGGGCTGGATGCGCAAAAACGACCAGGCCATTGAGCACAGCCGCGACCTGATTGAGCTGAGCCAGCGCATGTGCCTGGCGCTCTCCCCGCTGATGTTTGTGCTCGTTGCCATTCCGCTCGGCCTCACCTCGCACCGCAAGGAATCTTCCATCGGCATGCTGATGAGCCTCGGCATCATGTTCATTTTCTACGTCTTCATTATTCTGTCCGACACCTTCGATAAAAGCCCCGGAATTTATCCCTGGTTTTTCCCGTGGGTTCCGATCGTGCTCGGCCAGGCCGGCGGGCTGATCATGATGAAACGGGCAAACTAAGCGCGGGGTATCCTGCCGCGGCGCGCCGTGCGCACCTGCGGACAGCCGTTTCGGCCTCTTGTGTGACGTTTCCACCCCTTGGAACTTGCCTTGCCGCTAGGCCCTTTGTATCTTCCTCCTTCTTCCCTGAAAATGGGAAGGGAACGAGACGGTTCCCGGCGGCGTGTTGAGCGTCGGCATCCGGATGACGAGATCGGGTTAACCCCGTCAGGGTCGGAAGGCAGCAGCGGTACACCATGTTTCTCGGGTGTTCGGACCCGCCGGCGGGAGCGCAGCCGGGAGCCCTTTCGTTCTCTTTCCATGGGAAGTTCAACGCGCAGTCCGAATGACGGATGCCGCAGCACGGATTATGCATTAACTTATGGCTTACGAAGTTCTAGCACGAAAGTGGCGCCCGCAGCAGTTTTCGGATGTGGTCGGGCAGGGGCACGTTACGAAAACGCTGACCAACGCCATCGAAACCGACCGCGTGGCGCATGCCTATATTTTTGTCGGCTCGCGCGGTACCGGAAAAACCACTTCGGCCCGCATCCTGGCCAAGGCGCTGAACTGCGAAAAAGGTCCCACGCCGTATCCGTGCGACCAATGCGATTCCTGCAAAGAAGTCATGGCCGGCAACAGCCTTGATGTCATCGAGATCGACGGGGCGTCGAACAACGGTGTCGACCAGGTCCGCGACCTGCGCGATAACGCCCGCTATTCCCCGGCGCGCGGGCCCTACAAGATTTATATTATCGACGAAGTGCACATGCTCTCCACGCAGGCGTTCAACGCGCTGCTCAAAACGCTGGAAGAGCCGCCCGAACACGTGAAGTTTATCTTTGCCACCACCGATGTGCATAAGGTGCTGCCCACCATTCTCTCGCGCTGCCAGCGGTTCGATCTCCGCCGTATTTCGGTGCAGGATATCACCGACCGCCTGCGCAAAGGCTGCGAAGAGGAGGGCATCAGGATTACCGAAGACGCTCTGCTTGCGATTGCCCGCGGCGCCGAAGGCGGCCTCCGCGATGCTGAATCCGCGCTGGACCAGATTATTTCCTTCCGCGGTAAAGATATCGGCGAGGACGACGTGCTGGCTGTGTTCGGCCTGGTATCGCGCCACGTGCTCGAAAACCTCACGACGGCGATCCTGAAATCGGACGTGCCCTCGATCATCAACATTATTGCCGAAATGGATCAGTCCGGCAAAGACCTGCAGCGCGTCATTATGGAGCTGCTCGAAAGTTTCCGGAACCTGCTGGTTGTCCTCTATTCCGAGAGCGGGGCCGCGGCGCTTGAGCTGCCGGAATCGCAGCTTGAGTTTTATAAGAGCACCGCGCCTGAAACCGATGCCGGCCGCGTCTTGAAAATCATTGATGCGCTGGTGGATACCGACGGCCGCATGCGCTATGCGCTGTCGAAAAAAACACTGCTCGAAACCGGGCTGATCCGATGTTCCCGCGCTGCGGAAACCGCAACGATCAACGAGCTGCTCAAACAGGTGGCCGCCCTAAAAAAAAACTTTAAATCCGGCGGGCCCCTAGGCGCCGCGGCCGCCGTCGGCGGGAATCCGCAAAAAAAAAAGTCTTCGGCTGAAGACGAAACCGCCCTGCTGCTGAGGAATTGGCACGTCATCGTTGACCAGGTCGGCAAGGCCGATTCGCTGGCCAAAAACAGTCTGCTCAATACAGCCCCGCTGCGGACCGACCCGGTGCACCTGGTGGTCGGTTATGATCCGGAATTTTCCGGCGACCGCAGCCGGCTCGAGGACGAGCGGGCCAAACTCGCCCTGGCCCGCGCGGCCGAAAAGTTTCTCGGCCGCCTGCCGTCCATTCAGTATGAACCGCTTTCGGCCGATGATCCGCGCCCGCTGCCGGCGGACCATCCAGTGAGCGGCCGCGAAACGGACCAAGCCGTCCAGCTGACCAAGGAGCAGGAATGGTATGCAAACCCCGTTGTCAAAATCGTTGTAGATGCGTTTAATGGCGAAATTACGGATATTAGGGAATAAATTTCCGTCGACGGTCCAAGGGTCGAGAGCCGGAGAGCTTTGATCCTGGACGGACAGACTTTAGACTGAAAATGACTGAAAGGAACTTGTTATGAACATGATGAAAATGATGAAGCAGGCACAGGACCTGCAGAAAAACATGAAGAAAAAACAGGACGAACTGGCCAAGACCGAAGTCCAGTTCACGGCCGGCGGCGGTATGGTTACCGTCAAGGCCACCTGCGACATGAAAGTCCGCTCCATCAAAATCAATCCGGATGCGGTTGATCCCGACGATGTAGAAATGCTTGAGGATCTCGTGCTGGCAGCGGTCGACGGATGCCTGAGCTCCGCACAGGAAACGATGTCCAAAGAGATGGGCAAACTTACCGGCGGTATGAATCTGCCGGGCGGTCTGCCGTTCTAAGTAATTTAGAATGCATATTTCGGAATGGAGAGTGACCAGGGATGGTATTTCATTCTTCATTCTGAATGCTTAAATCCTATTTTATGAACCACCTCATTCCTCTTGATAACCTTGTGGCGGCGCTCAGCCGGCTGCCCGGCATCGGGCGTCGGACGGCTGAACGTATGGCGATGTCGCTCGTGCAGGATAATAAGGGGCTGATGCGGATCCTGGCCAATGCGCTGCTCGAGGCCGATGACGGAATTGCCAACTGCGAGCGCTGCGGGAATGTGACGCTTTCGGCGATCAATCCCTGCGAGCTCTGTACGCGGCACCGCAAGGATGCGCACATCCTCTGCGTTGTGGAATCGCCGGCCGATATTATGAAGATCGAAGAGTCCGGCGGTTTCCAGGGGCGCTATCACGCGTTGATGGGCCGCCTGTCGCCGATGCACGGCACCGGCGCGGCGGACCTGCGGGTCGATAAACTGCTCGCGCGCCTGGCCGATGAAAAGATCACGGAAGTGCTCATTGCGCTCGGCACCGATGTCGAGAGCGATGCCACGGCGGCTTACCTCAACGAAGTGCTCGCCAACCGTGATGTCAAAGTGTCGCGTCTCGCCTTCGGTCTGCCGACCGGCAGCGCCATCGAATATTCCGATGCCGCTACCCTCGCGAAGGCGATAAAAGGGCGTCAGGAATTCGATTAATTCGGTAAAATTTCCCGGTTCAAATTGTGCAAGTTATTGATTTTCAAGCACTGAAAATGATCGTCAAAAAAAAGTTAATTTCGGGGTGTTGACAAGGACAAGGATTCCTGTACCTTATGCGCCTCTTCACGAGAAATCCGGCGTAGCTCAATGGTAGAGTAGGTGACTGTTAATCACTTGGTTGCTGGTTCGAGCCCAGCCGCCGGAGCCATTTTAAAGCCCCGTTATCAGCAATGATAACGGGGCTTTTTTTGTCTATGCGGCCTCGCCTTTGCCGGTCTTGAAATCAGACGGCTGCGTAGATTAAGGCGCGGATTCGCTTAACCCGGCAGCGCGGCCGCAGGGGAGCGGTCAGGCATCGCGCTGATTCAGGTAGTCGAGGACGGCGGCGGTTGGGGCGAGGTCGCCTTTGGCCTGGTAGGTTTTGATGCGGGCGAGTTCTTCGTGGATGAGCTGCCGGCGTTCGGCCTGCAGGGTGCCTTGGGAATGGGCGGCGGTTTCGTTCCAGGGAAGGGCCTGGCCGGGACGGCTGTATATCCGGATGTCGACGTTTTCTTCCAGCGCAATGGTGACGGCGGTCATGAAGGCGCGCAGCTGGTGAAAGGGCGGGGCGATGATTTCCAGGGTCTGGATCGGCTCGCGCTGAACATAGCTCATCAGGGCCTGGGCTTCGGTCCGGGTGTTGAGCAGGATGTCGGCATTCATCGGAACTTCGGCGATTCGGTGCGGGTTGTAGCCGGAATTGATCAGCTCTTTTTTCCAGGCGGCGGCGCCGGGATAGCCGCTGCGCGGCGGGGTGCTGAGCAGCAGGACTTCGAAGGCATCGGCGTGCCGCGCAGCGGTAATGGAAGCCGCTTGATTGCTCACGGTCTGGGCAAAGAGATAGGCGGCGTCGGCCGGATACCGCGGCTGTATATCGTTGAAGGTCCTGAAAAGCAGTTCAGCGAGTTCCCCGTTCATGATTCCCCCTTGTGTTGATGGAACCACTTTATGCTTTAAGTATAGAATTGCAAAGAAAACGGCCCCCTGAGTTCAGGGGGCCGTCTCCGCCGGAACGATGGCCGGGCATTAGGAATAGGCTGGTCCCTTGACGTAGTACTGACCGACGAGGTCCCAGTTAATGACGTTGAAGAACGCATTGATGTAGTCCGGGCGGCGGTTTTGGTAGTGCAGGTAATAGGCGTGCTCCCAGACATCGAGGCCGAGGATCGGCAGGCCGTCGCAGGGCACGTCCTTCATCAGGGGGTTGTCCTGGTTGGGGGTGGAGCAGATGCTGAGTTTGCCGCCGTCGTGTTTGCAGAGCCAGGCCCAGCCGGAGCCGAAGCGTGTGGCGGCGGCTTTGCTGAAGGTGTCTTTAAATCCGTCGACACTGCCGAACGAATCGTTGAGGGCCGCCCGCAGTTCGCCGGAAGGTTCCTGCTTTTCGCCGGTCATGATTTCCCAGAAGAGCGAGTGGTTGGCGTGACCGCCGCCGTTATTGCGGACCGCGGTGCGTTTGGCTTCGGGTACTTCGTCGAGCTTGCCGCAGAGTTGCCACGGCGGCGTGTCTTCGAGGCCGGTCCCTTCAAGGGCTGCGTTGACGTTATTCACGTAGGCCTGGTGATGTTTGGTGTGGTGGATTTCCATGGTGCGCGCATCGATGTAGGGTTCGAGGGCGTCGTATGCATAGGGCAGTGCGGGTAATTCATAAGCCATAATTAACCTCCAGTGAGTTATTCGGTTTCAACTGCCCCTATAATGGAACGAAAGGAGCGGGAGTCAAATCAAAATAGTACCAAAGAGGTCATATATAAAATCCGCGGCCGTATACCGGCCCGCCGGCGCTGGGCGGGCCGCTTGGAGAGGTACTCTTTGAGCGGGATGCCGCGTGGGATGTGCGGGTGTAAAACCGCGTGGATTTACGTTCCTTCGCAGTTTTCATTTCTTCCTAAAGGCGGGAGCCGGTTGAGCGGGGCTTTAGGGTTGAAATAATTTCCAATCCAAGGAGAATACTCCTCTTTTCCATCAGCAAGGGGAATATGGACAGCGATAAAAATATAGCGATTCTGGGGTATGGGCTAATGGGCGCGTCGTTGGCGCTCGCCTTGAAAAAACGCGGATTTACAGGTCGGATTTACGGCTATGCCCGGCGGGAGGAAACCCGCAGCCAGGCGCTGGCGCACGGTGCGGCGGATGAAGCTTTTGCTGATCCGGCCGATGCGGTGCGCAATGCGGATATTGTGGTGATCTGCGTGCCGATCTGGACGATCGCCAAACTGGCGGAGCAGATTGTGCCGGCACTGAAACCCGGGGCGGTGGTAACCGATGTGGGCAGCACGAAGTCGGAGCTGCTGAAACTGCTGTGTCCGCTGTTTAAATCATCGCCGGCGCATTTCATCGGCTCGCATCCGATTGCCGGTTCGGAAAAGACCGGGATCGAGGCGGGCAACCCGGATCTGTATGACGGCCGGCTCTGTATTGTCTGCCCGGTGGAATCCACCCCGGCTGAAGCCGATGCGCTGGTTACTGACCTTTGGAAAAGTGCGGGTTCGGAGGTGGTGGAACTGTCGCCGGATGAGCATGACGCCATGCTGGCTTCGACCAGCCATCTGCCGCATATGATCGCCGCGGCTTTGTCGCGTGCGGTCGCCCACGGCAACCCGGCGGAAAAGGCTGATTTCTGCGGGACTGGCTTCAAGGATACCACGCGCGTGGCGTCCGGATCGGCCGATATGTGGGTCGATATCATCGATACCAACCGCGACGCGCTGGCCGCGGAAATCGGCCGTTTTGATGAAGAGCTGCAGGGGCTGATTCAAATCCTACGCAGCGGCAGCGACGGCGATATCCGCACATGGCTGGAAGATGCGCGCGATGACCGCGATGAAATTCTGAAGTTAAACCGGTTTTTAAAAAAATAATTCACCACAGAGGACACGGCGAGCACCGAGAAATGCCCTGTGTGCTCTGTGATCTCAGTGGTAAGAAAAATATTATGAGCAGTAAAACAGTATATCCGGCAAAGCTGGAGGGGAGCGTGAAGGTTCCCGGAGACAAGAGTATTTCACAGCGCGTGGCCATGCTGGCCTCGCTGGCGGACGGCACATCCAAAGTGACCGGCTATCTGATGGGCGAGGATGCCAAAAGCACGCTGGCGGCCATGGAGCAGATGGGTGCGAAAGCGGAGTTTAAAGACGATGCGCTGTACATTACCGGTGTGGCCGGCAAGCTGAAGCAGCCGGCCGAACCGCTGGATATGGGCAACTCCGGAACGGGCACGCGCCTGCTGGCGGGGATTGTGGCCGGCTCCGGCGTGGAGGCGGCCATGGTCGGCGATGCGTCGCTGTCGTCGCGCCCGATGGGCCGGATCCGGCATCCGCTCGAGCAGATGGGGGCCAGTATTGGGCTGACGGGTGAAAAAGGTACGCTGCCGATGATGATTATGGGCGGCAACCTGAAGGGCATCGGCTACCTGCTGCCGATGGCTTCGGCCCAGGTTAAATCGTGTGTGCTGCTGGCGGGGCTTTTTGCCGAAGGCAAGACCACCGTGGTGGAGCCGCGGCCGACGCGCGACCACACCGAAAAACTGTTCCAGGCGCTGGATATTCCGATCGAGGTGGACGGCCTGAAGATTTCGGTGGAAGGCACCGGCAAAGACGGGGTGTATTTTAAGGCGCGCGAATTTGTTGTGCCGGGCGACTTTTCGTCGGCCGCCTTCTGGATTGCGGCGGTTGCGGCGCGGCCGGGGGCTTCGCTGGTCATTGAAAACGTGGGGCTGAATCCGCGCCGGACGGCGCTGCTGGATGTGTTGAAGCGCATGGGTGCGGATATTGACGTGACGGTGACCGAAGCAAAGGGCGATCCCTACGGAACGATTAAAGTGCGCGGTGCACAGCTGAAAGGCACTGTGATTGAAGGAGACGAGATTCCCAACCTGATTGATGAAATTCCGATCATCTGCGTGGCCGGGGCGCTGGCTGAGGGGCAGACCGATGTGCGCGATGCGGCCGAGCTGCGGGTGAAGGAGTCGGACCGGATTGCCGAGATGGTGAAAATGCTCAAGCTGTTCGGCGTGGAGGTGGAGGAGAAGGAGGACGGCATGGTGGTGACCGGTCCGTCGGACCTGAAAACGCCGAACGCGGTAATCGACAGTCACGGGGATCACCGCATTGCGATGTCGGCGGCGATACTCAACAGCTTTGCAACGGGGCCGCTGACAATTGATCGGGTGGGCTGTGTGGATACGTCGTATCCCGAATTCTGGCAGCACCTCGAACAGCTCGGCGGAAAAGCCGAGTAGGAAATTTTATCCGCGGATTACACGGATTTCTCTGAGTCAAATCCTTATCATCTGTGAAATCTGTGGATCTTTGTAAAAATGATTTGGAGAGAGAATGGGAAAAACAATTGCAATAGACGGACCGTCGGCATCCGGTAAATCATCGGTATCGAAGGGCGTGGCGGCGGCGCTGGATTTTATTTATGTGGATTCCGGCGCGCTGTACCGCGGGATTACCTGGCAGGCGCTGCGCAAAGGGGTGGACTGCGCGGATGCCGCGGCGGTTATTGATTGTATGGAAAGCGCCGAGTGGGACTTTTTTGTGCAGGACGGCGCCGCGGTGTTTTCGGTCGACGGCGATGTGCCGGTGCAGGAGCTGCGCGAAAAAGCGGTGCGGGAAAATGTGGCCCATGTGGCGGTCATTCCGGAAGTGCGCACGTTTGTGGTGGAAAGCCTGCAGGCGCTGGAAAACTTTGGTTCGCTGGTGATGGAAGGCCGCGATATCGGCACGGTGGTTTTTCCTGATTCGCCTTACAAATTCTACCTGGATGCGGATCCGGAAGAGCGCGCCATGCGGCGCTACCGCGAGCTGGTGGAAGCCGGTGAAAGCGAAAAGGCCGAAGAGGTGATGGAGAGCCTGAAGAAGCGCGACAAGATTGATTCGACCCGCAAGACGGATCCGCTGACCGTGGCTCCGGGCGCCCGGGTGATTGACAGTACTTCGATGACCCTTGAGGATGTGATCCGTACGGTTGTCGATGCGGTAACAGAGGAGTGATATGATTGATCCCGTCAAACATGAAGTGATGGCCGATATGCGCGTTTACCAGGCATCGACGCGCGTGTTTAAACTTTTTCTGCTGCTCTGGCACCGCCTGCGCATCCGCGGCGCGGAAAACATTCCGGACCGGGGCGGCGTACTGCTGGCTTCGAACCATGCGAGTTTTCTGGATCCGCCGGTGGTGGGTGTGGGTTACCGCGGCCGTCCGGTGCATTTCATGGCGCGCGATACGCTGTGGAATTCCAAATTCGGTTCGTGGTGGATGGACCACGTCGGCTGCATTCCGGTTTCGCGCGGTACGGGCGATATCAAGGCGCTGAAGCTGACGATTAAAGCGCTGAAGGAAGGCAAAGCGGTTTCGATGTTCCCGGAGGGGACGCGTACGGAAGACGGCGAGCTGCAGGCGGCCAAGGGCGGTATTGGATTTATTATTGAGAAGTCGGGCTGCGTGGTGGTGCCGGCCTATATTGACGGCACCTACAAAGCACATCCGAAAGGGACAAAATTCATCAAGCCGTGTAAGGTGACGGTCACCTACGGAAAGCCGATTACGCAGGAGGATTTCAAGGCCCTGGGCACAGGGCGCGCTGCGTATGATGATTATGCCAAGCTGATCATGCAGCGGATCGCGGATATCCGCGACGGGAAAGGGATTTAATGAAACTGGTACAGGGTCAGATCTGGAAAAAAGGGGACGAGTATATCCGTCTCGTCGAGCGGGAGCGTCTCTCGGTGAAATATAAGGTGATGGCTGATCCCGTGTCCGGCGAGGGCACGCTGCATGAGATCTCTAAAAAAGAGTTCTGCCGGCTGATCAAAGAGGCGGAACTGATGAAGCCGGGCTCGGAGTTTCCCGGCCCGTCCGAAGAGATTTAGGGCGGTGCGCACGTGAGCGAAACAATGCATGAAGCCCTGCGCCGTGTATTTGGTTTCCAGCAGTTCCGGCCGAACCAGCAGGAGATTGTTGAGCATATCCTGAAGCAGCAGGATGTATTTGCCGTCATGCCGACCGGCGGCGGGAAATCGCTCTGCTACCAGCTGCCGGCGCACATGCTCGAGGGCCTGTGCGTGGTGATCAGTCCGCTGATCTCGCTGATGAAGGACCAGGTGGACGCCGCCAAAGCCAACGGGCTGGATGCCGAATTCCTGAACAGCTCGCTGGGCATGAAGGACCGTGCGCGCGTTTACCAGGCGCTCGAAAACTATCAGCTCGACCTGCTCTATGTTTCGCCCGAGCGCTTTGCCATGCCGGACTTCATCGCCACGCTCAAGCAGGCGAAGGTTTCTTTTTTCGCCATCGATGAAGCGCACTGCATTTCCGAATGGGGGCACGATTTCCGGCCGGACTATCTTTCGCTGTCGAACATCGTGAAGCATTTCCCGAAAGCCGGGATTGCGGCCTTCACGGCGACGGCCACGCACAAGGTTTCTGAGGACATAATCCGCAAGCTCGGCCTGCGGAATCCGCATTTAACCCGCGCATCGTTTGACCGGCCGAACCTGTTTTACCAGGTGGTGCCGAAAGACAACCTCGAAATCCAGCTGCTTGAATTCCTGCGGGGGCATTCCGGCGAATCGGGGATTATCTATCGCACATCGCGCAAGAGCGTGGAGTCCACGGCGGAATTCCTGCAGCGGCAGGGAATCAAGGCGCTGGCGTATCATGCCGGGCTGACGCCGAAGCAGCGGAAGGACAACCAGGATAAATTCAACCGCGACGAGGTCGAGGTGGTGGTGGCCACGATTGCCTTCGGCATGGGGATTGATAAGTCGAATGTCCGCTTCGTGCTGCACGGTGACCTTCCGAAAAACATGGAGGGCTATTATCAGGAAACCGGCCGCGCCGGGCGCGACGGCGAGCCGTCGCGCTGCGTGCTTTATTTCAGCCGCGCCGACATTGTGAAGCTTCGCTATTTTATCGAGCAGACCGAGGATCTCAACGAGCGGAGAATTGCGGAGGACCAGCTGTTCCAGATGGTTCGGTTTGCCGAGGCGAACGTCTGCCGGCGCAAAGCGATCCTCGGCTATTTCGGCGAAGACTACGAAAAGGAAAACTGCGAAACGTGCGATATCTGCGTGGGCGATGTGGAGCGGATGGATGCCACGGTGCCGGCCCAGAAGGTGATGTCGGCCGTTTACCGTTCCGGCGAGCGGTTCGGCGCTGCGCATATTGCCGATATTGTGGTTGGGGCCAACACCCAGCGGATTCGCGAGCTCGGGCACGATCAGCTCAAAACCTACGGCGTGGGCAAAGACGAAAGCAAAAAGTACTGGCGGCGCGTTATTGATGACCTGCTCGCGCAGGAGTGCCTCGTGCAGAATGCGGAGCGGTTTTCCGCGCTGGAGCTGACGCCCAAAGGCAGGCAGGTGCTGCTCGGCAAAAAGAAGTTCGAGGTGATCCGTCAGAAGGCATTCCAGGCTTCGGACAAAACGCAGGTGGCCGGCGACTATTGTAAAAAGCTGTTCGACCAGCTGCGCGCCGAACGGCAGCGGCTGGCGCAGGAAGAGGGCGTGCCGCCGTTTGTTATCTTTTCCGACCGCACACTGCGCGAAATGGCGCTCTACTTCCCCGATACCCCGGAGCAGATGGGCGGTATTTCCGGCGTCGGTGCAGCCAAGCTGGAGAAATACGGCGATACGTTCATGACGATTATCGAGATGTTTAAAATCCGCTTTCCGGAAGAGGCGGAGCAGCGGTCCGTGCTGCAGGTGCCGATTAAAATCAAGAAGAAGAAAAAGAAGGCCGGACAGACGGTGCACGAAACGCTGAAGATGGCGAAGGCGGGCCATTCGCTGGAGGGCATTGCCGCGGTGCGCGACCTGACGGAATCGACGGTGGCCCAGCATATTGAAGCGCTGCTGGCCGATGGCGAGGAGCTGAAGATTGACGACTTGATTCCCCTCAAGACGCGTCTGCTCTGCGAGGAGCTGTTCGGACGGATGGGCGGCGCGTCAATGCGGTCTATTATTGAAGCCTCCGGCAATAAAGTGACCTATGCGGACCTTCGGGTCGTGCGGGCATTTATGTCGCACGGGTAACGCCGGGTTTCAATGCTTTCCGCTAGGTAATCCGCTCTTCGGTCAGGTAATGCAGCAGGGTGGTTTCCGTATATTCCGAATGATCATATTTCCATGTCAGTTTGAAGAGGGGGACGCCGCATTCATCAATCTTTTTCTTCATGGATTCCGTTGCCGGCGACAGCAGGCCGGTGTGTTTAATCAAATGGGGAAGGTCCGCACTCACGCGTTTAGTGTTTTTCCAAATCGTCCGGCATTCATCGTCATTTGAAACGAGGATGCTGAACATGTAGTGGAATATAAAGTACGGGTTGACCTTCAGCACTTTGGTGACAAGGGGGTTGAACCAGTGCCGGGTTGTTTGGTCGTTTTGATTGAACCGTTTGGCCAGCTTCCTGACCGCGCGGCGCTGGAACCGGTTCGGTTTTTTGAAGTTGTGGCGGATCAGATGGCTGCGGAGCTTTTCAAACAGCTTGGTGCAGAGCGGTGAACCCTGTTCTGCGGCCATGAGCCAGCTTGACATTTTCCGGTCTTTGCCGGGCTTGTGGAAAGCGAAAAAACCCGACGAGGCATAATCGGCAATCCACTCATCCAGCGGCTGGACGCAGAACGTCGTTGCATCCGCCCAGACCCCGCCGTATTTGGACAGCAGCGCCGCCCGGATTAGATCGGATTGAAGGGCTGGCGAGAGGTTTCTGAGGATTTTCTCCGGCATATCCAGGTCGATGTAGCTGCTGAGGGTGCCGGAATCTAAGACAACGGCATCCCAGGTCGGATTTTTCCTGACCCAGGAATCGATACACTTCCTGACTACGTAGGGAGCTTCCGATACTCCCTGAAACCACAGTATCCAGATTCTTCGCGGTATCCGCTTTTCGTTTGCGCCCATATCATTCCTTGCGTAACTCGTATTGTTTCTTTGCGATACGGCCGCTGCTTCCATAACCCTGTGGCGTATTCGCTGTATCCGCCACGAAAAAACACTTTAACGTCAGGGCTGCACCCGGCAAAGTATTAAATCATGCGTATATGCTTCCGCTGTCGAAACGCCGTCGGCGGCAGGGGTAAACGGCGGCACGCGGCACCGTTCTGCAAACTTTTAACTGGCTTCGTGCAGGCGAAACCTTCAAGTTCACCGGTTCGCATCATATTGACCGCAGGAATTACCACTATTTATGAAAACATTTGAAGCACTCGGCATTACCGACGATTACATTAAAGGGCTGAACGAGCTGGGGATTGAAACGCCCACGGCGATTCAGGCCAAAACCATTCCGATGATTCTCGGGAAACGGACGGATTTTATCGGCCAGGCGCAGACCGGCACCGGAAAAACGGCGGCTTTCGGGCTGCCGCTGCTGGCGTCCATTAATCCGAAAAAGCCGCAGATCCAGGGGCTGGTGCTGGCGCCGACGCGGGAGCTGGCGAAGCAGGTGCAGAAGCAGCTGTTTAAATTTACCAAGTACACCGAGCGCATGTTTTCCTATGTCGTGTGCGGCGGGGATAAAATTGATGTGCAGATCGAGGCGCTGCAGCGTCCGACGCAGGTGCTGGTGGCCACGCCGGGCCGGCTGATGGATCTGGTGCGGCGCAAGGCGGTCGATCTTTCCGGCGTGCAGACCGTGGTGCTCGACGAAGCGGATGAAATGCTCAAACTCGGATTTCGCGAGGATATCGAATCCGTGCTGAAGCTTACTGCCGGACCGCGCAATACCTGGCTCTTTTCGGCGACGATGCCGGCGGGTATTAAAAAAATGATCAGCAAACACCTGGCATCGGATGCGCCGTTTTTGAAAGTGGATAAAGAGCATGTGGTGAATCCGGATATCCGGCATCTTTATGTCCGCTGCCGCGAAAGCGAAAAGACGGAGCGCATTGTCGATTTCCTGAAGGAGCGCGGCCAGCAGCAGGGCGTCATCTTCTGCCGCACGCGCCAGGATACCATTGAGTTTGCTGAAGAGCTTTCTAAAGCCGGCTTTACCAACGCGGCGCTGCACGGCGACCTGATGCAGACCGAACGCGACAAGATTATGCGGATGTTCAAAAAGGGGCGTGTGCGCCTGCTGGTTTCGACCGATGTGTCGGCGCGTGGCATCGATGTGGATAACCTCTCTTTTGTGATCCATCATCAGCTGCCCGAGAAAAATGAATATTACACGCACCGCAGCGGCCGCACCGGCCGGGCCGGTAAGTCGGGTATCTCGCTGGTGCTGGTCACGAAGCACGATGAAAAGCGCATTGTGAAACTGGCGCAGGAACTGAAAATCCAGTTCCGTGAAATTGCATGATTTAAGTCCGCTGATTACACGGATTTCTCTGGTTTTAATTCCTCTTAATCTGTGAAATCTGCGGATAGAGCATGATGCCTGAGTTAGTTGAAATTTATACGGATGGGGCGTGCCGGGGGAATCCGGGGCCGGGCGGCTACGGTGTCGTGCTCGTGGCCGGTGCCCGGAAGAAAGAGCTCTCCGGCGGATTTCGGAAAACCACCAATAACCGCATGGAACTGCTGGCCTGCATTGAAGGACTGAAGGCCCTGAAAAAGCCGTGCTGCGTGGAGCTGACCAGCGATTCAAAATATGTAGTGAATGCCGTCGAGAAGGGCTGGGCCGAAAAGTGGCGCTCCAGAGGCTGGAAACTCTCGCCGTCAAAACCGGCGAAAAATCCCGATCTGTGGGCCGAGCTGCTGGATTTGTGCAAAACGCATACGGTCGATTTCAAGTGGATTAAAGGCCACGCCGGCCATGCTGAAAATGAACGCTGCGATGCTTTGGCCGTTGCTGCATCGCACAGTGAAACCCTGCAGGTTGACCTAGGGTTTGAAAACGGCGGGCTGCCTGAAGATGACCTCTTCGGCTAATATGGAATACCAATTATGAAAAAGACATTTAACCTGACACACCCGAAAATCAAGTACCCGCGCATGATCGAAGCGGTGAAGCATGAGGTCCGCAAATACATCAAACGCGAGCGTCGCGTCGAGCTGCCGGAAGGCGCGGACTTTTGGGATTTTGACTGCCGGTTCGGCGATACAGAGGCCGAGGCCAAGGTGGTCCACCTGTCGGAAATCGACAAGTGCATCGCCGATGCGGAACAGCGGGAACTGACCTCGTTCTATGTCGAAATCCTGCGCAAAGAGGGTATTCGCGCCGCCGCGGAAAAAGCGCGGCAGAAAAAGAGTGTTGAAGTCCCGAAGCCTAAAAAATTCGGGGAGTAGCCTGCGGCGCCTGGCGCCGGGGCAGGTCCGGCGGCTACTTGTGCCACATGCCCAACGCTTCGCTGGAGTAGACCTTTTCCGTATTGTACTTCGTGATATGCGGATTCAGCAGTGCCGGCAGGGCCCATTCCTTGCGGGTGAACCACCGGTTGTCGTAGCGGAGAACCCGCTTTTCGGCCTGCTTCCGCATGCGGTTGCCGACGATGCTGTGGCTTTTAGACTGACTCAGCTCCAGCATTGCCGGTTCGTATTCAACGCCGAGAAACCTGCAGATGCGGTGCAGCGTGCGTTCTGAGTAGAGGCAGAGATCTTCATAGCCGACGGTCAGGGGCTCCATGCCGAGGCTGTCCAGGCACCGCTCGATGGCGCGGTTGCCGGAATACCATTTCCTGAAGTATTTCTGCGGGAAAAACGCACGGCCCCGGTTTTTGCGCTGGGCGTTATCGATTTGTGAAACCGTAAACGGCCGTACATCTTTCAGCAGATGCAGTGCCTGCAGGTTGTCCGCACAGAACTGATGGGAAAAGTTCAGGGCATGGATATATTTGGAAGAATCGATAATGGTGTATTCCGGTCCGTATTTTTCCGCAAAGTTCCTGTAGATCACTTCGTATATGCGGGTTTGGTCCAGCTGTTCGAGCCGGTCGATTTCGGACAGGGCGTCCCCCCAGAAGCTGCATTCATGCGCCGGTGCACCGCAGGAGCATTGGTTGGTTCGTATGTCTTTGGCCTTCGTTTGAATATTCCGGCTGACCAGTGCCAGTTCGCCAAGGCCGATGAATTTGGAGTGGCCGCCGAGAATCATGTCGAACAGGGTCGATCCGGAGTGGCTGAGGCTGGCGATAAAAACAGTTTTATTCATTTTTTATGCTGGTTCCGGTTGTCTGTCGGTTGGGGAGGCGGGCGGAATGTACCGTGCCGAACCTTAAGTTCAGATGAAGTGTATGCCGCGGGCCGCGGTATCAGGTCAATTCAAGTATCACCTTGAACAAACCGCACAAGCACCAGAATACAACGGCCAGGCAGGCCGCGGCTGTTGTCAGCCTCCGCAAAATACGGTGCTTCGGCAGGCGTGAAGCCGCAATGGAGAAGAGGGTGATCAGCGTGACGGAAACCGCAAAGAGGAAATTGTTCAGTTCCCAGTATTTGAATTGGTCCGCGTTGGGCGGAAGGATTCGGCTCCATGGGCCGAGTATCGGGGCGATGAATCCATTGAGGTGACTGATGCCGCCCCGCTGGGCCGCGCCTGCGAAGCAGGTGCCGATAAGGGCAGAAAGAAGGATAATGAATAGATAGGGTCGGTATGCTTTCAAATGGGACCTGTTTTCTCCTGCTTGCCGGCGCTGTGCCGCAATATTTTCATCCGCATACAGCTGCACTGCGGGGCATCGAGTGAAGAGCAGCAGACTAGCTTAATTGGTCCGGCATAAAAACAGATTACTTGAAACGATGAAGGAGCGGGGTGCAGGCTTGAACTCGGGGGTTTGGAAGGGTAGATTGCGCGCTTCATTTCGGCCGAGCGGTAGGCTCGGCTGTTAATCGGTACCGGTGCCCTGTGAATAGGCTGTTTCGAGGAAAACCCGCCGGATGATTAACGACTAACATTTAACTTATAATTGGTTTTATTATGGCAAAACAGAAGAGAACGGCAATTACCCCGACACGGGATGAAAATTATCCGGAGTGGTACCAGCAGGTGGTGCGTGCGGCGGAGCTGGCGGAAAACAGCGATGTGCGCGGCTGCATGGTGATCCGCCCGTGGGGCTATGCGCTCTGGGAAAACATCCAGCGCGGCCTGGATAAAATGTTTAAGGACACGGGGCATGTGAATGCCTATTTCCCGATTTTTATTCCGAAGAGCTATCTCGAGAAGGAAGCCGAGCACGTTGACGGTTTTGCCAAAGAGTGCGCCGTCGTGACGCATCACCGCCTGGAGGAAGGTCCGGACGGCGGGCTGGTGCCGGCGGGTGAGCTGGAGGAGCCGCTGATCGTGCGGCCGACATCGGAAACGATCATCGGCGCCACCTATGCGAAATGGGTGGAGAGCTATCGTGACCTGCCGATTCTCGTGAACCAGTGGGCCAACGTGGTGCGCTGGGAAATGCGTACGCGCCTCTTCCTGCGCACGGCCGAGTTCCTTTGGCAGGAGGGCCACACGGCGCATGAGACAGAAGCCGAAGCGTGGGAAGAAACCCGTAAGATGCTCGAAGTCTATAAAACCTTTGCCGAAGAATATATGGCCATGCCGGTGCTGACCGGTGAAAAAACGGCCGGCGAGCGTTTCCCGGGGGCGGTAAGCACGCTGTGCATTGAAGCCATGATGCAGGACCGCAAGGCGCTGCAGGCGGGCACCAGCCACTTCCTCGGCCAGAATTTTGCGAAGGCTTCGAAGATTCAGTATACCAGCCGCGAGGGAGCCCTGGAATATGCGTGGACGACCTCGTGGGGCGTTTCAACCCGTCTGATCGGCGGGATGATTATGACCCATGGCGACGACGACGGGATGATTATGCCGCCGCGCCTGGCGCCGAGCCACGTGGTGCTGCTGCCGATTATCCGCAAAGAACAAGACCGCGAAGCGATCCTGGCCTACTGCGAGGAAATCGCCGCCCAGTTGCGCACACAGCGCTATCACGAACGCGATGTGGAAGTGGTGATCGATTCGCGCGACATCAACGCCGGCGAAAAAGGCTGGAGCTGGGTCAAGAAGGGGATTCCGATCAAGGCCGAAGTCGGTCCGCGCGATATGGCGAATAATTCGGTCTTCATGGCGCGCCGCGATACGATGGAAAAACAGGGCGTCGACAAGGATGAGTTCATTGCGAATGTCGTGGAAACGCTGGACGATATCCAGAATACGCTGCTGCAGCGTGCGCTGGATCATCGGGCGGAAAATACGCGGGCAATCGATTCCTACGACGAATTCAAGGCCTTCTTTACGCCGGAAAACAAGAACCGTCCGGAAGCGCACGGCGGGTTTGCCATGAGCCACTGGTGCGAGAGCGGCGAGTGCGAGGATAAAATCAACGATGACTTGTCGGTGACGATCCGCTGCATTCCGTTCGACCGCTCCGAGAGCGGCGAGGGGGCCTGCATCTGCTGCGGCAAGCCGAGCCCGGGCCGCGTGGTTTTTGCGAAAAGTTATTGATGAATGAATGGCGGGGTGTGAAACGTGATCCGTTGGGCCGTCACGTTCCGCACCTCACTTGCCGCGTATTTCCATTGCCCGAACTCCAACCCTGTTTTACATTGCTCGAACTATGCATTTTTCACGTAAACGTCTGTTGATCCTGTTTTCCGCTGCGGTTTTTTCCGGCCTGTCCGCAGCGGCCCAGCCCGCGGCCGCAACGGTTGACGGCGAAGGGGGCGGTGCCGGCACGCAGGTGGCGTCGGAATCGACGCGGCAGCCGGCCCGCAAGGAAAACGTCTATTGGGTCGAGGAGAAGGGCCAGCATACCTGGCGCTCCACCTTTGATACCAAGAAGGACACCCCGGAAGAGCAATGGGCGCTCGCCGTCCAGACGCGTAAGAAGGGGCTGCTGAAAAAGGCCGAGCGGCGCATGATCTATCTCTACCGCCGCTGGCCCAACAGCATCCAGGCGCCGCTGGCGGCGCGCGGACGCGCGGATATGCTTTTTGAACGCGGACAGTGGAAAGAAGCCTTCACGGCCTACCAGTACCTCATCGACAACTACTCAGGCCAGATGAAGGATTATGATTCAGCGCTGCAGGCGCAGTATGAAATTGCGGTGAAAATTATGAACCGCCGGCGGCTGCGCTGGGTGTTCGGCGGCTACCGTACGCCGGAATATGCCGTGGAATATTTTGAAAGCGTGGTGCGCAACGGTCCGCAGTGGAGCCGCGCGCCGGAAGCCCAGTATATGGTGGGCAAGTGCAATCAGGATGCCGGGGAGTTTGAGCTGGCCATCAGCGCCTATAAGGTGCTGGGCTACCGCTATCCGGACAGCGCGCTGGCCGAAGAGGCGGCGTGGGGGCAGATTGAATGCTACAAAGAGCTGCGCAGGGAATATCCGGCGGCCCCGGAAATCCTGGACCGCATGCTGACCTCCACAACCGTATTTCTTTCGACATTTCCCCAGTCGCACTACCGCACGGAGATCATCCAGCTGCGCAACGGCCTTTATGAGGTCAAGGCGAAGCAGGTGTTCGATACGGCGGTGTTTTATGCCGAGGTGCCGAAAGAGCCGGAGGCCGCGATTCTCAGCTATCGGAAAATGATCGAAGAGTTCCCGAAAAGCAGGCTGGTGCCGCAGGCCTATGAGGCGATTGCTGAGCTGGAAAAAATCCTGGCCATGCCGGTGAAGGCCCGGACGCCGGATGCGCCGCGGTCGCGGCCGATTCCGTTCACAAAGGGGTCCGGATATGTTGAGAGCTAAGCCTGGTCTGCTGCTGGGGTTTCTCGCTGCGGCTGCGCGGGTTTACGCCTTGGATGTCGATGTCCCTTCAGAAATACCGGATGAGCCGTTCGACCTGCGGGCCCCGCGGATTGAATTTACCAATGATACGCTGATTGCCAGCGGCGGGGTGACCGGCCGCTTTGAAAATGTGACCGTGCGCGCGGACCGCGTTTCCGGAAACCGAAAGACCGGCGACCTTCGAATGGAGGGCGATATCTTTTTCAAGCGCGGCGATATTGAGTGGCGCGGCACCGAGCTGGATTACAACTACATCGAACAGACCGGCGATTTCGGTCCGTCCACGCTCAATTTTGAGCCGGTGCTGATGAGTGTTGACCAGGTGCAGCGCGTTTCGACCAACGAATATCTGCTGAAGGGCGCCGAGTTCACCACCTGCGAAAAGGAGCATCCGCACTTCCATGTGAGGGCCGAAGAGGCGCATCTGGAAGATGAGGAGTACCTGAAGGCCAAGGGCGTTGTGGTGTATCTCGGCCGCGTTCCGGTGCTGTATGTGCCGTACTGGCGCCAGAAACTTTCCCGGCCGATCATTACGTGGCAGGCCGGAATGGGTTCGGAGTGGGGCACCTACCTGCAGCTCAAAGCCACGGTGCCGGTTACGGAGCAGGTCGACTCAATCACCGACGTGGACCTGTACAGCGACCGCGGGGTCGGCCTGGGGCAGGGCTTTACGTGGGATTATCCCAATGCGGTCGGTCTGTTCAAAGGCTACTACCTGAAGGATCAGGATCCGTACAGCAAGTATGATCCCGATGACACGGATGAGGACGATGCAGCGATCGGCCGCGAAATCGGCGACGACCGCTACCGCCTGAAACTCGAGCATCTGCAGCAGTTCAATGATTCGCTCTATGTCAACACCAAGTGGCACTACCTGAGTGATCCGGCGGTGCTGAATGAATATTTCAACAGCGAATACCGCTCCTACGCGCAGCCGGAGAACTACCTCTCGCTGGTTTACGGAAGCCGCTATACCGCCTCCGAGGGGCTGGTGAGCCGCCGGCTTAATGACTTTTACGACAACACCGACCGGTATGAATATTCGCTCGATTTCTACCGGACGCGTATTCCGGGCACGCCGCTCTATTTTGAGAGCGAAAATTCCGCGGCGCAGCTCCGCCGGGTGTACAGCACCATGGATCCGGATACGGAATACGAAGCCGCCCGGCTCGATACGCTGAATACGGTCTACCTGCCGCAGCGCCTGGGCTTCGTCAGCCTCGTGCCGCGCGCCTCATACCGCGCAACGTATTATGATGAATCGGCGGCCGGCGGTGAGCAGTTTCGGCAGATTCCCGGGGCGGGGATGGAAGTTTCGATGGAGGCGTCCAAGGTGCTTTCCGACCGCGTGCGCTGGTACGGCAAAGGGCTTCGCCACAAAATCCAGCCGTATGCCGACTATATCTACCAGGAGAGCTCCGTCAGCACGAACAGGCTCTATCAGTTCGATGATATCGATGAGGAGCAGGATGAAAATAAGCTGAAGCTCGGCCTGCGGAACATCCTTCAGACCCGGCGCGATAACCGGTTGTCGCGCTTTATTGACCTGGACCTGTACACCTATTACCTGATCGAGGATCACGGCAGCGGTAACGATTTCGACTCGCTGTTCATCGATGCCCGCATGCCGCTGACCACGCGCTCAAGCATTGATTTGGAGGGCGAGGTGGATTGGAACCGCGGCGAGGTTCCCTTTTTCAATACGCGCTATTCCTATAAATTTGACGATCTCGACGTCTCGATCGAGCACCTGTACCGCGAGTCGCGCGAATCGCTCTGGACGCCGCGGTTTGAACTCTATCCGGAATCAAGGTTTTCGCTGGAAGGCTATGCGCGCTACAACGACCGGCACAACGACCTCGAAGAGATTTCCGGCGCGGTTTATATGAACTGGTGCTGCATGCGCTACGGCCTCGGCTACCATTTTTACGACGAAAACGAGCACCGCGTGCTGCTCTCCATCGGCCTGGCCGCCTTTCCCGAAGCGCGCCTGGGCACCAGCCTGTAGGTCAGTCCTCGGCGTTCGGCCGCTGTTTCCTGCGGTCTTTGGCGGCCTGGCGCAGCTGCTGGAAAAATTCCTGCATAACCAGCCGGCATTCGCCTTCGAGCAGTCCGGCTTCCACTTCGACGGCGTGGTTCAGGTCGGCTTCGTTGAGAATCTGAAACTTGGAAACCGCGCCGCCGCGGATGGGGTCGGTCATGCCCCAGACCACTTTTTTGATGCGGGAAAGCACCAGCGCTCCGGCACACATCGGGCACGGCTCTTTCGTGACATACATGACCGCATCAATCAGCCGCCAGTTGCCGACGGCCTGCGTGGCCTGGGTAATGGCCAGCACTTCGGCATGCGCGGTAGGATCGTTCAGGGTTTCGGTCTGGTTATGCGCTTTGCCGATCACTTCGCCGTTACGCACGATTACTGCGCCGCAGGGCACTTCGCCTTCATCGGCCGCCAGCCGGGCTTCGCGGAGGGCCATCTGCATATAAAAATGGTCTTCTGAAAAATCGTCCATGGTGGTTGTTTCTGTGGTCTTGGGTCGTAGTTAAAGCGCCGGATTAGGTGTTCGGAAGGATGATGTTGAGTGCGGCGGGGAGCACTTCAATGTGGACATCGCCGTCTATGTTATAGATTTCGCCGTCGATCTGAATGGGGGAGCTGTTTTCGCGCCGCACCGTCATTTTTTTAAAGATCCGGTTAATGACGAGGGGGTGCTGGTGAAAGGTTTTTTCGATGAACCGGTGCACCTGGGCGAGTACGAGCGGCATGTCTTTGGTTTCGATTGCCACGAGTTCCAGGTTGCCGTCATCGGCTTTGGCATCGGGGGCCACGAGCACATCGCTGCCGAACTGGGAAAGGTTGGCAATGGTGAAAATGAGCGGGTGTTTCATTTCCAGTGCCTCGCCGTCGATCGTGACGTGGAACGGCTGGGCGCGGTATTCGAGGAGCTGCTGGGCGCCGGCGAGCACATAGGGCACAAGGCCGCGGAACGGATATTTTTCAAAGGTTTCAACCAGCGCGCCGTCCCAGGCCAGGCTGCAGGTGACAAAAAAGCGGCGGTCACCGACCTGGCCGACGTCGATCTTGGCGGTATGACCGTTGAGCAGGGCGGTGGCGGCCGGGATCGGCTGCAGCGGAATTTTGAAGTGGCGGGCAAAGCCGTTGCCGCTGCCGGCCGGGAGAACGCCGAGGCGGGCGCTGGTGCCTACGAGCTCGGTGCCGATGGTGTTGACCATGCCGTCGCCGCCGACGACGAGTACGGTGTCGATGCCGTCCTTCAGGGCGCGGCGCACTTTGGCGGCGCCGTCTTCGGCGGATTGGCTGAACTGGAAGTAGACATCGTGCCAGGGGTCATCCCAGATTTCCTGGACGGCGGCGATGTAGCGGTAGGGACCGCCCATGCCGGATTTCGGATTAATGAGTACGAGAACCTTTTCCATGTCGTTCCTGCGGTTGTTCAAACTTCTTGAGGTTTGTAGCACAGAGGTGGGGGACTGTCCCTCAAAAGCGGATTTGATTTTCTGAAGGAAGCGTGTCCGGGATCGGTGCATGGCGGCGTTGTATGGGTTTTGAGGGAGCTGATGGAATTGCGATGGAACAGTTGGGCCGGGGGGGCTGCGTGTTTACTGCTGCTGGCGGGGTGTACCCGGATCGGTAACTATGCTGAAAAGCGGGCGGACCGCGCGGCGTACGGGAATATCCGCGGTGCCCAGCGCACTGCGCTCGGCCGGGCGGATGCGTTTTCGATCAGCCGGAGCGATGATACGCTGCTGCAGGAGCTGCTCGCGATTGATGCGCGGCAGGAGGAGGCGCAGCTGCTGAGCCTTTCCGATACGCTGGCGCTGGCGATGGCGAACAGCCGGTCGTACCAGACGCAGAAAGAGTCGCTGTTTATTGAGGCGCTGAACCTGACTGAAACCCAGCAGGAATACAATTGGGATACGAGCGCGAGCGATTTTACGGTTGAGGCTGGGAGTTCGGTCAGCCCGAATTATACCACGAACAGTTCCGGCGGGGTTTCGGTGGACGGCACCATCACGGAATCGATCAGCGAAAACGGCCTGACCGGCGGGCTGACGCTGGGGGTTACGCGCACACTGGTGACCGGGGCGAAGGTTTCGCTGGGCATCAGCCACGATGTGGTCAGTGCTTTTTCGTCGCCCGACAATTCGTCCGAGAGCCGGGAGATGACGTTTTCGGTTGTGCAGCCGCTGCTCAACGGCTTTGGGCCGCTGGTGGCGCGCGAGGGACTGCGCCAGGCGGAGCGCGATATGGTGTATGCGGTGCGGGAGTTTAAGCGCTACCAGCAGGAATTTGTGATCGATATCGCCTCGCAGTATTATGAAACGCTGCAGACCCGCGACCAGCTGATTAATGAGCGGCGCAACTATGAGAGCGCGGTGGCCAGCCGGGAGCAGACGGAGTCGATGGCCAAGGCGGGGCGGATTAAGGAATTTGAGGCGGCCCAGGCGCTGCAGAGCGAGCTGACGGCGGCGGACCGGCTTACGCTGGCGGTTTCGAACTATCAGTCGGCGCTCGATGACCTGCGCTATACGCTCGGTATTCCGGTGGACCTGAATGTGGAGCCGGATCCGGCGGAACTGGAGCTGCTGGAAAAGCGCGGGCTGGTGGTGCTGGACCTGGATTTGAATACGGCGCTGGAGAGCGCGCTCTCCAACCGGCTGGACCTGATTACGCAGCGTGATGAAGTGGAGGATAAAGCGCGTACGCTGGAGATTGTGCGGCGCGATTTCCTGCCCAACCTCGGTGTGCAGTATGACGTGTCGGCGGATCCCGCATTCGACGGCACCGATGAAATTGAGCAGGACCTTAATGTGACCCTGAATCTTCCGTTCGACTGGACGGATAAGCGCAATAACTACCGGCTGGCCCAGATCAGCCTGGAGCGTGAGCAGCGGTCGCTTGAGGCCGCGGCGGACAATATCCGCCTGGAAGTGCGCGACCTCTGGCGCAAGCTCGAGCGCAACCGGTCGGTGTATGAAAACCGGCTGCTTTCGGTGGAGCTGTCGAAGCGGCAGGTGGAGAATACCGGCATGCTGCTGCAGCAGGGCAAGGTGCAGACGCGCGACCTGCTGGATGCGCAGGATGACCTGCTGGAAGCCCAGAACGATGCCACGACGGCGCTGGTTGATTATACAATTAACCGCATGCTGTTCTGGAATGCGATTGAACGATTTGAAATTGATCCCAAAGGAATGTGGTATGAGCAGTCCATTAAAGAACCTGTTGACGAGCCGTAAAGGCCGGGTCGGCATTGCGGTGTCGGTATGCGTGATTCTCGCGCTGGTCTTCATGAAGCCGGGCGGTGATGCGGACCGGGTGGATATGGATACGGCCCATCTCTGCCGGGTGCAGCACGGCGACCTGGTGGTGAGCATCCTGCAGTCGGGTGAGCTGCAGGCCGAGGTGAGCCGCGATATCCTCAACGAGGCGTACCGCGATGCAAAGATTACGTCGATTGTCGGTGACGGGTCCTATGTGACCAACGGGCAGCTGCTGTTTGAGCTGGAATCGGCCCAGCTGGAGGAGCGCTACCTGGACCAGCAGTCCGATGTGGCGGAAGCTGAAGCCGCGTTGAGACTCGCACAGGAAAACCTCGAAATTGCCCGGCTCAAAAATGCCTCCGACCTGGAAACCGCCAAGATGCAACTGGAGTTTGCCCGGCTTGACCTGAAGAAATACGAAGATGTCGAGTACCAGCAGATGGTCGATAAGGCGCAGTCGGAAATCTACCTGGCGGAGCAGGAGCTGAAAAAGGCGCGCAATGAGCTCGGCGGGACCAAGGAGCTCTATGAAAAGGGCTATGCCACCGAAACCGAACTCGAAGCCAGCCAGCTCGATGTGGAGCGTAAAGAGATCGAGGTGAAAAATAAAAAGGCCGATCTCGATATCCTCCGCGACTACACGCATACCAAAAGAAAGAAAGAGCTGGAGAATGCGGTCGACAACGCAGCCTCGTCGCTCGAGCGCCTGGTTAAATCGCAGGCGGCGGATATCCAGAGTAAGGTGGCGGGAATTGAATCGAAAAAGACGCGGCTGGAAATTGAGAAGAACCAGCTGGCGACCCGCGAAATTGAATTTTCAAACACCAAGGTGTATGCGGATTTTGACGGGCAGGTTTTCTATCCGAAAGAGCGCCGGGGTACGGAAATTGAGAAGGGGGCAACCGTGCAGGTGCGCCAGAAAATCCTCTCGTATCCGGACCTGTCGTCCTGGAACATCAAGGTGGGGGTGCCGGAGGCGATGATCGATAAGGTCAAGCTGGGGCAGGAGGCCGTGGCGACGCTCGAGGCGGTGCCGGGCCTGATCCTGGAAGGCCTCGTGGAAAAGGTCAGCGCGGTGCCCGATTCGCAGAACTGGTTCAGCACCGGGGTCAAAACCTATACGGTGATCGTGGATGTGATTTCCGAAACCCAGACACAGCTCAAGCCGGGCATGTCGGCCACGGTTGAAATTGTGACCGACCAGCTGAAGGACGTCCACTACATCCCGATCCAGGCTGTCGTTTCGCGCGATAAAAAGCACTATGTCTATGTGGTGAAGCGCGGGAAAAAAGAGCTGCGCGAGGTGGAGATCGGCAAATACAATACGCACTCCATCGAGATCATTTCCGGATTGGACGTTGACGAAGAGCTGCTGCTCTATGCCGAAGTGGAACTGGAAGCCGATGCCAAACTGAAAAAGAGCCCGCTGGCTGAAAACTCGCGCGCGGAAAGTGCTCCGGCCGGCGGCCGCAAAGAGCCCGGGACGCCGAATGAGTGAGGCGATTGTCGAACTGAAAAGCGCCGTGAAGGAATACGTCAACGGCGCGCTGCGCGTGACGGCCATGCGCGGCATTGACCTGCGGATTAACCGCGGCGAGTATGCCGTCATTATGGGGGCGTCGGGCTCGGGCAAATCGACCTGCCTGAATGTGCTCGGCTGCCTGGACCGGCTGACCGGCGGTGAGTACCTGCTTGGCGGCGAAGATGTTTCGGGGCTCACCGATGACGAGCTTTCGGAGATCCGTTCCAAACGGCTCGGGTTTATTTTTCAGTCGTACAACCTGATTCCGCAGCTCAACGTGCTGGAAAATATCGAGGTGCCGCTGTTCTACCAGGGCGTGCCCGAAGCGGCCGCGCGGCGGCAGGCGGAAAAACTGGCGAAGCGCATGGGGCTCGAAAGCCGGCTCACGCATAAACCGATGGAGCTTTCCGGCGGGCAGCAGCAGCGCGTAGCCATTGCCCGCTCGCTGGTATGCGATCCGATCCTGATGCTCGCGGACGAGCCGACCGGCAACCTGGACTCAAAAACCGGGGAGGAGATCCTTGAGCTGATTGACGAACTGCATGCCGAGGGGAAAACCATTGTGATGGTGACGCACGATGATGAGATTGCCCACCGCGCGCAGCGGGTGGTGCGGTTCCTGGACGGCCGGATTATTGCGAATGATTTAAACGGAGCCGCGGCGAAGTGAGTTCGATGCGTCCAGAACGAATGGTGCGGCTGGCCGTCAAAAACCTCGGCCAGTATAAACTGCGCGCCGGCCTGACGATGCTCGGTATCATTTTCGGGGTCTGCTCGGTGGTGGCGATGCTCAGTGTGGGCGAAGGCGCCAACCAGGAGATCCAGGAAAAAATCCAGCAGATGGGCAGCCGGAATATCCTGATCAAAAGCGTAAAAGTGCCGAATGAGGAGAGCAGCCAAAGCGGAAGGCGTATTACGATTGCCACTTACGGGCTGACCTATGATGACGCGTCGGACCTCTCCCGCTTTGTGCCGCACCTTGAAGCATCGATTCCGATCAAGCGTCTGCGCTACGACGTGCAGTTCAAGGCGCGGCGGCTGCAGACCGATGTGGTTGCCACCATTCCGGCGTTCATCCGCGTGCAGAACTACCGCATGGTCCGCGGGCGCTTCCTCACTGCGGCCGACGAGGAGTTCGGTGCGCCGGTCTGCGTGATCGGCACCCGCCTGGCCCGCATGCTTTTTGCCGGGTACGATCCGCTCGGCCGGACGATGACGATCGCCGGCGATGCCTACACGGTGGTCGGCATTGTGGGCGATATTGCCCAGAGCGAGCTGTCGGCGCAGAGTGAGCTGTGGCTGGAAGGTGAGAATCAGTCCGTTTATGTGCCGCTGACCACGTACATGCAGAAGCGCGGCGATCTGTTTGCCCAGATGTCCGAAGGCGGCAGCACCTTTGAGAAGATTGAGCTCTATGAACTGATTCTGTCGATCAACAAGCAGGAAAACGTCGTGCGGGCGGTGGACGCGGTGCGGCGCGTGCTGAAGCGGAATCATGCGAAAGAGGACTACAGTATTGTGGTGCCGCTGGAGCTGATTCGGCAGGCGCGCGAAACACGCCGGCTGTTCAATATCGTCCTGGGTTCGATTGCGGCGATTTCGCTGATTGTCGGCGGCATCGGCATCATGAATATCATGCTGGCGACGGTGAGTGAGCGCACGCGGGAAATCGGCATCCGCCGGGCGCTGGGTGCGCGCCGGATTGATATTGTCCTGCAGTTCCTGATGGAGACGCTGATCCTGTCGATCTCCGGCGGGGTGATCGGCTTGGTGTTCGGTGCGGTGATTCCGCTGGTGATCACTGCGGTCACATCGGTGAAAACCGTGCTGACCTTCCCGGCCTTTGCGGTAGCCTTTTCAGTATCGGTTGCGGTTTCCGTGGTGTTTGGAATTTATCCGGCGCGCCGCGCGGCCCTCATGGACCCGATCGAAGCGCTGCGCCACGAATAGGGAAAACCGTTTGCTCAGAAATCGTTGCCGAGCGAGAAGTAGACCCGGACATGGTTTGAATCGTCTGCCTGGCCGACGGCGAGAAAGCTGTTGCCGATCACGGTGTCGGCGGCGAGCCCGATCAGGGCGCCGAACTGCAGGTTGTCGATTCGAACATCGCGGCGGTCAAACCAGGCGTTGCCGGCATCGGCGCGGACGATGCCGAACACGCCGGTACCCAGGGCGGGCGGCAGCTGGGTGATCCGGCAGCGGTAGCCCAGGCTGGCGAGCGCATAGTAGTTTCCCAGCCGCTGGTAGGGTGCATAGCCGGCAAAGGAATCCATGCCGCCGAGCTGGAAGATGGAGTGGAAGGGCAGGTCGGTGCCGAAGCTCGCACCGCCCTGTATTTTCGGAATGAGGGTGTGGCGTCCGAAGGAGAACGGAAGCAGCAGGCTGCCTTCCGCGCGGTTGAAGTCGGATTCCGATCCGAGGGAGTGGTCGGCGGCAAGTCCGTCGAGATGCAGCTGGTATCCTTTGGTGGGAAACACGGGATCGTCCAGCTGGTCGAGGCGGAGCGATGCAGTGTATCCGATGGTGGGTTCTTCGTATTTCCCCAGGTTAATAATGCCGCTCTGGCCTTCGCTCCAGGTGTAAGTGCCCTGCAGGCCGAGGCGGATTTCGCCGTACTGAAAGCCGGAGACCCCGAGATCAAAATGCCCGGTGACCTGCTGCTGATCGATATTGGCATAGACGTCGTCATCCTGGTAGAGGTCAATATCTTCGTCGGAAACCTCAAACGCCGGAGCAAAGAAAAAGCGGCCGGAGCGCGAGAAGGGCTGATACCACTCCATCTCGAGCCCGCGGCGCATGCCGCCGCCTTCGACGTCGATCTGCATCTCGCCGCCGTTGGCGTTGAGCTGGGTGCGGGTATAGTTGAGCAGCAGGCTCCAGAGCATCGAAGTGTTGGTGGCCATTTCAATGCGCATGCCGAAGCGGAGAAAGCCCGGGCCCCAGTATTTTTCGCGGGCATCGTAGATCAGCGCATATTCTTCGCCGGAGGGTTCGAGGTCGAAGGTGACGGTTTCGAAATTGCCCATGCCGTAGATGCGGTTCAGGTCGGTATATACGGTCTCCAGGTTCAGCGGGCCGGTCGTGCTGTGGATCCGGTGCCGAATGACCTCTTCATCGATGTGCTCCTGCCCGGTGATTCGAACCTCATTGATTCGAACCTGCTCGCGGTGTTTGAGGCGCTGCCGCGCGAGAAATGCGCGGTAGGTTTCATCGTCGGCGGAATAGGCCTGCAGCTGCTCGCGCAGGGCCTCGGCCGCTTTCCGGCCCTGCGGAATAATGACGGCGGCTTTGTGGAACTGCGTGGACGAAAAGGCTTCGAGGTCGGGCGCGATGACCAGGTCGGCATGCTTGAGCTGCGCCTCCTGGTTCGGGCGCTGCATGATCGTATAGGTGCGTCCAAGCACTTCGGAAACCGACCGGAAATCCCCGGCTCCGCTCTTTTTGGCGCTGGAGGCGCCGACGTCGACCGCAATAATGATATCGGCGCCCATGGCTTTGATCATATCGACCGGAATATTGCTGTAGATACCGCCGTCGATGAAGACGCGGCCGTCAATGCGGATCGGGGTGAATACACCGGGAACCGCCATGCTCGCGCGCATGGCGTGGGCCAGGCGGCCGTGGTCGAGCACCACGGATTCCGCTTTGCGCAGGTCGGTGGCGACGGCCCGGTAGGGAATGTTCAGCTGGTCGAAGTCGGTGATGCCGGCGGCGTTGAGCGCAAAGGTTTCGAGCACGTTGTTGAGTTTCTGCCCCTGGGCCATGCCGGGCCTGAACTGGAACCGGCCTCCGTTGAATCCCAGTTCCGCACCCATGTAGCGGGCATCGTCCTCTTTGCGGCGGTAGACCAGGAATTCATGCGAGGACTGATCTTTGAGAATGTCCCACCAGTTGAGCTCCACGAAGGCCTGCTCCATCTCGACGGGGCTCATGCCGGAGGCATACATTCCGGCGGCAATCGCGCCCATGCTCGTGCCGCCGATATAGTCGATCGGGATCTGCAGCTCTTCCAGCACCTGAATGACGCCGACGTGCGCCAGGCCCAGCGCCCCGCCGCCGCCCAGCACAAGGCCGATTTTAGGGCGTTCCTGCCCGGCCCGGACTGTGCCGAAAAAAACGGCGGACAGCATAAGTGCGGAAAAGAGGTGTTTAAACATGGACGAGTAGTAACAGACCTGTTTTCCATGTATCGAGTTTTTTTGAATGCCAATGGCGGGGCCGCCGCGTAGGCTCTGCCCATGTCGACTTTAGGAGAAATAGGCGAGCACGAAACCATTCGGCGGATTCTGCCGCTGCTGGGGAATCATTCAGACCTGCGGATTGGGGCCGGCGATGACTGCGCTGTCTGCCGCCTGCCGGGCGGGGAATCCGATCAGGTTTTTACCACCGACCCGATTATCGAAGGGGTCCATTTCATCCCCGGCGAAGCGCCGGAACGGGTGGGGCACAAGGCCGTCGGCCGGGTGCTGAGCGATCTTGCCGCCATGGGCGCCGCGCCGCAGTGGATCCTGGTGAATGTCGCCGCGCCGCCGGAGCTGGAAATGGAGTACCTCGAAAAAATCTATGAAGGCATGGGCGCGCTGTGCCGCCGATTCGGTGCAGTGATCATCGGCGGGGATGTGGCCAAAGCCGGCAGCCTGGAGCTGCATATTTTCGGTAGCGGGCTGGTGCCGGCCGGCGGCGCGCTCCTGCGCTCCGGCGCCCGGGCGGGCGATGAGATCCTCGTGACGGGGCCGCTCGGCGGCAGTTTTGTATCGGGCCGGCATCTCGATTTTACGCCGCGGGTCGAAGAGGGGATTTTTCTGCGGGAAAGCGGGCTGGTGAATGCCATGATGGATATCAGCGACGGGCTGGCGACCGATCTGCGGCATATCCTGGGCCGCAGCGGCGTCGGTGCCGACCTGCAGGCCGTGCCGCAGAACGGAACGCTTGAGCAGGCCCTCTTCGACGGCGAAGATTTTGAGCTGCTGCTGACTTCCGCCTCCGCGGCAGAACTCCAGGAGCGCTGGACGGCCCGCTTTAACCGTGCGCTGCCGGTGATTGGTAAAATTACGGAAAATGCAGGAGTCCTGACGCTGAGGGGGCAGCGGCTCGAGGCCAAGGCCTTCGAGCATTTTGCATAGCGGCCGCCGGCCCCGGAACCGCCCATTTCCACCGGTTGGAAACTTGTATTCCGGATCGTTTCATGGATACTTAGCGCTTCTTTTTGCAACCCGTATTCTGAAACACTGGAGCAGTAATGGCAGACAATAGGTCGTTTGAATCGACACTTCACGATATCGTTTACAGTATCGACACGGGCACCGGCCTGAAAATCATCCGGGTCGCCCTTTATATCCTGCTGCTTTTGGTGATTGTGATGGTGTTTACCGCCACGCAGTTCCGCGGGCTTAAGACCGCCGAGGCGATGGACCTGTGCCAGCTCGGCCGGAATATGTCCATTCAGGAAGGAATGGTTACCAAGAATATCCGGCCGCTGAGCATGTGGAAGATGCAGCAGGTGACGCCGGATGAAAACCCGATGATCCGTAACCATCCGGATCTGGTGAATGCGCCGGCCTATCCGTTTATGCTGGCGGCCGGGTTTAAGCTCTTTGAAGCGATTGGAGTCGATCCGTTTGAAATGCCGGAGGGCGCCAGCGGGGTGGCGATGCCTGCCGAGCAGTGGGTGGTGCTGCCGCTGAACCACCTGTTTTCCATCCTGACCGGGTGGATTGTATTCCTGCTGGGCAAACGGATGTTCTCGCGCGAAATAGGTTTTCTGGGCATGACCATCTATTACCTGAGTAACCTGGTCTGGCTCGATTCAATTTCCGGCCTGAACGTGTCGATGGGCATTTTCTTTTCCGTCGCGGCGTTCTACTCCATCATTGTATCGATGCTGAATAAGCGGGACGGCGGCTCTCCGTTTTTCTGGCTGGCGCCGTTCTTTATGTCTGTTTTTCTCGCGGCCATTGCGTTTTACACCCGTTTTATCACCGCCACGATTGTGCCGGGTATCTGCCTGTTTGCCTGGCTGATGAGCGGCCGTTTCCGCGGCGGTACGCGCTATGCCGTTATTTTTGCTTTTCTCTACCTGATGCTGATTTCCCCGTGGATGGTCCGCAATTACCGGCTCTGCGGTAACCCTGTCGGCATGGTCGGCTATGCGGCGGCGGCGGAGTCGCCCCGTTTCCCCGGCAATTCGCTCGACCGCGATTATACCCCCGAGGTTTCCGCTGGGCAGATCTTCAGTACGGTCAAAGAGAAGTGGGTGCTGAACTATTCGGAAAATAAACCTGACATTATTCCGGCCATGGGCGGCGGTATCCTGATGGCGTTATTCCTGACGACTTTCTTCTATCACTTTGTCCGGCCGCAGGTGAACTACCTGCGGTGGGGCCTTGGCGTATCGCTCCTGCTGACGGTCGTCACGGCCGGGTTCTTCTCGGAGTCGTCGATGCAGATGGTGCACCTCTACTGGCCGTTCGTCATTCTCTACGGCCTGGCCTTTTTCTATGTGCTTATCGATCGGCTGGACCTGGGGGTCCGCCTCTACAACCTCGGCCTGAAATGCCTCATTGTATTGCTGGCCTTTATTCCGTTCCTGCTGACCCTCATGCCTCCCCATGCCAATCATCCCTACCCCCCGTACCATGCTCCGATTATCGGCCGCGTGGCAGGTATGCTGAATGAGCGCGAAGTGATGTGCACCGATATGCCCTGGGCCACGGCCTGGTACGGCGACCGCGTCTCCATCCTGCTGCCGAAGACCCTGGACCAGTTCTACGAAATCAACGACTACAAGCAGTACATTTCGGGCATGTATTTCACCACGATCACGAAGAATAAACCCTTTGTGAAGGAGCTGCTCGATGGGCCGGAGCGGGAATGGCTTCCCATTATCAGCGGCCGAACACCTTCGGATTTCCCGCTCAAGCAGGGCGTGCAGCTCAACCGTCAGGATCAGATGTTCCTGTCCGACCGCGACCGCTGGTCCGGAGCGGCCCAGCGCACGGCCGAAATAGTCGAGTAGTGCCCCGGGAGGTTTTCAATGCGTATTATTTTTATGGGATCGGCACAACTTGCCGTGCCGTCGCTCAAGGCCCTTCTTGAATCTCGCGATGATGAAGTGGTTGGTGTCGTTTCGCAGCCGGACCGTCCGGCCGGACGCAAGCGTGTGCTGACGCCCTGTCCGCTGAAGGCATTTGCTGTCGAACAGGGACTTCATGTGATGACGCCGGAAAAAATCGGCGATCCGGAGGCTGTTCAGGCGCTGGAAGCCCTGAGTCCGGATTTGCTGGTCGTGGTCGCATACGGCCAGTATATTCCGCAGCGCGTCATTCAGCTTGCCGCGTACGAGGCTGTTAATGTGCATCCGTCGCTGCTTCCAAAATACCGCGGCTCGGCACCGATTCAGTGGGCGATTCTCAACGGCGATAAAGAAACCGGTGTGAGCATCATCTATCTCGCAAAAAAAATGGATGCCGGAGATATCCTTCGGCAGGAAACCTATCCGCTCGGTGATGATGAAACTTCGGCGACGCTTCATGATAAGCTGGCGGTTCTCGGGGCGGAACTGCTGCTGAAAGCGGTGAACGATATTCGCAGCGGCAGGGTCTCTCGCTCCGTTCAGGATGAATCCCGAATGGTTGAAATCCGTAAGCTGACCAAGGAAGACGGAGAGATCGACTGGAGCCTGCCGGCGGTGGAGATTCGAAATCGGATTCGTGCTTTTGATCCCTGGCCCGGCAGCTTCTGCAGGCTGCCGAACGGGGAGCTGCTTAAAGTCTGGCGTGCAGAGCTCGCGGCCGGAAAGGCTGGGCAGCCCGGCGAACTGCTGGATGATCAGCTGCTCGTTGCCGTTGGCAAAGGCGCACTGCGGCTTACCGAAGTGCAGCCGGTCGGCAAAAAACGCATGCCGGCATCAGCATTCCTCAACGGCTTTCCCCTCGAAAAAGGGGCCGTCCTTAAATAACCGGCGTGGTTCTTTTTGAGCCTGCCGTTTCACACATTTCAATGTGTGAACATCACGAAACCCGCTTATAGAAGTCCGAAACATCATTTCACACATCGCAAGGTGTGAAATGATGCACGGCACAGAAAATCCCTGGAAATCTCATCCTCGCGGGATTTCCAGGGATTAAAAAACAAAGCAAGGCCGGGCCAAAAGCCCAGCCTTGAAATGGATCAAAGCTATTACAGCTTATTTCTTTTTGTGACGATCCGCACGCCTGCGCTTGCGACGTTTGTGGTTCGACATTTTTTTCTTACGCCATTTTTTGATGGTACCCATGATATCTCCTGATTGTGTCTCAAAAGGGCAAGTACAGTACTTATGCCACTACTTTATTCAAGCTTAATTCGATAATTCCTTCAGCGCCTTTGATTTTAAGCTCCGGAATGATCTCGCGGACAACGGATTCGTCGACGACGGTTTCGACCGCATACCAGCCGTCATCAGTGAGTTTGTTGACGGTCGGGGCGTGCAGTGCCGGGAGGAGCGCTTTAACGGCCTCAAGGTTGGCTTCCTGTACGTTAAGTTTCAGGAGGACCTTGTCGGCGGCGTCGAGGGCGGCTTTAAGAAGCAGGGCGATTTTTTCGAGCTTCGTTTTTTTCCATTCATCGGCCCATGCATCTTTGGAGCAGAAAAATTTGGTGTAGGATTCCATGAGCGTATCGATAATCTTGAGATTATTAGCACGCAGGGAGGAGCCGGTTTCGGTGATGTCGACAATTGCGTCTACAAAGTCCGGAACTTTGACTTCGGTTGCACCCCAGGAAAACTCGACTTCGGCGTTTACGCCGTTGCGTTCGAGGTAGCGTTCGACAATGTCGACGCCTTCGGTGGCGATTTTTTTGCCCTCAAGGTCTTTTACAGAATTGATATCGGAATCATTCGGCACGGCCAGCACCCAGCGTACCGGGCGTTTGCTCTGCTTGGAATAAACCAGGCTGCAGAGATCAACCACATCGGAGCCGTTGGCTTCGATCCAGTCGAGGCCGGTAATGCCGGCATCAAGCATGCCGTGTTCAACATAGCGGCTCATCTCCTGCGAACGCAGAATGCGGATTTCAATGTCTTCATCGTCAATCGACGGGAAATAAGAGCGCGAACCGCCCTTAATCGTGAATCCGGCTTGTTTGAAAAGCGCGTACGTCGATTCCTGCAAGCTGCCTTTGGGCAGTCCGATTACCAGTTTCTTCATAAAGTGTTTTCCTTTTTTAGGTTGGGAAAGCGGGGAATATAGAGGAACAATCCCGGGCGTCCAATACCGGAATGCGAAAAATTTCCGGGGCGGTGCCGGCCGGGGAAAACCCCTTGAGGGGTTGCGGGTGAACCGGTACTTTATCTCTTCAGGTTGACGTGCGGCTCAAGGAATAGGAAGTGTGGTGCCGTAGTGCTTGCCGGACGCGTGATTTTTTTTTATTTCCCATGAAAACTGCAGTTTACATCTTGATGCTTTTCCTCCTCAGCGGGTGTGCCGCCCGGGTGGAGCTGCCGGAGCCGTCCGTGCCTCCGCAGCGGCTGGGGCGGCTGACGCTCATCCGCATCGAGCCGGAGCCGGCGCCGCCGGAAGTGCTGATTTATATTCATGATGAACTGGCGGGAACGATCGGGAATGAGTCCTATGTGACCTTTGAGCTGCCGGAGGGAACGAATACGCTGACCCTGGACTGGGAGGATTCCCCGTTGAGCTTTGAGGAGGTCATTGTCCTGGCGCCGGAGGTGCAGCCCGAAAAATATGTTTCGCTGGTTCGCAGGTTTGAGCTGCCGGAGATTTCGAGGTCGGCGGCCGCGCCTGAGTTTACGATGCAGGAAACGCTGGGCTTGTTTGAGCTGCCTGCGAATATCGGTGAAGAGGTGATTCGGCGGCTGGACCCCGGTTTCTCCTATACGGCCGCGGCGTACCGCCCTGGTGCGGGCAGCGGGGGGGCGACTGGGGATTAAAAGAACTGAAAAGTTGGCAAGGCTTCTGCTTTAACAGTGGATCGTTTGAATGGATGGAGTTAAGAGGGACGGGTTGAATGAAATGTAACGGGCTGGTAATTGCAGTGTGCCTGGCGGCAGCGGGCGCCGCAGCGCAGGATAAAGCACTGATCTATAGTTTTAATGATTTTTCCGACGGGCCGATTGATGGGCAGCAGGAATGGAATGTGTATGACAAGGTGAAGGATTCTTCTGCGCTGTCAATCATGTCGGCGCTCGGGACAAGCGAAGAGGACGGCGATAAAGCCCTGGTGATTCAGGCGGCGAAAATCCCGATCCGCTGCGTGACCGGCGAAGCGGTCCGCTGGCTGCCGAACAGCACGCTGACGATGGAGTTTGATTTCAAGATTGCCGTTGATCCCCGGGAGCTGGTGATGCCGAAGCCGGTGATGGCGGTGGTGATGGGCAATTCCCTGCTGAGTGAAAAGGCGAGCTGGGAAGTCCGCCTGGAAGCATCGCCGAGCGGCGACTGGGTTTTAATCGGGGCCATGCCGGACGGATCGTCCAAGCGGATCTACGGCGAAAACTTTCTGATCCGCTCAGACAGCGAGGTGTCGATTTCCCAGTGGCACCATTTTAAGCTCACCTCCTGGAAATCGAACGAACTCGATTCGTTCCGGACGCGCGCCGAGATTACGGTTGCGGACAGCAAGGAGCTGATCACCTCTATCCTTTTTACGGATAACAACAAAGACAAGGTGACCGAGGCGGTATGGAATACGCCGCGCGCGCACGTAGGCTTCAGGGCATCCAGCGATCAGGTCGGACTGGTCTGTATCGACAACCTGAAAGTCAGCGCGGTGAAGGAGTAAACGCCGCGGTATGGGCATTAAAAAAGGCGGTCCACTGGACCGCCTTTTTATATATCGGCAGGTGAAAGTGTTCAGCCTTTGACCATGGTTTTGACCGAAGCTTCAGCCTGTGCCCAGTACTCGGCCGGGTCTTTGGAGAAACCATCATTTTCAGCGGCAAAGTAAGCTGCCTGCTCGATCATGGAATATACCTGTTCTGCAGTGTAGGCCACTTTAGCGGTTTTCGCTGCTGCGGCTTTTTTGGCCGGAGCTTTTTTCGCGGCTTTTTTCGCCGGAGCCTTTTTCGCTGCAGCTTTTTTCGCTGGAGCTTTTTTGGCGGCCGTCTTCTTTGCCGGTGCTTTTTCTACTGCGGCTTCTTTTGCCGGAGCTTTCTTCGTTGCTTTCTTTTTAGCAGCTTTCTTTGCAGCCATTTTTTATCTCCTGATTTTTTTCTACACCGCATTCATAAATTATGCGTTGGGCTACCTGTAATGTCTTCGCAGACGGTTGTAAATACTTCCTTTAATAAAAATGTAAGCCGCAGCACTGTGAATAATTGAGTTAAACCATTCAAAATCCGTATTCCATTTGCGCTCATCGGGGCCGCGGGCGGCCGCCGCGGAAAACGCATGCCGCAAAGCGGTCACCCGGATGTATAAAAGCGGGTCTGCGCTCCGCCGCAGTTACCAGTCCGGGTGCTCTCCGCCGCCGAAGCGGTAGATGAGTCCGGCATTGAACTGCTGGTCGCGGGTGTTCTTTGACGGCGCGTAAAAAAGGATCCAGTCGGCGTTCAGGGCGAGTTTGCGGTGGAACTGCCAGTGGGCGCCGAGGCCCGCGTTGAGCTGAAAGGTCTGCGTTGTATTGTCGCGGTGCCGCACCTGACGGCCGAAGCCGCCTGTGAGATAGGGGCGCAGCCGTTGTTCTTTGCGCAGGTAGAATTGGGTGTCCCAGCTGTAGTTTTCATATTCCACGGTTTGGTGGGTGGTTTTGTCGCGCAGGTCGCCGAAGGCATAGGCCAGGCGCATGGAAAGGCGGGGGGTGAAGTAGAGCCCAAGATGCAGTTTGGTGTAGCGGCCGTCCGTCACATTCCAGCGGCGGTCCATGGCGGTGTGCCCGACGGAGGTGCCGAACCCGATGATGCCGGTATCCACGGGGTCATCCGTATGTTTAAAGCCGTGCGGCATTTCCTCTTCGGCCGAAGGGCCGGCCGGCCCGATCGGAATGAAGAAGTGCAGGTAAACCTGATGATCGGTGCGGCCGCCGGTCTTTATCGGCATGTAGGAAAAGTATCCGTAGCCGGCCTGAATCAGTTCCCGGCCGGCGGTTCGGTTGATGCCGCGGCTGACCGCATCGACCGGATCCAGCAGGAAAAGCGAAACGCCGCCCAGAAATCCGGAACCCAGCACCCGCCCGCCGCTGCGCCGGATTTTAAATTCGGTCTGATAGGCCCACTCGCCATAAAGCCAGCCGGCGATCGGCGTGTAAACCAGATCCTGGACGGAGGGAACTTCGGCAAAGGCTTCGATGCCGTATTCCCATAGGAACGAGGACATCAGTGCGCTGTAGATGAAGGAATCCCACTGGCGGTAGCCGGACTTGCGGGCCACCTGGTAGTAGACGCCGCCGGCCCAGGCATGGCCCGCATAGTTATAACCCCATTTATCCCGGTCCCATGTCGGACCGGTTGTTACGTTGTCCCGCCACTTCTTCAAGGTGTTCCCGCCGTCTTTATCCCAGCCGGTAGACTCTTCGGGCAGGAGGAACAGTACGCCCATGGCGCCGAGGGCGTAGAGCAGCATCGACTGCGTCTGCGACCAGGTGCGCGCGCCGTCTTCGCCGTGCTGCGGCTGAAACAGCGAGATGCCGTAGGCTGGATTGAAGGCGGCCGGATCGGGCAGGATCGGCCGGTAATAGGCCGGCAGGGCCGCCGGCGCGGCCGGTGCAGCGCCGGCCTGGGCTGCGCGGGCGGCCGGCTGCAGGAAAAGCAGCATCGCAAGCAGCGGAAAAATACTGTTCTTCAGTTTTTTCATGGTCCCCGTTTTGAGTGTTCTTTTGCCCGCTCAGGGTTCTTCGGTGGTGATGACCTCCAGGATATCACGTTCGGCGCGGTTGAGGGAGCCGCAGCTGAGAAATTCCTGAATGACTGCGAAGGCGCGGCGGGCTTCCTGAAGGCGCCGGAAGAGGCGGTCGAAATCCAGGCGCTGCAGGTCGGCCGGATCCATGATTTCGACGAGGTGGCGGCTGCCGAGGGCGTCCTGCCCGATATGATGCAGCAGTTTTCCGAGCACGTCGGCGGCAAAGCGGAGTTCGTCTTCGGGCAGGCGGGCGAGCAGGTCGCCGCAGTAGAAGGCATAGCAGACCGGGGGCCGGCCGTACTGCAGGGAGCATCCGTGAAGGTCGAGCCAGCCGTAGCGCTCGTCCATGTCGGTTTCCGAGAGTCCCTGCTTTTTGAGGAGAAGTGCGAGAAAGGCGCTTTCCAGGGCTTCCTCGCAGATGTCCGCCCGGCAGCAGCAGGCCGTGCACAGGCCGCAGGTGTCGCTGAACAGGTGCGTCATGATTTCGCGGATTCCGCTTTCCAGCGCGGCATATTCTTCGGTCAGTTTTTTCAGGTCGTTCATTGCAAAACGGTATCACGGCATGGCGGGGATAAAAAGGGCGGCGGCTTGTTTATACGGCATATCGATTTTTCGCCGGTCGAGTTCGCCCTTGCGCTGCCGGCGGAAATGCATAGGGTGTTTTCCACCTGAGCGGTCGGCTGCGGCGGGCGGCAAGGGTTCTTTAAAAACCATCTGACGGTTTCGATACACGGAACGGAGGAGATCATGGAAAAGCGTCTCGGCTTTGTGGGACTGATCGTTGAGAACCGCGAAAAAAACGCGGCGGCGGTGAATACGTTATTATCGGACTACGGGGAACTGATCCTCGCGCGCACGGGCGTGCCGTGTCCGGACCGCAACTGCTCGGCCATCACCCTTGTCATCGACGCAACCACCGACCAGCTCGGCTCGCTGACGGGCAAGCTCGGGCGGCTCTCCGGCGTTTCCGTCAAATCGATGCTCAGTAAAGCGCAGCAGGCTTGATTGCGGTCAAGGAAACGGAAAGGCAGAACCGCTAGGGTTCCGGTCAGTGATGAGCACAAGAACAGAGCATGATTTATTAGGCGGAAAAGCGATCCCGGCGGATGCGCCGTGGGGGATTCATACCGCGCGGGCGCTGGAAAACTTTCCGGTGTCCGGAAGCGCCGTGCCGGCTTCATTGATTGCGGCGCTGGCGCTGGTTAAAAAGGCCTGTGCTATGGCGAACAAGGACCTGGGATTCCTGCCGGCGGACAAAGCGGATGCGATTGCGGCTGCCTGTGAGCTGCTGCAGGCATCCGGTGCGGAGTGTCCGCTTCCGGCCCTGCAGGGCGGGGCGGGAACCTCGACCAATATGTTCGTGAATGAATGGATTGCGGGCCGGGCAAAGGTTCATCCCATCGAAGACGTCAACCTGCACCAGTCCACCAACGATGTCTACCCGACCGCCGTAAAGGTTGCAGCCATTTTCGGGCTGCGCGCACTGGCGGAAAAGGTTGAAGCGCTGCAGGGTGTTTTCCAGCGGCTTGAAAATCGGTTTGCACACATCCCGACCATCGGCAAAACCGAGCTGATGGATGCGGTGCCGCTGACGCTCGGGGCGGTGTTCGGCGCATTTGCCGAGGCCTTTGCGCGCGACCGCTGGCGCACGTTTAAATGCGAAGAGCGGCTGCGGGTGGTCAATCTCGGCGGTACGGCCGTGGGCACCGGGCTGACCGCGCCGCGGGCCTATATTTTCCTGGCGGCCGATAAGCTGCGCGAGCTCAGCGGGCTGGGCATCAGCCGCGGTGAAAACCTGGTCGACCAGACCGCGAATGCCGATGCCTTTGTCGAAGTCAGCGGCATCCTGAAGGCCTGCGCGGCAAACCTGCTGAAAATCTGCGGCGATCTGCGGCTGCTGCATATGACCGGCAAAATCAGGCTGCCGGCGGTGCAGGCGGGTTCCTCGATTATGCCGGGCAAAGTGAATCCGGTGATTCTTGAAAGTGTGATGCAGGTCGGCATCAAGGTTCAGGCCAACGATTTTATCATTACGGAATGCGCGTCCCGCGGATCGCTGCAGATTAACGAATTTCTGCCGCTGCTCGCGTCGGCGCTGCTGGAATCAACGGAGCTGCTGGGCGATGCCTGCTCGATGCTCGCCGGCCATGCGGAAGGGATCGAGGCGGACGAAGCGGCATGCGAACGGCAGTTTAATGCATCGGTCGAACTTGTGACCGCTTTTCTTCCGAGCATCGGATATGAGCGCGCAACGGAGCTGGTGAATGCCTTTGACCGATCCGCCGATTTTAAAACCTATCTCGAAAAAGAACTGGGTGAAGAGCTGGTTGCCAAAACGCTCTCGCCGCAGAATTTAATGGCCCTGGGGTATCGGGATTGAGACCACAAAATACACGAAAAACACGAAAGGGAACGGATGAGCATTATCTATGATAAAGAAGGTTATCTGATTAATGGCGCGTGTTTTGAAGTATATAAAGAGAAGGGATGCGGGTTTCTCGAAGATGTTTATCAGGAATGTTTAGAGATCGAGTTTGAGTTGCAGGAAATTCCTTTTGAAGCGCAGTACCCACTGAAACTTAAGTACAAAGGACGGTCGCTCAGAAAAAAATATGTGCCTGATTTCATTTGTTTTGAAAAAATCATCGTCGAGATAAAGGCCGTTCAGGAGATTGCAAACGAACACCGTGCCCAGGTTCAGAATTATCTGAAAGCTGCCGGCTATAAACTTGGGATCATTGCCAATTTTGGGCACTACCCCAAAATTCAACTTGAGCGGATCGCCAACTGATTCGTGTATTTAGTGTATTTCGTGGTTTGATATGAAAAC
>JBFHGU010000014.1:0-65840 GCA_041582935.1 Pontiella sp.
CCGGCGCCCCGTCTCCCTGCCCAGGAGCGGGGCGCCGCTTGTTTACCGGCCCGGCGCTTCGGCAGAAATAGGGATTGCCCTCGGCACAGCCCCGATCTAACTTTCATGCAGTTACGGAGTTGTTCAGGGTATGATCGAAGAAAAAAATGACAGCCGGGCGGAGGCTCCTTTAGATATCGGCCAGAACGGGTGCGCTGCTTTTCAGGAGCTGATGGACTGGCAGGTCGACCAGTACCGCATGGCGGTCGATCAGAATATGTGGTTCATGGGTGAACGCCTAGGCCGCGCAGTGGACTGGGAGGAAGCTGAAGAAGATTTCCTGCAGCACGGCTACTACGGATGCGCACCGAAATGGCGCGACCAGTACTGCCGGAATAAATGCGCCCACGCCGCCGCCTGCGAACTGGGCCGCAGCTTCAGCCGGAACGAAGCCGGTCTCAGTCAAGATCCATAACCATATCCAGCATGCGGTCGCCGTCGAAAATATAGCGCCCGGCAAACCGGCGCTCCGACAGCATATGCGGAAACCAGGTGTGATCATCTTCCCACATGCGGTCAAACGGCAGCTCATCAATACTGCACCAGATCGGCGCGGCCTCTTCGGTTTCCGTCGGTTCTCCCTCATAGCCCGAAGCGGTGAACACATAGCCGTGAATGGAATGATTGTCGGTAAACTGGAAAAAGAGCTCACCGGCAAATTCAACACCGGCCGGGGTGATGCAGAGCTCCTCCTGCGTTTCGCGGACAGCGCACTCTTCGGGCGTTTCCCCGGGCTCGATTTTACCGCCGGGTCCGCTGATCTTTCCCTTGCCGAAACCGGTCTTTTTGTGGATCAGCAGAATCCGCCCGTCCCGAATAATAAACAGCAGCGTGGCGGTAATGGCCGGATCCCAGTTGGCCCAATCCACATCATCAACTTTCTGAAACATCTAAATCTCCTGCAAAACTGCTGCGCAGTCTGAACGGCGCGGCCGGACGGCACAAGGTCCCAATGCCGGGAATTATTCCGCTTTGTGTTCGTAGAGGTGAACATCGCGCTGCGGGAACGGAATGGTGATGCCGCGTTCGTCGAACTTTTTCTTGATGCCTTCAGTGACACGGTAATAGACCTTCCAGTAGTCCGCCGGCCGGCACCAGGGACGCACCGAAAAGTTGACGGAGCTGTCGGCCATGGCGTTCACCAGAATATCCGGCTTGGGATGCTCAAGGATTACATCCACCCCCGCGAGCACCTCTTCAATGGCCGCACGGGCGGCATCAATATCATCCCCATAGCTGATGCCGGCCGTCAGGTCCACGCGGCGGGTGTCGTTATAGGTATAATTGATGATATTTGCCGACATGACGTTGGAGTTCGAAACCACCACGTGTTTATTGTCGAGCGTATCGAGCTCAGTGGTCAGGATCCCGATCTGCCTCACGGTGCCGGTCACGCCGTTGACTTCAACATAGTCTCTGAGCTTGATCGGTTTGAATATGATCATCAGCACGCCGGCCGCAAAATTGGAGAGCGAGCCCTGCAGCGCCAACCCGACCGCCAGGCCGGCGGCACCGAGCAGCGCAATCAGCGAAGCGGTCTTCACCTGCAGGGCCTCCAGAGCAGCAATAATGACCGCAATCTTCATGGCCATGTGGGCCAGGCTTGAGACAAAGCCCACCAGGGTTTCGTCCACCCGGTTGTGCCGCATACCCTTGACGATCAGTTTCTGCAGCATCTTCACAACCCAGAAACCGACGAAGAGAATTAAAAGCGCTCCGAGCAGGCGGAACCCGTAGTCGATCCCCATGGTCTTCAGCGTTTCCATCAAATCCGTTTCCTCCAGCACCGTCCCGGCCGTCTGCACTGCATTGGTCGCCATATTAATTCCTCGTTTTCCCGTTGATTAAAGTAAAGCGGCGAACCTATGCACCGGGAAATATGTTGGCAAGACCTTTACTTTATTGGGGCACAAAAAAGCCGCCCCGGTTTACGGGACGGCTGTGCATAGCGGGCTTCCACCGAGTGGAAACCTCAGCCCTCTTTATGTTCGTAGATGTGCACGTCGCGCTGCGGATAAGGAATGGAAATGTCGTTTTCGTCGAACCGTTTCTTAATCGCTTCCATCGTTCCGAAATAAACATCCCAGTAGTTGGCCGGCTCAACCCAGGGCCGCACCACGAAGTTAACACTGCTGTCTGCCATTTCAGACAGCGCAATCTGCGGAGCCGGCTCTTTGAGAATGCGCTCATCCGCCGCGATGATGTCCTTGAGGATCTGTTTGGCTTTGTCGATATCGTCGTCATAACTGATTCCGGCAACAATTTCGATACGGCGCTTGCCGTTCGCATTGAAGTTCGTGATGACACCGCTCATCACCGCTGAGTTCGGAACAATCAGCTTTTTGTTATCCGGCGATTTCAGGATCGTCGTAAAGATGCTGATTTCCTCCACGCCGCCCATGGCGCCGCCGGCTTCGACAAAATCGCCGACCTGGATCGGTTTAAAGATGATCATCAGCACGCCGGCCGCAAAATTGGAGAGCGAGCCCTGCAGTGCCAAACCGACCGCCAGACCGGCCGCACCGAGCACCGCGATAAATGAAGCCGTCTGGATGTTGAGCTGCCCAAGAGCGGCAATGACCACAAAAACCTTCAGGCCGATGTGAATCAGGGAGGCCAGGAATTTAGTCAGGGTGGTATCAACCCCCTTTTTCTCCATGGCTTTAACCGTCAGATTCTTGAGCAGCTTCGCCAGCCACATACCGATGATGATAATCAACAGGAAACCGACGATACGGAATCCCCAGTTGACGACAAGATCCCAGGCCTGTTCCTGGAAGGGCGCATCTGCCGCTTGTGCTTCTGCGGCCATCACTTCATTTGTAACCATTTTTGATCTCCCGATTTTGAGTTCGCCTGCATATAGTACGTTTGCTTGATGAAAATCATTATATAAAGCTCACCAAAGCCTTCAAGAAAATACAGCCTATACACAGAAAACAAACTCTTCCGGTCGTGCGTGTAAGTTTTTTCTACCTTCCGCCGGAAGCCGCAGCAGAGAATCCCTGATCCGGAGACGTGATGAAAAAAATTAAACCCGCCTTTTTCACCTGCCTGACCGCATGCATTACGGCCTGCACCCTGGGCGTGCAGGCCAAGAGCACCCTATGGAAAATCACCTCGGAACGCGGCACGTTATACATTCAGGGATCGGCCCATATCCTGAAGCCCGAAAACTATCCCCTGGCGCCGGAGATTGAACAGGCCTATTCCGAGGCCGCCGCGCTCGTGCTGGAAGTCGATATGGGCGAAATGCTGCGCCCGGAAACCCAGCAGCTGATCCTGAGCAAAGCCCTGCTCACCCAGCCCGACACGCTGCAGACCACGCTTTCGCCCGAGGTATATAAAGAATTTTCCGAAGCCGCGGCCGCCGCCGGCCTTCCGCCCGAAGCCCTCAACCCGTTCAAACCCTGGTTTGCCATGATGACCTTAACCATCACCAAGATGCAGCGCCTCGGACTGAATGAAAACCTCGGACTCGACCGCCACTTTTATAACAAGGCCCAGGCCGACGGCAAAAAAGTGATCGGGCTGGAATCGCTCGATTACCAGATCTCGCTCTTCGACAGCCTCTCCAGCGAAAATCCCGACGACTTTATTCACCGCGCCCTGGCCGAACTCACCGATTTCGAGACGGACCTGAACTCCCTCCTAACAGCCTGGGAAACGGGCGATTTCAACACCCTCGACACCCTCATCAACAAGAGTTTCGAGGGCTATCCCCAGCTGCGCGAAAAATTCATCACCGCGCGGAACAGGGCCTGGGTGAAACAGCTGGCCGCCATGCTGAAAAGCGGCGGAACCAGCATGGCCGTAGTGGGTGCCGGCCATTTGCCCGGCGACGAAGGCGTGATCAACCTGCTCAGTAAAAAGGGCTTCAGCGTCGAGCAGCTTTAACCTGCGGCACGACAGACGGGAACGCTTACGCGCCAAACGACGCAATCATGAACGTGTGATCCGACGGCTTTTCCTTTTTCCGGGGCTCCAGATCGATATCGCAGGAGACGCATTTCTGCGTCAGCGGATCAGTGGTCAGGACATAGTCAATCCGCCAGCCCAGATTCCGTTCGATCGCATTTTTGACGCGGTAGTCGAAAAAGGAGTAGATCTCCTCGCCCGGATGGAAGCTGCGGAACACGTCGGTAAAACCGAAAGAGCAGACATCGAGAAACGCATTGTGCGCATCAATATGGTAGCAGGGATCATTCTTTTTGCCGGCCGGGTTGTTCACATCAATCGGCTCCACCGCAATGTTGATATCGCCGATCCACGCCAGCGGCTGGTCGGCAGCATACTCCGCCTCGAACAGCTTTTTCAGCCGCGCATACCAGCCAAGTTTGTATTTATACATCACATGATCAATCGCCCGGCCCTGCGGCACATAGGTGTTGACCACCGCAACGCCGTCCACCACCGCACGGATCAGGCGCGTTTCGTCCGCCGGTCCGCCGTCGTCGAACCCGAACTTCACCTCCTGCGGCTCGCTTCTGCAGATCAGCGCCACGCCGTTGTAGGATTTTTCGCCCTTAAACACCACATGGTATCCCGCATTTTCGATCGCTTCGCGCGGAAAATCGGCATCCTGGCACTTGGTTTCCTGAATGCCCAAAACATCCGGCTGGCGGTCCTCCAGCCACTGGAGGAGAATCGGGAGGCGGGAACGAATTGAATTCGCATTGAACGTTGCAATTTTCATGGTGTCTTTTCCATCAGTTTAAATTTGTAAGTGAAATCAAGTCGGATACACTCCGGCCTGTCAAGAGGGTTTCAGTCTATGATGATCAGGTTACACATCTTATGCGCCGCCGGCCTGGCCGCCGTGCTCACATCCTGCAAACCGGCGCGGCCCGCCGCCGTTCCGGCCGCTCCGTCGGAAATGGCCGCCCGCATTCAAAATGCGGAAGGCCTCACCATGGTGCACATCTGGGCCACCTGGTGCGATCCCTGCCGCGAAGAATTTCCGGAAGTTGTTCACGTGCTGCAGGAATATCCCGAGCTCAGCGTCATCCTGGTTTCCGGCGACGATCCGAAGGATCTCGATGCCGTAAACGCTTTCCTGCTCGAACACCACTCGCCGGTCGGCAGCCTCGTGGCCACCGAACTCAGCCAGGAATTCATCGAAACCTTTTCGCCGGAATGGGCCGGCACGCTGCCGGCCACCTTTTTCTATCAGGACGGCCGGCTGCTCAAAGAATGGTCGGGAAAACGCACCTTCGAGGAATACCGGGAAACCATCGAAACGCTGTTGAAAAATGAAAGGAGCTCAACATGATTAAATCAGTACTGCTTGGCACCCTGCTCACCGCGGGGCTCGTCACATCCGCATCCGCACTTGAGATCGGCGACGAAATCGTCGATACCCACGTAAAAATGCAGAGCGTCGATGACGCCACCCTTACGCTTTCGCAGCTCAAGGGCGAGAAAGGCACGCTGGTCGTCTTCACCTGCAGCCACTGCCCGTTTGTACTCGGCTGGCAGGACGTCATGGTGGACATCGGCAACACCTACTCCAAGAAAGGCATCGGCGTCATCTTCATCAACTCCAACGATCCCGGCACCGCAGGCGATACCTTTGAAAGCATGCAGGCCATGGCGCAGGAAGAGGGATATCAATTCCCCTACCTCGTTGATGCAACCTCAAATGTGGCCCGCAATTTCGGCGCACAGAAAACCCCGGATGTCTTCCTTTTTAATGCCGAAGACAAGCTGGTCTACAAAGGCGCGGTCGGCGAAGGCGGCCGTGCACCGAAAGACGGCGGCGCCGCCTGGCTGAAGGACGCACTCGATGCCCTGCTGGCTGGAAAAGACATTGAAAACAAGGTCACCAAGGCCGTCGGATGCAGCATTAAATTCCGCTGAAAAACGGCCTTTTAGCAAACAGCCGTCCCGAAGAATCGGGACGGCTTTTTTATGGATTGCCGCGCTTGCCCGAATCAGGGATAAAAGACGCGGCTTTTTTCCAACGGTTGGAAAAAGCAAAACAGGCAGCACGGAATACCTATAAATGAGTGAAGAAATCAAAACCACGAACTTTATCCACGACATCATCGATGCAGATATCGCTGCGGGCAAACATGAGACCATCGTCACGCGTTTCCCGCCCGAGCCCAACGGCTATCTGCACATCGGCCACGCCAAAGCCATCACCCTTGATTTCGGAACCGCCCAGAAATACGGAGGCCGCTGCCACCTGCGCTTCGACGACACCAATCCCGAAGCCGAGGACATCGAATACGTCAACGCCATTCAGGAAGACATCAAATGGCTCGGCTTCGACTGGGGCGGGCACCTCTACTGGGCCTCCAACTATTTTGACCGCATGTATGAACTCGCGGTCGAACTGATCAAAAAAGGCAAAGCCTACGTCTGCCACCTCTCCTCCGAAGAATTCAAGGACTACCGCGGCGCACCCACCGCACCGGGCAAAGAACCGCCCGGCCGCAGCAATTCCATCGAGGAAAACCTCGAACTGTTTGAAAAAATGAAAAACGGCGGATTTGAAGACGGCGCCTGCGTACTGCGCGCGAAAATCGACATGACCTCGCCGAACCTCCATTTGCGCGACCCGGCGATTTACCGCATCAAACGCTCCCATCACCACAACACCGGCGACAAATGGTGCATCTATCCAATGTACGACTTCGCCCACTGCATCGAGGACTCCATCGAAGGCGTCACCCACTCCATGTGCACCATGGAGTTCGAGGTGCACCGCCCGCTCTACGACTGGATCCTTGAAGAGCTCGGCGTCTTCCAGTCGCGCCAGTATGAATTTTCCAAACTCAACCTGACCTACGTCGTGCTCAGCAAGCGCCGCCTGCTGCAGCTCGTGAACGAAGGCTATGTCTCCGGCTGGGACGATCCGCGTATGCCGACGCTCTGCGGCATGCGCCGCCGCGGCTTCACTGCCGAGGCCGTTAAAAAACTCTGCGAGGTGGTCGGCTGCACCAAATATGAAGGCATCACGGAAATCGAACTCTTCGAATCGATTATCCGCGACGACCTCAACGAAAACTCGCTGCGCGCGATGGCCGTGGTTGATCCGGTGAAAGTGGTCATTGAGAACTATCCGGCCGATCAGGAAGAAGAATTTGAACTGCCGAATCACCCGCAGCAGGAAGAACTCGGCACCCGCAAGGTGCCCTTCTCCAAAGAACTGTGGATCGAGCGGACCGACTATATGGACGATGCCCCGAACAAATTCCGCGGCTTCACGGTCGGCCGCGAAGTCCGCCTGCGCGGCGCCTATCTCGTCACCTGCGATTCGGTTGAAAAAGATGCCGACGGCAATGTGACGCTGCTGCACTGCACCTACGATCCGGAAACCAAAGGCGGCTCGGCACCGGACGGACGCAAGGTCCGCTCCACCATTCACTGGGTCTCCGCCAAACACGGCGTCGATGCGGAAGTCCGCCTCTATGACCGGCTCTACACCGTCGAAAATCCGCTCGGCGACAAAGAGAAGGACTTCAAGGATTTCATCAATCCCGATTCGCTGAAAACCATCACCGCCAAACTCGAACCGATGCTCGCCGGCGCGGAAGCCGGCTCCCGCTTCCAGTTTGAGCGCGTCGGCTATTTCTGCGCGGACAAAGACCACACGGCGGAAAAACCGGTTTTCAACCGTACCCTCACTTTGCGCGCACCGCGGAAACAACATTAATTGAAACCACGAAATACACGAACCAAGCATCTGCCCTTTCGTGTCTTTAGTGTATTTCGTGGTTACCAGTAACCTTCATTTGGATATTCATCATGAAGCCTCTCCGCAAAGTCGAACTCAACCTGCCCGGCGCACTCTACCTGCACAGCATGCCCGGAAAAGACGAACCCCTCAGCGAGTGCTTCCAGGCCCTGCAGGACGCGGGGGTGGATGTCATCATCTGCCTCAATCCGATGGAAGAGATTCAGGAAAAATCGCCGGATTACGCCGAGGCCATCCGGAACCAGGCCCTGCCCTGCAGCCTGATCCACTTTCCCATTGGCAACGGCGGCGTGCCGAACGACACGGAAGCTTTCCTGCAGATCGCCCGCGATGCCGCAGAACAGCTGAAAAACGGCTCCAGCTTTTTGGTTCACTGCAAAGGCGGCGTCGGGCGAACCGGCACCCTGGCCAGCTGCATTACCGCCGCCGCCGGCCGCCCGCTCTCGCTCGTCACCGATGCCGGCGGCAAAGCCGAATCCGAACAGCAGCGCAAGCTGATTGAATCGCTCTAATAAAAAAGGCCGGAATAATCCGGCCTTTCTATTATATGCTTATCTTCCGATATCATCGGCAGGATGCCCATGCCGCGCGGCACGGGCGTCCCGCCCGTGATGCTGCTAATCGTTGTCGGGATCGTCCGGCAGGATAATGTGCAGCACCAGGTTGGCGAGCATACCCACCAGCGCCGAAAGGCCGATGCCCTTGAGCTCGATGCCGGCGATCGTGAACGAAACACCGCCCAGCCCGCAGACGAGGATCAGCGCCACAATCATCAGGTTGCGGCTGCGGTTAAAGTTCAGCTGCGCATTGGAGATGGTGCGGATACCAACCGACGCAATCATGCCGAAAAGGATGAAGCTCACACCGCCCATTACCGCCACCGGAATGGTGCGCAGGAAGGCGCCGACGGGGCTGAAAACACCCAACAGGATGGCCACGACCGCAGCAATGCGGATGACGGAGGGATTATAGTTCTTGGTAACCGCCAGCACGCCGGTGTTTTCGGAATAGGTCGTATTCGGCGGTCCGCCGAACAGGCCGGAGACCATCGTGGCCAGGCCGTCGCCGAGCAGCGTGCGGTGCAGCCCGGGCTTGTCGAAAAAGTTTTTGCCCACCACCGCTCCGTTGGTGGTGATGTCGCCGATGTGCTCCATCACGGAGACAATCGCAATCGGCATGATGGAGGCAATGGCGCCCGCACTGAATTTCGGGAACGTGAAGTTCTCGGCGCCGATAAGAATCCCCTCATGCGCATGAAGGGCGGCATAGTCCACCCGCCCGAGCACCGCCGCCAGCGCGTAGCCCACAAAGATGCCGATCAGGATCGGAACCAGCTTGAAAAAGCCCTTCATGAAACACGAAACAGCAATAATCGTCAGGATCGCGACGCCGGAAAGCAGCCAGTCGGACGAGGCCATGCTCACCCCGATCGGCGCCAGCGACAGGCCGATCACCATAATCACCGGCCCGGTAACGACCGGCGGAAAGAGGCGCTTAATCACATTTGCGCCGCCGAGTTTCACAATGGCCGACATGATGACATACACCAGGCCGGCACAGATTACGCCGCCGAGCGCGTACGGCATGCCGCTGCCGTCCTCACCGGCCACGGCCTTGATGGCTCCGATAAACGCAAAGCTCGAACCAAGGAAAACCGGAACCATCCCGCCAGTCACTCCGTGAAAGATAAAGGTACCGATCCCCGCCGCCAGCAGCGCGACACTCGGATCCATCCCCGTCAGCGTCGGCATCAGCACCGTAGCCCCGAACATGGCGAATACGTGCTGGATGCCCAGCACCACTTTTTTCGATATATGAATTTCGGTCATTGTCTTCCCCTGTAAATTAGCGCGCCATTCTACACATCTGAGTCCGCCTGAAAAGCCAACATCACCAAATCCAAAGCCGCATATGCTTGACGCACATCCCCGCGATTTAGGAATGTCCCGGCCTTTAAATCAGTTAAGGAAATTTCTGCAATATGACAACCGATACCCCCGCGTTCGATCCCGTGCCGCTCGTTGCCGAAGAGCTCAGTATCTCCAGCCGGCAGGTCACCGCTGTCGCAAAACTCTTCGAGGAAGGAAACACCGTTCCGTTCATTGCCCGCTACCGGAAAGAAGCGCACGGCAACCTCGATGAAGTCCAGATTTCCGATATCCAGGAAAAGCTTACCTACTTTAATACGCTTGAATCCCGCCGCCAGACCATCCTCAGCTCCATCGACGAGCAGGGCAAACTGACGGACGAGCTCAGGAAGAAGATCACGGAGTGTCAGTCCAAAACCGGCCTCGAAGACCTCTACCTGCCCTACAAGCCCAAACGCCGCACCCGCGCCATGATCGCAAAAGAAAAAGGCCTCGAACCGCTGGCCGACCTGATTCTGCAGCAGCCGGCTTCCGGCGACGCAGAAGCCGAGGCGGCGAAATTCATCAGCGAGAAGAAAGAGGTCCCGACGGCGGAAGCCGCCCTGCAGGGCGCGCGCGATATCGTCGCCGAACAGATTGCCGAAAAGGCCGAAGTCCGCGCGCTGATCCGCGAAGCCTATTTTAAAACCGGCGCCATTCTTTCCGAACCGGCGGCGTCCGCCGAAAAGGATGAAAACTCAAAGTACAAAGACTACTTCGATTTCTCCCAGCCGATCGGCGCCATTCCGTCGCACCGCTACCTCGCGATCCGCCGCGGCGAAACGGAAGGTGTACTGCGCCGCAAACTGAGCATCGATGCCGAGCCGCAGCTGGAACGCATCAAGCAGCTCGCGAACGCCAACCCCGCATCGCCTTTTTTCGAGCAGCTCGAGAAAGCGGTTCTCGATGCGTATAAACGCCTGCTCACCACCAGCGTGGAAATCGATGTCTCGGTCGAAATGAAAATGAAGGCCGACCGCTCGGCCGTTGAGGTCTTCGCCAAAAACCTGCGGAACCTTCTGCTGGCGGCGCCCTACGGCGAAAAGGCGGTCATCGGCATCGACCCCGGCCTGCGCACCGGCTGCAAATGCGCAGCCCTCGACGCCACCGGCAAATACCTTGAAACCATCACCATCTATCTCGGCCAGGGCGCAGAGAAAGAGAAGCAGGCGAAAATCAAGCTCTCGGAATTTATTGAAAAGTTCCAGCCGGAGTCCATTGCCGTCGGCAACGGCACGGCCGGCCGCGAAACCGAGGCCTTTGTCAAATCGCTCCTCCAGGAGATGAAAAAATCCGTTGCCGTCGTATCCGTCAGCGAAGCCGGGGCGTCGGTCTACTCCGCCTCGCCGGTCGCCCGCGAGGAATTTCCCGACCTGGACCTCACCATCCGCGGCGCCATCTCCATTGCGCGCCGCCTGCAGGATCCGCTGGCCGAGCTCGTGAAGGTGGATCCGAAATCGATCGGCGTCGGCCAGTACCAGCACGACGTCTATCAGCAGCTGCTCAAAGACAAACTCGACGAAGTGGTCGTCAGCTGCGTGAACCACGTCGGTGTGGAGCTCAACACCGCCAGCGCCCCCCTGCTCGCCCGCGTGGCCGGCATCGGCGACAGCCTCGCCAAGAAAATTGTCAACTACCGCAACGAACACGGCGCCTTCAAATCGCGCGAAGAGCTGATGAAGGTATCCGGCCTCGGACCGCGCGCCTTTGAACAGGCCGCCGGCTTCCTGCGTGTGCGCGGCGGCGAGAATCCGCTCGATGCGTCTGCCGTCCACCCCGAACGCTACGCGCTGGTGAAACAGATTGCCGAAGACCTCGGCGAACCGCTCGAAAAACTGGTCGGCAATGTCGAGATCGTCAAGCAGATCAAGATTTCAAACTATGTCTCCGATGCCGTCGGCGAGCTGACCCTCAAAGACATCATCGACGAACTCAACAAACCGGGCCGCGACCCGCGCGAACAGTTCGAAGAGGTCGGCTTCCGCGAGGACGTCATGGAAATGAAAGACCTCAAGGAAGGTATGGAGCTCAACGGCGTTGTTACCAACGTGACCGCCTTCGGCGCCTTTGTCGACATCGGCGTGCACCAGGACGGACTGGTACACATATCGCAGCTTTCCAACCAGTTTGTGAAGGATCCGGCGGATGTTGTGCAGGCCGGCGACCGCATCAGCGTCCGCGTTCTTGAAGTCGACCTGAAGCGCAAGCGCATTTCCCTCAGCGCCAAAAAGAAAACCGCGCCGAAAGCGCCCGCAAACAAAAAGCCGCGCGGTAACCAGAAGCAGAATCAGCGCAGGAACAATAATCAGAGCCGCAGCAGTAACCGCGGCCGCGATGACCGCCCGCGCGGCTTCGTAAATAATCCCTTCGGGGACCTATAACCGGCGGGCCGCACCCTCCTGCTCCGCCGCGGTTCCTTGGTTTGACCGCCGGATCATCCCGTGCCACTATGCGCATATAAAAAATCGGGGAACCGAGGGAGTATACAATGAACGGATGGGAACCAATCCATAGCAACCTTTTTGCATTGGCGGCCATGGCCCTGTCGTTCGTTGCGGCCGGCGCAGTCATTGCCGCAGCGCACTGGTTCCTGCTGGGACGCAGGAAAAACCTGGAGCAGACGCAGCTGCTGCCCAGGCAGATTGCGCTGCTGGTGATCATGGTGTTCTGTACGGCGGGCGTGATCCTTGTGCTGCCGGTCAGCGAATCTGCCCGCAACCAGCTGATCGGCCTGCTGGGCATCCTGCTCTCCGGCATGATCGCCTTTTCCTCCACCACAGCGATGAGCAACCTCATCGCCGGCCTGCTCATGCGCATCACCCGCCCGTTTCGGATCGGCGATTTCATCCGCGTCGGCGAATACTTCGGCCGCGTGACCGAGCAGGGTCTTTTCGATACAGAAGTCCAATCGGAACAGCGCGAACTGATTGCCATTCCCAACATCTATCTTATGCGCAATCCCATCGTGGCCACCCACAGCGCCGGCGCCATTATCTCGGCCTCCCTCTCGCTGGGATACGACCTCGGCCATTTGCACATCGAATCCCTCCTTGGCGAGGCCGCTGTGCAGAGCGGGCTGAAAGACCCGTTTGTGCACATCACCGAGCTGGGCGACTTTTCGGTAACCTACCGGGTCTCAGGAGTGCTTGAAGAGGTGAAGGGGATGATCACCGCCAAATCGCGCCTGCACGCCGCCATCCTCGACACCCTGCACGGCGCGAATATCGAAATCATGTCGCCGGCCTATATGAACCAGCGGCGCCTCGCTGATGAGCAGAAAATCATACCGCCGGCGGAGGCCGTCGAAGCACCGCCCGCCCAAACCGCGGTCCCCGAGGCGGAAAATATTATCTTTGATAAGGCCGAAGAAGCCCAGCGGCTCGAGACCGAAAAACAAGACCTGCAGAAGCGGATCGGAACCCTCGAACAGGCCGCCAAAAGCGCCGGCGCTGAAGATAAAAAACAGCTCAAAGAGCAGATCGCAGCCGTGAACGACCGCCTCAACAACCTGCAGAAACCGCCGCCGGCAGAAGAAAACCAGGCTTAATCACACCGATCCGCGCAAGCGGCCGGTCCAATGTCAGGCGTCCTCTGCCTCCATGGCCCGGGTACGGGCCATCAGTGCACGGTTGTAGGCGGAGATCATGTCGTGCCGCGAGATGATGCCGTTGAGCCTGCGCCCGGTTTCGCGGTCGACGACCGGGAGCTGCTCAATATTGCGGTAGCCGATCCTGCGCATCGCCGCATCGAGGTTTTCCTCGGCGTAAACGGTGATCACATCGGTGGTCGCCAGTTCCTTGACCACCACCAGGTCCATCAGGTTTTTCTCAAAGACGACGTCCATGAAATCCTGCACCGAGATAATCCCGGTCAGCTCGCCGGCCGCATTGACCAGCGGAAAATTGGTGTGCTGTGTGCGCTGGATAAAGTCGGCGAACTCGCGCAGGGTCATGTTTTCGGGAATGGTTTCGACGCGGGTCTGCATCACCTCGCCAACCGTCAGGCTCTTCATGATGTTGCGCTCTTTGCCCGCCTCTAACTCGATACCGATTCGGGTCAGCTCCACCGTTTCCAGACTCTCCTTCTTCAGATGACGGGCGATGGCGGTGCCGATCACGCAGGTGATCATGATCGGAATGATGACCTCATAGCTGTCGGTAATCTCGAAAAGCAGGAAGATGGCCGTCATCGGCGCATGCGTGGTGGCGGCGAGGAAGGCGCCCATGCCGACGAGGGCGTAAGCACCAGGCGAGAGAGCGGCCCCCGGCATGATCGCGGCCATCAGATGGCCGAAAGCGCCCCCGGCGACCGCGCCGATAAACAGGCACGGCGCAAAGAGCCCGCCCGGCAGGCCGGAGCCGATGGTGACCCCGGTCGCAACCATTTTGGCGACGATCAGCAGCAGCAGCAGGTGCCAGGCGTAGTGGCCTGAGAGCACTTCGCTCATGAACTCATAGCCGTTGCCGAAGACCTGCGGCAGGAACAGGCCGATAATGCCGACCGTCAGGCCGCCCAGCACCGGCTTCGCCAGCTTCGGCACTTTGATGCCGTCGATGACATCTTTAATCCGGTAATAGAAATTGATGAAGCCGGCCGCCAGGCCGCCGATAACGATTCCGAGCAGCAGGTAAAGCCCCAGCTCCCAGAAACTGCCCATGGTGTAAGCGGGCGCCACCAGTTCCGAGCCGTTGCCGAGCAGTGCCCTGGAGAGTACCGTCGCCATGCCGCTGGCGATAACGATCATGGTGAAACTGGTGACCTCAAAGGAGGAGAGCAGGACGATCTCAGCGGCAAAAAAGACGCCGGCGATCGGTGCGTTGAAGGTGGCGGCAACCCCGGCTGCGGCCCCGCAGGCGACCAGCATCTTGAGTTTGGATCCGCCGATCTTGAACAGCCGGCCGAACTGACTGCCGATGGTGCCGCAGATGACAGCAATCGGTCCCTCCTGACCGGCACTGCCGCCGGTGCCCAGGGTGATGGCGGCCGCCAGGCCGCGGGTGAAGAGCGGCCGGAACGGAAGCTTGGCGCCCTTCAGGTTCACATTCACCAGGAACCCGGCAAAGCCGCCTTTCAGGTCCTTGCCGAAGAAAACCCACATGGGAATCATCAGCAGGCCGCCGATCACCGGCATGAAGATCACCAGCAGCCGCCGAAAGCTCCACTCGTCCAGGTTGATTTCGAAGAACTCCATGGACTGCTCAACCACCAGCCAGTGAATCAGCTCGATCGTTTTGCGGAACAGGTAGTTTCCGAGGCCGCCGAACAGCCCGATGATGACGGCCAGCAGGATAGCGAAGGTGTTTTCGCTGATTTTGAACTTGTTCAGTGCATCCTGGGTCTTCTGCTGCAGCTTGCGTGAAAAAAGTATGCGATGTCTCTGTTTGAAATATGTCACGAAATCGGCCTGCTACTGTCTGCGGTGCAGGGACAGCGGCCATGAAGGCCTTCGTTCAATGCACCTTTCAAATGAAAAAATCGCTTTCAGGCGATGGGGCAAGCGTCCCGAAAAGTCGGCCTGAAAAGCGGTTTCGTGGCGACAGATGTAGTGCAAGCCGGCGTTTATGTCAAGAATCAGCGCCGGCCCGCGCAAACCGCGGCCGCCTTTAAAGCAGCAGCCCCGCCCGGACTTCATCGGCCAGGTTCGGGCTCCCGCATTCAGCAATCACCTTGAGCGCAAACTCAAAGGCGGTACCCGGGCCCTGGCTGGTGATCAGATGGCCGTCGACCACCACGATATCATTCACCGGCTGCACATTCGCCGGCAGCTTCTGCTCTACGCCGGGATAACAGGTAAACCTTTTACCCTCCAGCACGCCGGCTTTGTTCAGCGCCAGGGCCGCGGCGCAGATGCAGCCGAACCACTTTCCGGCGGCATCAAAGTCCTTGAGTGCCTGCTGGACGCCGGCGTGCGCCATAAAGGCCTCGGTACCGCCGAACCCGCCGGGCAGCAGCAGGATATCGAAATCGGCCGGATCGACCTGGTCCCACGACGTATCGGGAATCAGCGTCACACCGCGCGAGGCTTCAATGGAGCCGGCGGTGAGCCCCGCAACTGTAACATCAAACTCAGCCCGGCGCAGGGTATCGATAATAATGACGGCTTCCATCTCTTCGGAGCCGTTGGCAATGGGTACCAGTACGTTCATGTTAACCTCCCTTTTGTGACGAGTGACGGCAGAACACATGCCTTGCAGCCGCGCTGCACGGCTCACGCACGCCGCATCACTCAATAACTTTTCTTAGTTCGTCTACAACCTGATTGCGCAAAGGTTCGGCAATCGGCTCATCAAAAGTTTCCTGCAGCACCTCGGTCAGCTTTTCGCCTTTGCAGACCACGACGCCGTTCACGTTCATGACTGCTTCGGGCAGCTCGGTCCCGACAAAGCAGAGCACCGAGTGAATCGGCAGGCCGCCGCCGGCAGCGCTGTCAATAAAACCGGCCAGCTCGGCGGCAGTGGCCTTTACCTGCCTAAGCGGCGGACGCGAGGGCTCTTTACCGCCGGGAAAAACCAGCTTTCCGTCTTTAAACTCCACAGAACCGCGCCAGTTTTTGGTTTCCACCACAAAGATGCCGGCCGGAGCCACGATGATATGGTCGAAATTCTGTTTACCGCCGCCGAGCCGCAGCCCGTTGAACACGGCGTAATCCGCCGGCAGAAAGGCCAGCTCGTGCGCCACCCACTCTTCGCCTTTGGCGCCTTTGAGGAAATGGCCCAGCCGGCGGTCCCCCCACGCGAGCAGAACGGCGGCCGCCACCGCGGCCAGGAAGAACAGAACCCCGACAGCAGAGACGCTCAGGTACGGTTTGGGGAACCAGGCGCGGAGCAGGTAGCCGGTGATGAAACAGATGACCAGCAGCGGCCAGAAGGCCCGCAGCAGGCCGATCACGCGCGGGGCCTCGCCGGGGCTTCCATAAACCCGGGCAAACCGCGCGCTTAACGATTCTTTTTTTGCTTCCATGGGCGGGAACTATAGGCAATGCCGGTACGCAATGTGAAGCATGCGGCGTGTATAAAAAAAGCGGTCGACCGAAATCAACCGCTTGTTCACAACTCTGATGCCCGGCATCAGAGGCCGAGGACGTGCTTCATGGCATCCTTCATGGTGTAGAGGCGGGCCTCTTTGCCCGCCACCCACAGCGCCGCCTGCAGCGCACCGATGGCAAAGACATCGCGGCTCGTTGCACGGTGCGAAAGTTCCAGCAGTTCGCCGACACCGGCAAACATAACGGTGTGGTCGCCGACAATATCGCCGCCGCGGATCGCATGAAAACCGATCTCTTTTTCGGGGCGTTCGCCCGGCATACCGGTCCGGCCGTCCACCTGGACTTCCTTGAGGTTCCAGCCGTATCCGTCCGCGGCCGCCTGCCCGAGCATCAGCGCCGTGCCGCTCGGGGAATCCTTTTTCAGCTTGTGGTGGCTTTCAAGCACTTCGACATCGTAGCCCTTGCCTTTGAGCGACTGCGCGCCAAGTTCAACCAGGTGGCAGAGCAGGTTAATGCCCATGCTCATGTTGCCGGAGAGCACAACCGGCGTTTTTTCCGCGGCTGTATGGACGGCCGCCAGCTCTTCCTCATTCAGGCCGGTGGTGCCGATCACCCAGGCCGTGCCCCACGCCGCAATCTGCGGTGCATTGCCGGCCGTTCCGGTATGCGATGAAAAATCGATGATCACGTCGGCATCCGGACCGACCTCTTCAAGACGGTTGGTGATGTTTATGCCGGCCTCTTTGGTGCCGGCCGTAAGCCCCGCATCCTTGCCCAGCTCGGCTTCCCAGAGATCCACCGCACCCACGAGCTCGAGCCCGGGGACCTTTTCTTCCAGAATGCAGCGGATCAGCGCCTTGCCCATACGGCCGCAGGCGCCCTGAATTACAACTTTAACGCTCATAAGAATTCCTTGTTATAAAATCCCGGCCGCTTCGAGAGTGGCCCGCAGCGCCGCTTTGTTTTCATCCGTTGTGGCGCACATCGGCAGGCGGTAGGTCTCTTCGATCATACCCTTCATCGCCATGGCCGCCTTGATCGGAATCGGGTTGGTATCAATAAACAGGTCATCAAAGGTCTTGGCATATTTATCATGCAGTGCCTGCGCCTCATCATTCTTTCCGGCCAGCGCCGCCGCAACCAGCGCGGAGACTTCGGCAGGGATAAGATTCGAGGCAACCGAGATCACGCCCAGTGCGCCCTCTTTAATCATCGGCAGTGCCAGCGAATCATCGCCGGAGAGCACTTCGATATCGCACAGCTTTTTGATGTCGGTGACGCGCTGCACCGAACCGGCGGCTTCTTTGATGGAGACGATGTGTTCGTGCTTTGCCAGCTCGGCCACCACGTCCAACGGAATTTCCAGCGCAGAGCGGCCCGGCACATTATAGAGCACCACCGGCAGGCCGAGATCGGCAACGGCACTGAAGTGCTGAATCAGGCCGGAGTTGTTCGGCTTGTTATAATACGGCGTCACCTGCAGCGTGCCGTCCACGCCGAATTCCTTCGCCGCGGCCGTAAGTTCAATCGCCTCGGCGGTAGAGTTCGCGCCGGTGCCGGCCATGATTTTCACCCGGCCGGCCGCAGTCTGCGTGACCACCTGAATAACTTTCAGGTGCTCATCGGTGCGCAGCGTCGGCGATTCGCCGGTGGTTCCGACCGGCACAATGCCGGCCACACCGCCCGCAATGTTAAACTCAACCAGTTCGGCCAGCTTGTCGTAGTCCACCTCGCCCGTTGTTGTAAACGGTGTGACCAGCGCGGTGTATACTCCTGAGAAATACATAATGCTCTCCGTCTGCGTTCTATGCCTCAAAGGCCGACAGGCCGTTCAGGTCTAATGTTGCAAAATAATCGTCCAGCGTTTCCGCCCGGCGGATCTGGACAACGTCTCCGTTTTCACGGAGCAGCAGCTCTGCGGAACGCAGTTTGGCGTTATAGTTGAAGCCCATGGAATGGCCGTGCGCACCGGCATCGTGAATCACCAGCAGATCGCCGATTTCCGGCTCCGGCAGGGCGCGGTCGATGGAAAACTTGTCGTTGTTTTCGCAGAGCGATCCCGTCACGTCGCAGACGAAGTCCGCCGGCGCATTTTCTTTTCCGGCCACTGTAATGTGGTGGTAGGCGCCGTACATGCCCGGCCGCATCAGGTTGGCCATGCAGGCATCCAGTCCGACATACTGTTTGTATGTATTTTTCTTGTGCAGCACACGGCCCACCAGGTAGCCGTAGGGACCGGTGACCATGCGGCCGCACTCCAGGCGGATATCCAGCTCTTTCAGGCCTTTACCGGTAATCAGCTCCTCGTAGAGTTTTTTCACGCCCGCGCCGAGCGCCTCAAGGTCGACCGCTTCGTCCTCCGGTTTGTACGGAATGCCGATCCCGCCGCCGAGGTTGACGAATTCGAAATCAATACCGAGTTCTGCATGCAGCTCCCCGACCAGCTCAAACAGCATGTGGGCGGTTTCGATGAAATAGCTCACTTCCAGCTCATTCGATGCCACCATGGTATGCAGGCCGAAGCGCTTCACGCCCTTCTCTTTCAGGATGCGGTAGCCCTCAAACAGCTGCTCGCGGGTGAAACCGTATTTGGCCTCTTCCGGATTGCCGATGATGGCATTGCCCTCTTTCAGCGGCCCCGGGTTGTAGCGGAAACAGACCAGCTCCGGCAGGCCGCAGTGTGCTTCAAGGTAGTCAATGTGCGTGATGTCATCCAGGTTGATGACCGCCCCCAGCTCCATCGCTTTTTTGTATTCATAGGCCGGCGTGTCGTTGGAGGTGAACATAATGCTCTCCCCGGTAATACCGACTTCTTCGGAAAGGACCAGTTCGCCCATGGAAGAGCAGTCGGCCCCAAACCCTTCAGCCTTCAGGATTTTCATCAGGTACGGATTCGGCGCGGCTTTGACCGCAAAGTATTCCTTAAAACCCGGGTTCCAGGCAAAGGCCGCCTTCAGGCGTTTCGCATTATCGCGGATGCCTTTTTCATCATAAATGTGGAATGGGGTCGGAAAACGCTCGGTCAGCGCCTCCAGTTCGTCCTTACTCAAGGGAATCGTCTTTTCAGCCATGTTTTTCTCCTAAAATCAATCGCGGGACTATACACGAACGCGCGCCGTTTCCAATGTCTGGAAGACACAAAAAAGGGTTTTCCCAAACTCGGAAAAACCCTTTTCAACGCCGCAGCGCGCTGCTAGCTCTCTTGCTTCATCGTCGCCAGTACACGCAGGCGCAGGGCATTCAGTTTAATGAAGCCGGTCGCGTCGGACTGGTCGTAACCGCCGGCTTCATCGAAGCTGACGAGTTTCGGACTGTAGAGCGAATACGGGGACTTGCGCCCGCAGACATGCACGCCGCCCTTGAAGAGCTTCACACGCACATCACCGGTCACGGTTTCCTGGCTCTGGGCAATCGCCGCCTGGAGCATTTCGCGCTCCGGCGCAAACCAGAAGCCGTTGTAGACCAGTTCCGCGTATTTCGGGATAAAGCCGTCGCGCAGATGCATCACTTCGCGGTCCATGCAGATGGATTCGAGTGCGCGGTGCGCCGCCTGCAGGATCGTGCCGCCGGGGGTTTCATATACGCCGCGGTCCTTCATGCCGGTAAAGCGGTTTTCCACAATATCAATCCGGCCGACCGCATGCTCGCAGCCCAGCGCATTCAGTTTTTTCAGCAGCGCCGCCGGACCGAGTTTCTCGCCGTTAACCGCAACCGGAATACCCTTCTCAAAGCTGATTTCAACGTATTCTGCTTCGTCGGCCGCCTGGCTGAGCGGTTTGGTCATGCACCACATATTCTCATCCGGCTCATTCCACGGATCTTCCAGGATGCCGCCCTCAAAACTGATGTGCAGCATATTGCGGTCCATCGAATAGGGCTTCGCGGCGGAAACCGTTGTCGGAACGCCCTTTTCTTCCAGGTACTTCACCATGTCCATACGGCCTTCAAACGGGAAATCCTCGGGCATGCGCCACGGAGCGATAACCTTGATATCCGGCTTCAGCGCGTAAGCGGTCAGCTCAAAACGGACCTGGTCGTTGCCTTTACCGGTAGCGCCGTGGCAGATGGCCTCGGCTCCTTCCAGATTGGCGATATCGATCATGCGCTTGGCAATCAGCGGGCGGGCGATGGAGGTGCCCAGCAGGTAAGTGCCTTCATAAATCGCGTTGGCCTGCATCATCGGATAGATGAAGTCGGACGCAAATTCATCCTGGACGTCGTCGACATAGCACTTCACCGCACCATGCTTGAGCGCCTTCTCTTCGAGGCCGTTGAGTTCTTCTTCCTGCCCGACGTTCGAGCAGTAGCAGACGACCTCTGCGTTGTATTTTTCCTGAAGCCAGGTCAGCAGCACCGTGGTGTCGAGACCGCCGGAATAAGCGAGTACCACTTTCATTTTCATTTCCTTTCGTATCAGAGCCATACGGCAGCGGAAGCATCACTGCCGCGCAATTAAAACCGCAGCGCCGCGGCTAAAACGGGATATCGTCTTCGAACTCGTCGAAATCGGCCGGCACATCTTTATCGGAAACCGGCGGCTTGTCATCCTCGCCCGCAGCCGGCACGCCGGATTCGATTTTCCAGGCCTGGAGATTATTAAAGTAACGGCCGTTGTATTCGCGGCCGCGGATATCGAAGGTGGCCGTAACTTCCTGACCGGGTTCAATTGAGTCCAGCAGGCTCACTTTTTCCTGAACCACCTGCAGAATAATATCCTGCGGATACTTTCCGTCTTCCACTGTAATCACAAATTCACGCACCGTGAACCCGCTCGCAAAGGTCTTCGGCTCCAGGATCAACTTCACCTTCCCGCTCAATTCATACGCCATGTCTTATCTCCTTATTTCAAAACTATTCACCCATGCCGCAGCGGCAGGGATTGGGCGACTTTTCCGCCATTTCATCGTGCAGCTCGACGCACGCTTCGCCGATCAGGCAAAGGGCCCGGTCGATTTCCTCCTGCTTAACATTCAGCGGGGGTAATAAGCGCAGGACATTACCGGCAGTGGCAATTGCAAGCATACCTTTTTCCTGCAGTTTTTTCTGCAGCGGCGCAGACGGTACGTCCAGCACCAGGCCCAGCAGCAGCCCCAGCCCGCGCACGCCGGAAATCCACTGTTTGTGCTTCATCGCAATTTCGCACAGGCCCTCAGCAAAATAGGCCCCCATCATTTGCGTATTGGCCAAAAGCTGCTCTTCCTCAATCACCTCAATCACGGAAAGCGCGGCCGCACAGGCCAGCGGCGTACCGCCGAACGTCGTGGCATGATGCCCCGGTTGGAAAAGGTTCGCCAGCTTTTCGCCCGCAACAATCGCGCCGATCGGAAACCCGTTGCCCAGGCCTTTCGCCAGCGAGAACGCATCGGGAATCACATCGTAATTCTGGAACCCGAACCACTTGCCGGTTCGGCCCATGCCCGCCTGCACCTCGTCGCACAGCAGCAGGATGCCCCGCTCATCGCAGAGCTTCCGCAGGGCAGACATAAATTCCTGCTCAGCGGGAATCACACCGCCCTCGCCCTGCAGCGCCTCCACCAGCACCGCGGCGGTTTTTGAGGTAACGGCGTCCTCAATCGACTCAAGATCGTTAAAGTTGGCGTACTGAAATCCCTCCGGAAGCGGACCAAAACCGGTCTGAACCTTAGCCTGCCCCGTCGCGGTCAGCGTGGCCAGCGTCCGGCCGTGAAACGACTGCCGCATGGTAATGACTTCGTATTTACCGTGCTCGGAGCCCCAGAGGCGCGCCAGTTTGATCAGCCCCTCATTCGATTCCGCGCCGGAATTTGAGAAGAAACACTTTGCTCCGGGAAGCCCGGAACGCTCCGCCAGCTTTTTTGCCAGCAGCGGCTGCTTTTCGTTATAAAACAGATTCGAAACATGCACCAGGGTCTCCACCTGGTCCTGAACCGCGCGGATCATTTTCGGATGGCAGTGCCCGATATTGGTCACCGCAATGCCCGAAACAAAATCAAGATACTCATTGCCCTCGGCATCCCACACGCTCGCCCCCGTGCCTTCCACCAGCGCCAGCGACGGCGCATAGGTCGACATCAGGTAGTCGCTCTGCATCTGAGAAATTTCTTCCGTTGTCATCATTCTTCCCCTAACCAGCCACTGCCGGCTGATCTGTTAAACATTATGCGGTTATTTCAGTCCCCACACCTTCGCTTGTAAAGAGTTCGAGCAGCAGCGAATGCGCCATCGAGGAGTCAATGATATGCGCCTTCTTAATACCGGCCTTCACCGCGCCCGCCATGCCTTTGATTTTCGGCAGCATGCCGCCGGCAATCACACCGCGTCCGATCAGCTCATCCACCTGGCTCAAATGCAGCGAAGAGATGATCGACGTTTTGTCCTCCGGATCGAGCAGCAGGCCCGGCACATCCGTCAGGAAGACCAGCTTGCGCGCCTTCAGGGCAACAGCAACCGCCGTGGCCGCGTCGTCGGCATTGATGTTATAGAGATGCCCTTCCGGCCCTTTTCCCAGCGGCGTAATCACCGGGACGATCTCTGATTTGAGGTAAGCCTGGATCGGTTCCACATCAACATGGTTGACCTTGCCGACATAGCCCCAGTCCAGCTGCCCTTCCGAGCCGACCAGTTTTTCCACCCGGATAATATCCTCGCCGTGGATCCCGCGCGCTTTGCCGCGGAACCGCTGGATAATTTCCACCAAGTGCGGATTCACCTCGCCGTTCAGGACTCTTTCCACAACCTGGATCGTCCTTTCATCGGTCACCCGCAGCCCCTGCACAAAGTTAGGTGCAATATCCGCCGCTTTCATGGCCCGGGAAATCGCCTTGCCGCCGCCGTGCACCACAACCGGGTGCATGCCGATGCATTCCATGAAGGCAATATCCTGCATAATCCGGCTGTAGCCCTCTTCGCTCTCCATAATGCTCCCGCCGAGCTTCACCACAACGGTTTCACCGCGGAACTGCTGAATAAACGGAAGCGCCTCTATCAGCGCAGCGGCTTTTTCGATATATCTTTCCATTAACACGCTCTCCCTGTGCAGCGGCCCGTTCTGGGTTATGTAAGTCCGGCGGCTCTTCCGCCGCCGTGGAAACGGGCAATACTAATCGTTCATATAATAGTTTCCGGACCAATGTTTTTCGGTGCTGCAGCGCCGCTTGGGTGCGGGCCGGCTGCGGCGCTGGAGCACATCCAGGCCGCTAATCCGAAAAATGCAGAAACGGCCGGAAAAATACTCCCGAATCCTAATAATTGATCCGCACATACTCCTCGGTGCAGTTGCAGGTATAAACCACGGCCGCGCCGTCCCCGATATGCAGGTCGATGTTTATAGCAAAATCGGTCTGGGAAACCACCTTAATCAAATCCTCTTGCGGCACGTCCGAACGGCATCCGCCGGCCACCGCCTGGGTCTCGTCATAAAAGATGTCCACCTGCTCTTCAATCACCCGCGCTTTTGAATAGCCGATCGAATCCATGATCCGCCCCCAGTCGGGATACGTCCCGGCCCACGCCGTCTTATTCAGCATCGAGTTGGCAACCGCGCGCGCCGCCAGGTCAGCCTCTTCATCCGAAGCCGCACCCTTAACCGCCACCGTCACAAATTTATCCGCGCCCTCGCCGTCGTGCACAATCATCATGGCCAGTTCGAAGCAGACCTCTTCCAGCGCCTGGGTAAAGACGCCCCAGTCATGAGACTCTTCATTCAGCGGGCGGTTTCCGGCTTCGCCGTTGGCCAGCGCCAATACCGTGTCGTTCGTGCTCTGGTCACCATCCACCGAAATACGGTTAAAACTCTGATCCACCGCTTCTTTCAGCGCGGCCTGCAGCGCATGCTGTTCCACCGCCGCATCGGTCGTGATATACGACAGCATCGTCGCCATATTCGGCTCAATCATGCCCGCACCTTTCGCGAACCCGACGATCCTGACCGGCTTGCCCTCAATCTGGATTTCCGCAACGGAAACCTTCGGCCGCGTGTCGGTGGTCATCATGGCCTGCGCGCACTCCTGCACATTTTCAAGCAGCGCGGATTCCAGCAGCGCCGTGATGCCCGGGATAATTTTATCCAGCGGCAGCTGCGGGCCGATCTTGCCCGTTGAGCAGACGAAGACTTCCTGCGGTTCACAGCCGATCACCCGGCCGGCCTCGGCCGCCATATCCTTGGCCGCCACCAGCCCTTCAGAACCGGTGCAGGCATTGGCAATCCCGCTGTTCATGACAATCGCGCGGGCGGCGCCGTGCTCCAAGTGCGCGCGGCACATTTTCACCGGCGCGGCGCAAACCTGATTGGTTGTAAACACACCGGCCGCTGCAGCCGGAACGTCCGAAAGGATCAACGCCATATCTTTTACGCTCGCCGGTTTAATTCCGGCGGCAATACCTGCGCATCTGAAACCTTTCGGCATATGAATATCAGAGTACATGCTTCTTACCTTTTGTTGTTTGAAGCGCAAAGTCTAGTGGGACGCAAACGCGATTGGAAGATTGGAGTACGGGATTCATGGAGTTTTGCCGCGCTTCCGGTCCATCCTGCATCCGCGGCCCTATTTCCGCAGCCCCAAATGCAAAAAAGCCCCCCGGCTTCGGGAGGCTTTGGTCGTTCGCAGTCCGCAACGATTAACGTTTGGAGAACTGGAAGCGTTTACGCGCACCCGGCTGACCCGGTTTTTTACGTTCTTTCATTCGGGAATCACGAGTGAGGAAGCCGGCCTTTTTCAGAACCGCTTTCAACTCATCATCAGAGACAGCCAGTGCACGCGAAACGGCGTGAACCACTGCGTCGCACTGACCGGATTTACCGCCGCCTTTGACAGACGCAATAATGTCGTACTTGCCGACGACGCCTGCAGTTTCGAACGGCTTCTTGAGCAGTTCCTGCTGGAGGGCGGTGTTGAAATAGTTATCAGACTCAAGGCCGTTAACGGTGATCGTTCCGGAACCCTCAGTCATGCGTACACGTGCAACGGCCGTCTTGCGGCGTCCGGTTGCGGCCAATGTCAGAGTATCTTTTGCCATGATCAATTATCCTGCTTAGAAGTTGAGGGCCAGTTCTTTCACCTGCTGTGCCGCGTGCGGATGCTCGCCGCCAGCATAGACCTTCAGGCGCTTGAGCGTCTGACGGGTCTGACGATTCGTCGGCAGCATGCCTTTCACAGCCTGGGTGATGATACGTTCCGGATGTTTTTCACGGATCTCTTTGGCCTTTGTTTCAGTGCGGCCGCTCGAATATCCGGAATAATCCTGATAGATTTTGTCATTCTCTTTGTTGCCGGTCAGCTTGATTTTGTCAGCATTAACCACCACAACGAAGGCGCCGGTGTCAACATGCGGCGTATAAGTGGGCTTGTCACGACCACGAAGCGCGTCGGCAATTACTACAGCCAGACGGCCGGCCGGTTTGTCGGCAGCGTCGACAACATACCAGTCGCGTACAATGTCAGCCTCTTTGGGCATAAAAGTTTTCATTTAAATAGTCCTCTAGCGTTGTTCGGTAAAAACACAAGGTGGGGGAAGTTATAGAAGCGGCCTGCCCATGTCAACCCCCGTAAGCGAGAAGTTTCTGGTTTTTACGCCGCAGTGGAACCTGCTATATAACAACGCATGCAATTGGCACTCACCAGCACCCGTCCCCGAAAGCGCCCAACATGGCTGGGCTGGCTCCTGATAGCAATCACAATTCTCATTTTATCGCTGGCCGCCCTGTTCAACCTCTACCCCTTCCTCGCGCCGGAACAACCGCCGCACAAAGGCGTTATGGTCGTAGAAGGCTGGATTCACGACTTCGCGCTCGATGAAGCCGTCACGATTTTCAACCGCGGCGGCTACGACAAAATCATCTGCACCGGCATACAGATTGAGACCGGCAGTTATATCCAGCAGTTCGAATCCTACCCCGAAATGACCGCCGCGCGGCTCCGGAAGATGGGCGTGCCCGACGAAAAAATAATCGTCACCGTTGCCGCCGATGCAAAAAAAGACCGCACCTACCTGTCCGCCGTCGCCCTTCGCGAGGCCTTCATCGCCTACAACCTCGAGGAACACGACCTGCACCTGATCACTGTCGGCCCCCACGGCCGGCGCAGCCGCATGCTCTTCCAGAAAGCACTCGGGCCAGACTTCCGCATCGGCGTCACCAGCCTCGACCCCACTTTTTACGACGCGTCCGATTGGTACCGCTGCAGCGAAGGCGTCCGCGCCGTCATCGGCGAGCTCATCGCCTACACCTACGCCCAACTCTTTTTCCACCCCTGATGAACCGCATCGATTCCAGCGCCGCACTCTGGCTCGCCGTCCTCTCCCTCTCGGAGCAGGCGACCCGCGACTGGCTCACCGGCCTCTACAACCGGCGCTACTTCGAAGAAACGCTCGCCGACCACATTGCCGCCGCCCGGCGCTACGACCGCGAACTCAGCCTCGTCCTCTTCGACATCAACCATTTCAAAGAGATTAACGACACCAACGGCCACGCCGCCGGCGACGCCGCCCTCAAAGCATTTGCCGAGGTCCTGAAATCCACCGCGCGCGCCGCCGATATACCCTGCCGGTTCGGCGGCGACGAATTTGCAGTCCTGCTTCCCGAAACCTCGCAGGAAAATGCCTCAAAATTTGCCGCGCGCGTCATTGCACAGCAGCAGCACCCCACCGTCACCGCCGGCATCGCCGCCCTGCCCGTAGACGATCTGGTCAAAACGGCCGATGCAGATCTGATGATCAAAAAAGAAGAATCCCGGCAATCGCCGAACCGATCACCAGCAGGACAGGACTGATTTTCCATTTGGCGATCAGGACAACGGCGATCAGCGTAATGCCGCCCGCCGCCCAGCTGACCACGGCCACTTTCCCAATCTGCCAGGCCGCCGCGGCCACCAGGCCGACCACCGCCGGCCGCAGCCCTTTAAAAACAGCCTGCGTGCCGCGGCGCTCATAGAAATGAAAAAAACAGAGCGCAAACAGGGTCATCAGCAGCATGCCCGGCAGCGCAACCGCCAGCGTCGCGACCAGCGCACCGGGAATCCCGCCGGTTTCATAACCCACAAAGGTCGCCATATTGATGGCAATCGGACCGGGGGTGCTCTGCGAAATGGCAATAAAATCGACAAAGCGCTCGGTCGACATCCAGCCGCGCCGTTCAACCTCCTGCTGCAGGAAAGAGAGAATGGCATAGCCCCCGCCGAACGAAAAACTGCCGATCACGAAAAAGGCATAGAAGAGTTCAAGCAGCATGGTCATTCGGACGCCCCCTTCCGAAACAGGACCGCACCCAGGCAGCCGCCGAGCAGAATCATCAGCACCGGATGCAGACCGGCAAATACGATCAGCACAAATGAGCCGCCGGCGATCAGCAGGGCCGGAAGGCTTGCCGCCGCCTTCTTTCCGACCTGCCAGACCGCCATCACGATCATCGCCACAACCGCCGCGCGGATTCCCGCAAAAGCCTTCTGCACCCAAGGGTGGTCGAAATAGGGCGTCAGAAACGCCGCAACAATCAGAATGATAAGCACCGAGGGCGCCGCCATGCCGCTCGCTGCACAGAGCGCGCCGGCGATACCGCGCTTGCGGAAGCCGATCAGCGTGGCGGAGTTCATGGCAATAATGCCCGGTACGGACTGGCCGAGCGCATAGTAATCGACCATTTCCTCGTCGGTAATCCAGCCCCGGGAATCGACCACCTCAGCCTTCATCAGCGGAAACATCACATAGCCGCCGCCAATGGTGACGGCGCTGATCCGGAAAAAGGCAAAAAAAAGTTCCAGCAGCCCGGGGCGTGCAGCCTTACCGGACTCTGGAACACTGGTTTTCATTTCCGGCTGGTTAGAAGGAAATGCAGGAGGCATGAACTGCGTCGATGTCTTTCGCGATCTGATCAATCACAGCGCAGCTGACCTCGCCGGAGATGCGCATCAGCGCCAGCGAATTCACGCCGGACGGATCGTGCGGATTGCGCATGTCGTCAATATTGATTCCCGCGTCAGCCAGCGCGCGGCCGATCTGGCCGATAACGCCCGGACGGTCTTTATAGATGAACTGGACCACGGTTCCAATCGGCTCGAAATAGAGCTTATCGAAATCGTTGATACGCGAAATCATCATGTTGCCTTCGGCCACGGTACCGCGCACGCTGATGCGCTGGAACAGACCGGCATCGACCGTTGTGGTGACATCCACCGTGATCGAGTTGCCGTAGCCTTTCGCCGTATCGGTTTCGCGGTTGAAGTATTCCACGCCCATCTCCTTCAGGTAGTCCAGCGCCGCATCGTAACCGAGCGTGCGGTCGAAATCGTCCGACAGTGCGGCCACGATCTGAACCAGCAGCCAGTCAGCGAAGTTGGCCAGGTCGCCGTAGAAGCTGGTTTCGATCAGCTTCATCTGCTTGTTGCCGCCGGCAATGCCGCGGCAGGCGTGTGCCAGCGCGTAGGCCAGTTCGGAGTAGGCTTTATCGAGCCCGATCGGAACGTCGCGGTTGACCACGTAAGACGCAATGCCCTTGTCATCATAACCGACCAGCTGCGTTGCGGAACGGTGCGCGGCATTCCAGTTGGCTTCGGCCGTGCTGGCACCGAGGTGCGGCAGCATGATGTCGGCAATGTCGGCAATCGGCTTCTCGCCGGCTTCATCTTTCGGATAGACATCGTTGAGGTAGCGCAGGCCTTTATCGCCTTTCAGCGCACGCAGGTCGTCTTCATTCAGAATGCCGGCACGCGCGCAGTTGATCAGCGTAGCGCCGTTTTTCATGCGGGCGAAGAGCGACTTATTGATCGCGCCGCGCGTTTCGTCATTTTCCGGCATGTGCAGGGAGATGTAGTCGCACCGCTCAAAGATTGCGCCCAGATCGGCCGATTCCGCGCCGAGATCCTTGGCGCGCTCTTCCGACATGAAGGGGTCATAGGCCAGAACCTTGACATCGAAGCCGGACAGGCGTTTGGCCACCAGCTGGCCGATTGCGCCGAAACCAACGATGCCGACGGTTTTTCCGGTAATCTCTTTACCCATGAAATTTTTCTTTTCCCATTTTCCGGCGCGGGTCGAGGCGTCGGCAGGAATTACGTGGCGGGCATCGGCAAGCATCAGGGCAATAACCTCTTCGGCCACCGCATTGGCATTGGCGCCGGGCGTATTCATCACATCCACGCCCTTGGCGCGGGCGTGCTTGGTGTCGATCGTATTATACCCGGCACCAGCGCGGATCACCACTTTCAGGGACGGCAGGGCGTCAATAATGTCGGCCGTCACTTTTTCAGAGCGCACAATCAGCGCATGAGCATCGGAATGGGCAGCGGCGAGAGAACTGAGGTCTGACGATTCGTCCTGCACAACATTGTAGCCGCCGTGGGCCTCAAGGGTTTCGCGGGCAACCGCATTCAGCTTGGTCGGTATCAGTACCTTTTTCATTATTTCCTCTCGGTTGGTGTTGAAAAATGAGCGCCCGACACTAAGCATGCTTCCCACGGGAATCAAGCTTTGACAATTTCCATTTTTCCGGCAGAGTTTTGCGCTTTACTGGACGCTGATATGAAAAGACGACTCTACCTGCTTAACTGCCTCTCCGCCGCCCTTCTGCTTTCCGGATGCGCGGGCTACCGACTCAGCGGCGCCTCCCGCCCGGGCGTCGGCTCCGTGGCCCTCGGCCCGGTTGCGAATGAAACCGGCGAATCCGCAGTCGAAATCCAGGTGACCCACGCCATGCGCAGCCGGATTCAGTTCGACGGCCGGCTTGAACTGGCCGCTGAACCCGCGCGGGCCGATGCCGTACTGGAGATCACACTCACCGCGCTCGATATGAAGCCGATCGCCTATAAAACCGAAGAGGGCGACAGCTCCACGCCGGACCTCTACCGCCTCCGCCTGACCGGCACCGCCGAACTGCGCGACACCGAAACCGGCGAAGTGATCTCAAAAACAAAAACCTACGGCGAATCCACCTTTGAATTCCAGAGCGACCTGACCACCTCCAAGCGGATCGCCCTGCCGGACGCCGCCGAAGAGCTCGCCAAATTCATGCTCGACGACTTGATTGAGTCGTGGAAATAAGCCCGCAGCGCACGTCTTAAACCGTTACAGCAAAACCGGGGCACCCCGTTAAAACAACGCCGCGTACCCACAAAAAAAGCCCGCTCATCAGCGGGCTTTTCCAATCTGCAGCAGCTGCTGTTTAGGCAATCTTGCGCAGGCCGTTTGCCGCATTGGTTTTGCGGCGAACTGCGGTGTTCTTTTTAATGACACCGACTTTAGCAGCTTTATCCAGCACGGAGCTGTAGGACTTCATCGCAGCTTCAGCAGCTTCGGCATCCTTCGCTTCGAGTGCTTCCATCATGCTGCGGCGCGCAGTTTTGATGCGGGTACGGACCTGCACATTGCGGTCGTGACGCACCGTGTTCTGACGCATTCTTTTTTTAGCACTTTTAAGATTCGGCATTTCAAATACTCCGTTTTAACAAATTCGCTCCCTTATTCCGGGAAAAGAGGTTGTGATAGTAGCGGAGCGGAATTTGAAGTCAACAGGAAAGATTGCAGAATTGGAGCACTGAATTTACGAAGCGCTCAGCTCCGCACCTGCAGCAGTCCGTTAATGCATCAATCCCCTGCCCCAACGCTCCATTTCCGCATCAGCGCACAATCCCCCAATGCTCGCGGAACGGCCAGTAAACAAAAATTGCCGGCCCCTGGAAATCGCCCCGCGGCACCCCGCCGAAAAACCGGCCGTCCAAGCTCATATTCGGGCGGGTATTGTCGCCCATCATCAAATATTCATCAGCACCCAGCTGGATAAAATCATCGGCCGTCTCCAGCTGCGAGCCGGGCGTCGTGTCATGCCCGCCGCTGTAAATCGGGTCGGTGGCAATGGTTTCAAACATCGGCGGCTCCGAGACAATTTTCCCGTCAGCCACCAATCGGCGGTTCTGAATCTGGATTTTCTCGTTGGGCAGGCCGACCATACGCTTAATGTAAAACGTATCTTTGCGCACCCGCGGATCCGCAATATTGCGCGTATCAAACACGGAAATATCGCCGCGCTCCGGCGCCATCCAGTTGTACTTCATCTTGTTCACCAGAATATGATCGCCGGCGATTTTATTGCCGGCCCAGATGGTATCGCCTTTTTTATAGAAGGTGTGTTTCGCGCATTCCTCAGCCCAGCCGTGCCGGATTTCGGTCTGATCCAGCCCCATCCAGGCATAAAACATGTAGGAAGGCATTTCGTGCGTTACGCCGCCGATGCTGAACCCCCAGCCATTCGGCGTCTGATGCAGCGTGTTATATTCCAGCTCGCCGGCGGCCTCGGCCTTAAGCGTATGGTATGTGGTTCCAGTGACCAGCCACTTCACAAACCGGAACGGCTGCACATCCAGCATACCGGAATCCGCCTGCATTTCGCCGGTAATACCATTCAGGGTCGGCTGCATGGAACCGGTGGGAATCTTGAAGGGCTGGAAGAAAAAGGCACGGATCGCCATCGCCGCGCCGAGCGCAACAATCAGCGTTTCCGTCCACTCCATCATCGCCGTCTTGCGGGCAAACGGATAGACGTCGTTCGCCGCCGCCTCGAGCGCCTGGACCGCCTTCTCCACATCGCCCGATCCGGTTTTCCGGATCTCAATCACGGCGGCCTCAGCCTGTGTTAGCGCCTGAAGGTGCGCCGGGTCGGCAATATCCTCGCGCATGTGCCGCGCATGGCGCGCCATCTGCAGGTATTCCTTCAGCTGTTTTCTCAGTTTGCGTTTTGCAAAAAAATCCATTTGTACCCCTCAGGGGAAGGCATCAGGCACTTACAGCATCAGGCATTCGGGCTTAAAAAATCCCCGAAGCCCATTCCCGGCCGGCCAGCCGCCTTCTACTTATTGTTGGTTTTCAAAACCGCAATGAACGCTTCCTGCGGAATATTCACCTTGCCGATGGCCTTCAGCTTTTTCTTACCTTCCTTCTGGCGCTCCAGCAGTTTGCGCTTTCGGGAGATATCGCCGCCGTAGCACTTCGCCGTCACATCCTTGCGGTAGGCGCGAATGGTCTCGCGGGCAATAATCTTGCCGTTCACCGCCGCCTGCAGCGCAACAGCAAAGGCCTGGCGCGGAATGACGTCGAGCAGCGATTTACACATCTGCCGCCCGCGGTATTCCGCCTTGGAGCGGTGCACAATGCTGGAGAATGCATCCACCACTTCGCCGTGAATCATGATATCCATGCGCACCAGTTCCGATTCCTGGTAATCGGCATACTCATAATCCATCGAGGCATAGCCGCGGGAAATGGTCTTCAGGCGGTCGTAGAAATCGATCAGCACCTCATTGAGCGGCATATGGCAGGTGAGCATCACGCGGTGCCCGTCGATGGAATCGGTTTTCACAATCTGACCGCGCTTATCCATGATGAGCGCCATCATATCGCCCAGGTAATCCGTCGGGCAGATAATCGTGGCGTTGATCATCGGCTCTTCAATATGCTCGATCAGCGTCGGATCCGGCAGATACATCGGATTATCGACCTCTTTAACCTCACCGTTTTTAAGCACAACCCGATACTCCACGTTCGGATAGGACGAAATAATATCAAGGTTAAATTCGCGGCGCAGGCGCTCCATAATGATTTCCATGTGCAGCAGCCCCAGGAAACCGCAGCGGAAACCGAAACCCAGCGCGATCGACGATTCCGCCTGGAAAGAGAACGATGCATCGTTCAGGCGCAGCTTATCCATGCTCGCGCCCAGTTTTTCATAATCGGATGTCTCCACCGGATAGATGCCCGAAAAGACCATCGGGTGGATTTCCTTGAAACCGGGCAGCGCATCCTCCGCCGGATTTTTCGCCAGCGTCAGCGTATCGCCGATCTGGATTTCCGAGGCATCCTTCATATTGGCAATCACATAGCCAACCGCGCCCTCTTCAAGGATTTTGCGTTTTTCCATCTCCGGCGTAAAAACGCCGACTTCCTTGATTTCGTAGTCAGTGCCGGTGCTCATCACCCGGATTTTATCGCCGGCCTTCAAAGCCCCGGAAAAGAGGCGCATATAGACCACCACCCCGCGGAAGGCGTCATATTTCGAGTCAAAGACGAGCGCGCGGGTCAGCTGATCCGCCGCCGGAGTCGGCGGCGGGAAACGCTTCACCACCGCCTCAAGCACCTCTTCAATACCGATCCCCTTTTTGGCACTGATATGCAGTGCTTCCGTGGCGTCGATCGCCAGGATATCCTCAATCTGCTGGGAAACCTCATCGACATCCGCGTTGGGCATTTCGATTTTGTTCAGCACCGGCAGGATCTCAAGTTCGTTATCCGAAGCCAGATAGGTATTTGAAACGGTCTGCGCCTCGACGCCCTGGGCGGCATCCACCACCAGAATCGCCCCTTCACAGGCCTGCAGGCTGCGCGAAACCTCGTAGGAAAAGTCCACATGGCCGGGGGTATCGATCAGGTTGAAGGTATAGGTTTTCCCATCCTTCGCGGTATATTTCATCGTCACCGGATGGGCTTTGATTGTAATACCGCGCTCCCGCTCCAGATCCATGGAATCGAGCAGCTGCTCCTTCATCTTGCGCTGCTCCACGGTTTGGGTCAGCTCCAGCATGCGGTCCGCCAGCGTCGACTTGCCGTGGTCGATATGGGCAATAATTGAAAAGTTTCGTATTAAACTAAGATCATTCATAAGCTTGCGCAAAAAGTTCCGGGCACAGTCCGCCCACAAAAATCGAGGGCACAAGCTACCCGAGCCCTGCTCCAAGGTCAATACCACTGTAGACGAAGCATCCTGCTTCGTTGAGCCGCTTACGGGTCCGGCCAGACGGAGCGGGCGACCGCTCCTTCAAGGAGCAGTCATCCGTCTGCCGTTTAAAACTCAATATTTACGCGGGCGTTGAGAATGTTCGCCAGATAACCGCTGCCGAAGCGTGCATCGTAGCCGAGGGCGATTTCGTAGATACGGCCCTTACGGTTCTGCGTCCAGAGCGAAACGGCTGTACCGAGCTCAAACAGGTCGGATACCGGCGCAGCCATCGTGTAGTCATAACTGCCGCCGCTGCCGACCAGCGAGTAGCCGATCGACTCTTCGTCTGAATTGAATTCATGGATCCAGTTGGCATGCACTTCCGGCATCAGCACCGCAGACCGGCCTTCCATACGGAAAACCGCCTCCACGCCGATATCGGATTTAAAGCTCCAGCGGCTGTAGTCATCCACCCGTTTCTTCACCGAATTCGACGACTCGTCGGTATAGCCGTCCTGCGACCACTTGCCGCCCAGGATCGCCGCGGTCGGCGTAATGAAAAGCATATCCTCTTTGAAGAGCATCTCTTTACCGCCGCCGAAATAAAATCCAAACTCGCTGGCGTCGAAATCAGCGGAGACATCGAAATCGGTACCGCTCTCGTTTTCAACGGAACCGAATCCCAAGGCCAGGTTGCCATCGGCAAACCAGGAGGAGGTTCCCCAGGAGCCGTACAGAATACCGTAGCCCATTCCGGCATCGCTGGTATCCCCGTCGTCCTGCTCAATGCTGGAGGTCGAATAACCGCCGGCCAAGCCGACCAGCAGGTCGCCGAAAGCTTTATCCATACCGATAACCATGCCGTAGACCGACTGGTCATACCCTGAAAACGCGCCGTCATCATCCTGCATGCCCCAGCTGCCGAAGCCCTTCATCCACAACTGCACCTGGCTGCCGTAAAGATGCGGCCCCTCCGGCCCGATGGCCCAGTAGGTATCCGGAACAATGCCCCGGTTCTGAACCTGGCCCATGGCCTCGTAAAGCCCTTCCATATGCATATAGGTCGGTGCGCCGCGGTCATAGAGCTGGCTCATCTGCGCATTCTGCTCCGAACCGCTCATTGCGCTGAGCAGGTTGAGCTGCGTGGTGGCAGTTTTATTCGAAGCTGTTGCCATGTCGTCAATCGCCGTGCTGATTTTATACATCTGGCTGCCCGCTTTAAAACCGGCGCTTTCCGCCAGGCTCGTGCGGATCAGCTGTGCATAGAGCGCGCTGCTTTCGCTGTAGAGCTCCAGGGAAAACAGGCTGTTAACCGCCACAGCATTGAGATTGCTCAGCCCGCTGTCCACCGCATTGGTTTCGCCCGCCACAATCAGGTCCGACGCACTTACCAGCAGCTGCTGGTTGGTGACGTCCACGGCGACATCGGAAATTGCGCCCGTGTATTCGATCGTGGCGCCCGATTCAAATTCGGCACTGCCCGAGACCGTAACAAGCGCATCGTCGAGCGTCAGCGCATCGGTTGTAACCGTATCAAAAGAGAAGACAGAATCGCTGTCCTGGTAATAGCCGCCGGCAGCTGCCGAACCGCCGCTGTCGACCCGCAGCTCAGAACCGCTCAGCGTCAAGGTGCCGCCGACATCCAGCAGGCCGCCCTGCTGCAGCAGCAGCACACCGCCGTCATTCACATGCAGCGAAGCGCTGTTCGTCCAGGACGAACCGGCGCCCGTCACCGCAGCCAGGCCGTCCGCGCCCAGCACCGCACCGGCACTGAACAGGCTTGCGCCGTTGGAAACCATCAGCGTACTGCTGCTCACCTGCAGCGGATCCAGCCCGACATTCCAGGACGCCCCGGAACCGGCCAGGTACAGACTGCGGTTTCCGTCCAGCACATTGGTCATGCCGGTCAGCTCGCCGCCGACCTGAATGGCGCCGTATTCGTCAAAATTAAAACCTGCCGCCGAAACGTCGAGATCGCCGCCGACCTTAAACCAGCCGCCGGACGAAACATTGAACACATTGTCGCCGGACATCGCAAACGTGCCCTCCACCTGAACCACGGCACCGCTGTAGACGGTAATCACGTTATCCATACTATTGGACGAGCCGAGCGCCAGCGATCCGCCGATTTCCAACAGTGTGTCCTCGCCGGCGGCATACACCGTATTGCTGTTGGCATTATCACCCGTACCGACCGACAGATTCTGAACAGAAACCCAGGCCCCGGTCATTACCTGAAGCGTGTTGAACGACGAGGAGGCCCCCACGGTCACATCCATGCCGGACATGTCCCATTCGCCGTTTTCACTGAACACCGTAATGCCGCGGCCGTTTTCAATTTCCCCGCTCGTCAGGCCGGTCAGCTCGCCGCCGACCGCCAGCGTTGCCGCATCGCCGAACGTAAATCCGTCCGCGCCGGCATTAAAGTTGGAATGAACGATCAGCGTACCGTTTTCGCCCAGCACAAAATCGTTGTCGTTGGAGATCACCACTTCCCCGAAGACCACCAGTTCGGCACCGTCTTCCACGGTAATCGAGTTACCGGTCGCATCGTTGGTGCCCACATAGACCGAATAATAGTTGGTCCACAACGTATCTTCGCCCGTAATCAGGATGCTGTTATCGTTGCCGGTCACCCAGTAGCTCTCGCTGTTCGTGTAGCCGCGGCCGACATAAATATAATCCGAATTCACTTCTGAACCGCCGCTGACGATCAGCGTATTGTCCGAACCCGTATAGCCCACGACGACATCGTTTTTCACATCCAGGATCGCATCATCCACGGTGACCGTGTTGCCGACGGCCTCCGAATCCCATCCGACAATCAGGTTTTTCGCCTCCACCTCACCGCCGTCGGTCACCTGCAGGCTGTTGCTCGATCCCTCATAGCCCACATGCAGGTCGTTCGAGACATCCCAGATGCTGCCCACGCCGTCGACTTCAACCAAATTGTCAATGCCCTCATCTTCATAGCCGATATACCCGTAAGACGAATACAGGTCCGCTCCGGAGTGAATCTGCATGTAGTTCCCGACCGATTCGTCGCCGATAACCACATAGCCGCTGGCTTTTACATACGACATGTCATCCACTTCAAACGTGTTGTTCGAAGCCGATTCGTCGGCGCCCAGGTAAATACTGTTGAATTTAACCGTTGCCCCGTTTTCAATTTCGAGCGAATTGTCCGGATTATCCAGCCCGATAATGATCGAATTGGAATTCAGGTTTGTGCTGGAATACCAGCTGATCCTTTCCCCGTCCTCATCATCGATCACATAGTACGCGCCGCGGGCGTCCATCGGAAGCCCGGCCCAAACGCCAGCCATCAACATACCAAACAGAATTGAACCGAATTTTAATTTCCTGACCATTGTAACACCATTATTTAAAACTTTTGAGAGCACACTAGGCCGAGCGGCCTTCCAGAAGTGCATAATCCAACGTAAACTGCCGGATTTTCCATAGCATGCAATCCGAATCCCTCAGGTTAATGCAATCTTAAGTTTCCGGAATTTGGAAATGTTTGACCCGCCCGAACTTAATCCCCATTATCCCGCGCCAATATGAAACAGGAACTAACCACCGTACTCGAACATGACAACTTCCAGGGCGAATACCGCATCCTGCGCCTCGCCGCGCCGGCCGTCGGTCCGCTCGTCCAGCCCGGCCAGTTTTTAGAGCTTCAGGTCCCGCGCCTCGGCGAACGGATTCTGCGGCGCCCTTTCAGCATCTATCAAGCCGATGCATCGGGCGTCGCCGTCCTTTATAAAGCGGTCGGCCGCGGCACCGATGCCATGGCCGGCATCCGGCCCGGCGATGAAGTCAGCATCATCGGCCCGCTCGGCAACGGCTATCCCGAAGCCGATCCGGCCAAAACGCCGGTGCTCGTCGCCGGCGGCTACGGCAACGCCGCGCTCTACATCCTCGCCCAGCGCCTCGCCAAACCCGGCATCGCCTTTTTCGGCGGCCGCTCGGCCATCGACATCCTGCTCGTCAAGGAATTCGAAGCCCTCGGCTGGGAGGTCCGCCCCACCACCGACGACGGCTCGCTCGGCACCCGGGGCCTCGTTACCGCCGCCTTCGACCCGTGGACCGCGGAACAGGATCCCGCTGCGCTGGAAGTTTTCGTCTGCGGCCCCAACCCGATGCTCAAAGCAATCGGCGACCGCGCCATCAGCAAAAACTTCACCGCCTGGCTTTCGCTCGACCGCAATATGGCCTGCGGCGTCGGCGCCTGCCTGACCTGCGTCATTAAACGTAAAACTGAAGACGGCTGGGAATGGGCGCGCTGCTGCAAGGACGGCCCGATCTTCGAATCCCGCGAAATCCTCTGGGAAAAATAGCCACACAAAAACACGGATGCACACCGCACGGAACCCGCGTTCACCAGTGTTCATCCGCGGCCAATGGAAAGATTTATAATGAGTGTTGATCTGAAAATTAAAATCGGCTCGATGGAGATGAAAAATCCGGTAACGGTGGCCTCCGGCACCTTCGGCTACGGGCCGGAATATGCGGACCTCGTCGATCTCAACCGCCTCGGCGCAATTACCGTGAAAGGCATCTGCCCCGAAGAACACGTCGGCAACCCGACCCCGCGCACCTTCGAAACCCGCGGCGGCATGCTCAACGCCATCGGCCTCCCCGGCCCCGGCGCAAAAGGCTTCATCGAAAAATACATCCCGTTCCTCAATCAGTACGATACGCCGGTGATCGTCAACATCTGGGGCAAAGGCAAAGACGACTATGCCCGCGTGGTTGAAATGCTCGACGGCGAAACCGGCGTCGATGCCTTCGAAATCAACCTCTCCTGCCCCAACGTCAAAGAGGGCGGCTCGGCGTTCGGCACCGATGTCTCCACCTTCTCCAGCGTGATCGAACTCGTCCGCAGCAAAACCAAAAAGCCGATCATTCCGAAACTCGCCCCGAATGTCCCGAACATCGGCGCATTTGCCCGCGCGGCCGAGGAGAGCGGCGCCGACGCAATCGCCATCATGAATACCATGCCGGCCATGGCAATCAATATCGATACCCTCGAGCCGGAACTGGCTAACAAATTCGGCGGGCTCAGCGGCCCGCCGATTAAACCCATCGCCATTAAGCTGGTTTTCGATGCCGCCCGAAACTGCAGCATCCCGATCATCGGCATGGGCGGTATTTTTGAGCCGGAAGACGCGATCGAATTCCTGATTGCCGGCGCCACGGCGGTTGCGGTGGGTACGGCTAACTTTGTGGACCCCGCCACCACCATCCGCGTGATCGACGGCATTGAACGCTACCTTGCGGAAAAGGGCCACGCCTCGGTGTACGACATCGTCGGCACGGTAAAGGCATGACGAAACCGCGGTCCATCCTGACCCTGCTGCTCGGCGTCCTTTTCGCCGGCGCTGTGATCGTCTATTCCTTTTTCCAGCCGTTTGAAGAGAATGCCGTCTGCAAGCCGATTCCGGACGACGCCATGTTTATTTTCAAAGCCGCCGGCCTCAGCGAACTGCTCAGCAGTCCGGTCTGCAGTCAGATTGATGCGGCCCTCGGCGCAGGAAACTCGCTCAAGGAGCTGGCCGCCGACAACCCATGGACGGCGCTGGCTGCCGCATCGGAAATTGCGGTGGCGGATCTTCCGTTCCGCGATGCGGGACAGCAGAAAACCTGGGCGGCCGTCAGCTGGGTCGGCTGGCGGAGTCCCTGGCTGCGCTGGAAACTCGAAGGCGCCGCCGGGGAGCAGCTGCAGCTGGTCGGCAAACATTCCGTCTGGCCGGTATGGAAATACACCGCGCCCGGCCTGGCTGACGGCAAGCACCTGATGCTTGCGCTGACAGACAATCTGCTGATCGCCTGCCTCTCTGAAAATCCAACGGATATCTTGATTCTGCTCGATACTTATGACAAACGTCTTCCCCTGCACGCCTTAAGGAAATAAACCATGAAAACAATGACCCTATGCACTGTACTGCTCACCTCCGTCCTGCTGACCGGATGCGTCACCAACGATGAATTCGAGGTTGAGAGCGAAAAATTTCTGACCGAACGGGAGCAGAAGACTGCTCTTGCACGTGTCAAGAACCCCCGCTATTTCGGATTTCAGGTCTATCCTGCCCAAGGCGGCCTCGGCTTTCAGGGCCAGGCGCGGCTCCACCCGAACCACACGGCGCAAATGGATTTCATCAAAGGCGAGCCGGTTATCGAGTTCCGCGGCCGCTCCAAGCGTAACAGCGGCGCGGCCCTGCTCGACTTCAGCAGCCCGGTCACCTGGATCAATTATTCAACTGCGGAGATGTTCGGCGCAGTGTTTATGGGCCTGAACGGCGATGTTATCCCCTACCGCGGCGGAGCAAACGAGGCCGACAGTTTTGCCGCGGTGATCTCGCAGCTTCGTTTCGACCAGTGCTTCATGGAAAACGTCCCGCTTTATGTCCGCATGTCGCGCGGCTCACTCGGTCCGGCGGCCCGCGGCATTTCCAAGCCGCATGTCGACATGGCGTTCGGCTACGACGTGCTCGGGCTGTTTGAAACCATCCAGCTGAACCTGCGCGACGGCGTCGTCGCGTTCTCAGCCAGCCACTCTTATACCCCGAACGAGGATCTCCTGATGAGCGCCGCGGATATCCAGCGGGTTCCGGGCTACGGTCTGGCCGTCAACGGCTCCGTGTACGGTGTCGACACCCCCGTCGTGCTCGATCCGGCCGGCGATTACAGCTTTATGCGCAGCGATAAAAAAGTATCGCAAACCAAACAGGTCAGCCTCGGCGACTTGGTTTACCGCCAGGTGCCGACCGAGTTCATCCCCTACAGCGGGGCCCTGCCGCGGGCCGGACGCCAGATGCTCGATAAGTATCTCATCACGATCTGCCCGCGTATGGGAAAAGTCTACTTTGAACGCTTCCCGAAAGAGAGATAACCCCTTCCCCGGAGCAGAAAATCCGATGCTTCGAACCAGCCATCTCGTTGCGGCCGCGGTGCTCTTTGCCGCCGCCGCGCATGCGCAGAAAGAACTCATCATGCCGCGCATGCAGCGCAACACCTACCTCTCGCATGCCCGGCCGGCCGAAGAGTTCGGACTCCGCACCATCAGAGGCAAAGACGGCCTCAGCTACACCGGGGCCGCCCGCATCGAACCGGGCTACAAGGTCACCGCAGCTTTTGAATCCGGCCCGATTCCGCTCATCCGCATCAAAGACGACGGCCAGCAGATGAATGCCCTGCTGGATGCCGGCTCGCCGGTTTCCTGGCTGGAGTTCGGCCGCTCGCGCGATTTTAATGCCGTGTTTCTCGGCACCGAAAAAAAGCACATGCCCTACACCGGCCCGCTGAATACCGGCGGGGCTCCGGGCTACGCGGCCGTGGTGCCGCGAATGAACATCGGCTACGTCCCCCTATACAACACCCCGCTGTATGTCCGCATGGCAATCCATTCGCTCGGGCCGTTTGCGCGCGGCATTGAAGCGCCGCATGTGGACGCCGTTTTCGGATACGACCTGCTGCAGCATTTTGAATATGTGCGTTTCGATTTCCGTAAACGCGAAGTCCTTTTTTCCTCCTCCGATATCTATGTGCCCGATGTCGATCTGCTGAAGTCGATTGCGGCCGTCACCACCTCTCCGGAAGGCGGCCTGGCCGTGGAGGGCAGCCTGAACGGCGAGCCGACCCCCGTCATTCTCGATACGGCCGGCGACTACTTTTTCTCGCGCGGAGATGCCAAAGTGAAAATGACCCGGCAGGTCCGCATCGGCGACGCCGTGTGGAGCAGACTGCCCACCCTGCTCCTGCCGACTGGTGAAAACCGCACGCCGCGTGCCGGACTGCGCATGCTCGAGAATTATATCGTCACCGTCTGCCCGAAGCGCGGCGTGGTCTATTTTGAGACCCTGCCGGAATAGCGCTTTGCGCGGATCAGGTGCCGCACCGCCAGCACCGGATGGCGCAGCAGCATCCGCGGCCCGGAAAACCGCATCACCTCTTTCACCCGTCCGCGCATTTCGGGTTTATAGCAGTGGACCGTGCAGTTTTCGCAGGTCGGCTTTTCGGCACCGAACGGACATTTCTCAATCCGCTGCCGCGCATAGTCAAGCAGTTCGGCGCAGTCCGGGCAGAGCGGCTCCCCATGTTTCTTTCGGCAGAACAGCCGGACCATAAGCTCGATTGTTTGGTATTCCCGATTCATCGCCAGCAGTTGTAACGGAAACCGGCTGCCGGACCCAAGCCCTTTAAACCCGGGTTTCTCCGCGCGGTTTTCGCAGATGCAAATGGTTGCTAAATCTTAAACACCAATTACTATGCGCCTTAAGAAGCAGTCGTTCTCAAACTTAAACAAAAGGGGATACCCATGAAACGTTTATTGCTCGCCGCTGCACTGATCTCAACCGCCGCCCGGGCCGACGAAGCCGCACCGTCCGCAGAACCCGAAACGGCTGACGTAAAAAAGACCGAAGTCACAGCCGCAAAACCGGCCCTATTTGAGAACTGGATCTCGCTGGATGAATGGGCCTCCCGGGAAAAACTCAAGGAGGGTACGTTCAGTGCGGAAGTCCTGCTCGGCTACGAGTATGTAAACGACCAAACCTTTCCTTCCAAAACCGCGAATGCCCTCCTCACCCGAACGCGCCTGCAGTATGAAACGGCGAACTATGCCGGGTTTGACGGCAAAATTATGGGTCAGTATGTCGGACCGATCAACGACCACTTCGGACCGCGCGACGGCGCCTACGACACCGTGGCCGATCCCGAGGCCTTTCGGCTGCACGAAGCCTATCTCGCTTACACCGGGTACGACACCCACGCCAGAATCGGCGCGCAGGAAATCATTCTCGACAATGCCCGCTTCATCGGCAATGTCGGCTGGCGCTTCAACGCCCAGTCGTTCAACGCCGGCCTCCTGAAAAACGATTCCATCGACAACCTGACCCTGCTCTATGCCTATACCGACAGCATCAACGCAACGGACGGAAACATTAACCACACCCGCCAGTACCACCTGTTCAACGGCGAATATAAACTGGACGACCGCACCCGGGCCTCTGCATTTGCCTACCTGCAGCGCAATGATGCCGGTGCCGATATCGACACCTTCGGCGCGCGCCTTTGGGGCAGCATCGATACCCTTACCCATCAAACCATGATCGCCTTTCAGCGCGATGCCTACTACGCCTATCTTTCCGGGGCACTGGACATTGAAGGCATCGGATTCGAAATCGGCGGAGAATACCTTTCCGGCGGAACGGACTCACGCGATCAGTTCAGGACCCTGAACGGCACCGCACACGCATTCAACGGCTGGGCGGACCAGTTCCTGAACTCCGCCGCCGGCCTGCCCTCCGGCCTCATGGATATCTGGTTCAAAGGCTCCGTCTCCCCGACGGAACGGATGGACCTGATCGGCGTATACCACTACTTCCGCACGGCTTTCGATGCCTCCGGCTATGACGGAACCTACGGCAACGAAATCGACGCCATGCTCAAATACAACGTCTGTAAAAACTTCAGCGCACTCGCCGGCGCGGCGTATTACCTCAAATACGGCAGCGATGCCGCGAACGTTCGCGACGATAAAACCGTCTTCTGGCTGCGCGGCACGTTCACCTTCTAAAAACGCTGTTCGCGAAAAATGGAGAATGATAATGACAATTATTTCCATTTAAAACCGCCGGTTTTATTGGCTCTACCGCGATCGGAACGGAAAGTTACAAAAAATTCACTTTTTCAGTAACAATTCATTACTCCGCCCCGTATTCATTATTGAACCCAACAACCCATGGAAGCACACCGTTCCGGCAAACCCTGTTGGCGGCGGTGCTTCTTAAAATACTCCGAAACCCCGGTATCTGCCGGGGTTTTCTTTTTGCCCCGCGGCCGAACGGCCTGCACTGAACCGTTTTTTCACACATCATAATGTGTGAAATTCATACCGAGTCCGCCCGGTTCCCCAGCAGCGCGCCCGATGCGCCTTTCTTTTTGCCCGCGGCCCGACTCCGTGATACTTTTTCCGAACGTTGATACTTATGAGCGAACCCGTTAATAAACCGAATCATGCCCCCGCCCCGAAACGAGAGATCGGCAATGCCAATCTGTTTGCCGATGAGATCGTATTTTCCAACACGGAAAAAATCCTGTTTGAGGAGGATCTGGAAAAAAACCACGCGGCCGCCCGCGAGGGCTTGATGGACGGGAATCCGGAGAAACGGTATTCCGCGAATAAAAAACTGAACCAGGGCGGTATGAAAGCCATCTGGGAAGTCGATGACCACCGCACCGCGCGGAAGGTGGCGATGGCGCTGATTCAGGATTCAAAAATCGCCTCGGAAGAGGACATTGAATCCTTTCTCTACGAAGCCCGGCTGACCGCCAACCTGCAGCACCCGAATATTATCCCGATTTACGATATTGCCCTGGATGAAAACGGCAATCCCTACTTTACGATGAAGGCCCTCAAGGGCGAAACGCTGGGCGAAATTATCGGCCGGCTGAAAACCGGAAACCCGGAATACATCACCCGCTACACCCGCACCCGCCTGCTTAACATTTTCCTCAAGGTCTGCAATGCCGTGGACTATGCCCACACCAAAGGCGTCATTCATTTGGATCTCAAACCGTCGAATATCAATGTGGGCGATTTCGGGGAAGTGCATGTGCTCGACTGGGGTCTTTCGACGCTGATCACGCACTTAAACGAATATGACGGCGAAGCGGTTTCCTGGCAGAGCATGGATGACGTGGAGCTGGAAAACGGCCAGACCCTCACCCGCTATCTCGAAGGCTCAGCCAAACGGCGGGAACACAAAAACGTGGTCGGCGGCACCCCCGGCTATATGTCGCCCGAGCAGGCGCAGGGCGTTCCGGCGGATATTGATTTCCAGACCGATGTCTACATGCTCGGCTCCGTACTCTATGAAATCCTGACCTACTGCTGCCCCATCGGCGGCAAAACCGTCAAAGAGGTGCTGCAGAAAACCGTCCGCGGCGAATTTGAGGACCCGGCCCAGCGCGCCCCGGAACAGAAAGTTCCCGCCGCGCTGGCGGCCATCTGCCGAAAGGCCATGGCACTCGATCCGGCGGACCGCTACCCCAATGTTGCCGCGCTGATTTCCGATATCCACAAATTCCAGGACGGCTTCGCCACCCTGGCGGAAAATCCGACCTTTTTCACCCATGCCCTGCTGCTCGTAAAACGCCACAAACTGGCGGCCGGTCTCATCACCGCCGCCGCCGGCGTCATTGCGGCCGTAGCGGTTCAGAGCTTCAACTCCATCCGCGCGAGTGAACAGGTTGCGCTCCATGCCCTCGAACGGCTGCAGGAGAAAAACGACTACATTGCCGCCACGGCTCGCCAGGTGGCCCCCGACTATCTCAAACTGATGCTCCAGCAGGAGCGCAGCCTTCAGTTCGCCAAAGCCGAGCAGTCGCTCGAAACCGCACTGGCATTCGATCCCGACCTGCCCGCCGCCTGGCTGCAGCGCGGACGGATGCTGCTCGCCCAGCGCCGCTTTGCCGAGGCCTGGAAGATTCTGTCCGGCGAACACGGCCATCCTGTCGAAAAAGATCCCACCGCCGTGCGGCTCGCCAAGAAATACCAGGACGCCGAAACGCTAACCGATGCCGAACTGCCCCAGCTGGTGAAGGACTTCAAGGCCTACAACATCAGCGAACAGCTGCCCCGCCTCTTTTACCACCTCAACCGCGCCGGATTTAATCCGGAAACCCGCTTCCCCGCACTCGCCGAAGCGATCCGGCTGCTGAATCCCGAGATCGGGGAACTCAGCTTTTCCTGGCAGCAGGCCGGCTCCGGCGGCTGGATCATTGATAGCGGCGGCAACCCCGGGCTCAACAACCTGGCACCGCTCTGCGGGCTGGAAATCCTGATGCTCAACGCGTCAAACTCGGGAAGCCCCGACCTCAGCCTGATCACCGAACCCGGAATGGTTGAGCTCCGCCTCAGCGGCACGCAGCTCAACCACCTGTTCGAGCTGGACCAATTCACTTCGCTGCAGTCGCTCGATCTCAGCCGGACCAACATCCGCAGCCTCGAAAACATTCTGAAATACTCTAAACTCCGCACGCTCGATATCAGCCGCATCGAAGGCCTCACCATCACGCCGCAGCTCATCTGGCTGCGGCACCTGAAAATGCTGACCGTCTCCGAGGCATTCCGCAGCGACCCGACCATCAAATCGCTGGCGCGGCGCGGCGTCATCATTATTTATACTGAAGACTGATATGGCCGAAGAAAATCAATACCAGACCCGGGTCACCCTGCTGGCCAAGCTGAAAAAGAGCGAGAACCACGAGGCGTGGCTTGAATTCGAGACCATCTACCGTCCGTTTATTCTCAGCCTGATCCTCCGCATGGGCATCAACGCCGACGACGCGGAGGATATCAGCCAGGCCGTGCTCACCAAAGTCTGGCAGAAGATCGAGGATTTTGAATACAACCAGAACAAGGGCAAGTTCCACAACTGGCTTGCCGCCATGACCCGCAACACCGTAAAGGATTTTTTCCGCACCAAGAAAAACTTCATCACCGGCCGCGATTCCGTCGAATACCAGGAGCAGTACGTCGCGATCGAGGAGCAGGTGCTGCCCGACATCGAAAACCTCGCGCGCGAGGAGTGGGTGCTCCACATCACCAACCTGGCCTGGGACAACATCAAAGACGGCATCTACGAAACCAAGCGCGAGGTCTTCAAAATGGTCTCCCAAGAGATTCCCACCAAGGAAATCGCCGCCAAACTCGGCATCTCCGAAGCCTCCGTCCGCGTCTACAAAGCCGAGGTCTTCGAAAAAATGCGCGCAGAGATCACCCGGCTGAACAAAGAACTGGGCTGAAAACTCCCGTAAAAACGCCATTTTGAGCGCCCGCCGAAAAAAAGATCGAAAAAAGTGCGTTTACGGGTAACGCTGCGTCTTCGGATCTCGTATCTAATAGCAACCAACCATTTCATATAGGGCATCAGCGGTAACCCAAGTGAACCCAAACTCACCGCCGCCCGTTACTCCGAAAAGCTCCCGGCCTAACCCACCGGGGCTTTTTTTTGCTCAAATGAAATTTCAGCGCGGCACGAGGGAACCAAAGAGCGCGGCGCTCAATAAAACACCTTCCAAAGGAAGAGACCCTGCGGCTGGGCGGTCTGCACCACGGCTGTACGTTTGCCGTGCGCAAAAATATCGTGGATAATCTCCGGATCGCGGCGGCCGATGCCGATGTCGACCAGGATGCCGGCGAGGCTGCGGACCATTTTGTAGAGAAATCCGTTCCCCCGCACCTCGAGGGTAATATCGGCACCGTGCTTGCGTACATATAACGAATGAATCGTACGGACCGTGCCGTTGAGCTCCCGCTTCGGGTTGGCGGAAAACGCGGCAAAATCGTGGTCGCCCACCAGCAGCGCCGCGGCCGCGCGCATCCGCTCCACATCGAGTTTACGGCCCTCCTGCAGGCGGTAAAGCCGTTTCGTCGGAGGCACCACCAGGCCGTTATAAATAAAATAGCGGTACTCCTTGCCGACCGCGCTGAAGCGCGCGTGGAAATCGTCCGGCACCTGCTGGAACGACGTCACCCGGATATCGCGGTCGAGCTGCGCGTTGAGGCCGCGCATGAAATATTTGGGATCGACCGCTTTCGGCAGTTCAAAATGGGCGACCTGCGCGCGGGCGTGCACACCGGCATCGGTGCGGCCCGAAGACTCAACGCGGACGTGCTTTTGTTCGGTCATTTCGGCCAGCAGGCGTTCCAGCTCGCCCTGCACCGTTCGATGCTCCGGCTGCACCTGCCAGCCGGAATAGTTCGTGCCGTCGTAGGAAACAGTAATTTTGTAGCGTGTAGACATTCGGAAAATGTCGAATATCAGGCTGCAAATGTCGATTTCAGAACGGCCGCATTTTTATTCGGCGGTTTCCGCATCGATCCACTGCAGGAAATCGGGATTCCCGTCCATGATCGGCAGGCAGACGATGCAGGGCGTTTCGTAGGCGTGCAGCTCGCGGATGCGGGCGATCAATTCGGCTTTCCGGGCGGCCGATGTTTTAAGGAGCAGCACCGTCTCAGCCGCCTCGCAGACCTCGCCCTTCCACTGATAGATCGACTCCATGCCGCCGAGCAGGTTGGCGCAGGCGGCCAGGCGCTCTTCGACCACGGCCCGGGCAATCCGCCGCGCCTCGGCGGCGTCCTGCGCGGTCACATAAACCAGCAGTGGTTCGGTCACTGGTTTCTCCAGTGCCCTTCCACGCCGTGGAACAGCCAGTCGGCCTCCTCCACGCCCCACGCACCGGGCGGATAGGCAAACGGCTTGAGCTTATCGAGGTTTTCCAGGATCGGCTGCACCACTTTCCACTCGGCCTCCACCTCATCGGAACGGGTGAACAGCGTCGAGTCGCCGTGCAGCGTATCGAGCAGCAGCCGTTCATAGGCTTCGGGCAGCGATTTATTCCACTTGCCGGAGTAGGAGAAATCCATATCGACATCCTCCACCACAAACCGCATACCGGGCCGCTTGGTGCCGACTTTCAGGAAAATGCCTTCATCCGGCTGAATCCGGAAAATCAGCGTATTGGGTTTTATCCGCGTAATATCGCAGACATCGTCTTCGCACTCCACCTGCTGGAACAGCTGCAGCGGCGGCACCTTGAACTGCACCGCCACCTCGGTTGTTTTGCGCGCCATCCGCTTGCCGGTCCGCAGCAGGATCGGCACGCCGGCCCAGCGCCAGTTGTTGATCTGCAGCCGCAGCGCCACAAAACAGTCGGTCTCGGAGTCGGGATCAATGCGGTCCTCTTCGCGGTAGCCTTTCACCGGCTTTCCGGCGGCATCGATGCCGGCCGCATACTGGCCGCGGCAGACGGCATCGCTGACCTCCTTGCGGATATCGAGCTTCATGGCATTGAGCACCTTCACCTTTTCGTTGCGGATCGACTCGGCCGCCAGGTCGCCCGGCGCCTCCATCGTAACCAGGCAGAGCAGCTGCAGCAGGTGGTTCGTCACCATATCGCGCGTTGCGCCGTACTCATCGTAATAGCCGCCGCGCCCCTTCTCCATGCCGACCGTTTCGGCCGCCGTGATCTGGATGTGGTCGATATAACTGCGGTTAAACACCGGCTCAAAAATTGCATTGGCAAAGCGGAACGAGAGAATATTCTGGACCGTCTCTTTACCGAGATAGTGGTCGATGCGGTAGATCTGCGACTCATCCAGGTATTTCAGCAGCGCCGCATTCAGCGCCTTCGCGCTTTCCAGGTCGCGCCCGAACGGTTTTTCAATCACCACGCGCGACCACGACGCACTGCACGGATCCACCACCAGGCCGGATTCCTTCAGCCGCCGCACCGCTGTTTCAAACAGGTCGGGAATGATCGAAAGATAGAAGAGCCGGTTTTCCGGGTAGGTCTCCGAGTCTTCAAATTTAGCCTGCAGCTCCGTATAGGCCTCCGCCGACGATATATCGCCCTTGTGATAGCGCAGGTGCCCGACAAACCGGCCCAGGGCCTCTTCATCGGGCGGCAGGCGCGAAAACTCGCGGATCGATTCGGCCATCATGCCGCGGAATACGTCATCGTCATAATCGCGGCGCGCAAAACCGACGATCGTGAAACGCTCGGGCAGCAGCCCCTGCGCATAAGCAATATAGAGCGCAGGAATCAGCTTGCGGTGGGTCAGGTCGCCGGAGGCGCCGAAAATTACAATAGTGACGGGGTCGTTGACCCGTGATTCAACGGCAGAACCGGAAGGTGTCATAATCTCTTCTCCATTTAACGGACCGAATGCTACACACGCGCCGCCCGCTTTTCAACGCTTGCGATGGTGCCGTTTTGCGGTTAGCTTTGCCGTTCAAAATTATGAAGATTTTATCCCGATACCTGTTCAACAACCTGTTCCAGCCGCTCGTTTACCTGCTGCTGGCTTTTTCTTTGCTGTTCATCATCGGCGACCTCATGGACAACGCGGATGAATTCCTCAAGGCCGGGGCATCGCCCCTGCTGATGCTGCACTACTACAGCCTGCAGCTGCCGTCGCTCATCATCTTCATTGTCCCGATCTGCCTGCTGCTCGCCACGCTTTACAGCCTTTCGCGGCTCACGCGCCACAGCGAAATTACGGCGATGCGCGCCAGCGGCATCAGCATTTACCGCATTGTCCGCCCCTACCTGCTGCTGGGCTTCTTCTGCTTCATCTTCACCGGCGTCGTCAACGAAGTCACCGGCCCGCGCTATTCCTACCGCGCACACCAGCTGCTCGAGAGCAAAACCAAAGCGTCCGACGAAGTCTACTTCGAAAAAATCGCCTACAAGAACCCGACGCTCGGCCACGAATGGTACATCGGCGGGTTCGACACGCGCAGCTACACCATGACCAACCTCACCCTGCGCATCCGCCGCCCCGATGGCTCCGACCTCTCAAAGATCACCGCCAAAAAGGGCCACTGGCTCGACCGCCGCTGGTGGTTCGAAGAGGGTTCAATTCAGCAGTTCGATGAAAACAACAACCGCATCGGCAATCCCGAAACCTTCCAGACCCGGGAAATGCGCAAGCTCAAAGAGCGGCCCGAAGAATTCATGCGCGAGGCCAAAGACGCCGCCCACCAGTCCTCGCTCGAGCTCTACGAATATATCCGCACGCACCAGCACCTTTCCATCAAGGAAATCCGCAGCGACCTCGTCGACCTCCACCACAAACTGACCATGCCCTTCATCTGCCTGATCGCCGTGCTCATCGGCATTCCCGTTGGCGCGCATACCGGGCGCAAAGGCGCGCTCGCCGGCATCCTGATGGCCATCGGCCTCTTTTTCGGATTCTACGCCATGCAGTTCACGATGGAATACCTCGCCAAGCAGATGTTCATCCAGCCCTGGGTCGGCGCATGGACCGCCGTCATCACCTTCTTCTGCATCGGCGCCGCCCTGATTCACCGCATGAGGTAATGCCATGAACATCCGCCCCGCCTCCGCCGCTGACTTTGACGCCATCTGGCCGATTTTCCACGAAACCGCCTCGGCCGGCGAAACCTATGCCTACGAACCCGGCACCCCAAAAGAAGAGGCCTTCCGGCTCTGGATGGAACTGCCGCGTGCCGTTTTTATTGCCGAACAGGACGGCGCGGTGCTCGGCACCTACTACCTGAAAACCAACCAGGCCGGCCCCGGCAGCCACGTCTGCAACTGCGGCTACATGACCGCATCCCCAGCCCGCGGCCAAGGCGTGGCCACAGCCCTGTGCGAACATTCAAAAAAAACGGCGCTCGCACTCGGCTATAAAGCCATGCAGTTTAATTTCGTCGCCTCGACAAACGAGGGCGCCGTACGGCTCTGGCATAAACTCGGCTTCAAAACCGTCGGCCGCCTGCCGCGCGCGTTCAACCACCCGACGCAAGGCTATGTCGATGCACTCGTCATGTTTCAATGGCTCGAAAATGAATAAAGGAATTCGTTATGATTGATGAAGCACGCGCAATGCAGCACCTGATGGACCTGCTCGCCGTCGAAGGCCCCACCGGACAGGAATCGAAGGTCGCTGAAGTCATTTCCAAAAAACTGACCGCCGCCGGCTGCCGCGAAGAGTGGATCCGGACCGACGATGCCCACGAACGGCTCGGCGAAGGCTTTGAAACCGGCAACCTTATCGTCCAGCTGCCCGGAACGGTTGAGGCGCCGCGCATCATGTTTTCCGCCCACATGGACACCGTACCGCTCTGCCGCGGCGCCGTGCCGAAAATCGACGGAGGCCGCGTGGTCGCCGAAGGCCGCACCGGCCTCGGCGGCGACGACCGCTCCGGCTGCGCCGCCATCGTCACACTCTGCGAAACCATCCTGGAAAACAACCTCCCCCACCCGCCGATCACCCTCCTCTTCCCGATTGCCGAGGAAAACGGCCTGCACGGCTCGCGCATGGTCCGCTTCAGCGACCTCGGCAATCCCGCCATGGGCTTTAATCTCGACGGGCAGTTCCCCAACGAAATCGTGATCGGCGCCATGAGCGCCGTCCGCTGGACCGCCGAAATCAAAGGCATTTCCACCCACGCCGGCCTCGAACCGCACAAAGGAATTTCCGCCGGCCTCATCGCCGCCAAAGCCATGGCAGCCGTCAGCGAAAAGGGCTTCTTCGGAAAAATCATCCAAGGAAACCAGGCCGGCACCTCCAACCTCGGCAGCATCAACGGCGGCGAAGCCAGCAACCAGGTCATGGATCAATGCGTGCTCACCGGCGAATGCCGCAGCCACAGCCCCGCCTTCCTCAAGCAGATCATCAGCGTCTACCAGGACTGCTTCCGCGAAGCCGCCGAAAGCACCACCAACGATGCCGGCCAATGCGGCAGCGTTGCCTGGAGCGTCGAATCCGACTACAACGCCTTCCGCCTCAAAGAATCGGAACCCTGCGTCAGAATCGCTTCTGAAGCCGTCAGGCAGACCGGCGCCGAACCCAACCCGCTCGTCATGGACGCCGGGCTCGACGCCAATAACTTCAATGAAAAAGGGCTGCCCACCGTCACCCTCGGCACCGGTTCGCACAAATTCCACCAGGTCGAGGAATACGTCGAAATCAAAGAATACCTCTTCGCCTGCGGCGTCCTGCTTAAAATCGCCCAGCTCGCCGCCGAATAAACCATCCCGCCACCCGGAAAACACCCCCGCCGTTTGATGCAGAAAAAATATGAAGCTTAATTTATCAGCACAGCAGAAAGAGAATGCCGTCCGGTCAATCCAGCGCTTTTTTGATCAGGATATGGAAATAGAAATCGGCGGGCTGCAGGCGGTGCTTATACTGGAATTCCTTGAAAAGGAGATTGCGCCCTTCGCATACAATCAGGGTGTTGATGACGCAAAACACTTCCTAATGGTCAGGGCAGAAGATCTCAGCGCCACCTGTTACGAGGAACCGCTGTCTTACTGGAAGAAAAAATGAGGATACAACTCGCATGCACGTTTCCATGAGTAAATATCTACTGCTTATTCTGATAATGTCATGCACAAGCGGATGCTCCATTCTTTCCTACCAGAAATGCTCAAACGTCCAGGGCCATCCAGCAAAGACGGCCGAAATGACCCTGGAGCGGATCAGCACCGTTGAACACAACGGATGTACTCTCACGATTCATTATCGTCCTCATCGGAACAAAAGCCTTTTGATCGGACCAATCATTCCCTTTATCCCGACATTCGGACGAATGGGCTATGACCTGGGCAGCGGCGAACGCTATATAAGGATTGTTAATGAAGGGGAATCAGGAACCGCCATCATCAAACGCATCTCCGCTCAGGACACCGAGATTGACTGCAGTATTTCAACCGCTGCATTTTATCACGAAAAGAAGCAGTACAGGTTTTCTGAAACACCGGACAGCCTGCTGGAACTCACCCCAAACGAATCCATCTTGATCCTGCTTCCAAACAGAAAGACCATTACGATTTCAGTCGAGGTGAATGCTGAAATTGAAGACCTCAAAATCGAGGACGTCCTGCGGCTGAACTATCATATGATAACGGCATAAAAAAACTGACTGAACCGCCGCCTGATGATTTCCGGAAAAACCGCGCCTGTTCTTTATATATTCCTTCAAGGTTTGAGTTTACTTCACAAATAACCTAAACATGCTGCACAACAACATGTAAACGGCGTCACACGTCAGGACCCTAGGGGAAATCACTATGAAAAAAGCGAGTCTTTTCATCATTCTAGCCCTTCTCTCCGGATGCGGGGAAAAGGACGAAAACAGCGCCATCATGCAAGAGCTGAATGAAACCCGAAAACTGTTCGAGACGAAGGACCTCACCACCAAGCTGACCAATGAGGGCACGGAATTTGTCGGCGATGCTTTAGAGCTCAGGGATACATGCGATGAGATTATGTCGTATGTCGGCAAAGGCGATATCAAGGGCGCCTTTGAGGAAATGAAAAAATATACCTTTCTTCCCGCATCGGAAATGGACAATGCGTATCGGGCCACCCAGAAACAGATCGACCTGACGCAAAACCGTTTCGGCGCCTTTCAAGGCTATGAATTTGTCTATCAGCAGCTGGTCAGCGAATCGCTGGTGAAATTTATTTACCTGGCCAAGTGCGAAAACCATCCCCTGGTCTGGCGATTCATGTTTTATAAATCCGGCGATACATGGACGCTCAACGTGTTCACCTGGGACGACCAGATACAGGCGATCGATTAACCCGGGGCCTGCGGTATTTTCCCGATGGAACGGAAGGGATGCACGATGGAACTTCGACGCTGCAGCGGTGCGGATGCCGCTGTTCTGATTGGGATTTATCGGGACGCAGTACTCAATCTGGGACGCCAGGCCTATACCGCGGAGCAGGTCGAAGTCTGGGCGCGCTACCCGGAGGACCCCGCGGCCTTTCGGGAATCGCTGTCGCAAGGGTTCACACGCTGCGCAGTCATCGACGGCCGCCCGGCGGCCTTCGGACAGCTGAATCCGTCGGATCATATTGCGCTGCTCTACTGCCGCGCACAGTACGCACGGCGCGGCTGCGCATCGGCCGTTTTGGAAGCACTGGAAGCGCGGGCCGCCGCCGAGGGGGCCGTGCGCATCGGCACGGAAGCCAGCGCCGTCTCGCGCCCGCTGTTTGAAATAAAGGGCTACCGCGTGGTTGAAACAGAAAAACCCGTTCGGCACGGCATCGAATTCCTGCGCTTCCGAATGGAAAAAGAGCTCACATAAAGGCACGCTCGTGCGACCGACAAAGGAGACCCAATGACCTATCCATCGCCCGACCAGAAACATCCCATGGAAGGCTTTCCCCAGGTTTGCTTCATCAAGAATACGGTGAACAATCCCAACATCATCATCGGCGATTATACCTATTATGATGATCCGGAGGACTCCGAAGACTTTGAACGCAATGTGCTCTACCACTTCCCGTTTATCGGCGACAAACTGATCATTGGAAAGTTCTGCGCCATTGCCCGCGGGGTAAAGTTCATCATGAACGGCGCCAACCACAAGCTTGCGGGCTTTTCCACCTATCCCTTCCAGATCTTCGGCCACGGCTGGGAAAAGGCCGCTCCCGAACCCGGCGAGCTGCCCTTTAAGGGCGACACGGTCATCGGCAGCGATGTCTGGATCGGCTATGAAAGCCTGATTATGCCGGGCGTCACCATCGGCAGCGGCGCGGTGATCGCCGCCCGCTCGGTGGTGACCGCTGACGTGCCGCCCTACACCGTTTACGGGGGCAATCCCGCCCGACGGATCAAAGACCGCTTCAGCGCCGACACGGTCGAAAAACTGCAAACCATTCAGTGGTGGAACTGGCCGACGGAACGCATTACCGAAAACCTGAAGGACATCGTATCGGGCAGTCCGGAGGCCCTGGACCGCCTGCTGCGCGCGGGCAGGCCGGCGCAGGAATTTCAGAAAGGACCGACTGATGATTCGTAATGCCACCGCCGGCGATGCCGAGGCACTGTGTGACATTTATAATTACTATGTGCAGCGCACCGTCATTACCTTTGAAGAAGAACCCGTTTCCGCTGCCGAGATGGCCGAACGCATCCGCACAGTGACCGCCCGTTTCCCCTGGCTGGTCTATGAGCAGCACGGGAAGGTGGTCGGCTTTGCCTATGCCTCGCAGTGGAAAGAGCGCACGGCTTTCCGCCGCACGGTTGAGGGCAGCATCTACGTTTCGCACAGCGCGGCCGGCCGGGGTATCGGAACCCGGCTCTATGAAGCGCTTATCTCCCGGCTGCGCGGCCAGGGCGTTCACAGCGTCATCGGCGGCATTGCCCTGCCCAACCCGCAGAGCGTCAAACTCCATGAAAAACTGGGCTTTGAAAAGGCCGGGCACTTTGCAGATGCCGGCTGGAAATTCGAGCAGTGGATCGATCTCGGTTACTGGCAGCTGATGCTTGCGGAATAGCGCCACGCTAGGCCGACCGGCCGTTTTTCGGCAGGTTCATGCCGTAGACGGAGTTGAAGATGACGATGAGGTTGGAAAAAACCATGCCGACCGCACAGTATTTCGGCGAAAGCCAGCCGATGCCGGCGAGGAACATGCCGACCGCGTTGTAGAGGAAAGCCCAGCCGTAGTTGAGGCGGATCTTATGCCGCACCTTCCGCTGCATGAACGGGAGGTCGGACAGCCGGCCGATTTCCGGAACCATGAACACGCCGTCGGCACTCATTTTGGCGGGTATCTGGCCTGAAAATACGGCGAGGCCGAAGTCGGCGGCGGCCAGCGCCTGCGCATCGTTAATGCCGTCGCCGACCATCATCACGGCGCGGCCTTCGGCCTGCAGCGCGGCAATGGCCTGCTGTTTATCGCTGCTGCCCATTTCGCCGCAGAACTTTTCAATCCCGAGCTCCCCGGCCACTTGTTCGACCACCGGCCGCCGGTCGCCGGAAAAGATCAGCGGTTCGACGCCGTTCTGCTTGAGGCGGCGGACCAGCTCTTTCGATTCGCTGCGGACGGTGTCCTTGAGCCCGACGATACAATGGCAGCGATCCGCCTCGCCGAACATCACGATGGTGCAGTCGCGCAGGTCGGGCGGAATCCCGATGTCCGGAAACAGCCCGGCGCTGCCGGCGAGATAGTGCTTTCCGTCCACCTTGGCCGAAACCACGGTGCGCGCAATCGTCCGGTCTTCAATCGGCCGCGGCGTGCCGACCGCCGCCAGCGCGCGGGCAATCGGATGCTCAATGCCGTTTTCCAGCGAGGCCAGCAGGTCGAGTTCGGCAGGATCGCGCGGGGTGATCCAGACCACTTGATGCACCTCCGGCGCACCGCGCGTCAGCGTACCGGTTTTATCGAACACCGCAACAGCCGGTTTAAGCGCCAGCACGGCGCCGTTGAAAATCTGAATCCCGAGACCGCGCACCTTTTCAATGGCTGCCGTGAGCACCAGCGGTTCGGCAATCCCGAACGCACATGGACAGGCTACGATCAGCACACTGAGCATGCGGATGACCGCTTCGGAACGGTCGCCCCACAGGAGGTTGCCGGCCAGCACAACCAGCGCAAGCGTCACAACAATGGGCACAAAATACTGGCTGATTTTATCGCCGAACGAGAGCTGCTCTTTGCGGGTGTTGAAGGCTTCGATGGTGCTGTCGACGATCTTTTTGATGAGGTTGCTCTGCCCGCCGGCGGGAACCGAGAGTTTGGCCGCGTCGGAGAGCAGCTTGGCCCCGGCGCCGACATAGTGTCCCTGCTCAAGCGAGACGCCGTGCGATTCGCCGGTGATTAGGCTGAAGTCAAACTCGGCGGGCCCCATCAGGATGCCGTCGGTCGGCACAAATTCGCCGCGCTTAACAATAAATTCCGCGCCGGGTTCGAGGTCTTCGACGGCAGCGTAGTCCTCGTCAACCTCGGCGCTTTCAACGCGCGCCTTTTTGGGCAGCTGCCAGGCGAGCGAGCTGACGCGGCGGCTCAGCTTTTTATAAAACGAACCGGAAATCAGGTTGCCGGTTTCGATGAGCATCAGCAGGAGTGTAACGACATCAAAATAAAGCCGGGCGAAATCGCCGGTGACCATGGAGTAGACGGAATAGATCCAGGCGGCGGTTGTGGAAAGCACCACGAGACTCTCCATGCGGAACTGGCGGGTGACGATCTGCCGCCAGCCCATGATCATGGTGGTGCGCGCGGCATAAAACGGAACCAGCGTGCCGAACAGCGCCAGCAGGACCGAGCAGACGAGCTGCATCGCAAACGGCACCTCCCAGCTCTCGGCCGAATACACCACGAAGGAGATCATCATGTTGTTCAGCGCAAAGAACCAGCCGGCGCCGAAGCGGAAGTAGTCGAATGTATCGCGCGCGGCGTCTTCGCCTTCATAAAATTTATAGCCGAGCTTTTCGATGTTGGACTGGATGGTGTCTTTGCCGATTTTCATCGGGTCGTAGGAGAGCGTGCAGGTTTCGGCAATAAAGTTGAGGTTGACGTTCCCGACACCCGCCATCTTGCCCAGGCTGTTGTGCACCAGCCAGGAGCAGGCCGGGCAGACCATCCCGCCGACCAGGAAACAGAGGTCCTGCCCGTTTTCGATCTCCTTCTCCTGCGTTTCAACCTCTTCGCCGTCGGGGAAAACGCCTTCGAGCAGCTGGGCAATGCGCTCATCGCGCGCGGCGCCTTCGAGGCCCATTTTACCGATGATGACGTGCACGGCCGCGCAGCCCGGACAGCAGAAGTCGCCCTCGCCGCCCGGCACGCTACGGTTACAGACTATGCAGTGATCAGCCATAGGGTTTTACCGCCCGCTTCGCTTGAGGACACAGAGAGCGCAAGGCTTTTCCTCGGTCATCTCCGTATACTCTGAGGTTTAATCTAGCCTGATTCAGCGGGTGCCATTCTCAGGACAAACAAGACACAGTAAACAATACCAATCATCAGGCAGAGCCAGGGAAAGGCTTTTTCAAAACGCGCGCCCCACTTTTTGTCGACCAGCCGCCCGAGCGAAATGCCGAGCTGCATGAAAAAGGTCTGGGTAACCACGAAAGCAAGCATGAAGGCGCCGCCCTTCCACCAGCTGCCCTGTCCGACCGCCATAGCGAAAGCGGCATAGAGCATGCCGCAGGGTATCAGCGAGGTGCAGGCGCCGCCGACGGTCAGTTTACCGAGCCCGCCGCTGAAAAAACGGGAGAGCCAGCTGCTCTTCGGCGCCGACAGCCCTTTGCGGCGGAAGGCGTAGAACGCAATGAAAAACATCAAGACCCCGGGAAACAGCAGCGAGAGCAGCGCACCGCGCACGGGGTTGAGCCCCACCTGGCAACAGAAATGCGCGGGGCCGATGTTGATGAACTCGCCGAACGCCCCGAACAGCATGCCGGCGGCCGTGTAGCCGAAAATGCGGCCGAGATTGAAAAGCGAAAGCGCCTTCAGGCTTTTTTCGCGGTGCAGCGCACAAACCGATATGTGCAGCGGACCGCACATGGCGTAGCAGTGCGGCACGGCGGTGAAACCGATCCCGGCACCGAGGATAATGGCTGCGATTAGCTGTTCCATAATTGCGGATTACACTATCACCTATGCCTCGAATTACAAATCCAACCGGCACAAAAAGAGGAATTAAAAGCGGTTGAAGGGTCCGCGGTTATAGAGCGAGGCATTTTCGGTGCTGATGTAGGGATTCGCCTCGTCGCTGGTGAAAACGCGGGGGCCGGCGGACGAGCGCGGGGTACGCGGTTTTGAATCGCGCCTGTTGCTGCGGTACGGGCCGCTGCAGCCGCGCGATACGGAACTGTAGGTGCCGTAATAAAAAGAGGTCGATCCCCGGCGTTCGCCTTCCAGCAGATCGCGCGCGCGTTCGGTTTCGAGCTGTTCTTTTTCGAGCTGTGCGCGTTCGCGGGCCAGCTGCAGGCGCTGCTGTTCCATCGCCAGGCGGCGCTCCTCGCGCAGGAGCAGCAGCTCCTCTTTTTCGAGCGGTGTCATCCACGCGCCCTCGTATTCGATCAGTCCCTTTTCCCGCTGGGCCGCCTCGAACCGTTCGCGCTCGGCCCGCGCTTTTTCCAGGCGCTGCTGCCGCTGGGCATAATATTCCAGCTCCTCTTCCACTTTCCTGCGCTGCGGCGCGGTGAGGGAATCGGGCATGAGATCTTCGTAGCGCACCTGGCATCCGCCGCCGTCGTGCACGATCAGCATTTCTTCGGGGTTCGCGGAAACGATGGTGACGTTACGGTAAACGGTTCCGTCCTGTGCGGTGAGATTTCCGGCGGCCGCCGAAAAACTTAGGACTGAGGTCATTAAAATGAGGAGCTTTTTCATGGCATATCGTCCTTCCTGCAAAGGAACTATATCACCCGGGTCAATCCATTCCGCCTTCGGCAGGCAGGCGGGCCCAACGCGATGCGGCCGGAAAGCAGGTTTAGCAGTCCGGCGGCACGTCCGGCTCCGGGTCGTGGAAGTGAAACAGCGTCTGGCCCTGCCCGAGCTCGTCGGTGCAGGCGTCGGCGCAGAGGCCGCAGTTGGTGCAGTCGTGCCCCTTGCTTTCAAAACGCGCGCGCAGTTCCATCGGGCAGACGGCATCGCAGTTCCGGCAGTTGGTACAGGTTTTCTGCGGGTTGGCAAACTGCATGGTGCGCGTACGGTCGGAGAGCAGCAGCATCTGGATCAGCGCATAGGGGCAGCCCTTTTTGCAGAAGCGCTCGTGGTAGCCGATGAACAGGAACAGGAAGCCGCCGAAGAGCGCAGCGGCTATGCCGATCAGCGGCAAGCTGCCGGCGGCCGCGAGCTCAACCTGCCGGCGCAGCGGCTGGAAAAAGGAGAGAATCACTTCGACCATGAATACCGCAAACAGGACCGACCAGAGAATATGGTGCCGGCGGCGGTGATCCGATTGCTTGTTTTGCGGACTGTTCACCTTTTCCAGAAACAGGTGCATCGGGCAGAGGTGCGAGCAGAAGAGCCGCCCCTTTTTCATTCCGATGACGACCGCCAGCAGGATGAGGCCGACGATGGCGAAGAGCGGATAGAACATGGTGGAGTGCCCGAACTCGGCACCGAAGACGCGGATACATTCGGCCTCAAGATCCACACAGAAAAACCGAAGCGGAATGCTGAGCAGCAACAGCATACTGAGGGTCTGGATAAACCGGCGGCGCTTTGAATATGTTGATAAACTCATGTTATCGGCAGCGGCAGCAGGAAAAACAGCGCAGGGCCAGCCCCTTGGCCTCGTGCTTTCCTGCCTGTGCTGCGGCTGATTCATCATGGGGTGAAGTGAAAAATAAGATAGATGATGCAGACGATGGTCAGGATGATTTCGACGGCAATGTTGAACTTACCGATGCCGGCATGTCCCTGTTTGATTTCGGGGGTGGTTTCGTGATCGTACTCTTTATCAGCCATTGGATATCTCCCGCTTATCTTTCGTAGTCATTGAGCGGATTGCCGTTGGGGTCTACACGCCAGTTTTTATTGCGGCCGAGCGTCTGCAGATACGCCGTCAGGTCGGCAATCTCCTCATCGCTGAGATAGGCAAACGACGGCATGATGGACGCCTTTTCATATATCCCCTTGCGGTCGGGAAATTTTTCCCCCATATCGCGCGGATTCTTAAAGTGGGCATAGTGCCATTCGGATGAATATTTACCGCCGACGCGCGCCAGGTCGGGGCCGGTGCGCTTGGTGCCGAGGAACTGCGGCTGGTCGTTGACATATTCCCAGGACTCGGATGCCGGCGCTTCGACGAGGCGCCAGCCGTAGCGGCGCCGGTCGGAATCCAGGTGCCGGACCTGCTGGGTGTGGCAATAGACGCAGCCCTCGCGCTTGTAGATTTCGATACCGCGCAGCTCCTGTTCGGTGTAGTCGTGCACCGCCCGGTCGGTTTTATACATCACCGGCGACACCATCGGCGGTACAATGGTGGTGAGCACGGCGCCGACCGCAAAAAGGGCAAAGGCGCCGGCCGCGGTTAAGAGCAGGCTTTTTTCCACATCAATCTTCATAACGTCATTCCCCTTACTGCGCGGCCGCGGTTTCGGCGTGGATGGTTTCGCCCTCTTCGGCTTCCTGCGGATATTTTCCGAAGAGCGTCTGCAGAATGTTGTACAGGAACAGGAAGTAGGAGATGAAGATCAGCCCGCCCGAAGCAAAGCGCAGCCAGTGCGCGTGTTTGAGGGCGGCGAGCGTGTCCACAAAAGTGTTTTCCGGATTGAGCCAGGCAAACCCCTGGATGACGCCGCTGATCCAGAGCACCGCCAGGAAGGGCACGCTGGCGAGCGTCATCAGCCAGAACTGGCCGTCGCCGAGCTTTTCGGAATAGAGCTTCCGGCCGGCGAGTTTCGGCGCGACATAGTAGATGCCGGCCATGGCGTAATAGGAAAACGCGCCGAACAGCGCCATGTGCGCATGCCCGACCACCCAGTCGGTTTTGCTGGTGATTTCGTTGACGGAGCGGATTGCCTGGAACGGCCCCTGCAGGCAGGTGAAGACATAGTATACTGTGCCCATCATCAGCAGCTTCGGAATCGGCCCTTTCATGCGGGTGCCGCGCGGGGCTGTGGCAAACGTCCCGAAAAAGTTGGTGATGACCGCCATGACCGGAATGATCAGACTGAAGGAGAAAATGATGGCCACCGTCTGCAGCCAGTACGGCTGCGGTCCGTGGATCATATGGTGCGCCCCGGTCCAGACGTAGACGAAGGAGATCACCCAGAAGCCGACCATGGAGAGCTTGTGTGAATAGATCGGCGTATCGAGCTGCTTCGGAATCATGTAGTAGGCAATCGCCACGCCGAGCGGGGTGAAGATCAGGCCGACGGCATTGTGGACATAGAACCAGATCAGGTTGGCCTGGTTGACGCCGGCCACCATCGGCATCTGGCTGAACATATTGCCGGTGATGTAGACGAAGGTCGTCCAGATGACGGCGCCAAGGGTGTACCAGACGGTAACGTAAAGGTACTTCACTTTGCGGGTCGCGACGGTGCCGAAAATATTGACTGCAAACATGATCCAGCAGACGGCCACCAGATAGTCGAACGGCGGGGGAATTTCGCCGTACTCCACATTTTTCACGCTGCCCAGGACAATCGATACCAGCCCGCCGATCAATGCCAGGTTATAGACCGCGCCCATCGCCACCCCGAGTTTTTCGGAGAACAGCTTCGTGTGCAGGATCCGCGGCAGAATCCAGAACAGGACCCCCATGTTCGACTGCAGCAGCCAGCCGAACAGGTTGATATTCGTGTGGAGCATGCGCACGCGCGGCAGCGAAAGATATTCAATCTCGCCGACCGTCGGCACCACAAACTTCAGGGCGGTCAGCAGTCCCATCGTCAGCGCCAGCCCGAAGTAGACGCACGATGCAATGATCATCGTTTTTGCAGCAGTATCTTGTTTCATTTGTCAGCTTCCTCGGTGTTGGCCCGGATGAAGGCGATGATATCCACAATGGTCTGGTCCGAAAGGTGGTCGTGCGACGGCATCGGCGTGCCGGCCACGCCCAGCAGGATCGACTGGTAGAGCCGCTCGTCGGTTACGCCCTCCTGGTTCAGGAACTTTTTATTCAGCAGGTTGCGCGGCAGCGGGTGGGCCAGGTTATAGGCGTTCGGCCCTTTGCCGTTCGCGAGCTTTCCATGGCACGATGTGCAGTACTGCTGGAAGGCCGCGGCGCCGTTGGCCGCATCGCCGGCCGCCACCACCTTGCCCCGGTTCTTCCAGTCGCGCCGGTCGGGATCGCCGATGTTCGGCAGCCCGACCTCCATCCGCTTGAAGCTGCTCTCGTTCTGATCAAGCGTCTTCGACTTGATGAAATCAATCAGGACTTCAACCTGCTGCTCGCTGAGCACACTCTTCCAGGCGGGCATGGCGGTTCCGCCGACCCCGTTGAGGATGGAATCCTTAAAGCGGTCTTCATAGGCCAGCACGAACTGATGGCGGTTAAAATTGCGCGGCAGCGGATCCAGCATGTCCGAAACCCGGCCGTTGCCGTCCAGCTCTTCGCCGTGGCAGGAGAGGCAGTAGGTGTCGTACAGCCGCTGCCCATCCGCCTGCTCTTTCAGTTCATAATTGAATGACGACAGGAACAGCACCAGGCTGTCGAGCTCGGCTTCATTGTAATCCTTAAAGGTCGGCATAATGGAGTCGGGGGCATGCACACGGGAATTGACAATGTGGTCTTTCACATACTCCTCGCCTCGGCTACGCATCGACCAGGTCAGTTCCGGCCCGATCTGGCCGCCGGCCAGCTGGCCGTCACTGCTGCGGAAGGCGTGGCAGTTCACACAGCCGCCGCGGCTGATCGACCCCTCGAACGGAACGCCGGCAAACAGGGCGCGCCCCGCTTCAAGACTCGGGGCTGAAATGCGCACTTCATCGGCCTTCGGTTTAATGTAGCCGATCGGCGCGGTTTCCTCGGAACGCAGTTTGTTTTTCTGCAGCCCCTTCAGGTATGTCGCCAGCGCGGTCACGGTTTCGTGGTCCTGCACCCAGTCAAAGGTCGGCATTTTGCTGTTGGCATCATTCGCCTCGGGATGGACGATCGATTCCTCCAGGTAGTCATAGCTGAACTTGCCGCCGGCATCGGTCAGTTCCGGCGCCTGCGACGATGTCGAAACACCAGCCACGGTATGGCAGCCCCAGCACGCTTTTTCCAGGAACAGCTCGCGGCCCAGCTCAAAGACCTCGGCCCCGGCCAAACGGCCGCTCTCCATGGCATGGCAGCGTACGCAGTTGGCCTGCGCAATCTTTCCGCTGACCAGCGGTTTGGTCCACCCGTGCGCCTGGCCGTGCGCCAGATGCTGGTCGAGGTCGCGGCTGGATCCGTCGTGACAGACCGCGCAGCCGATTGTGTTAAAGTCGTGCGGATCTTCCCCCTCGCCCGGCACAATCCGCGGGTGGGTGGTGAGCGGCATTTCAAAGGCGGCCGCCTGCGGGTTCGATGCGCCGATGTGGCAGGACTGGCACCGGTCGACCAGCATCGAGGTCGGCGTTTTGACGTTCACCTGCTTGATGACCGGCCCCGGGAATTCCTCGCCCAGCGCCTCGTAATACGCTTTCTGGTAACCGATATAATCTTCATCAAGCCCCTTCTTCATGGCGAGCCCAAGCAGCACAATCCCCAGCAGGCCGATGAACAGCAGAATGCGGTAATCCTTAATCATCTTAGTGTCCTCCCCCTGCGGCCTGTTCCACCCACGGATAGACGATTGCCCAGTTTTCCCCGCGGAAGTACACCCCGATAATAATCAGCGTCAGCATGAACAGATACATCCCGATAAACAGCGCATTCTCGATCCAGCGCTCACGCGCAAACCAGACGCCCGGAATGTTCTTGCGGTAGGTTTTGGTAAACGTCTCCAGTGCAATTTCGACGTACGGCAGGAACATCACGCCGCCGGCCAGGATACCGGGAATGACAACGCCTCCAATGAAGCCGTCGTACGAAGTCAGCTCCTGCAGTCCCAGGAAATACCACGGCGCTTTGGCCGGGTTGGTCGGATGGTTCGGATCGGCCGGCCCCTCGAGCGGTGCGTCAAAAAAGACGGCAATCAGGCTCATCACCACCAGCAGGCCGGCAAAGACCATCAGCTCGCGCACAATCAGCTTCGGCCAGGCGAACATCATCTGGTCGACCTCTTCGTTGACCTTGGGCTCGTTACCCTTGACTATTTCAACCAGCTTATAACTGCGCGCCGCCTTGAAGACGGAGGCGTTCTTGACGGGTCCGAACTCTTCGTCGGGAATCTGTTTTTCTTTCGAGGTGTCGGCCGGACGCGCCAGACCGCCATCCTTGCGGATACGGAAAAAGTGGACCGCAATCAGGAAGCCCATAATGGCCGGCAACACGGCCACGTGCAAAACATAGAAGCGGATGAGCGCCTCGCCGCCCACATCGGTATCGCCGAGCAGGATGCCGCGGATCAGCGCGCCGCCCGGGGCAATCTTGGCGATCTCCGTGCCCACCTTGACGCCCCAGAATGCAAGCTGGTCCCAAGGCAGCAGGTAGCCGGTGTAGGAGAGGAAAACCGTCAGCAACCCGAGGATGCAGCCGATGACCCAGTTGAATTCGCGACCTCCGCGATGCGCACCCGCGAGGTACACGCGAAGCATGTGAAGCGCCACGAACGCCACCATCCCGTGGGCCGCCCAGCGGTGCATGTTGCGGA
>JBFHGU010000015.1:0-64721 GCA_041582935.1 Pontiella sp.
GTTTTCGACGGCAAGGTCTATCTCTACTGTTCACACGACCAGCCCGACGCGGTTAATTATGAATCGATGAAGGATTATGCGATCCTGGAGTCGTCGGACCTGAAGACGTGGATCAGCCACGGCGTCAAACTGGACCCGCAGCTCGATCCGGGTTTTGAGCATTTCACCTCGAACATGAATGCACCGGATGCGGCGTATAAGGACGGCTGGTACTACTGGTATTTCCCGGGCAATGTAACCCATGTCGGCGTGGCCAAAAGCCGGACGCCGACCGGCCCCTGGGAGGCGGCGGTTCCTGGGTCGATCACCTCGATTTTTGATCCGACCGTCATCGTCGACGACGATGGCCAGGCCTATATCTACGGCAACGACCACTGGATCGATATCGGTGATGAGGGGTCGCACATCCTGGGTGCTAAGCTGAAGGATAATATGGTGGAACTTGACGGCCCGCTGGTTCGTTTGACCGAAGAGGCCGTTAATGAAGCGGTGCATGTTTTTAAGCGCGGCGGCATCTACTATTTCAGCGCGCGGGTCGGCGCCGTGACGAAATACTGGATGGCCGATTCGCCGCTGCCGCAGTACGCGGAATTTAAAGGAGTGCTCGCCCCGAATTCGCCGCGCTCTCCCAACCATACCTCGGCCATCGAGTTTAACGGCGAGTGGTATCTGTTTTATCACCGCGGAGATGTGAATCACGGCAGCAACTATCGGCGCACCGCCTGCTTCGACAAGATGACGTTCCGCGAGGACGGGACGATTGAGCCGATCGTCTATACCCTGGATGCGGAGCCGAGTTTTGCCGAAAGGGCTAAGCGCAGAAGGGGACAGAAGAAAAAGACTGCTCCCGGCATTCCGCAGCCTGCGGCTCTCGCGGATGGAAGCTTCCGGATGGAGGCCGAAACGTTCACCGAAACCCGCGGCGCGGAGGTCATTGGACTGACGGACGGCGAACAGGCGGAAGGGATCGGCGCGCTTTCTGACGGCGATTGGACGAGTTATGCGGCGCTTGATTTCGGGAAAAATCCTTTTGAGCTCAGGGTGCGGGTTTCGGCGCCCCAGGCGGGCGGCCGTATTGAGCTGCGGGTGGACAGTCCGACCGGCGTTGTTGTCGGCACCATCCCGGTTCCCGCCACCGGCGGTGCATTTGAAACGATTTCGGTCCCGATGAAAAAAATCAGGGGAAGCCAGACCCTCTATTGCTGCTTTGTCGGCGAACAGATGAAAATGAACTGGTTTGAATGGACGCCCGGCAAGTAGCAGCAGGTTAAATATGAACACGTCTAAACAACTGATCGCCGCGTTGAGTATCCTGGCTGCCGGCTCATTGGAGGCGGCGCCGCGGCGCTCAAACCCTTTCGTCAGCCATATGTTTACCGCCGATCCTTCGGCCCATGTGTGGGACGATGGACGGCTCTACGTCTATCCATCGACGGATACCTCCCCGCCATCGGGCTATGCTTCCATGGACGGGTATCACGTATTTTCGACCGATGACCTGATAACCTGGACGGATCACGGAGAGATGCTCCATTCGGATGATGTCGCGTGGGGCCGTGAAGCCGGGGGATATATGTGGGCACCGGACTGCGCGTATAAAAACGGCACGTACTATTATTATTTTCCGCATCCGTCCGACGGTGAGGGAAGCCACAGGGATAACTGGAAGATCGGTGTCGCCGTCAGCAAAAGCCCCGCGTCGGATTTTAAGGTCCTGGGCTATATCGAAGGCCTTGAGCCCTACATCGATCCGTGCGTTTTTATCGATGACGACGGCCGGGCCTATCTCTATTACGGGGGATATGGAAAGCCGTATGCCGCCCGGCTGAAAGAAAATATGGTGGAGGTTGAAAGCGCATCCGTTCTGATGGACGGTCTCGATGACTTCCGCGAAGGCGCCTTTGTGTTCAAGCGCGGCGGGATGTACTACATGATCTACCCGGATAATTCCAAAGGCGGGCATAAAATGCGCCACGCGGTCAGTGAAAAGCCCTTGGGTCCCTGGGAGTGCAAAGGGGTATTTCTGGACAAGACCAATGTGCTGACCACCCATGGTTCGTGCGTGGAATACAAGGGGCAGTGGTATGTTTTTTATCACAACGGCGATCTGTCCGGCGGACAGGAGCACAACCGCTCCATCTGCTTTGATCCGATTTATTTTAATGCCGACGGCACCATTCAGATGGTGAAACCGTCGCGCGGTGTTGAGCGGCCGACCTTTCACCGGGAGATCAATTTTAACGGCATGCTCGGCGCACTGGATGTCGGGGAATATACCGCGGCCGCATTGGCCGGGCACGGGATTGCGGATGATGCCGTTTCATCGATCGAAGTGCCGGCCGGCTATGTTGTGGAATGTTTCGAGGACGACCGGGGGCAGGGCGCATCCTGGATCTTCGAAAACAATGTCATCGATCTGGGCAGGCTGGGGTGCGATAACACCTTTTCCTCCATAAAAATTTCCAGAAAGGATGCCCCGGAAAACCTCGTGATGAACGGCTCCTTTGAACTGGGGGTTCAGCAAACCATCTCCTGGTGGCAGGGTCGCCGGGTCACAGGCGTGAACCGCGTGCTGGAGGAACCGGCCGACGGCTATTACGCCCTTCAGTATGAAGGCAGCCGGGGCATGCGGCATCTTACGCAGAAGATCACGCTCAAGCCCGGCACCGAGTACCGGCTCAGCGCTGCGCTGAAGGCGGCTCCCGGCACAAAGGGCGAGGTTCGGCTGCAGGCGTTGGCGCCTTTTGATGCGCAGTGCACCTTTAAACTGGATGCCGCCGAAAACGCCGGGCCGTGGGTTGAGGTTTCAAAAAGATTCAACAGCGGGCCGCATACGGAAATTGCGCTCCGGCTCACGACGTCGAAGGATTTTAAGGGCGCCGGCTGCTGGGACGATATCGTTCTGGTTGAGCTGCGGTAGTCGGTCACATAGTTTAAGAAGGGCGTAATCAGGACAAATCAGGAGAATGTATGAAATACAATCAGCAGTTTTTGGCGGCAATTCTTGCGGTGTCTGCCGGGGCGGTGCCGGCGGCGCAGCGGGCGGCCAACCCGTTCATTCAGCACATGTTTACCGCCGACCCGTCGGCTCATGTGTGGGAGGACGGCCGCCTGTACGTTTATCCGTCAACCGACATCAAAGGAAAGGGCTACCGGTCGATGGACGGATATCACGTTTTTTCGACGGATGACATGCTCCACTGGACGGATCACGGGGAGATCCTGCATTCGCGGGATGTTGAATGGGGCACGCCCAAGGGCGGGAATATGTGGGCGCCGGACTGCGTTTACAAAGACGGAACCTATTATTTTGTTTTCCCGCATCGGGATCCCGACAATGTCTGGGAGCTTGGTGTGGCGACGAGTAAAGACCCGGCTGCGGGTTTTACGCTGCAGGGAAAGATTAAAGGCGGCACGGCGTTCTGCGATCCGTGCGTCTTTATGGACGATGACGGGCAGGCTTATCTCTATGCCGTGGCGAAGGCCAAGTGCTATGCGGCGAAGCTCAAGGACACCCTGATGGAGGTTGATGGCGAGATGGTGCATCAGGTCGGTGTCGACGAGCACCGCGAAGGGCCGTTCGTTTTTAAGCGCAAAGGCAAATACTACATGATCTACCCGGACCATACGAAACCCCGGAATCAGATGCAGTATTCGATGAGCGACAGCCCGCTGGGGCCGTGGGAGCCCAAGGGCGTTTTTCTGGAAGCCACGGATGTGCTCACCATGCACGGTTCGGTCGTTGAATACAAAGGGCAGTGGTATGTGTTCTACCATAACGGCGCGCTTTCCCATGGCCGGAACACGAACCGCTCCATCTGCTTTGATCCCCTGTTCTTTAACGAGGACGGCACGATCCAGCAGGTTAAACAGAGTGAGAGTGTAGTCCCGTAACCGGGTTTATGCGGCTCTGACCTCCTGCGGCAGCTGCGGGCTGCTGCATCGAAACAGGAAGAAAACGAGTCCACTTTGGGACGCTGAGGTCCGTTGTATGTAAACAAGGGAGAAATTAATGAAGAAATCGTACCTGTTTATCCTGTTTATGGCGGCATCGGTCGTTTCAGCTGTCGGCGCCGCCGGCAGGCCCAACATAATCTACATTCTGGCCGATGACTGGGGCTACGGCGATGTGCAGTGCCTGAATCCGGACCGCTGTAAGATAAAAACCCCGCACACGGACCGGCTGGCGGCCGAAGGCATGGTTTTTACGGACGCGCATACCAGTTCGTCGGTCTGCACGCCGACGCGCTACGGCATTCTGACGGGGCGCTATAACTGGCGCTCCAGCCTGCAGAACGGTGTTCTTGACGGCTACGGCAAGCCCCTCATTCCGACGGATCGGCTGACGGCGGCGTCGCTGCTCAAGGAACAGGGATATCATACCGCCATGATTGGTAAATGGCACCTGGGGCTGGATATCGCTACGGTTGACGGCAAGCCGGCGAAGCCGAGCGGAAACCTGAAAGCGAAAAAGGGCAAGGGCACGTTTGCTCCGGAGGAACTTTCCAATATTGACTGGCAGGGGACCATTCAGGGCGGCCCGGTTGATCTCGGGTTTGACTCCTGGTTCGGCATCACGGCCTCGCTGGACTTTCCGCCGTATGTGTGGATCCGTGACCGCCATTGGCTGGGAGAAGGCACACAGGTAAAAGCCTTTCGCCGGCCCGGTCCGGCCACCGAAGATTTTGAGGCAATTGATGTGCTGCCCCGGCTGCAGGCGGAGTCGGTGAAATTTATCACCGAGTATAAAAGCGATAAGCCCTTCTTCCTGTATTTGGCGCTGCCGTCGCCGCACACGCCGATTCTTCCCTCGCAGCAGTGGCAGGGAAAGAGCGGCCTCGGTGCATACGGCGACTATGTTATGCAGACCGACCATTTGATTGGTCAGGTGATGAATGCCGTAGACAACGCCGCATTCGCCGGCGACACCATTGTAATCGTTACGGCGGATAACGGCTGTTCGAAGGCGGCGGGAATCAGCCGGCTGGAAGAGCAGGGGCACTACCCGAGTGCGCAGTTCCGCGGTTCCAAAGCCGATTTGTGGGACGGCGGGCACCGTGTGCCGTTTATCGTGCGCTGGCCGAACGGAGTTCAGGCGGGGAGCCGCTGTGACCAGACCATCTGCCTGACGGATCTCATGGCGACCTGTGCCGACCTGACCGGCGCGCCGCTGCCGCAGCACGCCGGCGAAGACAGCGTGAGTTTTGTCCCGGCGCTGCAGGGCAAGCCGATTGCCTCGACACGCAAGGGCATCATTCACCATTCCATCAGCGGCCACTTTGCATATCGGCAGGGCAAGTGGAAGCTCCTGCTGGCCAAGGGGTCCGGCGGGTGGACCGCCCCGAACGAAAAGGCCGCCGCGGCCGGCGGGGCTCCGATTGCCCAGCTGTATGATTTGGAAAAAGATCCCGGAGAAACGACAAATCTCTATGCGGCGCAGCCGGAAGTGGCCCAGCGTCTGCTCGCGCAGCTGGAATCCGATATTGCGCGGGGGCGCAGCACCGACGGTGCGGCGGCCCGGAATGACCTTGACCAGATCAGGCTTTGGAAGAGCGGGCAGCAGTAGCCGCGATGCGCGAGGTGGTTGAGGATGCGCCTCGCCGCTCGAAACAGCGGTTCTTCGGTATGCTGAAAATGCTGCGTTCAGGAATGTGCTCTTCACGCTCCGACAGCCGGATGCCCGCAAACGGATTGTGCTGGATGATGTGACCGGCTTTAGGGAAACAAAACAGACGAATCCCGGAACTGAAATCAAATGAAGGGTTTACCCATGATAAAGCGGCTCATGCCCGCCCTGATGCTTCCGCTGCTGGCGGCCGGCGATAACGTGCCCTTCAGCTGGGACACCGTCCCGGTCTATGCCCACTTGGCCAACATGTCGGGGGACTTTACACCCGGGCAGTATGACTTCCTGGCGGAACATTTTGATTTTATTACCATTGAAAAAGGCCACGCCAAACGGCAGTACGGCAGCACCGAAAAGGGATTCGCAGCTGCGGTGAAGGAGATCAAAACGCGCAATCCGAAGGCGAAGGTGCTGTTCTATTGGAACGCCGCCATAAAAATCGGAGGGTATGACGCCGTCGCGGACTTTCCGCCGGGCGGCGAACTGATCAGCAAGGATGGAGAACGCCTGACTATTTTTCACAGTTCGTTCAACGATCTCTCACAGCAGGCGGTGCGGGATTGGTGGACCGATACGGCGTACCGGGCGGTTTATGAGCTGGGTGCGGATGGTGTGTTTATCGATGCGGTCGGCAAGTTCAGCAGTAACAGCCGGCGCCGCGTGCTGACGCCGGAAAAAATCGAGGCCCTTAATGATGGGCTGGCCGCCATGGCGGAAGAGACGCGCAAAAAAGCCGGCCCGTCAAAACTGCTGATTCAAAACGGCGTGTCGACCGATCCGGAAAACATCGGCGCCCGAATGCTGAAGGTGACCGACGGTGCGATGAAAGAGCATTTTGTCAGCGCGAAGCCCGGGAATAAAGACGTGCTCGCCGCGGATATCGAGATGCTCCACCGCACGGCGGCATCCGGGAAAATACTGGCGGTCAAGGCCTGGCCCGGATTCGACTGGCGCGATAAAGAGATCATGGAAAAACCGCGGGAGGAGCGGGCGGAAATGGCGCGCGCAGCCATTACGTTTCCGCTGGCCTGTTATCTTCTCGTGGCTGAGCGCTATTCGTATTTCTGCTACACCTGGGGCTATCAGGGCGACGATACCGGCACCTTCGAATGGTATCCGGAATTTGATAACCCCCTGGGGCCGCCTAAAGGCGATTACCAGCGCAGCGGCTGGACGTATCGACGTGAGTTCGCCCATGCATCGGTCTTTGTCGACCTCGAAAGCTGGACCGCGAGGATCGACTGGAAATAGGCGGATGAGCAAAATGAACCCCGGCCTTTTTACCGCATTCGCACGGCCGGAGGCGCAGCAGGGGCCGGCGCTGCCGCCGAAGGGCCAGGCCGTTCTGCCGAACGGCATGCCGGGCTAAAGTGACGCTGAAGCCGAAAGTGGTGCGCAATCTGCAGGAGATTGGAACCAAGGTACTCTGCAAGTTATCAAACAACGTGTAGATTAGGGGTCAGTAAACAACAGAGGCAGGGTCGTGAAAAAAGCAGGATTTGTAATCGGCGTATACATGCTGGCCATCGGGATCTCACCGGCGGCTGTTCTTTATCAGGACAGCTTTGACGGCGATTCGCTGTCGGTCAATACCAACGGCATTGGCGGCGGGGCGGTAAACCGAACGGTTCAGGGGCACGCCTGGGCGGATGACGGCGACTGCACGTTTGTCACGAGCGGAACGACGTATACGCGCCGGGCGCTGCTGTATTCGGAAACGGCGTTCAAGAGTGATACGGGATTTAAGCTGACGGTCTATTATACGACGGGATCGGTCGGCGATTCGGCGGCGCATAACTTTTCTTTCGGCCTGATCAGTGCCGATACGGATTTGTCGGACTATTCCGGTTATAATCCATTTCGAACCGAAACGAATGTATACGGCCTGGGCGTAAACCTTACGGCGGATGACAATGCCGCGATGCAGGGACTGAATTTTACAGACGGAACGGCGGTCACCAACCTGGATTCGTCCGGCGATTACGTTCAGTTTGCTGCGGGTACGTCCACTCCGGTCGTTATTGAAATTGATGCGGACGGAAACTGGAGTTATTCCATCGCGGGAATCACCGAGGCTTCCGGCATACTGCCCGGCGGGTTTGACCTGACCAAGCGGTATTATGCGGCGGTGTACGGCCAGGATGATAACGGAGGCGGGAAATCGGTTCAGTCCGTCACGCTGGAGGGCGGCTATACGGCTGAAGATTTTTATGTTTCGGAAACGGGCAATGATTCCAATCCCGGAACCCTGGCCGAACCGTTTGCAACCATCCAGCATGCGGTGGACCGGGCGGGACCGGGGGATACCGTCTATATCCGGGGCGGCACCTACCGCGAGGCGGTCGACCTGTCCAATACCGCCGGTGTTTCGAATGCTCCGGTCACACTGGTGAATTATGACGGGGAGACGGTGACGCTGGACGGCACGACGGCCATCACGAACCGCTGGACGCTGGATGAGGGGAGTGTTTATAAGACCACCCTCTTCGAGGATATTACGCAGCTCTTTGTCGATGATGAGCTGATGACCCTGGCGCGGTTTCCCAATGCGCGGGTCTTTTCGGAAGAGATGTGGGATTACGCTTCGCACCGGCAGAGGGAGTCATCGACCAGCCGGTATGTGGTGGTGGATGATCCGGATTCGGGCGCGGCGGACACGCTGGCCGGGGCGGGCGTCTCTTTTAACGGCTGCGTGGCCGTGTGCAATTTTGCCGACCACATCACCTATGCCCGGCTGGTTGAAGATCACGCTGCCGGCTCGGATACCTTTAATGTCGACTGGATGGAAAAGATCGGAACCTCCAACTATTATTTTATGGAAGGCGGGTCGAACGGCGCGGAGCGGGTGATGCTGGATACGGCGGCGGAGTGGGCCTATGACGAGTCCGCAAAAATCCTCTATTTATGGCCGGAGGACGGGCTGGATCCAACAGGGCGCGGGATTTACGGAAAGACCATGGCCTATGCCTTTTCCGGCGGTTCCGGTTCCCGGTATATCGTCATTGACGGGCTGAATTTCCGGGCGGTGGCATTTTCTTTTGAATCTTCTGACCACATTACGATCCGGAATTGCGGCTTCGATTACTATACGGCATCGAAACGGGCGCTGGGCGATATCAGCGAATCGGAAACCGCGGAGTTTGTCGGGACGGAATCGGATTTCTGCAAAGAGATTACGGTATACAACTGCACGTTCCGTTATGCCGACGGGGCCGGACTGAACGGCAGCTATGTGGAAAACATGCTGATTGAAAACAACCTCTTCTACCAGATTGACTATGCGAATATCGGTGTGTTTGCCGCGGTGGAGCTGGAGGAGACGCTGGATTTGGTTTACAGGCGCAACACGATGGAAACCGCCGGCGCGGGCCAGGGCATGTCGGCGAACCGGTATGAAAGTGACACGGTTCGGCCGGTTACGGCTGAATATAATTTTCATACCGACTGCGCCCGCAAGCAGGGTGACGGCTCCGCGATTTATATGCCGCATGAGGATGTGGTTGAGTCGGTTGCCCGTTACAACTGGTTTATCGGGAATTATGAACGGGATTTCAGGTGGGATGGATGGAATGACCCTTTGCTGGGTACGAATGCCAACTTTTACTGTAATGTTGCGATGGCGACGATGATTAAGGCGGTTGCTGTGGGCGACGGGTGCCATCTCAAAGGGGACCGGCATGAAGTGTATAACAACACGGGCATAAAAACCTGGTCGTCGATTGAGGTCTCGATCGGCAAGGGCGGCAATGCGCATTCGGTTTCCCGGAATAATGCCGCCGATGTGCTGAATGACTATCTGGATCAGGAATCGAACACCAATTATTTTTCGAGCGATGAATATATCGACTCAACCACGAACGATACCTATTACCGGGTGGAGAACGACTGGGGGCTGCCGGGTGAGGATTCCCATAATTTTGCCGGACAGGAGGAGGGCGACAGCATGCATGACCTGCTGCGCGATCCGGATAACCGGGATTTCCGTCCGCGGGCCGATGCCGCCGTGCTGATCGACCAGGGGACGAATGTTACGTGTACCGTGAACGGCACGGTCTATGATGTTACGGCGGGTTATGTCGGCGATGCGCCTGACATCGGGGCCTATGAATACGGAGCGGATGCCTATTGGATTCCCGGCCGTCAGGAGGCGCAGGCCTCGATGCCGGTTCCGAAAGACGGCGGGGTATCGGTGCCGCAGGATGCCGACCTGATGTACCTGATCGGCCTCGGCGGCGAACGGGCGCACATCTATCTCGGGACGAGTTCGAATGCGCTGGAATACGTGGGCTCGAAGGAAGATCCGCAGAACATTGCTGTGCTCGACGGCGATCCGGGGCTGGAGGCAAACCAGCGCTATTACTGGCGTGTGGACACGGAACTTTCCGATGGTTCGGTGGTAACCGGGCAGGTCTGGTCGTTCGATACTGTCGGAATGATTCCCATGGTCAGCAGGACCATTTCCAAAAAAGCCTATTGGGATCCGAGCACGAATGACTACGGCACGGTGACGTCCTATACGTATGAGAATGTCGGAACCAGTTATGACCGCTATGCGATGCTTTATTCGGCCGATGCCTATCAATCCGATGGAGGATTCAGGCTGACCGTCTATTATACGCTGGGTCTCACGGATGACGGCGGCGCAAATAATTTTTCTTTCGGATTACTCAGCACGGACACCGATGCAGCATCCTATTCCGGGGTCAATCCGTTCTGCAGCCAGACGAATGTATATAGTTTAGGCGTGAACCTCACGGTTGGGAGCGGGGAGGAGATGCAGGGGCTGAACTTTACCGACGGCGCGGCCTGCACCAATCTGGATCCGTCCGGTGATCACGCGGAATTTTCCATAAAGTGGTCCACGCCGGTCGTGATTGAAATCCGCCCGGGCGGCGAGTGGAGCTATTCGATTGATGGAACGACCGAGGCTTCCGGAACGCTCGCCGGCGGCTTTGATTTGTCAAAGAGTTACCGCGTGGTGGTTTATGGGCAGGATGACAACGGGAAAGGCAAGTCTATTCAGGATGCGGCGCTGGAACTGCTGGATGCTGCGGGAAGTTTTTCGGATTGGGTTTCCGCTTACGGACTGACCGGTGATGATGCTGCACTCGATGCGGATGTGGAAAACGGCGGGGCGGGCGACGGCTACAGTAACCTGGCGGAATATGCGCTGGGGATGAATCCGACCAACTCCGATGCCGGCGCTGCGGAAGCCGCCGGCATTGTAAGCGGAGACGGCACCAACTGGTTTGAATGCATCCACAGCCGCCGCGCGGACTATGAAGCGCAGGGATTGAGTTATCTGCTGATCGATTTCACGAATCTGCTGGAGGGGGCCCTTTCCACCAATACGCAGGATCAGATGCTCGTCGGTCCGGCGGTCGATGGGTATGAATCCGTCACCAACCGTTATCATGTCGACATGCCGGAGCGGTTCATTGAACTCCGGATTCGGCAGGATTAACCGTTCTGCCGGCCGGGAACGCCGCACCAATGATGATGCGGGGGAAAGGCCCGCGGAAAAACAGCCGGAATCCATCGATGAGCATATCGCTTAGGTCTCCGGCGAAGAGCTTCATAAAGGCGATGCATTCTAAAAAATGGGGATATACGGCGGTGCCCTTCTTGGTAAATTGTGAGTCTGCAGGAAAAGAATGGAAGGGCAGGGATGATGAAGAAAACGGGGATTGTATGGACGGCGCTCGTGTGGGCCGGCGTAGGGCTTGCGGTTCACGCGGCGGCGCCCAATGTTATTCTGATTTTAGCCGACGATATGGGCTATGGATCGGTTGCGGCGAATAATCCGAAATGCACGGTTCCCACGCCGGCCCTGGACCGGCTGGTTGAAGAGGGAATGAATTTTACGGACGCGCATTCGGGGTCATCGGTTTGCACGCCCTCGCGGTATGCCATGCTGACGGGACGCTATGCCTGGCGCACCGGCCTGAAGGGCGGGGTGCTCTGGGCGTGGTATCCGCCGCTGATCGAGCCCGAACGGCTGACCGTGGGCAAAATGCTTCAGCAAAAGGGCTATACCACTGCGATGGTCGGAAAATGGCATTTGGGATTGGATTATACGGATCAGCAGGGGCGGAATTTTGCTGCGGCGCAGTCGTTCAATGAGCGCCAGCTGGTGTTCTGCGGCGACCGCAAATCGGCGCCGGCGCCGCGGTTTAATCCCAAGCCGGATACCATCGATTTTACCCAGCCGGTCGGCGGCGGCCCGGTCGACTGCGGATTCGATTCCTGGTTCGGGGTGGATCTGCCCAATATGCCGCCCTATGTGTTTATCCGGGACCGCGAGCTGCAGGGGATTCCGTCGATTCCGAAGCCGAAGGGCATGTACGGCGTCGGCGGGCCGATGGTGCCGGGCTGGTCACTGGAGGCGGTGCTGCCGCGCCTGGCGGATGAGGCGGCGGCGTTTGTGGAATCGCAGGCGGGCGCCGACCGGCCGTTTTTTCTCTACTATTCGCTGACCTCTCCGCACACGCCGATTGCTCCGTCGAAGGCGTTTCAGGGCAGGAGCGGCCTGAATGCTTATGCCGACTGGCTGATGGAAACGGACTGGGCGGTGGGACAGGTGCTCGATGCGCTGGACCGCTCCGGGCTGGCGGATAATACGCTGGTGATTTTTTCGGCGGACAACGGCTCGACCGAGCCCCAATCGCAGCGCGAGCTCGCAGGAATGGGGTGCGACCTGATGCACCAGTTCCGGGGGATGAAGCGCAGTGTGTATGAAGGCGGGCACCGGGTTCCGTACATTGTCCGCTGGCCGGGCGTGACGCCGGGCGGCAGCCGCTGTGAGGTGCCGGTTTCGCTGAACGATTTTATGGCGACCATGGCTGCGCTGACGGGCTATGAGCTGCCGGAGAATACCGCCGAGGACAGCGCCAGTATCCTGCCGCTCTATCAGGGAAAAACCATGGGGGAGCATCCGGTGTTGATCCATCACGGATTCTGGGGAAGTTATGCGGTCCGCAAGGGCGACTGGAAAATGATCTTCAGCTTTGACCGGAAAACCAAGACGTTTTCGCGCGCGCTGTACAACATGAAGGATGACGTCAAGGAGACCCGGAACCTATTGGATGCGCACCCCGAAACGGCTCAGGAAATGAGCCGGTTGTTTGAGGCGGCGGTGAAAAACGGCCGGGTGACGCCCGGTCCGGCACAACAGCAGGTGGAGGACCCGGACTGGCGGCTTCCGTTTTAGCCCCTTCAGCAGCACGGCGGAAAGGTATGCCGATGTCGGCATTTACTATAAAATATTAGAATGGGCAGGGTGCTGTTTCGAGGCATGATAGGTCTGTGTGTACAGGGCTCTGACTGGCGGCCGGCTGATGAGGGAGCGCCGTTTAAATCTCAATGTGTAAGGAAATAAGATGAAGCAAAAAGGCCTGTTTATAATTACTGCACTGTCCATCCTGAATCCGCTGGCCGGGTTGGCGGACCGCACCGACGATTCCCATATGGAGTGGTGGCGCGATGCGCGCTACGGCATGTTTATCCATTGGGGGCTCTATTCCGTTGCCGGCGGTGAATGGGAGGGCCGGGATTACGGCAAGGAGCAGGGCGGTGCCAGCGCTGAGTGGGTAATGAACAGCGCGAAGATTCCGGGTGCGGTATACCGCGAAACCCTCGCGCCGCAGTTTAATCCAACCGCGTTTGATGCCGCGGAATGGGTGTCCGTTGCCAAGGAGGCGGGGATGAAATACATGGTCATCACCTCCAAGCACCACGAGGGCTTCTGCCTGTTTGATACAGACGCCACGGATTACAATGTGATGGACGCGACGCCGTTTAAACGCGACATCATCAAAGAACTGTCGGAAGAGTGCGCAAAGCAGGGGATTAAATTCGGCGTCTATTATTCGCAGTTCAAGGACTGGTATCACCGCTCAGGGCAGGGCCGTCCCGGAACGCTGTCGACGGAGGAGTATCTTGCGCTGGTGGAAAAAAACCTCGATGAGCTGCTGTCGAACTACGGCGAGATGTCGGTACTGTGGTTTGATACGGGCGGCAGCGATGTGATCGAGGCCGACGCGCAGGGCGCCCGGGTGCGCGAACTGCAGCCCAATGCCGTCATCTGCAGCCGCCTGTACAGCCGCCGGGTTCCGGTTGAGCAGCAGACCTATGCGGACTTTAACTCCCTGCCGGACCGAATGCTGCCGAGTGAACGCATGACGGAAGACAGCGAAACCTGCATGACCATGCGCCATAACTGGGGCTATGACCGGACGGACGATGCCTGGAAAAGCTCCAAGGACATTGTCGAGTTCCTGGCGCTGTGCGCGGCGCGCGGCGTGAACCTGCTGCTGAATGTGGGGCCGACGCCGGAGGGCACGCTGCTGCCCGAAGAGACGGAGCGCCTGGCGGCCGTCGGCGAGTGGATGAAGGTGAACGGCGAGTCGATTTACGGAACCACCTTTTCGCCGGTCGACTTTGATTTCTGGTGGGGCGCCATGACGCAGAAGGATCAGACGGTTTACCTGCACGTGCTGGAGTGGACACCGAATGAAATCGCGTTTAACGGGATCGTTGGAAAACCGCTCAAGGCCTACTTTCTTGCGGATGCCGGGCGCACGGCGCTGCCGGTTGAATATGATGTCCGAAGCGGCACCACAACCATCCGCGTGCCGGCTGCCGCGCCGGACGAAATGGACAGCGTGATTGCCGTGGAATATGCCGCCGCCGTGAAAACCGATCCGAAGGCAGAGGGAAAATATCACTGGTGGACCAACCGCAGGACACGCCACACCGATATCAAGACCCGCGGGGACGCTGGGAAGTTCGCACTGCCGCAGGCCGTTAAAGAAGCGCGGTAACACCGGCGGGGCTGAACGATGATGAAGCGCTGGGAAATCGGAATGGTCGGGCTGTTCCTTGCGGGAACGGTGCAGGCGGATACGTCAACGACGTTGAGCTTTACGGACCTGAGTCCTGCGCTTTCTAACAACTCGCTGACCGTCGGCGGTTCGGCCGACGGTCTGGTGGTTTCGGGCGCGGCCTCGAGTAATGACTATCTCTATTCGGTCATCTATACCGGCGCCGATTTCGACGGGGACTCGGTCAATGATACGCTGACGTTCGACGTACTGGTTGAGGGGCTGTCCGGAACCGTTGTTTCCAATGCCGGCCTCGGCGCGTCATCGGCGGTGATCGGTTCAGCGGACGCCGATGTTGTCGTCGATGCCGGTAAATGGTTTGTCGGGGATAACCGGATGAATGCCGGCGAGACGCTTCGGTTCTCGGTTGTGAATGCCGCCGCCGCTGTCGGGACCGCGTCTTTTGACGGGTTTGTATCGGTCCGCGCCGATGAGGCCGCCAGCTACAGCCACGAGGCCGTCATCGGAGCGGGATCGGGGCTGGACGGCTATACGTTCAACGATGCGCTCACAATGACGCTGAGTCCGGCGGCGGATCCGCTCTTTTTGACCTCCGCAACGAAAAACAGTGTGCGGGCCCAGTGGGGCGCGGCGGCGGCTGCTTTTGCTGTGACGGTCGAGGCAGCGGTCGAACGGACGGTTGTGGAGTGGGACGGCGCGGTGGACGGCAACTGGAACCGGGCGGGGAACTGGTCGTCGAACGCCGTGCCGGGAACCGGGCGCTATGACCTGGCGGTTCTGAGCGGCAGTAACGATGCACCGGTGGTGGCAACGCCGGTGGAGGTCACCAATTCCTGCTCCATCCAGATTATCAATGACGCTTCGCTGGAGGTCTGCAGGGGGGCGCTGCTGTGCGGCGATATCGTGCTGGGGGATACGGCAGGCGCGGGCGGCGGGAACCTGAAGCTGTGGTCCAGTGCGGATGCATCGGTCTTCGGGGATCTGCGTGTCGGGGCGTCCGATGCGGCCGCGTCCGTCTCCCGCCTGGAACTGCTGAAAGGCTCATTGAGTGTTGATGGCGAGCTCTATGTCGGGAAGGGCCTGCTGGAGGTTTACGGCGATGATTGCTCCATCGAGGTAAACGACTTTACGGTGACGTCGAATGCCGTGCTGCGTTTTGATTTTGATTTGTATCCGGTCGGGACGATTGCCGCTGCCGATCAGTTAACCATTGAATCCGGCGCAAAGCTGGAGATTGACCTGCGCGGCTATACGATGGGCGGCAATGAGCTTGAACTGATCACATTCGATTCGGCGAGCGGCTCGTTTGATCCGGACGACATCACCATCACCGGCCTGGGCGGCGGTGTGGTTTCCATGGATGAGGACAGCCTGAACCTGACGGTGATCGATGATGCTGCCGACCGCTCCTGCGCGCTTTGGTTTGTGGCGGCCGGCGGCACCGGAAGCGAGGCTTTGGACCTGCAGGTGAATACGGGGCGGCGCATCCGTAATCTTTCGTCTCCGGATATGAGTTACAGTTCCGCGGCGGACGGGGACGATATGGTTTATTCTGCGGTTTGGTCCGGTTCCGATTTTGACGGCGACGGTGTAAACGATACCGTTTCATTTGACCTGCGGGTGGAAGGGTTTTCCGGGTCCGCCTATCTCTATTCCGATGACGGCGATACCAATACCGCGGCCGCTGCTTCGATGACGGCGCTGGGCAGTCCGGATGTCGTCAGCGGCGACAGCGACGGCTGGGGCGTGGGAACCGATAAGGACCTGGATGCCGGCGAGACGCTGCGGTTCACGATTGAAAACCTGCAGCTTTCCACGGAGGGGGGAACCGCAGAAGGATTTGTCGGGGTGCAGCTGGCGGAAGTCTCCGGATTCGGCCACATCCTGATCATCGGCGAGGGGGAAGACCTGCAGTCGCAGGAGTCGAACTATTCAACCCGCATCGGAATCGAGGCGGTGGAGCAGCTGCTGGTCACTTCGGCGGCCGATTCGGGCGTGAAGGCAAATCAGGTTGCTTTCAAACTGATGGTTTCCGAGGTGCCGGATATCTGGGACACCGAGCCGGGCGATTATTCGCTCTATCCGACGGGGCCGACGCACCGGCAGGAATATGCGGCCGTCACCAACATAAACTTTCCGGCGTGGTCGTGGGATACGCTGCAGATGGAGGCGGGCGTTCACCGCAACGACGCCATTCCGGATGAGGTCGCCGAGCGGATGGCGGCGACCTATCCGGTCATCTCGTTGGGCGGGCGTAATTATTACGGGGAAGACGATGTCGAGGCCGGGACGGCCGCCGCGGCCGCGGCGCTCAAAAAGTATAATCCCGATGTGTTTACCAGCACCTATAAGAATGCCGGGCTTCATCACGACCGCACCGCCGCGAATGCCTATTTCGACGAGGAGGAGTGGACCCTGTTCGATCTCGATGAAGACGGGAACCGGGTCTACAGCACGATCCGCGGCTGGTACCGCTATAACCACGATCATCCCCAGTGCCGGGAATGGTGGTCCGACTGGTGTGCCGCCCGCGTTGCAGATCCGAACATCGACGGCATTTTTATTGATAAGGCGACCGGCGGCGAAGAGGCCCTGCTGAATGATGACGGCGAGCTGGAACCCATGGCGAACCGCGTGAAGTCGTATTACAGCGTTTGGGAGCGCCTGCCGGAAGGCGATATGCTCTCCGGAAACATCCTGCGCACCAGCCGGTTCGGCGGATACCGCGAGCTGATGCATATGTTTAACAGCACCTACCTGGAGGGTTGGGAAGGCGTAAACAGCGATGGACTGGTTACCATGACGCGGGCCGATGCCGTCTGCCACAGCCTGCAGATGATGCGCGAAGCCCGGCTGAAAGGCATGATGGTGAATCCCAACTATGCCGCGGAGTACAGTTTTGACCTGAGCGGGGACGACTGCCAGGCGCTGATCGATGCCGGCCGCACCAATGAGGTGGTGGAAGCCATCCGCGAAGCCGTCCAGGTGCCGCTCGCTTATCACCTGATGCTGCTGGAGCCCTACTCCTATTTCAGCTTCCAGGTGGTGAACAGCGAAGGCGAGGACGACACCTATTCGGAACTGCTCTGGAATACGAAGCCGTATATTGAAGAGTTCCGCAACCCCCTCGGCGAACCGCTCGGGCCGCCGGTTCAGGACGGTTATATCTTCACCCGCTCCTATGAACACGTGGACGTTTGGCTGAACGTCGAAACCGATCCGGCGGCGTGCCGGCTGACCTGGGACTGGATGCCCGTCGCCGATACCCAGACGGTCAGCACGGCCGAAGACCAGTCGGTGTCCATTACGCTGACCGGTTCCGAACCGCGCGGCAGCAATTTCACCTATGCTGTCTTTTCAGCACCCACCAACGGAACGCTCTCGGGCACGGCCCCGAACCTGGTTTATACACCGAACACCAACTTTTTCGGCGAGGACAGTTTTACCTTCCAAACGGTCAACGATACGGCGAAAAGTCTAAAAGCAACGGTCTTCATAACGGTCAGCCCGGTTAACGATGCGCCGACGGCCGATAAACTTTTTATCGCAGCGTCCCCGGATACACCGCGTTCCATCACACTGTCCGGCACCGATCCGGACGGAGACCGCCTTACCTATCGGGTTGTGACGGAGCCGACCAACGGTGTGCTGAGCGGTACGGCGCCGGACCTGGTCTACACGCCCGGCGGTCTCGGCATGGACGGCTTTACTTTTGAGGTCAGCGACGGCAGCCGCACCAGCCGCACCGCGGCGGTTTCCATTGAGGTGACGTCGGCGGTTTATCTGGAGCGCTTCGACAACGACGGGCTGGGGACCAACGGCTGCGGTGTCGGCGGCGGTGCCGTATGCATGGTGCTGGATGCCGGCGGCAGCTGGCAGGACAACGGCAATGCGGTCTTCAGCAGCGGTACGTCCTTCAATGATGCGGCGCTGCTCTATTCATCGAACAGCTTCGTGTCGGCGGGCGGCTTTGAGCTGACCGTTCATTACACCTGCAGCAGTGTCGAAACGGTCGGGCGCAACCTGTTCGGTTTCGGCCTGCTGGAGAAGGCTGCGGATCTCGCGGTGAACAGCAGCCCGTTCGGCGAGCTGGACAGCGTCTACAGCCTCGGGGTGAATATCATCAACGAGCCCGGCATCAATGTCGGGCTGAACTTTGCAAACGGATCAACGAATACCGCGCTGGATACCGCCGCAATCGGCGCGGGGACCAATCGGGCGGTGGTGATCCGGGTTGCAGCCGACGGTGCCGGCGGCGCGGACTGGAGTTATTCCGCCGCCGGTGAAGAACAGGCTTCCGGCCGCCTCGAAACGTTCGACTTTTCCCGGAGTTTCCATTTTGCCGCCTATGGTCAGGATAATGAGCAGACGAAGATTATTCATGCGGTCGAACTGCTGCGGCTGGATGAGCCGGGGAGCTATGCCGCCTGGGCCGCAGGCTGCGGCTTGAGCGGCGATGACGCGCGGGTTGATGCCGATGTGGAAAACGGGGGGATCGGCGACGGATTCAACAACCTGGTGGAATATGCCCTCGGGATGGATCCGACCTATGCGGATGCGTCCATTGCAGTGCAGGTGAATGTCGCAGCTCAACAGGGAACGAACTGGTTCGAGCTGGTTCATTCCCGGCGTTCGGGCTATGAGGCGGAGGGCCTGCACTATCTGCTGATTGATTCCACGAATCTGGCGGATTCCGTCCTGTTCACCAATGCGCAGGACCAGGTGCGCGTCGGGAAGCCCGTCAATGACTATGAACCGGTCACCAATCGATACGGGATCGATGAGGCCGCCCGGTTTATCCGGTTTAAGATTCAACAGGAGTGATCATGAATAGAGGCCGTATGAAGTGCGTTATATCGGGGTTGTGTCTGCTGGGCGGTATGGCCGCGGCGGCGGAGATCGAGCCGACCTGGGAGTCGATGGCGGCAAACTATCAGGTGCCGGAGTGGTTTGTGGACGGCAAATTCGGCGTCTGGTTCCATTGGGGTATTCCGTCGGCGATCGACGAAAACCGGCCGAATGATGGATCGCACTATGGCCGCCGTATGTATGGGCTGGAGGACTATTGGTCGGCCAAGGGCGCGCCGGGCGACCTGAACATGACGAAGGAGCTGGCGGAGTGGCATACACAGCGCTATGGGCCTCCGTCGGAGTTCGGCTACGAAAAGCTCATTCCCCTGTTTAAGGCTGAAAAGTGGGATCCGGATGCGCTGGTAAAGTTCTGCCGGGAAAACGGTGCGCGGTTTATTATGCCGGTGGCCTGCCATCACGATAATTTCGACATGTATGATTCGTCCAATCCCTGGAACTCCGTGAGGATGGGGCCGAAACGCGATACGCTGAAGGAGTGGAAAGCGGCGGCCCGGAAGTATGGTCTCAAGTTCGGCATTTCCACCCATCTGTACTGGTCGCCCAGGTTTTTTTCTGCGGCCCGTAAATACCAGCAGCCGGGCACGCCGGAGTGGGATTTTTTCAATATGGATTATGATCCGGCGGAATACGCGAGTCAGGACCGCTGGAATGAGCATTGGTATGACCGCTGCTGGGAGATTATCGAAAAGTATGATCCGGACTGGTTTAATAACGACTGCCCGTATCCGGATGAACGGCGCGGAAAATCGCTGGGGCTCAAGCTCTTTTCCGCCTACCTGAACCGAGACCGCGCGGCGAACGGCGGCGGGCAGACGGTTGTATTCTCGGCCAAAGGCGGACGCGATAAGCGTGCGTATACGCCCAACGTGGAGCGCGGCGGGGCGGCGGACATTAAACCGCAGCCGTGGATGTGGGCGACGGATGTTTCGGGTAACTGGTTTTACCGCAAGGGCGCCGTGAACAGGATGAGCATTCCGGTGATGGTCGGCAACGCCGTCGATGCCGTCAGCAAAAACGGCGTGGTAATGATCAACCTGGCACTGCGCGGCGACGGTACGCTGCCGGAAAACCAGGCGGCCTATGTGAAGGCGTTCGGCGATTTTATGCGGATCAACGGCGAGGGCATCTATGGTTCCCGTCCGTGGAAAACCTTCGGCGAAGGGCCGACGCAAATTACAGACGGCCGCCAGGGGGAAAATATCAATGATTTCTCGCCGCTGGATATTCGCTTTACGACGAAAGACGGGGCGCTTTATGCCTTTGTGCTCGTACGGCCGACGCAGGATATCGTGATCAAAACGCTGGCGGCCGGCGGGCTGCTCAAACAGGAAATCGCGTCCATCGCGCTGCTGGGCAGCGGGGAAAAAATCGAATGGGAACGCACGCGCGGCGGCCTGACGATCAAACTGCCCGCAGCCCTGCCGGGGCAGTATGTGAATGGATTTAAAATCGTACTGAAGGACTGATTCGGGAGCGGCATGAAGATATGGATTCAGCTTACGCTTGGGCTGCTGCTGGTGTGCCGGGCGGGAGCGCTGGAACTGCCGGGTATTTTTGCGGATCAGATGGTGCTGCAGTGCGGGCTGCCGGTTCCGGTGTGGGGCACGGCAGAACCCGGCGCGGCGGTGACGGTCGAATTTGCCGGTCAGGAAAAAAGCGTGGTTGCCGGTCCGGATGGAAAATGGCGGGTGGACCTGGATCCGCTGAACGCCTCTGCGGAACCGAGGATTTTTCAGGTTTCAAGTTTCCAGGCAAATGTTTCCTTCTCCGGCGTCATCGTCGGCGAGGTCTGGTTTGCCGGCGGACAGTCCAATATGTATCGGCCGTTCCGAATGCTGGTCGGCCGGCCGCGCGATCCGGCCTATGAGCCTGTGCGGGAAGTGCTGCGGACCGAACGGGCGGAAGCGAATGATCCGCTGCTGCGCCAGTATCGGGCGGGGGAGGTTTTAAACCCGTATACGGCGGAAACCGCGGGGCAGGGCGGCTGGTCGAAGGCGGTGCGCGGCGAGGTGGATGATTTCAGTGCGGCGGCCTATTTTTTCGGCCGCGAGCTGCGCCGTGAGCTGGATGTGCCCGTTGCGCTGATCAGCTGTAATAAAGGAGGGACGCATATTCAGGCGTGGATGCCTCCGGATGCGTTTGAGAGCAGCGAAATCCTGAAAACATATTATGCACGCGAAATGGCCCTGCTTCAGGAACAGGTTAGCCGCTGGGATGAGGATGCGGAGACGGCCCGCTACGAAAAGGTGCTGGCGCAGCGGGAAAAAGATAAGGCGGCCGGGAAATGGGTGCGCAGAAAAGCGCCCCGGAAGCCGGAGGGCCCGGCGCAGAATCACCGGGTGCCGGGAACGCTGTATAACGGCATGGTGCATCCGATTGTTCCGTACGCCATGCGCGGGGTGATCTGGTATCAGGGCGAAAGTAATTCCGAAGATGAGCCGAAGGAATACGGCCGCCGCTTTGCCGCATTGGTCGAGGGCTGGCGCGCCGCCTGGGGGCAGGAACGGCTCCCGTTCTACTGGTGTCAGCTGGCGAATTTTAAAGCGGTGAATGCGGCGCCGTTCGGTGATGAGGTGGATGGCTGGGTCTGGGTGCAGGATGCCCAGCGCGAGGCGCTCAAGCTGCCGGACACGGGCATGGCGGTGCTGAACGATATCGGCGAGGCCGGCGATGTGCATCCAAAGAATAAAGTAGATGCCGGCAGGCGGCTTTCGCTGTGGGCGCTGAGTCAGGTGTATGGAAAAGAGCGGGTCTGCAGCGGACCGCTTTACAGAGATGCCCAGGTCGAGGGCAATAAGGTAATCATTACGTTCGATCACGCCGGCAGCGGTCTGATGGCCGGGCATAAACCGCTGCTGGATCCGGCGGTTGAGGTGAACGAGCCTTTGAAACGTTTTCAGGTCTGCGGGCCGGACGGCGAATGGAAATGGGCGGAAGCAAAAATCACAGGCCGGGATACGGTTGAGGTTCGGCACGCTGACATTCCGACGCCGGCCGAGGTGCGCTATGCATGGTCGCCCAATCCGGAAGGCGCAAATCTCTACAATCGCGAAGGCCTGCCCGCATCGGTTTTTAAGACCGGCCGGCTGTAAACGTACTCTTCTCAAAATGATCCGGGAAAGCGGACTTACGGTCTGGCGGTGAGGCCGTTTTCCAAACCGCGGGCACCGGTGCCGAGCCGGCTTCCGGCCGTGTATTTTTCCGTCTGAAGATGCTTCTCAGCCGGTCCGTTAAAGGAGGGCGGGCATACTAATAATTTAGGATGGTCCGATTTTTAGAGCCCTTATAGGTTGTGTTTACTAATCGTAACAGGCGTTTGCCCGGGCGGTTAGGTTAAATCATGAATGCAGCCTAAAAAAGAGGAGCTCAGGATGAAAAAGAGATGGGTAGGAATATCAACCGTGCTGGCGGGCATGCTGTCGGCAGGAATTGTGCAGGCGGTGGAATTCGACTTCGAACTCGCACTGCCGGCGGCGGGAAGCTATTCAAATGCCGTATCAGTTGCAGCCGCGCAGTCCTACAACGGCGCAGCATTTGATCTGGTCTACACGATTGATTCTATCGCTGACGGATCCAATGCATTCGTATATTCAACCGGAAGCGAGGTGGGAGTAGGGTCTGATGCAGATATTCAACCCAATACGGTTGATGGGGACACCGGTGACGGCTTGTCTTTTACCGGGCTCTCGATCAGTAATTTCGCCGCAAACGGAAGCGGACTTTCTCTGAGCGATTTCAACGATCTGAAATTCACGGTGCTCAGCCTGAACAATGTGGGTAACAGCCGAGACGGGATCACGGTCTCGTTTACAGATTATTCAGCAGATTCAGAGAATTACACGCTCGACGCAACCGGAACCGGCGGGATTTCCGGAGAAACGGCATATCCGCTTGATCTGACCGCTTTTTCTATCTACGGCCCGGCCGCGACGAATCTATACATTGAGAATGACAGTTCTAACGGCGCTGATCGGTGGATTGTCGTTGGATTGACCGCGTCGATTGATCTGCCGACGGACGGCAATCTGATTCCCGAGGCTGACGCGCAGAGCATCACTATGTTTCCAGGTTCATCGACAAACATCATCCTGACCGGTTCCGATCCGGAAGGGAGCAGTCTGTCGTACAGCATCGTTGACTATCCGGCTAACGGCATCCTGGATGGTGCTTCGGACAGCTGGATCTATACGCCGATGGAGGGATTTCAGGGAACGGACCGCTTTACCTTTCTGGTCAGCGACGGCGAGGATGACAGCGAGCCGGCTGCGGTCTCGATTATCGTGACGAATGAAGCGCCCGCTGCCGCGGCTCAAAGTATAGAAATATACCGCAATGAATCCGTGAGTATTACGCTGAGCGGTGATGATGCGGATAGCGGCCCGAGCAATCTGACCTATACCGTGGATGACTCGCTGCTCACGGGTACGCTGAGCGGCACGGCTCCGAACCTGATCTATACGCCGGAAACCGATTATACCGGCGAAGACCGTTTCACGTTTACCGTTAACGACGGACTGGCGGATAGTGCCGCGGCGGCGGTGACGATCACCGTGCAGAATCATTCTCCGACTGCCGACCCGAAAATTGTTTTCACCGAGTCGGATTCATCTGTCGGCATCACTTTGTCCGGTTCGGATGTTGAGGGCAGTTCTCTTTCCTTCACGGTTGAAACTTTCCCGGCTAACGGGGTGCTGAGCGGTGCGGCGCCTGACCTGACTTATACCCCGACGAACGGCTTTACAGGAACGGACAGTTTTACCTATTCCGCCTATGACGGAGAATCTGTCGGTGCCGCGGCGGCGGTATCGATTGTCGTTTCTGACGACGGGTATATGCTGACTTTCGAAGACCTCGACAGTGCGCTGTCTAACAATACGCTGCATGTCGGCGGCATACCGGCGGAAGTTACCGGGGTATCGACCAACGGCGGCACCGATTATCTCTATTCGGCGGTCTTTACCGGTGCAGATCTCGATGGGGACGGCGCCGACGACACCATCGCATTTGACGTGCTGGTGGAAGCCTGGAGCGGCGGCGCTGTTACCAATTCTCAGGAAGGCAGTAACGATGTCGGCGGCAGTGCGGGCGCCGGCGGTACGGCAGTGATCGGAACAGCTGACGCCTCGGTGGTAATCGGTGCCTGGGGATGGGGAGCCGGTGATACAAAGATGCATGCGGGAGAGACGCTCGAATTCACGCTGATGAACATTGAGGTCTCCCTGACCGACGGTGCGCAGCTCGCCCGCGGTGCGGGGGCCGGCTTCATTCAGACGTATTTGGCCGAGGTTGGTAATGGCTATGGACACCAGACTGTTTTTGGTGAAGGAACGGAGCTGCCGGAAGTCGGCTGGAATAATCCTGGCGAATACAGTGTGGAAGGTTTTACTGCTGGAGAGGGACCGCTGTATATCTCCCAGGCGGCCTATACGGCGATGTCCAGCAACCCGCAGAACTGGGCCGTTCAGGATATCGGCTTCGGCATCCGGATCACGCTGCGCTCATCGTTTCCGGAGGATGTCTCCGTTTCGGTTGTTTCGGCAGAAAAAATGGTGTTCTCCTGGGAAGGCGCATCCGGCGTCAGTTACGGCGTACAGGCCACGGATAGTCTCCTCTTCGGAACCTGGACCAATATCCTTACGGGTATTGCCGGTGTGGACGGCGCGATGAGTGTTACCAATGACCTTGATGCCGCTGAAGATATGCAGTTCTTCCGCACCTATTTTGAAGAATAGGGCTGCGGGAAAGAAAGAAAACCGCCGGGCAGGAAGAGGCCTGCCCGCATCGGTTTTTAAGACCGGCCGGCTGTAAACGTGCTCTTCTCTTAATGATCCGGGAAAGGGGGCTGCGTCCTGGCGGCTACGCCGTTTTCCAAACGGCGGCCGGCGCCGCGCTCTTTTCGCTTCCGAAATTGTAAAAATGCATTACTTCAGGTTATCTGTCCCAAAGGGCGTCCGCCGCGTTCATTGCTTTATGGGATTTTAAGACGGTCAATGGACTGCTCCGCCCTTGTGCGGCGGCAGTGTGCTTGCGGAGTCCATCGATCGGTGCCGTCGGGGAGAGGGCCGCGATCCCGAACAGTTTACCGCTAAAGGAGAATGTACACATGAAGAGAGTTTTGTTGGGCAGTTTGTGCAGCGTGGTCGCGTTTTCGGCCGGCGCGGCGGGGATTTATCACGACGGCTGGATCGACCGGAATAAAAACGGCGAGATGGATCCGTATGAAAATCCGGCGCTGTCGGTGGATGAGCGCGTGCAGGACCTGCTCGGCCGCATGAGCCTGGAGGAGAAAACCTGCCAGATGGGTACGATCTACGGCTATAAACGCATCCTCGAACAGAAACGTCCCGACGAGAGCTGGAAGTCGCGCGTCTGGAAGGACGGCGTCGCAAACATTGACGAGCACTGCAACGGCGTGCGCAAGGCCAACGAAATGACCGGCTGGGTCGAGCACGGCGAACTGCTCAACGAAATCCAGCGCTGGTTTGCCGAGGAGACGCCGCACGGCATTCCGGTTGATTTCACGAACGAGGGCATTCGCGGGCTGGCGCACTGGCGGGCCAGCAACTTCCCGAGCCAGCTCGGCATCGGCGCGGCGTTCGACCGCGGCCTGGTGCGCCGTATCGGCGAGATTACCGGCAAAGAGGGCAAGGCGCTCGGCTATACCAACATCTATTCGCCGATCCTCGACACCGTGCGCGATCCGCGCTGGGGCCGGACGATTGAGTGCTACGGCGAGTCGCCCTACCTGGTCGGCGAGCTGGGCAAACAGCAGGTGCTCGGCATTCAGTCGCAGGGCGTGGCCTCGACCCCGAAACATTTTGCGGCCTACAGCAACCCCAACGGCGGGCGCGATGCCCGCGGCCGCACCGACCCGCAGATCCCGTACCGCGATATGCATGAAATCCTGATGCACCCGTTCCAGAAGGTGTTCACCGAAACCGCGCCGATGGGCACGATGAGTTCCTATAATACCTACGACGGCGTGCCGGTGACCGGCAGTTCCTATTTCCTGACCGACCTGCTGCGCGGCGAATACGGCTTTACCGGCTATGTGGTTTCCGACAGCGGGGCCGTGGAGCGGCTCTATAAACAGCACGGCACGGCCGAAGATTTTGAGGATGCCATTGTGCAGGCGGTCAATGCCGGCATGAATGTGCGCACCAATTTCCGGACGATGGAGCATTTTGTTGAACCGCTGCGCAAGGTGATTGCCGAGGGCCGCATCAGCGAAGAGACCATCAACAGCCGTGTGGCCGATGTGCTGCGCGTGAAGTTTGAACTCGGCCTGTTTGATGAGCCGTTTGTCGATCCGCAGGCGGCGCCGGCGATTATTCACAATGCCGAACACGAGGCGGTCACGCTGGAGGCGGCGCGTAAATCGATGGTGCTGCTGAAAAACGAGGGCGTACTGCCGTTCAAAAAAGACGCGCTGAAAACAATTCTGGTGACGGGGCCGGGTGCGGACGACGTTTCGCCGATGATCAGCCGTTACGGTCCGGGTACGTCGGATGTCATTACGCCGCTCGCCGGCATTAAAGCGCTGCTCGGCGACGGAACGAAAGTCCTCCATGCGGACGGTGTTGATTTCAAGGATGCGCGTTTCCCGGGGTCCGACCAGATTCCGGCCGCGCCGAATGCCGAAGAGCAGGCGGGGATCGATGAGGCTGTTGAACTGGCAAAGCAGTCGGATGCGATTGTGGTCGTGGTGGGCGACAACCATGAAACGATCGGCGAATCGCTGTCGCGCACCTCGCTCGACCTGCCGGGGCACCAGACCCTGCTGGTGCAGGAGATGATGAAAACCGGCAAGCCGGTGGTGGTGGTGCTGATGATCGGCCGCGCGGCATCGATCAACTGGATCGATCAGAACGTGCCGGGCATCATGGTCTGCTGGCACGGCGGCGAGAAGGTGGGGCAGGCCGTGGCGGAAACGCTGTTCGGCGAATACAACCCCGGCGGCAAACTGCCGCTGACCTTCCCGCAGACCGCCGGGCAGATTCCGCTCTGTATTCCGCACCGCAAGGGCGCCTGGGGTGCCCAGAACCGGTCGGCCGATGAAAACGGCTGGGGCGCAACCCGCGCGGTGGACCCGCTCTACTATTTCGGCGAGGGGCTGAGCTATACGACGTTTGACTACAGCGCCCTGAAGATCGAACAGGGCGGAACCATCAAGGTTTCATGTGAAATCACCAACAGCGGTGACGTGGACGGCGACGAAGTGGTACAGCTCTACATTACCGATGTCGTGGCTTCGGTGGCTCCGTATAACCAGGTGCTGCGCGGTTTTGAGCGGGTCAGCCTAAAGGCCGGCGAAACGAAGGCCGTGACCTTTGAACTCGTTCCGGAACGCGATCTGAAAATGCTCAACCGCGATAATGAATGGGTGGTCGAGCCGGGCAAGTTTGAAGTGAAAGTCGGCACCTCATCGGCACCCGAAGGCATCAGGCTGACGGGCAGTTTTGAGCTTTAGCCGCCGGCGTGATAAGGAATGAACTAATGTATAAAACCGGATTAACCTTGGGTGCTGCGGCCATGCTGGCCGGCGCCTCGTCGATGGCGGCGGATAACAGCGGCCGAACGAATACCTACTCGCAGGCCATGGCGGCGCAGGACGCCAAGGTGATGTCCGAAGCGCGTGGAAAGCGCGCCGCGATCCTGTCCAAACGCCGCGATATGAAGGATAAGCAGGTGCGGGCCGAAGTGGTGCGGCAGCTGCGGGAAGTGGAAGCCCGGCGCATGGCGGCTGTGCAGCGCCGCGCCGAGGCCGAAGGCCTGGAAATGAAAGGAACGTATGCGGACGGGCGCGCATTCCGGCTGATCGGTTTTGATGACAAGGGTTTTCCGGAATACGACGAGGACCTGAATGTCAACGCCGCCATTACAACGGCCGCCGACGAGGTGCGTTCTGTATCCACGTACAACAGTGTGGACGGATCGAGCGTTACGATTGGTCTGTGGGAAGCGGGCGGTGTGCCGCGTGCAACGCATCAGGAGCTGGAGGGGCGCGTCACGGTTAAGGATGAAGATGCCGATACGACCAATCACGCCACGCACACGGCCGGGACTATGATCTCGCAGGGGATCAATGCCGCTACGCTGGGCATGGCGCCCGGCGCCGGCATTATTGCGTTTGATTCCTCCAGTGCGGAAACGGAAATGACGGCGTACGGCGCGGCGGAACCCGGAACCACAAACGTTTATATTTCCAACCATTCCTACGGCGTGACGCGCGGGTGGGCATGGGATGATGATGTCTGGGAATTTAGGGGCACCTTTGTGGACGACGATGATCCGTCGACCGATTATGAAGACGATTTCGGCCGCTATAATTACCGTTCGGAAGATTGGGATGCCCTTACTTATAACCTGCCGTACTATCTGCCTTTTGCCGCCGCCGGAAATGGACGGCAGTATGTACCGAGTGAGGGCGATGATTGGGAGTATGGTTCGACGACGTATACCTATGATTCGACAAAACATCCGGCCGGCAATGCGGTGTATAAAGACGGCTGGGACAACATGGAGGGCGGAACGCTCGCGAAAAATGCCATTGCCGTAGGCTGGGCTAAAGATGGGCTGGATGACTATGGCAATCGAGATCCGGGCGAGGCCGTTGCGCTCAAATACAGCTGCCGGGGGCCGGCGGATGACGGACGCATTAAGCCGGACATTTACGGCAACGGACAGGGGCTTACCTCGAGCATCGCCAGCAGCGATACGGCAACGGCAAGCTATTCCGGCACCAGCATGGCAACGCCGAATGTCTGCGGTTCGGCGGCGCTGCTGATTGACTACTACGCATCCCGCTGTTCCGGTTCCATGCGCGCCAGCACCCTGAAGGCCCTGATTCTCCATACGGCGGATGACCGCGGTGCCGAAGGGCCGGGCTATAAATACGGCTGGGGCATCATGAATACGCAGGCGGCTGCGGACGTGATCAAGGCGCATGCCGACAACGTCGGCGGCGGGGCGATGATCGAATCGTTGGTCAGCACCAACGTCACCTCCCGCTCGCGCACCTTCAGCTGGGACGGCACCTCGGCGCTGCGCGTGACGCTCTGCTGGACCGATCCGGCGTCGCCGCAGATCTACGGCCATGACAACCGCACAAAGACGCTCGTCAACGATCTTAACCTCAAGGTGATTGGTCCTGACGGAACACATTATCCCTATGTAATGCCCTACGTGGCGGATGGTGACTGGGATGAGTCTAAGATTGACGCTGATGCCACGACGGGTGTCAACGATGTGGACAACGTTGAGCAGGTGTATCTCGCGTCGCCGACCGCCGGCGATTATACGATCACGGTCGATTATGCCGGCGAGCTGACGAACGGCGAGCAGGTCTATTCGCTGATCATCACGGGCAATGCCGCGGCGGAGCGGACGGAGCTGGAAGCGTGGCGGTCGGATTATTTCGGCACAACGTTCGGCGCCGGCGATACCGCGGATGATGCCGACTTCGATGCGGACGGCTATGCCAACCTGATTGAGTTCGGCCTGGCGGCTTCGCCGACGAGCTCGTCTTCCGATGTGGTGGTCTTTGCGTCGAATGCTGCAGATGCAGTGCTGAACTATTCGCGCAACATCAATGCATTGACCGACTATGATTTTGAAGTGGTCTGGTCGGATAACCTGATGTCGAACAGCTGGTCGTCGGCGGACATCACGGAAACGGTGCTCAGCACCAACGGTACGGTGGAAGAGGTTGAAGCGTCGCTGCCGATGGGCGATTCCCCCAAGCGCTATTTCCGGCTGCGGATGAGTGAAAAACAGGCGGCGTTTTAAAACGCCGGGGATGCAGGAGCGGGCTCATGAAAAATGGTTTGTGGTTTACGGTATTGGCTGCCGGGCTGCTGTTTCAGTCGGCGGCGGCAGCGAAGAAGATGAACGTGCTGTTTATTGCAGTGGACGACCTGAACGACTGGGTCGGTGTACTGGAGGGAAATCCGCAGGCGGATACGCCGAACCTGGACCGGCTGGCCGAGCGCGGGGTTTACTTTACGAATGCGCACTGTGCGGCGCCGGTCTGCACGACCTCGCGCCAGGCGCTGTTGAGCGGACTGGCGCCGACAACATCGGGGTGGGTGAGCAGTATTCCGAAAAGCGCGGAGGAATATACCGCGGTGGTGGGTGACCGCAAGCCGCTGCCGACGCTGTTTCGCGACAACGGTTATGTGACGATGGCGGCCGGCAAGATTTACCATAAAGGCACCGAAGATTTTGATTATCCGCTGTGGGACGAAACGCTGCCGAGTAAATACGGGTTTGATAAGTCGGTGCCGGGCTACCGCTCGAGCCACTTCAATCCGTTCCCGCCGGACGGCGGTCAGATCTACCAGGCGCACGGCGGCCGCGTGAAGGGCGATACGCTGTGCTGGGGCGCGCTGGAGGATGATGAAATGCCGGAGAAGGGCATGCCCGATGAGCAGATTGCCGACTGGGCGGTGGAGCAACTGGACCGGAAACACGATAAGCCGTTTTTCATGGCGGTGGGTTTCCTGCGCCCGCATGTGCCCTACACGGCACCGAAAAAATATTTCGACCGCTATCCGCTGGAGTCGATTCAAATTCCGGAAGTGCCCGCGAATGAGCTCAACGATATTCCGCTCTACGGCAAGGCGATGATTTACGGAACGCTGCCGAAGGGCGACCACAAGGAAGTGCTCGATATCAGCCCGTCTTATTGGCAGGAGCTGGTCCGCGCTTACCTCGCCTGTACCACGTTTGTGGACGATCAGATCGGCCGGGTGCTGGATGCGCTCGACAAGAGCCGCTACGCCGACAATACGATCATTGTGCTGTGGTCGGACCACGGCCAGCACCTCGGCGAAAAACGCCACTGGCGCAAACAGGCGCTTTGGGAGGAGTCGACCCGCGTGCCGCTCTTCTTTTCGGTGCCGGGCCTGGAAAACCGCAATGAGCTGCGGGATCAGCCGGTGAGCCTGCTGGATATTTTCCCAACGCTGACCGAGCTGTGCGGCCTGCCGGAGCAGGAGCTCGACGGCGTGAGCCTGGTGCCGATGCTGAAAGACGGCAATGCCGAACGCGGTGCGCCGGCCGTGACGACGCGGTATTATGGAAACCATACGGTGCGGACCCGGAACTGGCGCTACATCCGCTACCGCGACGGTTCCGAGGAGCTTTATGATCACCGGAATGATCCGGGCGAGCATCTCAACCTGGCGTCCAATCCCGAGTTTGCCGCGGTGCTGGCCGAGCACCGGGACTACCTGCTGAGCCACGAGGCGGCCAACGATGCCTCCATGAAAAAATGGGACAGCTACGATGCGCAGGTGAAGGAATTTAAAGAAAACGGACTGCCGAACTGGCTGAAATAGAGAAAATCCGGTCTCTTTGCTTTAACGCAGGGGAGCCCCGCGGCTCGCTGTGTGCGCAGCGGGGCCGGGGCAAAATGTACATTCAGAGTAAGAAATGATGGATAGGGTATGAAAAAAGTAATTTTTGCGGCGATGCTTGCCGCGGCCGCGTGCGGTTCTTTTGGCGCAGAGAAAAAACTGGATCTCTACCTGCTGATCGGCCAGTCGAATATGGCGGGACGCGGTACGGTGGAGAAACAGGACCAGATAGAACCGCCGCGTGTGTTTACGCTGAACAAAGAGAATGAGTGGGTGCCGGCGGTGGACCCGATTCACTTCGACAAGAAGGTGGCCGGAGTCGGGCCCGGGCGTTCCTTCGGGCTGGCCATGGCGGCGCATGATCCCGATGCGGACATCGGCCTGATTCCGTGCGCGGTCGGCGGAACGTCGATCACCTATTGGGTTCCCGGCGCCGAACATGCCAAAACGAAGACCCACCCGTATGACGATATGCTGGCCCGCTTGAAGATTGCCCGGAAAAGCGGAACGCTCAAGGGTATTATCTGGCACCAGGGCGAAGCCGATAACAAACGGAAAAGCCAATATATGGAGCGCCTTTCAGTGCTGATTGAACGGCTGCGCGACGAGGCCGGCGATCCGGAACTGCCGTTTGTGGCGGGAATGCTTGAGATGGACGACAGCGACGGCCGGGAGCCGCGGGCCATTAACTCCGTGATCCTCGAACTGCCGCAGGTGGTTTCGAATACCGCCGTTGCCTCATCGGAGGGGCTGACCACCCGGGACGGCACGCATTTTGATTCGGCGTCAGCCCGCGAAATGGGCCGGCGCTTTGCTGCAAAAATGATTGAGCTTCAGGAGCAGAAATAATGAGTAAACGCGACCGCAGGGATTTTATTAAGGCCTCGGCAGCGGGTATCGCCGCGCTGCATATGGTGAACCGGGCCGAGGCTAAAACGCCTGAAACCCCCAATATCCTGATTATTACGACAGACCAGCAGTTTGCCGATGTGATGAGCTGTGCCGGTTCGAAATGGGTAAAAACGCCGGCGATGGATTCGATTGCCGAAAAGGGCGTCCGCTTTCCGAATGCCTATGTGAACTATCCGGTCTGCATGCCGGAGCGCTATACGATGTATACCGGCCGGCTGCCGTGTCAGCGGCATTTGGCGGACGAAAACAACAAGCCGATGATTTCGCTCGGGAACCAGGCGAAGGCGGCCGGATACGACACGGCCTATTTCGGCAAGTGGCATATTCAGGACGAAACCTTTTCGACCGAGGACACCAAGTACCACGGCTTCGACATCAATACCGGCGGTAAAGATAAGTCGATGACGAAGAATGCGCTGGAATATTTTGCCGCCGGCCGGAAGAAGCCGTTCCTGGCGGTGGTCTCTTACTATAACCCGCACGACATCTGTGAATGGGGCCGTAAAAAAGCCGGCCGTACCGAACGGATTGAAATGAAAAACGGTGAGGTCGATACGGATCCGTCCCTCTCCAAATGTCCGCCGCTGCCGGAAAATTATGCCATTAATCCGGATGAATCCGAGGCGGTCGAAATCCGCCGTACGCTCAATAAAGGCGATGTGCCGAATGCCCAGAAAATGGCGATGGATTTTTCGCCCGACGACTGGCGGCAGTACCGCTGGGCCTATAACCGGCTGGTTGAACTCGTCGACGGCCATATCGGCGGGCTGCTCGACGGACTGAAGGAAAACGGGCTGGATAAAAATACCGTTGTGATTTTTACCAGTGACCACGGCGACGGCTACGGCGCGCACCGCTGGCACCAGAAATCGGTGCTCTATGAAGAGTCCTGCCGCGTACCGTTTATCGTCAGTTATCCGAAGAGCCGGCGGAAAAATGAGACGGACGACCGGCTGGTTTCGGTGGGCATTGATTTGATGGCCACGGTTTCTGATATTGTCGGTGTGCAGATGCCGAGCGGTCCGTACTACGGCAAGAGCGTGTTCCCGTTTGTGCTGGATAAGCGCAGCCAGGCGCCGTCGCACGACTATGTGGTCTCCGAGGCCGAAGTCGATCTGACGAAAAGGGATGTCATCAACGGCCGATCGCTGCGCACGCCGAAATTTAAATACCATCTCTGGAGCCGCGGCGATCACCGCGAGCAGCTGTTTGATATGGAGCACGATCCCGGTGAAACGAAAAACCTCGCCGGTAATCCGGAATATGCCGAGGTGCTCAAAAAGCACCGCGAGCTCTTTGCCGACTGGCTGAAAAAGACCGACGACACCTATTCCGAAGGCTGAGTGGGCGGCACGTAGTTATTATCTGCGTTGGGGACGGCGGCCGGATCACTCCGGCCTGCATTGGAATTCGCGTGGGGTTGAGATGAAAATCCTGCCGGTTGATTCTGTTTCGGCCTCTTTCACCAAATCTTGACAGATGCCTTATTCTAAATTATTTCTTTTTTGAAATATAAGTATCTTCATTGCGCCATTCCGGGATGCGTGCTGGATGGTAGTTGAGGATCTTTTCTGTCAGTTGGCCCCAGGGAGGCAATACGATGACCACACTCGAGAAGGCGGTTCGGCATCCGAGGAAGCTTAACATCGATGCATCGACCCTCTGCCAGCTGCATTGTCCCACATGCCCGACGGCCGGGGGTAAAACGAGGGAATCCCTGGGAGCGGACTTTCTTCGAATGCGGAATTTTAAATCCATTGTGGATCAGAACCCTTCTGTGGCGCACATCGAACTCTCGAACTGGGGCGAAATATTTCTTAACCCCGAGCTGGAAGACATCCTCAAGTATGCGTACCGGAAGCATGTCGCCATGTATGCATCGAACGGTACGAATCTCAACCATGCCGATACGGGCGTTCTTGAAGCCTTGGTAAAATATAAATTCCGCAGGCTCTGTGTCTCCATCGACGGGACGACTCAGGAAACCTACAGCACATATCGGCGCGGCGGTTCATTTGAGAACGTGCTCAACAATGTCCGCACCATCAACCGCTTCAAAAAAAAGCATCGCTCGGAATATCCCCGGCTGGTGTGGCAGTTCGTAGTGTTCGGCCACAACGAGCATGAAATCGGCGCGGCGCGGAAAACGGCCGCGGAGTTGGGCATGGACTTCCGTCCAAAACTCGCCTGGGGCGATTTATATGAAAGCGAAGCCTTCTCCCCGGTGAAAAACGCAGAACTGGTCCGGGCGGAAAGCGGGCTGGCTGTTTCGAGCCGTGAGGAGTATCAGGAAAAATACGGGCAGCAGTACTATATGAATACGTGCTGCTCGCGCCTATGGACCGAAACGCAGATCAACCATGACGGCCGGCTGCTCGGATGCCCCATCAATTTCTGGTCTGATTACGGCAATGTGCTGGAAGATGGATTAGAGTCCTGTATGCAGAATTCCAGGATCGCCGCCGCGCGCGATCTGCTGATGGGCAAAGAGCCGGAAGAGAAGGACGACCTGCCCTGCTTACAATGTCAGGTCTACAGCCGAAGAAAAGCCGCCGGCGACTGGCTCACAGAGAGGGATATTCCCCTCAATTTTCCGCGAAGCCGTCTGTTCGTCATGTTCGAAAACCGGGTTTTCGGCCCCAATATCACAACGCTGGGCAACCTGTGGCGGGCGGTGAAGCGCAACGGGTCAGGCATTCGCTCTGCGTTGCGGCCATGGACCGTGAGGGCCTCGCGTGCGGCCGCGGTTCTGCTGCCGGGAAACCGTCGGGCGGGAACGCTGATGCGGAGCGGCGTCTATCCGCTCCATATACCGCTGCTGCAGCAGGCCGGGAAGGGGTGGAATGTGCAGCCGCTCTTTCATGGGCAATCAAGCGTTTTTTACGAACTCGGCTGCCACGCATCGGCGCTGAGCGGCAGCGAGTGTCCGCATCCGCCGCACATACATAAGCAAGAGGAGCTGCTCCTGCTGTTCGCAGGTGAACTGGACATCATCTATCATGACGAAGCCGCCGGCGTTGAAAGGAACCTGCGGCTGCTTCCCGGGCAGTTCATCTATTATCCGGCCGGCCTGCAGCATACGGTTCGGTCGTGCGGAGACCGCCCGGCAAACTACGCCATGTTCAAATGGTGGGCCGGCCGCAAAAGAAGCAAATCCGTCCTCGGCTTCAGCCGGTTCAGCATGGATCCCGGCGGACCCGCCGCTCCCGGCTTTGCGCCCCGCCTGATTTTCGAGGGCCGCACCGCCTACCTGAAAAAGCTGCATTGCCACGCATCCACACTGGCTCCCGGAGCGGGATACGAGCCGCACTGCGACCCCTACGATGTTGCGGTTGTCGTACTCGAAGGCGCCGTTGAAACGCTTGGCCGGACCGTAACGCCGCATGGTTTCATCTTTTACGCCGCCGGCGAAGCGCACGGCATGCACAATGCCGGAGATAAAACCGCAAGATACATCGTTTTCGAATTTCATGGTTAGAAATATATCCAGCGCAAAAAACGCGCCAAATTAACCGCCTTGCCCCGCAATCCGGAATATGCCGAGGTGCCCAAAAAGCACCGCGAGCTCTTTGCCGACTGGCTGCAGAAGACCGACGACACCTATTCCGAAGGCTGAGGCCTTCCGCGTTGTATCCGCTTCTTTGGGTTGAGGTGCAGCGCGCCGGCGGCGTAGTCTGCGCCGCTTATGAAGGATCACCGGGGAATAGGAATCGCCTGCATGCTGGTATCGGGCTTTGCGTTTGCGCTGATGTCGAGCGCAGTGAAAGCCGTGGGCGACCTGCCGGTTTATGAAAAGGTTTTTGCCCGCAATTTTGTGAGCCTGCTCGCTGCGCTGGTTATGATCCTGACGCGGGAGCGCCGTGCGCCGCTGTTCGGCCGGGCGCGGAACCAGGGGCTGCTGCTGAGCCGTTCGGTGCTGGGACTGGCGGGGGTATACCTGCTGTTCGGCGCCGTCAGTGCCGGACTGCCGCTGACGGACGCCAATATCCTGAGCCGCCTGAATCCGGTCTTTGTGACGCTGTTTTCGTGGTGGTTCCTGAAGGAAAAAATCCCGCGGCTGCACGTGCCGGTGCTGGCCTTCATCATTTTGTGCGCCGTGCTGGTGATCAAGCCGACGTTTGATGTCTCGGTACTGCCGGCGTTGGCGGCGGCCGGGACGGCGGTGTGCGCCGGCGCCACCTATACGATCCTGCGCTCTTTAAAGGGGCGGGAGGAGCCGGCCGCCATTGTGTTCTATTTTTCGTTCTTCTCGGTGCTGCTGATGCTGGTGCCTACAATCCTGCATTTTCGCATGCCGACCCTGCCGCAGCTGGGCTGGCTGCTGGGGATCGGGCTGACTGCATCGGCCGGGCAGTTCGGGCTGACGTTTGCCTACAAATTCACCAAAGCGTCTGAGGTGAGCATCTACAGTTATTCGACCATACTCTTTGCGCTGCTGCTGGATCTGCTTTGGTGGGGAAGGGTGCCGGATGTCTGGTCGCTGGTCGGCGGGGCCGGCATCGCGGCCGGGGCCGTGGTGCTGTTCCTGCAGCACCGGCGGGCGGGCTGAAATATTTTTAAAACGTTTCATGTTGCCGTACGGGGGGGCGCGACGGCTATGTTCCTTGGTTTTTAGGGCTTAAAAGCGCGGGGGGCAGCAATGAAGTTGAAGGTTTCAGGGTTGGTTGGAGTTTGTGTTTTGGGAGCGGTCTGCGGGGTGCTGGTTCAGCCGGCAGCGGGCGGGCTGCCGGTGCCGGCTGCAATCGACTATTCCCGCCACCCGCGTATTTACGGCACGGACGAAACCAAAGCGGCGCTGCAGGCGAAGATTGAAAATAATGAATGGGCGGCGAGTATCTATCAGTCCATCTGCGATTCGGTCGATCCATATGTGGACCGGCATGCGGACGATCCGGAGTGGATGGTTTCGCGCCTGCAGATGCACTGGAAAACGAAGTATGCAAAGACCTATGTGAACGGGTCGCACTGGTCGCACGGCGAGGGGGAGGCCCCGGTGCCGACGGTGCGTTTTGCCGGCGAGCGCGACTGGGCCAGCGAATATATCCGCCCGAAGCTCGAAGAGCTTCAGCCCTATGCGGACGATGAGCGCGGCATCTGGTGCCGCAACGGCAGCAAAGAGGGCAAGCCGTGGGAGTGGGCGCCGTACCGCGATACCGGCCAAATGATCGAAAGCATCAATGCAAACATCGTCGGCCTGGCGGAAAAAGCGGCGTTTCTCTACTGGTATACCGGCGAGGAAAAATATGCCCAGTTCGCCGGCGACATCGCCTGGACCTATATTCTCGGGATGGTCCACCGCAGCAATCCGATCACCTTCGAAAATCACGACAAGGCGCAGATCATCGGCCTGGCGACCTTTGAGGTGATCCACGAAGGCGTTTCGATGTCGCTGGCGGCGGCCTATGACTATCTGCACGACTATTGGGTGGCGCAGGGCAAAGATGTGCGGATTGCGCAGGATCTTTTCCGGCGCTGGTCGGACCGGATTATCGAGGGCGGCGGCGCGGAAGGAAACTGGAACATTAACCAGGCGCGCCACTTTGTCTATATGGGCCTGGCGCTGGAGGATGATGCGGCCTATGCCGACGGCAAGGGGCGGCAGTATTATATCCGCCAGTTCACCTCGGAATCCTCGGCGCACCAGATGGGCCTGCACGAGGTGGTGCCGCTGGCGTACGATCCGGACGACGGCGTCTGGCCGGAAGCGCCGGGCTATGCGTTCAGTGTGACCGATTCGATCCTGATGCTCGCGCAGCTGATTTATAACGGCACCGGCGAGGATGTGCTCGAGCAGTTTCCGATTATTGTGCCGGCCGCCACGGTGGCCTCGCAGTTCCTTTTCCCGAACGGCTATATGGCCGGATTCGGCGATACCTATCACCAGCAGCCCTATATCAGCTCGCTGGAGCTGCTGCTGGCGCGCTTTGAACGCCAGGGCAATCTCGAGGCCGCGCGGCAGATTGTGCCGCTGATTGAAAACCAGGTGGAACTCAACGGCTACCGCCGGGAACGGGAGCGTTCGCTGCTGGCGCTGACGAGCTATGCGGCCCGCATGCCGGAAGGTAAATCCGACACGCCCCTGCAGACGCGGACGTTCTATGCGGACAGCGTAAACTTTCTCGTGCAGCGCAATACGGCCGATGCGGAAAACGGCCTGATGGTTTCGCTGGCGGGGTCGCGCGGCGGCCACATGAATGCCAACGGCATGGCGATGGAGCTCTACGGCAAAGGCATGATTATCGGCCCGGATTCGGGGCGCGGCCCGAGCTATTGGACGACGAGCCACGGCGAATACTATGCCCGCATGGCGTCGCACAACACGGTGCTGGTGGACGGTATTTCCGACTACAGCCCGATTCATCACAAGCTGGCGTTCGATATTCTCCATGTGGAGCCGCAGCCGGGCAGCTATGATGCGCTGTCGGACAACTATTCCTTTTCGGAGACCTATTTTAACGAGCCGAAAACCGATGCCGACCAGCGCCGCACGCTCGGCATTGTCCGCACATCCGCCGAGCGCGGCTATTACATCGATATCTTCCGCTCCCGCCGGAAAGACGGGGAAGATGTGAAGAACGAATATATCTATCACAATGTCGGGCAGGAGCTGCAGCTCTATGCCGCCGCCGGTCAGCCGCTGCCGCTGAAAGCGACCGATGAGCTGGGCACCGCTTTCGGCGATGTGGTCGGCTATAACTATTTTGAAGAGAAGCAGTCGGTCCGGTGGGGGAATGATTTTGTCGGCCGCTTCAGCGTCGATCTGAAAAAGGGCCGGGACACCTGCATGGGCGTGTGGATGAAAGGCGAGAGCGGCCGTACGCTCTTTTCGGTTAAATCGCCGATCTCCCGCGCGGTGACCAAGGGATCGGTCCCGCGCGAGGTGCAGCAGCTGCCGATGCCGACGCTGCTGGTCCGGCAGGACGGCGAGGCATGGACCAAGCCGTTCGTCGCGGTCTATGAACCGTTCTATAAAGAGGAGGGCAGCGCGCTGAAAATGATCCAGGCGCTGGAGCCGCGGCAGCCCGCCGGTGATTTTGTCGGCCTTGCGGTGCAGACGAAGACCGACGGCATTCAGTATATTTTCAACAACACCGATGACGAGGTGAAGGCATCGGTGGGCGATATGGTCTTTATCGGAAACTACGGCGTCATTTCCGTCGGCGGGCAGGGCATTGACCGGTTCTACCTGGGCCGGGGCCGCGCGCTGATTAAAGACGGCATGGGCATCGACGGCCGGGGCGAAGTGGTGAGTGCTTCGCTGGAAAAAACAGACGGCGGCTGGTATTACTCTGCGGACAAAGAGATCGCCGTGAGTATCGCCGGACAGAAAGCGGTGCTGCCGCCGGCGGTGCGGGCGCCGGTCGGTTTTTAATTTTACCCCCGCTCCGTGCACGCTGTGGTGAAAATTTTTAGGCAAAGAGAATTATGGCTTCTTCTGATATGCATCTGATGCGCGAACTGTTCGCAAATAAAAAACGGCGGATCGCCTACGTGCTCTTCTGGATCACGCTGAAGGCGGCGCCGGTCTGGCTGGTTCCGGTGGTGACGGCGCGCGTGATTGATATGGGCTATCTGGAATCGCCCAGCCTCTGGAAGTTCAGCGTCTACATCGCCATTGCGGTTTTGCTGTTCCTGCAGAATGTGCCGGCGGCCATTTTTTATACGGCCAACCTGGTTCACCTGACCCGCGGAATGGGGCGCGAGCTGCGGATTCGAATCTGCCGGCAGCTGCAGGTGCTTTCGCTGCACTATCACAGCCGCAGCAGCATCGGCGCGCTCCACACCAAGGCGATCCGCGATATCGAAATGCTGGAACAGCTGCCCAAGCTGGCGACGGAGCAGGGGTTCGGCTTTTTCCTCGGTTTGCTGATCTCCTCGATTTCCATCTATGACCGCAAGCCGGAAGCCCTGCTCTTTTTCCTGCTCTGCGTGCCGGTGAGCGCCTTCGTGGTGAGCTACTACCGCCGGCGGCTCGACGCCAGCGCCAACAGCTACCGCAAAAGCATGGAGGGCATGAGCTCGCATCTCAACGAGATGGTCACCATGATGCCGATCACCCGTGCGCACGGCGTCGAGGAGCAGCAGCTCCAAAGCGTGGAGAGCGGGATTGACGGGGTTTTTGAGCGCGGCGTTCATTTTGACAAGCTGACGCAGCTGTTTGCCGCCGTGAGCTGGGTGACGCTCGGGGTGATGCAGATGCTCTTTTTCGGCGGGGCGATGTACGCCTGTTTTAAGGGGGAGATCACCGTCGGCGACGTGGTGCTGTTCAACTCCTTTTTCCTGACGCTCTCCAACAGCCTGGCCAGCCTGCTGACGTTTGTGCCGCAGCTGCTGCAGATGCGCGAATCGATGGAATCGATTACCGAAGTGCTCAGCGCGCCGGACCTGGAGGAAAACAGCGGCAAGCCGGTTTATGAAGAGGTGCGTGGCGAATTCCGTTTGGAACAGGTGAGCTATACCTATCCGGAAAGCGACGGCCCGGCGGTGCGGGAGCTGACGCTGCAGATTGAAGCCGGCACCTCGCTCGCGGTAGTCGGGCCGAGCGGCGGCGGCAAATCAACGCTGCTCTCGCTGCTGCTCGGGTTTATTCGGCCCGATGCCGGCCGTATCCTGCTCGACGGAAAAGATATGCAGGCGATGGACCTGCGCAGCTTTCGAAAACAGGTCGGGGTAGTGACGCAGGAGCCGGTTTTCTTCTCCGGATCGATTTTTGAAAACATTGCCTACGGCAGCGAGAACGTTACCCAGGAGCAGGTGCTGCAGGCCCTGGACCAAGCCTATGCCCGCGATTTTGTTGAAGAGCTGCCGGCCGGACTGGACGAACGCCTGGGCGTGTCCGGCGTAAAACTCTCCGGCGGCCAGATGCAGCGGCTCTCGATTGCCCGCGCCATTGTCCGCGATCCCAAGGTGCTGATTCTCGACGAGGCCACCAGCGCGCTCGATATGGATTCCGAACGCCATATCCAGGCCGCCCTCGATGACCTCATGAAAGGGCGCACAACCCTTATTGTGGCCCACCGCATCTCCACCGTCGAAAACGCCGACCGCATTGCCGTGCTCGACCACGGCCGCCTTGCCGCGTGTGATTCCCCGGCCGAACTGCTCAAGTCCGACAATTTCTACAGCCGCGCCGTTCAGGCGGCCTTCGGCGGAAAACCCGCTGCATGATGTGCGCGACACCTTCCCGGCCGATGCCGCTGCTGAAACGGCTGAGTAAACATGGTAACCGAATTATTTTTAGCAAAATTCACTGCGAATCCGTAAAAAGGCTTAGTTCTGGTTAGATCATTGAATCAGAGCACTTAATGCATAAAAGGAGAACATAATGAAGAAAGTAATATTAGCAGGCGCGGTCTGTTTCTTGGCCGCTGGCGCGTCGCAGGCGGGTTTAACGAGTTGGGGAACCCCTTCAGCGGCTTACTCGAATGACACAACATGGGTCAGTACAGCGGGAACGCTGGTTTCCGCAATCAATGCATCAGCAAGTGCCAATGACACGGTAAGCTATGCGGGTGTCGACTGGACCAATGCGGATGCAACAGAAATGGGTAACGGTGTTACGCAGAATGGTGTGACCATGGCTGCAGGAAGCTCTCTGGCTTATGCTACTGCTTTTGGGCCGGGTACATACACCGATACAGAAGACTTTTACAACGGTGGAATCTACAACTTCACGTCTCTTACTATTTCAGGTTTGACGGTGGGGCAGGAGTATCAATTGCAGGTCATGGCTATGGATGATCGTGGTACCGATTTGCGTTATACGACCTTTAGTGATGGTGTAAACACCTTGGCCGACAGTATTACTGGCGGTACGTACGGTGCATGTATGATAAGAACAGACCCTGCCGGCGGCGCTGGCGTTCTTAACGGAACTTTCACAGCAGACTCTGCGACGCAGACTTTTGAAATTTTTGGATCCAGAGGATCTGAAACTGCAGTGAACAGTAGCAGTACTTGCCAATTCAATGCTATGCAGCTGCGTGCGATTCCGGAACCGGCTACCCTTGGTTTGGTTGCTGCGTTTGGCGGAGCAGTTCTGTTCATCCGCCGCCGTTTCATGATGTAAGCTGCATCATTGATACGGACAGCGAACCGCGGTTTCCCGATTCGGGAGCCGCGGTTTTTTTGTGTCGGGGCCGCTTGCCCGAAGGGCGGCGGCGGGTGATTTTTCTGCGGTTAGGCTTCGGTGCCGGCCCGCCGTTTTTTTGCTTATGCGCCGCGGCGGTCGGGCATCATGGAACCGTCGACCCATTTGCCTTCGACGAGGATTTCGTTGCGGATTTCGGGGATGCCGAATTCCTGGCTGTTAATCAGGGAGACGAGGGTGCGGATGGCGATACGTCCGATCTCTTCCGGGTTCTGGTCGATTCCTGCATCGATGGGGGTGTCGTGGATTGTGGTGGCGGCAAGGGCAATATCCTGGGGAACCCGAATATTGAGTTCGCTGAGGAATTCCGGAATCTGCGAGCAGTCGGTGAAGACGGCATCAGGCGCCTGGGCGCGGAGCCACTCCTCAAACCGTGTTTTACGGGTGATTCTGTCTTCGCCGAGTGAAAAGCGCAGGAAGGGCAGCTGCTGTTCTGCCGGCAGGGAGAGCTGGGCAATGGCCGCACCGCCGCAGAAGGTTTTGGTGGGGGCATCGTCGCTGACGAAGCCGATCCGCCGATAGCCTTTTTTCTGAATGTTTGTAAAGGCCGTTATCGCATTGCGGGTCTGGGCGCTTGTGACAAAGTGCGCCTCGGGATAAGCGGTGCTGCGGCCGAAGCGGACGATTGCGTAATCCTGCCAGGGCATTTCGGTGAAGTCGGCGTTTTTGTCGCTGAACTGCGGGCGGCAGAGGGCCGCGAGCAGGATGCCCCGAATATTGCGGGTTTTGAAAATGGTATTCATGCGGGCGAAGGTCATTTTGGTGGTGGCAAAGGCCTCGAGGCCATACCCCATTTCCGCGGCGGCTTTTACGGCGCCCTGCCAGTAGAGGTCGAATTCCTTCATGGCCCGCAGCCGTTTGGGGTCGTGGTAGGGATTGATCCAGGCGAGCACCGACTGTTTGGTTTTTTCCCGCGAGTTGCTGCGGTACTGGTTGAGCGCGGCCAGCATGGGGTCGGGCACATAGCCGAGCTCTTCGGCTTTTGCGAGAATGCGGCTGCGGGTGGCTGCGGAAATCTTCGGGTGATTCCGCAGGGCCAGCGAGACGGTCATGCTGGAAACGCCGCACGCCTTGGCGATATCGGACATGGTGACCCGGCGGTTATCTGAATCGTTGTTTTTTTTCATAATGGAACGCTGCGGCTTAGGTGCGGCGCCATATTAGTTGAGCCTGCGCCCAGATCAAGCGGCAATGCCGTCTTTGACGGCACCGCATCAGCAAAACGCCGGGCTCAAACGGATTGAGCCCGGCGCTGCGGATGTTCTGTGTGCAGGAGCTTACATCATAAAGCGCCGGCGGATGAAGAGCACCGCGCCGCCGAAGGCAGCAACCAGTCCGAGCGTGGCCGGTTCCGGGATGGCGGTAATGCTGTAGCTGGCGAGGTCGAACGCGCCGCCTCCCTGGGCCGAGACGTTGGCGCTTACAGCGTCCGCAAGGGTGTCGTAGCTGTAGCCAACGGTGCCCGTATAGGCCAGCTCTGTTTCCAGGCCGGTGGTCGCGACCGACACGCCGGCATCATTTTCGCCGTTGTCGCTGAAGCTCAGAAACAGCGTGAACCCATCGTTTGCCGAATTGGTCGTGTATGCGGCAAGTGTTGTATAGCTTGCGGCGCCTGCGTCAACAGCCAGTTCAATATCGCCGGCGGTGCCGCGGCCGGCATCGCCGAATTGAACACCGATGGCGGGATCCGCAGAGGTCCCCACATTGTTCCAAAGAGCGGTGCCGTCTGTATTATTTGCGTTTGCTCCGGTTGCAATTCCGAGGAATGAGCCATTATACCCGGCTACAGTTGTGTCGAAGTTGCTGCTTTCTACGACGATTTTAACGGTGAAGCCGCTGTAGCTGCTGAGGTTCACACTGCTGACGGTGTTGAACCCTGCGGCTGCAGTGCCCGAGCTGCTGACCACACCGTTCGTCAGCGTGGCGACAGGGGAACCGGTTGCGTTGTCAAAATGCTGAAACGCCGGGCCGGTATCGTTGGCTGTATTGTCGAAGCTGAAATCGACAACGGTTACATCTGCTGACGCATGGAGCGCCAGGGCCGCCAAAGCGGCCAATGTTGTTAATGTTTTCATTGTTATTCTCCTTATTGCTTTTTTTTAAAGGCCTGTATCCGCAGGCCCAACTCCCCGGCTGCCCGGAAAAGGTTCTTTTATAATGCGTGTATAAAATACACGGAAGTTGTTCAGGTACGAGTGGTTTGGGGGTTTATCCATAAACTGGATCTGTTTTCCGGCCGGTATGCGCCGGCCGGCCGCCGAGCGGTCCGCCGCATTCTTTGGCGCAGGGTTGGGTGATCGGCCTGAAGCCGGCCGGCTCGCTCTATTAAGCCCGGTTTGCACGGGGCCCTGCTGTCTTCGAGGCACTGTGCGGAGGGGAACGCGGTGCCGGCTGGTGTGTCGGCGGAAGGTTTATGGATAAACCCAAAGTGCGCTGGTGTATCGAAAGATTATGTATAGCGTGTTTATGAATGGGAGTGGAGTTTTGGCCGGCGGGGTTCGCCACCGGCCTGCTGGCCCTGGAGTTGATCTGATGTCCGGCATCGGACGGAATAAACTGGAGATGAGGAATGGATAAAATGAGCAAAATAATCAGCGCGGCTTTGTGCGCTGCGGCTATGGGCGCCGTGACGGCGCAGGCTGGGGATGAGTTCTACGGAACAATTGATGATAACTGGGCGAACGGCAGCAACTGGGGCGGTAATGCGTATCCGACTGCCGAGGAGGGATACCTGAACCGGTACGCTGAGCTTTCGACGGCGGTGCCGACGAATATGTGGGCCTTCCGCATGGGGCAGACCGGAGATGCGACGTTTAACCTGATGCCGGGCGGGGAGTATATTGCAACACAGCATTCCTCGTGGGGTTCGTGGCTGGGTATGGCTTCGGGATACAGTGCAACGATTAACCAGTCCGGCGGTTCGCTGACGGTTATCGAGCTGGAGGTCGGCTCGCAGGAGGGTTCATTCGGTTATTACAACCAGAGCGGCGGTACGGCTACCGTGGTTAATGCGCTGTATGACCTTTCCCTTTATGTCGGTGCAACCAAGAACGCCTATAAGAACGGCTCTGAAGGCGGTACCGGAACCTTTTCAATGACCGGCGGCACGCTGCTGACCCGTCAGGGGGTCCAAATGGGGCATGCTTCGTATGTCGGCGAGGGCACGTTTGAGGTTTGGGGAACCGGACCGGATGAGATCGGCATCGGATCGTACAGCACCAACTATGCGGGAACCTGGACGCAGTATTCCAACTCGACTTTGCGGGTGGGTATTTCAACCAATGGCATCACGCCGATTGTGATTGATGATTCGAACAATTCCTCGAACGCCACGGCGCTTTTTGCTGCGGGTTCGATCCTGGATATTTCCTTCATCGACGGGGCGTCTTTTGCCTCCGGCAGCTGGACGGTCATGGAGTGCAAAGGCATGATGGTCAATGCCGGCCTGAAGTTCCCGGATGATATGGCTGATTACGACAAGTGGGGCTTTGCGGTGAGCAACAACAACCTGATGGTGGGGTATAACCTGGGATGGTCGCAGGGCAATCCCACCAACATTGTCCTGCCGCCGTCGCCGGGCAGAACGCTCTACTGGAACGGCCTGGGTGGAGATCTGGATACCTCGAATCCCGATAACTGGCAGACCGATTCCCTGGGTACCCCGGCCTCTTGGGGGGTCTATTCGGAAGACACGCTCTATATAGGGCACTATTACTGCCAGGATGAGGGCACCAATCTCGTGGCGAATTATGACGGCAATGCCGATTTTGAGGCGCAGACCAGCCTGAATGTGGGCTGGGCCCGTGAAGGGACCTATAACCACAACAGCGGCACCCTCACATTCCAGACCGGCTCGTCCTCAAAGCAGTATGTCGGCGGCTATAATGAGAAGGGCAAAGGAACCGTGAATTTAAACGGCGGTACGCTTTCGTATAACACGCTGGTGGTCGCTACCTCCGGAGCTGACGGAACGGTTAATGTGAACGACGGTACGCTGAATATCGGGCGTGCATCAACGACCGTTGACGGCTATGGAAGCAGTATTGTTGTCGGTAACCATACGGGCAGCCAGGCCGACTTTAATGTCTACGGCGGTGAAGTGATTACCCGCGGCGCCTTGGTGATGGGTTTTAACAGTTCCAGCAACACATTCTCTGTATATGGCTCGGACGCTTCGCTTATTAAAATAGGCAAGGACGACAACACGGTCGACGGCGCCTGGGCGCAGTATGCCGGCACGCTGAAGGTGTTTGTGGACGAAGGCGGCCTTACACCCATTCAGGTTACGGACAGCGATAATTCGAGCTCGAACGGCGGCGATGCTTACTTTGCCGCCGGGGCACTGCTCTATGCGGGCTGGGAAGACGGCGTGCAGAACTACGGCACCTTTGATGTCATGACCTGGGGCGGTGAGCTGCGGGATGAAGGCCTGGCACTGGATCCGAGCGTCGATACCGACATCTGGAGCTTTGCGTTTGTCGATACCGACGGCGATACGACCAACGACACCCTGCGTGTTACGGCCTATGGCGAAACCGAAAAGGGCACTTCGCTCGGCTGGCTGGCCGAATACGGCCTGGCGGCAGCCGATGATGAAGCGGATACCGACGGGGATGGACATGCGAACTGGGAAGAGTATCTGACCGGCACCAATCCGACCAATGCGGCCTCTGTGCTGGCGGTCACGGCAGCCGAAAACCTCGGCGATGGAAACTTCGTTATCACCTGGAATTCCGTGGAGGATAAAACCTACATGATCCAGACCAATACCAGCCTCACGGTAGACGCTCCCGGCACCCTGGTAACGGGTATTGAGGGCCAGCCGGATGAGACCTCGTATACCGGCACCATCAGCGGTGCCGGCACGGTCTTCTACGAAGTCGGCGTTGAGTAGGCCCTGCTTCTGAAACCCCGTTGTCCCGCGGCGTTTTCCGCTGCGGGCTGCGGGGCCGGGCCCCATCGGCACATCGGATGGGGTTTTATCCTTCGGCCCGGCCGGCGGTGCATCCGCGCCCGCCCGCATGAGCGTTTAAGGGCTGGCGCCCGCGGTGAGCTAACATTCCGTTTTCCCAATAAAACAATCGGCTTTATTGGTAAACCGAATGTTGTCTGGCTTATCGATCAATCAGGTGTACAGTGATTTATGGATGGGAGCAGGATTTGCTGGAGTGTGTAGGAGCGCACCTCAGGTCTGATGTCCCGAAATGAATCCCGCGTCCGGCAGCGGACCGAAGAATACAGGAGATGAGGAATGAACATAAGACAAAGAATTATCCGCGCAGCAGTCTGCGCGGCGGCCCTCGGTGCCGGAACGGCACAGGCTGCAAGTATCTATTGGTCGGGGGGGGCCGGCGACGGCATCTGGACCAATGCGGCGAACTGGACCGGCGGGGTGCTGCCGACCAGTTCTGACCTGGCCTATATCGACAACGGCGATACGGTCTCTTTCGCCGACGGCATGACGAACCAGGTGAGCCGGAGTATTACCACCGGCGGATCCGTCCTGAATGTTACCGGAGGCTGGCTGAATGGTACAACCTCGGGCAACAGCGTGCGCGACATCGTCGGGAGCGGCGAGTCTGAAGGCGTGTACAGCTACCTGAATGTGTCCGGCGGCCTGTACCAAAGCAGCCACATCCTGCGTGTCGGTATCGGAGGGAATGGTATTGTAAACCTGAACGGCGGTTCCCTGCAGATTACGCGCGGCGGCACCAGTTCGTTCGGAAACTCAAGTACCTCGCTTTCGATCGGCAACGACAGCGGGGATGGTGCGGTGAATGTCACCAACGGAACCCTGCAGACCCGCGTTGCTGTTGAAGTGGGGCCTAACGGCACATTTGATGTGTACGGCGCGGCCTCGACGATCAGTATCGGCGGTCACGGCGGAAGCGCCGACGGCAGCTGGTACCAGAGTTCCAATGGCGTACTGCGCATCGGTATCTCCACAGATGGCTTAACCCCGATTGTCGTCAACGACGATTCCGGGGTATCAGGAACCCCGACCGTTAAACTCGATTGGGGCGCTGTTCTGGACGTATCCTTTGTCGATGGTGCGATGGAAACCAATTCGTGGCCGGTAATCGTCTGCACCAATGGTACGATTAATAACCTGGGCATGGTTCTTGCCGAGGGAATAGATACCAACGACTGGGGCTTCATCACCTCTAACAACACGCTCTATGTCGGTTACGGCCTGGGCTGGCCGCAGGGCAATGATATCGTGTCGATTCCGGATGCGGGACGGACCCTCTATTGGACCGGCGCCGGGAACGATACCGCTTCTGACAACCCGACCAACTGGGTGCTCGATACCACCGCGCTCATTCAGGCGACCTGGGGACCGTATGACGGCGATTATTGGAAGATTGCCCACAGCACGGTAACCGGAGTGGAACCGGGAACGGATTATGTGGTCGATTACGACGGCACCGCTGTGAATTCCGGCCATCAGGACCTGGATGTCGGCGACGGTGCCCAGGGCACCTTCAATATGAACAGCGGCGAACTTACGTTCACCGCAACATCCAGCAGCCGGCAGGAGTTCGGAGTGAATTCCGGCGGCGACGGAACCCTGAACATGAACGACGGCACGCTGACCCTGAACGCGACCCGTGTCGGCGTAAGCGGGGCAGACGGCAGGATTAACCTGAACGGCGGCACCTTGACGATTTCCCGTGCTTACGGGGATTACAGTCTGTGGGTCGGCCACAGCGGCATCAGCACCGGAACCGTGACTGTGACCGGCGGCCGCATCTTTACCCGTACCGGCGTGAAACTGGGTGACGGCGCAAATGCTTACGGCATCTTTGGTGTCGAAGGCTCGGCGGCAACGTCCATCGGTATCGGAAGCCAGAACACCCTGGACGGTGAATGGCTGCAGTATGCAGGCAGTGTTCTGAAAGTCCGCGTGGATGCGGGCGGCATTACACCGATCAGCATTGTTGAAGTCGATGAAGAGGCCGGCGGCAACGACGGCAATGTGTACTTCTACGAAGGCGCAGTTCTGGATGTCGACTGGATGTCCGGCGCCACGAACTACAACAGCTTCGATGTCATGACCTGGGACGGCGAACTGGTTGAAAGCAACCTGACGTTTGCCTCAAGCGTGGATACCAACATCTGGAGCTTTGCGTTTGTGGATGACAACAGCGACGGCACCAACGACACGCTGCGCGTGACCGCCTACGGTGAAACGGCCAAAGGCACGCCCTATTCCTGGCTGATGGAATACGGTCTTTCCATCAGTGATGACGAGACGGATACCGATGGGGACGGGCATGCAAACTGGGAGGAATACCTGACCGGTACGAATCCGACCAATGCGGCCTCCGTGTTCCAGGTAACTTCGGCCGAAAGCATCGGCGACGGCAGCTTTGTCATCACCTGGAGTTCGGTGGAGGATAAAACCTACATGATCCAGAGCAATACCAGCCTCACGGTACAGTCGCCCGGCACGGTGGCAGTCGGTATTGAGGGCCAGCCGAACGAAACCTCGTATACCGGTACCATCAGTGGTGCGGATACGGTGTTCTATGAAGTCGGACTTGAGTAAATAACGGTTCGCGTGCCGCCCGGAAGCAAGGTCCGGGCGGCATCGCCTGAACGGGAGGAGAAGGCGCAGTATGCGCCTTTTCTTTCATAAAAAACGAATTGAATAATTCGAAGGACCATCCATGTTGAAACGATCTGCCTTTAGCAAGCGGTATATCCTGTGTGCAGCAGGCGTGTTCAGTGTTTTTGCGGTGCACGCCGCGCAGCTGGATTTTACCGGCGTATCCGGCGGGGACTGGGCGGATGGTTCAAACTGGAGCAGTAACTATTATCCAACGTCCGGCGACTATGCCGTGCTGAACACCACGGCGGTCCTGAGCACTGCGGTGCCGAACAATATCCTGGCGCTGCGCATCGGCACCAGCGGCAGCGGTGTTCTGAATATCCAAAGCGGGGCGGAATTAACGGCCACAGCCAGTTCGAGCTGGGGCACTTTTCTCGGATCTTCTTCGGGAACGGGGTCGATCAGCCAGACCGGCGGTACGGCTGAAATTAACTATTTTGAAATCGGCCGGGGCGGCCCGGGCTCCTATGCGCTCAGCGGCGGAACTCTGACTGCATCGCGCGGCCAGAACGGAAATTCCGTTTATCTCGGTGCGGATAAAAACGGCGGCAGCGCCGGCGACGGCACGCTCGAAATCAGCGGCGGCACCTTCCTGAGCCGGACCGGCATTTCCCTGGGAACCGCGGACGGATCGGGCACGGGCACCTTTCGGGTCCTGGGTTCGGGCGCGGCTGAAATCGGTGTCGGTTCGCAGGGCACCGGGGACGGCACCTGGACCCAGAACAGCGGTTCAACGCTGGAGATCGGCATTGACGCCGGCGGCGTTACGAAGATTTTGATTGATGAGGTCGACGGCGACGGCGGGCAGGGCGTTACGTTTGAAGCGGGCGCGCTGCTCGATGTTGATTTTTACAACGGCGCATCCTCGACCGGCACCTGGACCGTGATGGAGCTGGAAAACGGGGATATCACCAATAACGGCCTGGCGTTTGCCGCCGGCGTTGATACGGATAACTGGTCCTTTGATATTGATAACTCGGGGTCGAACGGCCTTCTGACGGTGACGGCGGTTGAGGCTTCCAATACGACCGCGGCGGTCACGGTCGGCAGCATTGCGGCGCTGCGGCAGTATGCCGCCTCAAACCACGTGGCGGTCACCATGACGCCGGGCACCTACTGGATGGAAGGCGAAGACGGGGATCCTCTCTTCCTTGAGTTCAGCGGCTCGGACAATACGTTTGATCTCACCGATGTGCATATCAAAGTCGATACCCAGGAGCTTGCCGGCTACGGTTCGTCGACCGATGTGCGGATTGTATATATCGGCGGCACCAACCTGGTGATTGACGGCTTGACGCTCTCCATGGAAAAACTCTCCTACAACGGCACCGACTCGTACGGCTATGCCAAGGAGTACACGGCTGATAAGCGCAGTCAGGTGGTTGTGGTGACGGGGTCGAACATCACCGTCCAGAACTGCGAATTTACCACCGGCGGCTCCTATCCGTACGGTTTCGGCGATGCGTTCGGCAAAGGGTCGCGGCCGACGGACAGCGACGGCAATACCGATGCGGCCTACATTTCGCATAAAAAGCAGAGCGGCATTCTGTTTACGGGCGGGGCCGATAATATCGTTTTTGATAACGTGATCCTGAACATGCGCAGCTTCGGCCACGGCATCTTTTTCCAGCAGGCGCCCCACGACCTGCTCTTTAAAAACTGCCAGGTGCTGGGCGATGAAATGGCCGACAGCGATGATATCATTGCGCATCCGGTCTACCAGGAATGGGGCTTTGCCACCTATTACATGCCGATTCCTGAGGATATCCGGATTTCCAAGCACGAAGGCGGCTTTCGTACATACGGCTACACCGACGATGAGGGCGTCACGCGCTACGTCGAAAACATCACGATCACCAACTGCGTCATCGAACGCATGCGCAATGCCGTTGCGATGGGCGCGCACAGCGGCTATCTGAAGGTTTATGATACGGAAGCGAACGATTGCGAAATGGGTTTTGGTTCCAGCCGGTACGGCACGACCCTCTATGAAAACTGCAAAGGCAATGCGCGTAACGGCCCGCTGATCTATTTTCAGTACGGCGTGGATTATCCGGCAGTTTATGAGGTGGAACTGACCGGCGATGAACCGGGGCACGGCGTCTGGCCGATTGCCCTGATCAGCGGGGAGGGGAACCAGATTACGCTGACCAGTTCCGCCGCGGCCGGCGTCTATTCCAATGCCGCCTACGTCTGCACCTCGCAGAAATGGCGCGAGTGGCGCCACCGCCCGTCGTATAACATCGATGAATCCGGCAGCGACAGCTTCTCCGAAGCCACAACCGGAAACTATATCACCAACCTGACGGACCAGATTCTGGTGTTCGGCTCCAACGCCACGGAAAATGTCGAATGTGTTTCCACCGGCGGGGTCATCAACAAGGGATCCGGCAATGAATATACCGGCGAAACGCTGGTGCCCGGCGCCATCACCATTCAGGACACCTGGACCTATCCGCCCAACTCCACCAATGTCTCCTGGGCACAGTACAGCAGCGGCGAGCTGATCCTGCCGACCCTGCCGTATTCGGTATTCAGCGGAACGCTCCTGGCAGACGATGCCGCGGCGCTCGGCGGAGCGCCCTCCGGCGACGGCGGCACCACGGTCAGCAACGGCACCATTGAAGTGGAGCCCGGTTTTGCGCTGCAGGGCGAAGCCATCGTGATCAGCGGCACCGGTTCCAATGGGCAGGGAGCCATCTATTCCGACGGCCAGGCAGACAATAAGACCCGTATCAGCTCCAGCAGCGGATCGATCACGCTCAACGGCAATGCCTCCATCGGCGTCGGAGTTTCCGGTAATCAGCTGCTGGTCGGCACGATGTACGGCACAGGCGATCTGACCAAAACCGGTCCCGGCCAGCTGTCCATGGAAAAGAGCAGTTCGTTCGACGGCACATTCTATGTTTCCGAAGGTTTGGTGAAGGCCCGCGCAAACAATGCCCGCAACGATCTGGTGGTCGCGGCGGGAGCGGAGTTTGCGCAGAATGCGAGCCTCGCGCTCAATCAGGGCGCAGGTAACACCACTGTGCTCAACGGTACACTCGACCTCAACGCCCGCGGGGAAACGGATTCGAATCCGCTCGCCGTGAACATCGGCGCCCTGACGGGATCGGGCCTGATTATGTCGACCTCGACGGCCGCGACGCAGACCGTCAACATCATCAGCACGACAAACGACAGTGTGTTTGACGGAACCATTTCAGGCGTGATTGCCCTGAATAAGAACGGGGCGGGCACCACGCTTGAGCTGAATGGAACCTGCACGCATACCGCGGGAACCTTTGTGAATGAAGGCCGGCTGGGCGGTTCCGGCTCGATCAGCGGCGACGTTGTGATTGCCGACGGCGCCGGCCTAGCGGCGGAGCTCAGCGGCAGCGCGCACGATCCCCTGACGGTCGGCGGCGCCCTGGCCTTCGGCGGCTCGCACTCCGTATACCTCACCTCGTCAAACTTCAGTTTCGACGCTTCGTCGGATGCCTCCTGGACGATCGTCGAGGCCGGAAGCATCGCAGGCTTTTCAACGAACAGCGTGACGGTGGACACGTCCGCTTTTGAGACGAACAACGCGCTGGACGGCGGAAGCTTTTCCGTGTCGGAATCCGGAGGCGCCCTGATCCTGGCGTTCACCGCGGCTTCCCGCACGGCGCAGGAGGAGTGGCGCTTCGATAATTTCGGCACCTATTCCAATGCGGCCGATGCCGCGGACCTGGCGGATCCGGACCAGGACGGCCGGAACAACCTGGTCGAATACGGTACGGGTTCGGACCCGAATGTTTTCAACACCAATTCCGCCGCGGTCCTGGGATTTACGGACGGCGGCCTTAAGCTCACTTTGACTTTCAACCGCATTACCGACCCGCTGCTGACTTACCAGGTGGAGGCGAACACGAACCTTACGGCAGGAAGCTGGAACCTGATCTGGTCGAGTGCCGGAAGTTCAAATACCGCCGGGTCGGTGACGGTTGAGGATGATGAAGCAATATCCGATTTTGTGACACGGTTCCTACGTTTGAAACTGATGAACTAGCGCTTCTGTTTTCTGCCGGTGCGCGGATCTGCACATTCCGCACCGGTTGTGTTGGTTGACAGACTGCCGTGGTCAATTCGGGGGCCGGGAGGGGGCGTGGGCTCCCGGCGCCCGCCTTTACGGCGTGCGGCCTCGGGAACCGCTGGAACAAACTGGTTTTACAGTTGGGAGAAAAAAATAGATGAAGAGGAAACTTTACGGCGCGGGATGCGCTTTCCTGCTGGCGGCGGCTTCGGCTTTGGCCGGAAACACCGATACGAACACCCCGAATGTGATCGTGATCTATTATGATGACATGGGGTACAGCGACCTGGGGGCGTATAACACCAATCAGACGTCTTATACACCCAACCTGGATTCGTTCGTTGAGCAGGGGATGCGGTTTACGGCCGGCCATTCGGCGGATTCCGTCTGCACGCCGTCGCGCTATGCCATCATGACGGGGCGTTATGCCTGGCGCACCAGCCTGAAAACCCATGTCATCGGCGGCTATTCCGAACCGCTGATGGATGAAGACCGCTTTACCATCGGCGAAATGTTCCAGGAGCTCGGCTACGAAACCGCCATGGTCGGCAAGTGGCATGTCGGCATGCAGTTTTATGCGCCGGACGGTTCTCCGGTCGATCTGGGGAATGATGCCGATGTGCTCGGAACCAACACCGCGTCGACTGCCGATGATGAAATCGATTTTTCGCTGCCGCTGACCCGTACGCCGAACGGGTTTGATTATTTCTTCGGAACCTCGGCATCGCTCGACATGCCTCCCTATACCTGGATTGAAAACCAGACGGTCCTTTTTAAAGGCGGAATCGTAACCAATGGAACGGTTGATTTCAGCCAGGCAAGGGCTGCCGTCAACAGCGATTTCGAGGAAGGCGAACCGATCGGCGCCGTCAGCAATGTTCGCGACGGCGTCTATGATCCGAATTTTGTCTGTTCGGACTACCTGCAGGTACAGGCCGCCAAGGTGGCGGAGATTCTTGAGGAGCGCGCGGCGGACGATAAGCCCTTCTTTATCTATGTGCCGGTTCCGGCGCCGCACCTGCCCTGGGCCGTCCAGGACGCGTTCGACGGCGCCACGTCGTTTCAATATGGAGACTACCTGACTCAGACCGACTATTATACCGGTCAGATTCTCGATGCGATCGCGGACAACGGGTTGGTGAGTAACACCGTGGTGCTGATCACCAGCGACAACGGCCCCTCTAAAAATGCCATGCCGTCCAGCCTGAGCAATGATCATGACCCCAACGGCGACCTCCGCGGCAACAAGCTCGACAACTGGGAAGGCGGCACCCGCGTCCCGTTTGTCATTCGCTGGCCGGAAATGATTGCGGCCGGTTCGACTACAGACTACTTCTGCTGGCAGGGCGATTTCCTGACCACCATGGCCGAATACCTGAACTATGACCTCACATCCGAACAGGCGCCGGATGCCGAAAGTTTTCTTCCGATTATAAAAGGCGAATCAATGCCTTCGACTCGGCGAGCGGGAACCATTCAGCATGCTTACAACGGCCAATGCGCCATTGTGGACAAAGACGGGGTCTGGAAGCTGCTCGACGGTACGGGCGGTAACGGCTCCAATTCCTACGACTCGCAGAACAATGCGCTGACCAGTGCAGAGGCTTCCGGCGAAATCTTCGGCACACCACGCCAGCTGTTCAACCTGTCCGACGACCTCGGCGAGGACAACAATCTGCTGCCGTCCACCGATCCTGATATCATTGCTAAAGAGCAGGAACTCTATTATCTGTTGAACTCCATCCGCGGCGACGACAGCTATGGAACCGACGGCGACAGTTATCCGTCGACCACCGATGCCGACGAGGACGGCCTTCCGAATTATTATGAAGAGGTGAACGATGGATTTGATCCTGATGATCCCTCCGATGCCGCGCTTGATTTTGACGGTGACGGACTCCTGAACTCGAATGAGTTTGGCTATGCCACCGACCCTAATGATGTGGATACCGATGACGATCAGCTGGGGGATGCACTTGAAATCCTTAGTATCGGCTCGCTTGCAACCACCAATCACACGGATTCCGACTCCCTTGCTGACGGCGACGAAGTGCTGATCTGGGGTACGGATCCGACCCTGGCTGACACGGACGGTGACGGCGTGGATGATGATGATGAGCTCGCTGGATTTTCCAGCCCGCTCAATCCCGACTCTACGGCCTATGGTGTAGACGGAACGGTCGAGCTGGACCCGGATGTGATTCAGCCGGTTTCATACTACGGAACCGTGGATGATCCCGATGACGATTCGGGCCGGAACAGCTGGGACGCCGCCGGCACCCTGTTCGTGCGTTCGCGGTCCGTATCCGAGGAAGCCAGGAGAACCCGCTGCTTCATGCGCTTCGACCTGAGCGGTGTCCCTGTAGAGATTGAAAGCGCGCAGCTGCGCCTGCATCAGTTTAATCGGCTCAACACCCTCTACAGCGGCGACCTGCAGCTGGCGCGGGTCACGGACAGCTGGGAAGCCGAGGCCGGCAGCTATCCGACCTTTGACGGCACCGGTGTGACAGATTCATTTGTGTTCGGGAACAACAGCGATTTTGGAACGGAAGTTGAATCCTCCGGCTTCTACAGCGGTACGCCCGGAGTGCCGGGAACCGACGCCGGCTTCGATGTCACCGATATCGTGCAGGCGTGGTGCGATGGAACGGTGTCCAACTACGGCTTCCGGATTTCCTTCGACCAGCTCGCAAATGCCGGCGCGGCCTTTTCGACCGAGGATGATTCCACGACGGTCGGCACCAACGAAGCCCCGCAGCTGATCATTACCATAGCGAACGCTGTGGCTCAGGATAGTGACTACGACCAGCTTCAGGATTCCTACGAGCTCGAAAGGTTCGGGGATTTGAGCCAGAGCGGCACCAACGATTTCGACGGCGACGGCGTGAACAACCTGATCGAGCAGGCGCTCGGCAGCGATCCCGCCGGAAGCAGCTCCGTTCCCGCATATTCCATGATCCTGACCAATGCGGCGGATGTTGCCTTTGCCTATCACCGCTATAATCAGGCCGGCCTGGGAGTTAATGTGCAGGTTTCCGAAGACCTGACAAACTGGAATGCCTATACCGCATATTATACAGAAACTGCGGGCGTCAGTGACTTGGGCGAGGCGTATGACAAAGTCGTTTTGGAGCCGGTAGCGGACATGCCGGAGTACCTGTTTTACAAGCTTTCGGTTTATGCGATGAACGAAGCCGCAACGGAAGAGGAGTCCACCAACACGACGTTTAATGGGATGTTGGCCCTCTACGATGCCCAGACCGGTGTAAACGGAGATTTCAGCACGAGCGCCTTTGATTCGGTGGACACCGACAGTCTCACCACCGCATCGCGCCTGTTTCAGGGCGGTTCGCTGACCGGCGGCGGCCAGAGCAAATATGTGTTAACCCGCGATGTGTTCGATGCGAGTGCATCCGGTTCGCCCGGATTTAACCTGGCCGATACGGCGACGGCGGATCAGGGCGCCGCGGCATCGGCCGGGGACTGGTTTGCCTTTACGCTGGAACCGGACGGCAGTGAAGTGACGTATGATTCGCTCAGCTTCTATTCCGACCAATACGGAACGAGCGCCGCCATGGATGTCAGCTACACGATCGGATCCGCCGAGACGTTTGTGCTGCAGGATTATGTCATGCCGGAAAGCGATGTATCCGTGCAGCTCCAGCAGATTGATTTTGAGGACTTCTCGAGTTCCAGCAATGTCACGTGGACCTTCTACCTCTACGGAGCAACGGCAACAGCCAACGGCAGCCGTTTTGACGACATCACGCTCTACGGCAGCCGCTGATGCCGGCGGTACAGCGTATCGCCTGGACAAGCTATACTACATATTAGGGAGGAAAGATTGATGACGAGGCAACTTTACGGCGCGGGCTGCGCTTTCCTGCTGGCGGCGGCTTCGGCTTTGGCCGGAAACACCGATACGAACACCCCGAACGTGATCATGATCTTTTATGATGACATGGGCTACAGCGACCTGGGGGCTTACGGCGATGCGGATCCTTCGCTGACGCCGAACCTCGATTCGTTCACGGACGGCGCGCTGCGGTTTACGGCGGGTCATTCGGCCGATGCCGTCTGTACGCCCTCGCGCTATGCGGTGATGACCGGGCGCTACTGCTGGCGGACGGACCTGAAAGGCGGCGTGAACGGCGGTTATTCGCTGTCGCTGCTCGAAGAGGACCGCTTTACCTTTGCCAAAATGTTCCAGTCGCTCGGCTATACCACCGCAATGGTCGGCAAGTGGCACATCGGTATGCAGTTTTACGATCCCAACGGCGACCCGATCAGCGACCTGAACAACAGCAGCAGTGTGCTGGATGACGACGATTCAACCATCTCCGGCGACCTGATCGACTTTTCGCACGCGATTTCCAATACGCCGTATCACAGCGGGTTTGATTATTATTTCGGCACGACGGCCTCGCTCGATATGCCGCCCTATGCGTGGATTGAAAATGACCACCTGCTTTACAAAGGCGGTTTTGTGACCAACGGCGTGGTGGATTTCAGCCAGGCGGTTCCGGCGGAAAACGCCCTGCTGGAAGAGGGCCAGCCGAACAGCACCACCAACACCTCCGGCAATGTGCGCGGCGGCGTGTATGATCCCTATTTCATTATGGAGGACTATCTGCAGGTGCAGGCGGCCAAAGTGGCGGAACTGCTGCAGGAGCGCGCCGCAGACGGCCAGCCGTTCTTCATCTATATTCCGTTCCCCGCGCCGCACAGTCCGTGGGAGCTGCAGGATCAGTTTGTCGGTTCAACGGCCTATCACTACGGCGACTACCTGGCCCAGACCGATTATTATACCGGCGAGATTCTCGATGCGCTCGCGAACAACGGACTGGCGGATAATACGGTCGTCTTTATTTCGAGCGACAACGGCCCGGAAAAATTTGCGCAGGCGGCGAGCCTGTCCGCCGGCTACGACGGCAACGGCGATTTCCGCGGTGTAAAGCGCGATAACTGGGAGGGCGGCACGCGCGTACCGTTCCTCGTGCGCTGGCCGGGCGTCACGCCGGTCGGCACAACGGATCACTTCTGCTGGCAGGGGGACTTCTTTGCGGGCATGGCGGAATACCTAGGCTATGACTTTTCGCCGGAAGAGGTGCCGGATGCCGAGAGCATCCTGCCGATCCTGCAGGGCGGGGAGATGCCGGAGGCGCGCCGCGAAGGCGTGGTGCAGCACTCCATGAACGGCCAGCTGGCGGTGATCGACCAGAACGGCGAGTGGAAGCTGCTCGACGGCACCGGCAGCGGCGGCTACGAAGATACCTACGATGCCGACAATGTGCTGCTTGAAGATGTCGACGGCACGGTCTTCGGAGAACCGAAACAGCTGTTCAATCTCTACAGCGATCCCGGCGAGCGCACCAACCTGCTGCTGAATGCCGAGCAGGAGCATCTCGACAAGGAGACGGAGCTCTATGCGCTGCTGAACGAAATCCGCGGCGACGAGAGCTACGGCACCGACGGCGACAGCAATGTGCCGATGTTTGATACGGATGAGGACGGTATCCCGAACTATTATGAAAAAGCGAACGCCGGATTTGACTATCTGGATCCGTCGGATGCCGCGCTCGACTTCGATGGTGACGGGCTGAGCAATCTCGAAGAGTTCGGTTACACCACCGACCCCAACGATACGGATTCCGACGACGATGCGCTCAGCGATTTTAACGAAGTGCTCCGCTACGGAACATCGCCGGTGGATGCTGACAGCGATGACGATTCGCTTTCGGACGGCGATGAGATCCTGGTGTGGGATACCGACCCGGCACTGACCGATACCGACGGCGACGGCTATCTGGATGCGGAAGAGCTCAACTATTTCTCGAATCCGCGCAGCGCCGATTCCATTCCGGCGCGCAGCACCACGGATGTTGAAAAGCTGGAGCTGAGCCCCTCCGTGGTTCAGCCGGTTGGTTCCACCGGAACGAACAATGCGCCGGCGGCGCTCGGCGGGGCGGCGGGCGGCTGGTCCAATGCCGGATCACTCTATGTGCGGGAACGCAGCGCCAGTGCTTCGAGCCAGCAGACGCGCACGCAGCTCTTCCTGAAGTTCGATATTGAATCCGTGCTGGCCGACATTCTGACCGCGAGCCTGCGGATCCATCAGAAAGACCGCCTGAACGACATTTATTCGGGCGATCTTCAGCTGGCGCGCGTGACCGAGGCGTGGGACAACACCAGCGGCACGAACTATCCGATCTTTGATGTGACGGCTGTGACCGACGCGTTCATTTTCGGCAATAACTCCGATTTCGGAACGGCGGCCGATGCCTCCGGATTCTTCAGCGGTACTGCTGGACTGCCGGCGGATGATGACGACGACAGCGGGTTTGATCCGTCCGGCGCCATCTCTTCGATGGTCAGCGGCTGGGAGAGCGGCGCACTGGCGAACAACGGCATCCGGATCGCCTTTGCGAGCCGGGGCCTGACCGGCGCGGCGTTTTCGGACGAGGACGATGCATCGACGACCAACGTGAATGAAAACCTCCAGCTCATCGTCACGACCTATGCCCGGGTCACCGGCGACAGCGACGGCGACGGGCTGGCGGATGCCTATGAACTCGATGTGTTTGGAAACCTCGATGAAAGCGGCGGCGGCGATTTTGACGGCGACGGCGTGAACAACCTGATTGAGCAGGCGCTCGGCAGCGATCCGGAATCGGCTGACCCAAAACCGGTGCAGGCGGTGCTGCTCGACGATGCCGGCGACGTCGCGTTTTCGTATCACCGCTATCTCGGCGCCGGCCTCGGTTATGAGGTGGAAGTTTCCGATGACTTTGTCAATTGGGTTCCGGCGGACACCTACTATAACAGTCCGTCGGTCGAAGCGAGCGAGCTGGGCGATGACTATGAAAAGGTGCTGCTCGAACCGCTGGCGGACATGCCGGAACACCTCTACATCCGCATTTCCGTGAACACGGCGGCCTATGAACCGGCCGACACCGAGCCTTATACGCCGGTTGAGCCGGATCCGGTGGTTTACGTGCTGGCGCAGTACGATGCCCAGACCGGGAATAACGGCAACTTCAATACCGATGCATTTGACTCGGTGGACACCAACAGCACCACCACCGCAACGCGGCTGGAGCAGGGCGGTTCGCTGACCGGCGGGGGGAAAGACCTGTTTGTGCTGACCCGCGATGATTTCGATGCGGGTTCCTCTGGTTCGCCCGGATTCAACCTGGCCGATACGACGACGGCGGATCAGGGCACCGCGGCTTCGGCCGGGGACTGGTTTGCCTTTACACTGGAACCCGACGGCAGCGAGGTGACGTATGATTCACTCAGCTTCTATTCCAATCAGTACGGCTATGATGCGCAGGTGGATGTCAGCTACACGATCGGATCCACCGAGACGTTTGTGCTGCAGAATTATGTCATGCCGGAAAATGATGTTTCCGTGCAGCTCAAGCTGATTGATTTTGAGGATTTCTCGAGTTCCAGCAATGTCACGTGGACCTTCTACCTCTACGGGGCAACGGCAGCGGCCAACGGCAACCGCTTTGACGACATCACGCTCTACGGCAGCCGCTGATCCGGCCGCGGAAGAGTGAATAAAGATCTCAGACGGCTCGGTTTAACCGAGCCGTCTGTTCTTTGCCTGCAGCCGCGGTTTACACGTAAACGGGATGCGGTCTGGCTAGGCGGGTTTCAGGTATAATTAACTGTTCTTTTGGAGTGTTTTCCTTCTGGAGATGATGCGGCGCAGGAATCAGTGTGGGTGTAGATGATATGAAGATGAATTTGTTTTCGGGTGTAAGGCTGTCCTTGCGGGGACTGATGCTGCTGGTTCTGCCGGTGTTTGCCGATGCCGGAATGGTTGATGGCATTCAGTTCGGCGATCCGGCTTCGGAAGAGCTGCATGGGTTTAAGGCGGACCTTAGCAGGGTGGTTGAGGGCGGGCTGGGGGAGCCGGCCCGGCAGCTGCTGCCGCCGGAGGAGACCGGCTGGCGGGGCGGGCGTATGACGTTTACCGCACGGGTTGATCCGGAGCGTCCCAACTATTTTACCGCCAAGTTCTGGGGCGGCGACCAGGCGAGCACCAATGAGGTGGAGAGCCGTATCTTCCTGTTTATTGACGGCAAACAGGTCGGGCAGCGCCAGCTGGGCGAGGTGGAAACGCTGGATATTATGCAGAGTAAAATGCCGCGCTATCCGGGCCGCTTTTTCTATAAAACCATTCCGCTGCCGATGAATATGACGCAGGGGAAGCAGGAGGTTGAGCTGGCGATCGAAGCGCAGGGCGGTTTTAACGCCTACCGGAAAACCGTGGAGCAGTTTCAGCGGATGATGACGGAGCCTTCGCGGGGGATTTATCGGGGCTATGTCCATACGGAACCGTGCTTTGTGCCTGCTGAAGATGACCGGCAGGGAACTGCGCCGCCGGATTTTCCGGTCCGCAGCGGTCCGGGGCCGGAGGTGCTCGAGAAGCTGAAGCTGATGCTGAATGAAACCTCATCGCAGCTCATTGACGAGGGACCGGTGAATAAGCTGGAGGCGATGCAGTATCTGGCCCATGCCTATCACACCCCCTGGAATACGGCCTATAAGAATCCCGAGGTCCTGCAGCGGATCACGGAGGGGATGGACCGGCATTATCTGAACTGGAAGGACGATCCGAAAACGATTGTCGGCATGCGCTGGGTTCATAAGGGCCCCGCCGGCGATGCGGTGCGCCTGCTGGCGGATGATCTCGGGGCCTATCTGAATGAGCCGGTTGAGGGAACGCGGACGCTGCGCCGCCGCGCCTGGGCCGAGATGCTGATTGCTTCGCGTGATTACAGTGCAGGACGACGGCGTTCCTATACCAACCAGTCCATGATCATGGACCTGAACATTTACTACTGCAACCTGGCGGCGCGCCTGCTGGGTTCATCCAAGGCCTGGCCGGAGAAAAAAGCGCGCCTGCTGTTTTATGAATCCGCCGGGCTTAAACCCTGGAGCGGGAACTGGGACCCGAATGGAAAGCCTGATTGGTCCCAGGGGGAGTCGAAGCTGCTGCTGACCGAGAAGGGGCTTTCCAAAGAGCTGGGGTATGTCGGCGGGTACGGCGAGATTATTCAGGATCTTGTAAAAATGATGTATGACCTCACCAAGCTGTCGCCCGAAGCCGAAGGCGACCCCCACCTGAAGAAACAGCTGGTCAAGATGGTCCGGGCACGCGCACCGTTCCGGTATCCGCTGGCCGACGACGAAGGATTCCGGAGCATGAACCTGGAAAGCGTGATTGGATGGCGCGACTGGAAAACGCCCGGGCGGGTGATGTATGACCAGCTGAACGGCCGGGAGGGCGGTTCGCTCGATGCGGCTGCGGCCACCCGGGATCCTGCCGTCATAGGGTACGCACAGCAGATGCTGGAAGATAACCAGTTTTTTGCGGCGCTCAAGAAGCGCATGGCCGATCAAAAGACGGCGGCGAAAACCTGGCTGCTTCCGGTGCCGGAGAACTATGAACTGATTGAGTCGCTGCCGGCTTCATCCTTCCGTCTGCCGATGTCGCCGGGGCAGCCTGATTTTGTTTTTGCGGACACGCAGGACGGAGTGATTGCCCTGAAAAACGGGGACGATATTCTGTATACCTCGCTCTATTGGCGCGCCCGTGTTGCGGTCAACAGCCTGGCGCGTGTGCACTACCTCACCCCTGCGATGGAGCGTGATGCCACCGTGAATATTGAGATCCGCTTTAAACACAGCGGGCATTTCTACACGGTTCCCGACCACACGAATGTCGGCTTCGGAAAAGGACGTGCGGAAGAATATTACCGCGACCGGGGACTGCACCTGGCCGCTGCCGGCCTGCAGCAGCCCATTGCCGAGGTGCCTGCATCGGATGAAACCTATGAGGTGGGCCGGGAAAACCTGCATGCCGGCAAAGGTGATCTTTACCTGATGTCGTATGGGAACTATTTCTTCGCGATGAACTGCACCGAAAAGGAGAGTTTCCGGTTTGACCTGCCGGAAGCGTTTATCGGCTCAACGGATCTGGTGTCCGGTCAGCGCTGCGGTATGCCGAATGTGAGCATTTCGCCGGGGCAGACCATTGTCTTTTATCGCGAGAAGGAATAGCCGGTTCACCTGCTGTTTTTAGGGGGCATGGTGGAGCCGTCGATCCAGCGCCCTTCAATCAGGGTTTCGCTGCGGACTTCCGGAATGCCGAAGTCCTGCTCGTGAATCAGCGCCGCCAGCATGCGGGCCGCGGCGCGACCGATGTCTTCCGGGTTCTGGTCGATGCCTGCATCGATGGCGGTGTCGCTGATGCTGGTGGTGGCCAGGCCGATA
>JBFHGU010000016.1:0-63875 GCA_041582935.1 Pontiella sp.
AATACCCTCATCATATTTTCGTCCGACAACGGGCCGCACAGCGAGGGCGGTCATTCGCCCGAGGCGTTTGATTCCAACGGAATCCTGCGCGGCGGAAAGCGCGACCTGTTTGAAGGCGGTGTGCGTGTGCCCATGATTGCCTGGTGGCCCGGACACATTAAAGCCGGAAGTAAAACCAGCCACTTATCTGCTTTCTGGGATGTAATGCCGACGCTGTGCGATCTGGCGGGCACACCTGCCCCGGAGACCACCGATGGGTTGAGTTTCCTGCCGACCCTGCTGGGACAAGAGGGACAGGATCAGCACGATTACCTGTACTGGGAATTTTATGAAAAAGGCGGGAAATGCGCGGCGTTAACTCCCCGGTGGAAAGCCGTACAGTTGAATGTGCGCAAGGGAGGCGACCCCATTCTGCTGTTTGATATTCAGTCGGATGTCGCTGAGGAAAACAATGTCGCAGCTCAGTACCCGGAAGTGGTTGAGCAGTTTGAGAATATTTTCAGTAAAGCGCATACGCCTTCACCGCTGAAATCCTGGCCGAAGGGGAATTGGCCGAAAAATAAACAGGAATCTGCAACGAGGAGAAATTGAATGAAGTTATCCATATTAATCACGCTGGCCGGTCTGATGGTCATTCAATCATGGGCTGCGCAGCCCAATTTTATTGTAATTTTTGCCGATGACATGGGCTACGGCGACCTCGGTTGCTATGGAGCGGCGGGCTATCAAACGCCGGCGCTGGACCAGATGGCTCGGGAGGGGATGCGGTTTACCGATTTCTCGACCTCGAGCTCGGTCTGCACGCCGTCGCGCGCCGGCATGCTGACGGGCCGTTTCGCGCAGCGCTGGGGACATGACGGCAAGGTCTATTGGCCCTACAGCAATAACGGAATGCCGGCGTCGGAAATCACGATTGCGGAACTGCTCAAAACGAAAGGCTATCAGACGGCTTTGGTCGGGAAGTGGCATTTGGGGCATCGCGGGGAGCACCATCCGACGGAGCAGGGTTTCGATCTGTATTACGGCATCCCGTACAGCAATGACATGTGGCAGGATCCCCGAACGCCGCTGTCGGACAACGTTGTGTTTAACGGGGGATTGACCCGGGAGAACTACCTCGATGCGGCCGGCGCGAAGAAGAAAAAATACCGGGATAACGTTCCGCTGATGCTGGGCACCGAAGTGATCGAATGGCCGGTGGATCAGTCGACGCTGACGAAGCGGTATACGGAAAAGGCGCAGGCATTCATCAAGGCGAATAAGGAGCAGCCGTTCTTCCTCTATCTGGCGCACGCCATGCCGCATACGCCGCTGTTTGCTTCGGAAAACTTTGCCGGCAGGACCGAGCGCGGCCTGTTTGGCGATGTGATCGAAGAGCTGGACTGGTCCGTGGGTGAAATCCTCAAAACCCTGAAGGAAAATGGCCTGGATAAAAATACACTGGTCATCTTCACCTCCGATAACGGGCCGTGGCTCAGCAAAAAAGAGCTGGCCGGAACCGCGGGGCCGCTGCGCGACGGAAAGTTCTCGGCCTACGAGGGCGGCTGCCGTGTGCCGTGCATTATCTGGCAGCCCGGCACTGTGCCCGCCGGAACCGAGTGCGATGTGCAGGCCTCCACGCTGGACCTGCTGCCGACGTTTGCCGCACTGGCCGGCGCGGAAGTGCCGCAGGACCGCCCGCTGGACGGTCTGGACATTCAGTCCGTAATCAGAGGCGATGTTGAAAAGGCGCCGGCGCGTGAATGGTTTGTCTACCGCGGGAACGCCATTCGTGTCGGCAGCTGGAAATATGTGAAGGCGAAAAAAGGGGCGCAGCTGTTCAACCTGGCGGAAGACGTCGGCGAGCAAAACAACGTGGCGAAACAGTACCCGGAAAAAACGGAGCAGCTTGCGCAGCGGCTGGCCGCGGTTCAGGCCGAAATGCAGGAAGGCAACTGAGGCAAAGCCGGATCCGTTGAAATGTCATGTCTACAGAATGGTGGACATGACTTTTTTTTATCCAGGGGTTACCTTTTCCTGATTAATTTGAATGCTGCAGGATAAGCAGGAAGGCATAACAGAACTGATGAAGAACAAACTCCTATTGATTTCCCTGACCCTGACCGCTGTGTGTCCGCTGGCCCGTTCGGCTGGATCGGCAGACCGCCCGAACATTATCTTCCTGATGACCGACGACCAGCGGTGGGACAATATGGGCTGCTACGGCCGGCCCGAATTCAAGACACCGAATATTGATGCGCTCGCCGAGCGCGGCGTGGTTTTTGACCAGGCCTTTACGACCGTGGCGATCTGCATGCCGAGCCGCGTGACGATGATGACCGGGCGTCACTATTCCAGCCACCGCGTCGGCTTTGTGGCGCCGAACGATTATACGCTGTCGCGCGCCGATTTTGCATTGGGCTATCCGGCGCAGCTCAAGAGGGCAGGCTACCGCACGGGCTTTATCGGCAAAGTCGGTTTCACCGTTTCCGAGCATGCGCAGCGGCCGTGGGCGGGCGTGCCTTTTGATTATAAAGGGAATATGGGCGATGTATTTGATTTCTTTGCCGGCGCGGAGACGGTGGAGACCAGGGCGCTGGAAGTGTGGCCGGAGGATGATGCGGAACTGCAGGCGATTTACCAGGATAAGGTGAGCGGCGAGTCCCGCACGATCCGGACCGGCAAGGCTATGCAGCGGTTCCTGGAAACGCAGCCGAAAGACCAGCCGTTCTGCCTGTCGGTCAGCTTTTACGCCGTAAAGCACGACAGCAACAATCACATGTATATGCCGCACTACGAGCTGTTTAAAGATTATGACTTCTCGGTTCCGGACAACTGGGTCGAAGGGGCGAACGAGGCACTGCCGCAGGTGGTGAAAGACCACGCCCGCGGGGTCTACCTGCATAAACAGCGGACGTCCACGCCCGAGCTCTATCAGCGCCAGGTGCGCCGCTTTGCGGCCCAGGGCTATACCGTCGACCAGCAGGTCGGCATGCTGGTCGAAAAGCTGGAGCAGATGGGCGAACTGGAGAATACCGTGATTATCTATACCAGCGATAACGGCCGTTTCCAGGGTTCGCATGGACTCTTCGATAAATGCATTCTCTACGAAGAGGCGGTAAAGGCGCCGCTGATTGTCTACGACGGGCGGCCGGGTGCGGCCGGGCAGGGCCGCCGCGAAGACGCGCTGATCTCTTCCGTTGATATGGCACCGACGATTCTTTCGCTGGCCGGCGTAGAGGCGCCGGAAATCATGCAGGGGCGCGATTTTTCCGGCGTGCTGTACCAGACGCAGGATATGTCGAAGTGGCGGGATGCGGTGCTGATTGAAAATCTGTTCCTGGTTGATCTGTTCAAATCAAAGAAAAAGCCGAATGTCATGGAGATCAACCAGCAGGTGATCGAGAACAACGAATCCTACCGCAGCCGCGGCGTGCGCACCGACCGCTTCAAATATTTCATCTACTATGAGCACGATCCGGTGATTGAAGAACTCTATGACGTAGAAAAGGATCCGCTGGAGCAGCACAACCTGGCCGGAAATCCGGAATATGCCGAGGTGCTGAAACAGCTCCGCGGCCGCACCGAGGAACTGTACCGGCAGGCCGTGAAGTAGCGGCCGCCTGCCTCGCCGGTTTCAGCCGCGGTCGGGGAGCATGGGGCCGTCCTGCCAGCGGCCTTCGATGAGCATCTCGCTGCGGATGCCGGGTATGCCTAAATGGTTCTGGTTGATCTCGGCGGCCAGCAGGTGCACGGCCGTCCGCCCGATCTCTTCGGGGTTCTGGTCGATGCCGGCAACAATCGGGGTGTCGTGGATGCTGGTTGTGGCCAGCCCGACATCATCGGGAACGCGGCAGCCGATCCGGTTGAGCAGCTCGAGTATATAATCCCGATCTGTCAGGATGGCATCGGGACGGTGCTGTGCAATCCAGTGCTTGAGTGCGGTCTTATTTTCCGGGCGAGGCAGCTCTTCGCGGAAAAACAGCAGCGGCGGCACGCGGTCGGCCGCGGGTATGTTCTGCTGGGCAAAAAGGAACCCGGCAAGAAAAACCCGGGCTTCGGTATATTCGCCGACGAATCCGATGCGCCGATAGCCGCGCTCCGTCATTCGGTTAAATGCCATGATGGTGTTGGCGGCCTGGGCGCTGGTGATGAAGTGCGCCTGGGGATGGGTTGTTTTGCGGCCGAAGCGTACGACTGCAAAATCCTGCCACGTGAAATTATACCAGTCGATGGTGTCGTCGTGCAGTGCGGCGGGGAGCATTCCGGCAATGAGGATGCCGCGGATATTGCGGGTTTTAAATATGGATTCCATGCGCTGCAGGGGCGTGTCTGCGGTGCGGAACTCTTCCAGGCTGAAGCCGAGCTGCCGTGCGGCGGCGCATGCCCCGGTCCAGTACAGGTTGAATTCCCGCTGCCGACGCAGGACTTCGGGATTTTTCAGGGGATTGATCCAGGCCAGCGCCGACTGGACCGGCTTATCCTGATTGGACAGCCGGTACTGCGCCAGGGCGGAGAGCATGGGGTCGGACTGATACCCCATTTCATCGGCGGCCTGCCGCACTTTTTCGCGCATGGCGGGGGAGATCTGCGGATTATTGCGCAGGCTGAGCGAGACGGTGGTGTGCGACACCCCGAGCCGTTTTGCAATGTCCCGCACCGTAACGCGGCGTGCGGAACGGCTGTTTGGGGGTTCGCCTTCGGGGTTCTTTCCGGGCATTAAACAGATCTCCAGAATAGGGCTTTTTAATGGGCTTTACTTGGCAAGTAGCATCGCGCTTGGTTTTTCTTTGCACAAGACTAATTTATCAAGGACAGACTTATATTCGGTCCGAAAAGGGTTGGTCAGGGCTGAAAGAAATATCAGGTCAAAGCATAAAGGAGAAGGTATGAGGCAGATTCAAACGGCAGTTGCCGCGATATGTGCGGCATCGGTATTACTTCCGGCGGCGGTGCAGGCGGCGGAATACATCAATGAGGTTGGCGGAAAGTGGGAAACGCCGGAAAACTGGGACGGCGGTGTGGTTCCGGGGAGCAGCGATGTGATCACGATTGCCGGGTCGGCATCGGGGCAGACCGTGGTGATGGATTCCGACAGCTGGGCCTATATTCAAAGCAACGGCCTGAATCAAAGTTCCACCGAGTTCCGCAACTCGCAGCTGTATCTGGGCGGGACGGAAAACGCCGTGCTGAATGTAGACATCGGTGCGGGCAACACGTGGCGCACGACGTCCGGCGGCGGTGCATACGTCGGCGAGGCCGACGGTTCCGAAGGAACCCTGAATGTATTGAGCGGGACCTGTATTGTTGAGGCGTCTGTTATGCGCATTGCGCAGTCGGCGGGATCGGTCGGGCAGATCAATATTACCGGAGCGGACGCCGCCTATACCGCCGGCCGGGCATCGGGCTCGATCAGTATGTCGGTGGGACCGGCGGGCCAAGGAACGCTTTATATCAGCGACGGCACCTTTCAGTCGCGCATGGGGGTCAGTGTGGGCACCAACGGCACCTTTGAAGTCGCCGGCAGTGCGGTGGATGAAGTCGGCGTCGGCAGCTACAGCACCCTGAACGGAATCTGGGAGCAGGAGACCAACGGCGTGCTGAAGATCGGGATTGATGCGGGCGGCCTGACTCCGATCCTTATTGATGACGTGGATTATGACGGTCCCGACGGTTTTGTGAGCGCCACCTTTGCCGACGGCTCCCTGCTCGAGCCGTACTTCATCGATGCGCCCCAGACCGGTAAATGGACGGTGATGACGGTGGACGGCTCGATTACGGATTACGGCCTGGTGCTGGAGGACGGCGGCGACACAAACTGGTCGTTCAATGTGGTGAGTAACTATATCCTGGAAGTCTGGTACGGCCTCGGCGATTCCGGCTATATGCCGCCTGAAGGTCCGGTCATTGTGTATACGAACGGCACGTGCATCTGGGACGGTGAAGCTGCCGACGGGGACTGGGACAACCCCACCAACTGGGCCTTTGCATCCAACCTGGTGCTGCCGGATCCGAGCGGTACGTCCGGCGCGACCCTGCAGCTGGATACGACCGAGAACTACCCTGAATATACCTTTGCTTACGGCAGCCGCAGCTATAACCGGATCCATATCGGCTACAGTGCCGACGGCCGGCTGGATGTGCTCGGCAGCGGCTATACGCTTTCGGCTGCTGCAGCCGGTTCGCACTATATCGGCACCGGGGGCCATACAGGCACGCTGAATGTGGACGGCGGAGCAACGGTCAGCTATGGCGCCTCGCTGGTTTATGTGGGCAATTCCTCTTCAACCGGCATTGTCAACTGCCTCAACGGCGGACGGGTGATTTACGGGCGTGAGAGCAGCGGTATTTCCGTTCGGCTCGGCAGCGGTTCCGGCAGTTTCGGCACCATCAATATCATCGGCGACGGCAGAATGCTGACCCGCGCCGGCGTTGCGCTCGGCGTCAGCGGCGGCACCGGCCTGTTCCGCGTGGAGGGCTCCGGCGGAACCATCGGGATCGGCTCCCAGAGCTCGCTCGACGGCTCCTGGGTGCAGAACGCCGGCAGTACGCTGCAGGCGCTCGTAACAAGCAACGGCCTGACCACCATCTTTATCGATGACTACGGCGATGACGGTTCCGGCGGCGATGTGACCTTTGAAAGCGGCGCCCTGCTGGATGTTGATTTCCTCGGCTATGACGGGGCAAACGGATCGTGGGACGTCATGAACTGGGAAGGATCCCTGAGCGATAACGGCCTGGCTTTTGCGGACAGCGTGGATACCAATATCTGGAGCTTCGCGTTTGTTGAGGGTTCGACGAACGGGGTCGATACGCTGCGGATCACGGCCTCCGGCATCATTACCTATCCGACCGTGGAGCCGAACATTACCGCCGCGAGCGTTTCGGGAACCACGGTCAGCCTGACGTGGGATTCCGAGCCGGTGGTCGGATACAACCTGCTGAGCACGACGGATCTCATTCTACTGCCGTGGACGACGAATATTGCGGGCATGACGGGAACAGGGGACAGCCTGACGACCAACCTGACCGCCGGCGCCGACCGGGAGTTCTATAAGATCGAAGCGTTCGGGCAGTAAAGCACGCGGCGCTTTGCCAAAGCCTGTCCGGGTTCCATGCGGCCTTTGCCGGCCGGCGGTTTCATGGAACCCGGTTTTTTTATAAACGGAAGCCTGTTTTACGGCCGGTGCAGGGTATACATAACATGAGCCGCTGCGGGCTCCGCCGCAGCAGGGATAAGGAATCACAGGGGATGTCTGTATGAAGCGACTGATAGGCTGCCGGCGAAGTATTGTTCTGGCCGGGCTGCTTGCTGCGGGGGTGGTTTCCGCCGCATCGGAACTGGTGTTCGACGAGGCCGCGCGACCTGCAAAACTGGTGCTGGGCGGCATGGACCTGCTTGCGCCGGGTGCCTCGGCGGGGTTTGTGCTGCAGCGCCGCGGCCGGGGGGACGAAAAGACGGAAACCCGCCTGAGCCGGATCAGCAGGTCCGGCAGCCGGATCCGCGCTGCCCCTCCGGAGGGAACGCCGTCTTTTACGTTCCAGGTCGACACCTTTCCGAATCATATTGCGATCCATTTGCTCAATGCCGAGGGCATCGGAACCGGCCGGGACTGCAGCCTGCGCCTGGAGTTCGACTCTGAAGACCTTGCCGTCTACACACTCAACGATCTAATGACGGAAAACAGCGGAAGCCGGCGGCGGAAAAACACGGTGCTCAGCTGGCCGTATCTGTGGGGCCGGCCGCGCCCCGACGGCACACTCGGCAGTGCGGTGCTGTACAACGGGCGGCTGCGCGGCGCCGACCGCGATGCGGTGCTGGCGGAGATCTGGTCCGTGCAGGGCCGGGCGGGGCGCATGGTGCGTCCGGCGGGGCAGGCCTCGTGGACCGAAGCCGATGTGCTGGCGTGGGTCGATCGGTGGGTGGAAAAATTTTCAGTCATTGCAAAGGTGAGTGTGGGCGCGGAAACCCCGGAGGAACTCTATGAAATGACGGAGCGCTTCGTCATTCCGGGTGGGGCCAACCGCGTGTATCTGTTCAGCCGCATCTGGCGGGCCGGCGGGCAGGGGCTGACGACGGTTCATCCCCGCCTGTTTCCAAAGGGCCCTGCTGACCTGGCCGCATACAACCGTTATCTGGCCGCCCGCGGCATACACCTGCAGCTGAAAAGCCTCGCACCGCAGATTGATCAAAAAGACCGCCGGTATATTTCGCCCGGGTTTGTCGATACGCGGCTCATGCGCTGGGCCGACGGCACGCTGGCGGCGGATATTGATGCGGCGGCCGACCGAATGATGTTCCGGATCGAAAACAAATATCTCCGGGGGGAGTTCGACGGCTTTGTGCGGGTCGGCAGCGAGATCATCCATGCGGAGCGGATGACGGAAACCGGGGCCGGCCTGCTGCTGGAGGGCTGCACGCGGGGCTGCGGGGGCAGCACGGCGCAGTCGCATACCGCCGGCTCGGAGATGGCCGGCTGCGTCGAGATCAACGGCGCGTTTAATTTTGAGGACGATTTCGGCCGGCCCGGCAGTCTTGCGGAGGAGGTCTGCGGGGAGTACGGCGATTTCCTCAACGAAATGAACGTCGGGCACCTCCATTTTGACGGCACCGGCCGTATGGGGCAATACCCCTGGTATGTGCGCGACGTGACGGACTATGTCTACAGCCGGGTGGAGCAGCCCGTGACCGCCAGCCGCGTCGGCGGCAGCATTCCGGCCAATTTTGAAAAGCAGTTCAGTGCGGCCCTGGCGATTGAGGGCGCCGTGGGCTACCGCGATATTCGAATCGGCCCGCGCCTGCATGAAAGCGGGCGCAAGCATACGGAGTTTGCAACGGCGCTGCTGGATCTGCATTTTGATGTGATGGACGGGATTCGGCTCGGCAGCCGCCGTCCGGCTTTTCTGGGCGGCCAGAGCGGCGCCGCTTTGAGCCTGGATACGCTGAACCGCTACGGGCTGACCGACGAAGCATTTCAGCTTTTCAAAGACTGGGTTGTGCTGGCTCCGGTCTTTGACGATGCCGACGCGGCGTATCTGGCCGGTTTCCTGAGCCGGCCGCGCGGCCACCATTACCAGGGTGAAGATGTCCTGGTGCTGGGTAAAAACGGTGCGGGCGGTTATATCTTCACGCCGCACCGGGTGCTGGGTCGGACTTCAGGCGAGGATGCCCCGTTCATGATTGACCAGGAGTGGGGCGCGGTTCCCCGGTTTCAGCACATTGCGGCGGGCACGGGTATGGAGCTGCTGAATCCCTACGAGGCCCAGGAGCCGCAGGTGGTGATTCACGTGAAGGAGGGGTCGGCGGCCTTCACGGATCCGCTCATTCGGGTGAACGGGGGCGAGCTGGCGGTACAGGGCGCGGTTGAGCCGAATGAATATATGAAATTTGAAGGCGGCCGTACGGTCGGGATTTATGACGAGAATTGGAACCTGGTCCGCCGCCTGCCGGCCCGGGCCGAGGCGTTTACGTTTAAAACAGGAAGCAATACTGTCACCACGGCGTCCGGCCGCGGGGACGCGGCAGCGCTGCGGGTGCAGTATATTACCCGCGGGCCGGTTTATGTGCTGGCTTCGAACCGGCACCTCGGGGCGCGGGCACCGAAAGAATAAGGATGCTTTGAAACGAACCGCTGTGCGGTTTGGGCAGGAATACGCCGGCGCCCGTCAAAGATCGGGCTTGTGCGGCGTTCATTGGTAAAAACTGGTGATTTGAGGGGTGAAATGATGAGGAATATTTTCGGGGCCGCGGCGGCTGCGCTGCTGGCGGGTGTGATGTGGGCCGGTGCGGCCAGGCCGAATATTGTGGTGGTGCTGTGTGATGACCTGGGCTATGGCGATCTGGAGTGCTTCGGCCACCCGCATATAAAAACGCCGAACCTGAACCGAATGGCGGATGAGGGGATACGCTTTACGGACTGCTATTCGACGGCGGCGGTCTGCTCGCCTTCGCGGGTCGGACTGCTGACCGGGCGGAGTCCAAACCGGGCCGGAGTCTACGACTGGATTCCCAACGGAAATGAGATCCATATGCGGGCCTCTGAGGTGACGATTCCGCAGCTGCTGAAGCAGGCGGGTTATGCCACCTGCATGTCGGGCAAATGGCACTGCAACGGCAGGTTTAATTCCCCGGACCAGCCGCAGCCGGACGATGCCGGGTTTGATCATTGGTTCGGGACGCATAACAACGCATCACCCTCCCATGAAAATCCGGTGAATTTTGTGCGCAACGGCGAGCCGGTCGGACCGTTGGAGGGGTTCAGCTGCCAGCTGGTGGTGGATGAGGCGCTGGACTGGCTGAAGAAACACCAGGCGGAAAAGCCGGAGCAGCCGTTCTTTATGTATGTGGCTTTCCATGAACCGCACGAACCGGTCGCTTCGCCGATGGATTTGGTGGATCAGTACCGGGATGCGGCCCGGAGCGAGGACGAGGCTCAGTATTTTGCCAATGTCGCCAATATGGATGCGGCGGTCGGCCGGCTGACGGCGGCGCTCAAGGAGATGGGGATCGACGACAATACGTTGGTGATTTTTACCTCGGACAACGGGCCGGAGACGCTGCTGCGCTTTCCGAATGAAACGCGGTCCTTCGGCCGCGCCGAACCGCTGCGGGGCATGAAGCTGTGGACGACTGAAGGCGGCTTCCGCGTGCCGGGCATTATGCGCTGGCCCGCGGGAATCCAGGCGGGGCAGGTGAGCGGCGAGCCGGTCTCTGCGCTGGACTTCCTGCCGACCTTCTGTGAACTGGCCGAAACTGCTCCGCCGGCCGGCCTGCAGCTCGACGGAACCAGCTTTTTGCCGGCTTTGGAAAACCAGCCGATCGCCCGCGAAAAACCGCTGGTCTGGATCTATTACTACGCCATTAATGAGCGACGCGTTGCGATGCGCGACGGCGACTGGAAGGTGCTGGCGAAGATGAACATCGATAAATGCCGCGGGATGAATGCGTCGAATGCGGCGGAACTCAAGGCCGCTGAGCTGTCCGATTTCCAGCTGTTCAACGTGCGCGAGGATCTGGGGGAGAAGCATGACCTGAGCCGGGTCTACCCGGAAAAGCTGGAAGAGCTCAAAAAACGCCTGGAAGCGGGTTATCGGGAATTGGTGAGCGGTTCCTATGCCTGGGGAGACGATTCATAGTATGCTGAAGTATATCGTTTCACTTTTAGCGGCTTCGGCGGTTTCCGCCGCGGCCGATCGCGTTTTTGTGCATCCGGGCTGCCTGCATAAGCAATCGGATCTCGACCGCATGAAATATATGGTCGAAACGCAGGCCGAGCCGTATTGGTCGACGTTTCAGAAGCTGCGGGAATATCCCAAGGCCCGTTATGACTACGCGGTCAAGGGCGATCCGTCGATGACCGAAACCCAGTCCAACAAAGGCGCCTTTATTTCGGATTCCACGGCCGCCTATCTCAATGCGCTGATGTGGTCTATCACCGGGGACGAGCGCCACGCGGAAAAGTGCGTGGAAATTTTCAATGCCTGGCAGAACATCCGCCAGACGAACGGGTTTGCACTCAATTCGGGCAACCGCCCCTGGAAAATGATCGAGGGCGCGGAAATTATCCGCAGCACCTACGACGGCTGGGCGGAAGAAGATATTGAAAAATTCAAGGCGATGCTGGTGTATCCTGGCTATTCGACCACGGAAATCCCGGAAGGCGAAAAGTCGTTTTACTGGAATATCCTCAACGGCGATCCGGACCGCCACGGCAACCAGGATGCGATTGCGTTCCGGGCGATGATTTCGATGGCGGTGTTTCTCGATAACGAGATTATGTTTGACCGCGCGCTGAACTACTACAAAGGACTGCCGCACCGGCCGGATGACCTGCCGTATGCGGCCGGGCCGTCCCGATCGACGGCTGAGGTCAGCGACACGCCGTACCACACCGTCTATAAGCACGAGCGCAAATCGAGCGAGGAGGACTGGGGATACAACGGCACGCTGGCCAACTATTTCTGGGAAAACGGCCAGTGCCAGGAGAGCTCGCGCGATCAGCAGCATACCTACTTCGGACTGAGCATTTTCCAGATGCTGGCCGAAGTGGCGTGGAACCAGGGCGACCCGGCCTGGAATGATCTCGATAACCGTCTGCTCAAAGCGTTTGAATTTTCGGCGCGCTACAATACGTCGTTTATCCAGTCCTATCCGGATCAGCCGAAGCCGTGGGAACCTACCGCGGAATCCGGTGAATTTATTCAGCGCAAGGACCGCACCGGCCGCTGGTTTTCGAAGGCGATCTGCCCCTATTTTGAGGGGAATGAAGAGCGTCTGAGCCGCGGTAAATTTATTGAACACCGTCCGATTTATGAGCAGGGATGGGCTCATTTCAATGTCCGGATGGGCCTGGGGGAGCTGGCGGTCTGGACCAAGCGCTCGCTCGACCTGGTCGGCATCGAAGGCAACGGATGGAATACGGACCATCCCGGCTGGGGCGGCCTGACGTTCCACCGCCCGCCGGGCTGTGCCGGCGATCCGATCCGCGGATTTGAAAACGGCGTGCCCGTTTTCGGCATGCATGTCCTGCCTGCCGTGATCGAAGCCGAAAACTACGACTTTTTTCCGGACGACGGAAACGGCCGGACCTATCGTGACAGCACGGCCGGCAACCGGAACAAAACCTACCGCAGTGATGATGTCGATATTGTGAAGCTGCCGGAGGGCGGTTATGCGCTGACGGAACTGACCGGCGGGGAGTGGCTGACCTATACCGTCTATGTTCCAAAGACGGGGAACTATGATCTCCGCGTCCGCTGCATGGCGCGCGAAGAGGGGCAGATCCGTTTCGGTTTTAATGAAAAAGCTGTGACGGAAGCCGTCATCCTGCCGGTCACCGATGGATGGGAAATCTATACCGTGGCCGAAGCCGCACCGCTGGAGCAGGGCGTGCAGCAGATGAAGGTGGCGGTGTCCGGGAAGGATGCCGCGTACATCCTGGATCAGCTGATTATCGACGCGGCACCGGCCGTCGCGGAACCGGCGGCGGTTGTTGAAAACGCACCGGCCGCGGAGACGGATCAGGCCGGCGAAACGGCGGTGCCGGCGGATGACCCGCCTGCAGTAGCTCAAGCCGCGGCGGAAGCGGATCAGGAAGCGCCTTCGAATCAGCGGATTCTGCTGATTATCGGCGGCGTAGTGGCGGCGGTCGTCTTTTTGGGCGTCCTGGCCCGGCCGCGGCGCAGGAAGAAATAAAAGGAACGGGATGAAGAAAAAGACCGCAGGGATATTTATTATTTGGGGATTGTGCGCAGCCGTTTGGGCTGGTCCGGCGTTTAAGCTGGAAAGGGTGGAGATTGAACCGGAAGTGCTCGCCGTCATGGCCGATAAATGGGGCGATGCGTTTAAGCATGCCGAATATCCGACACAGTACCTTGACCATGTTGTGACCCTGCAGCCGGGCGATGATATCCAGGCCGCCGTGGATGAGGCGCATGGTGCCGGAGGCGGCGTTGTTTTCCTGTCGGCCGGGTCCTATGAAACGGGGGAGCTGACGCTGAGGAGCAGGGTAACGCTTTGCGGGGCAGGCCGGGATGAAACCGTTGTGCGGTATGTCGGCAAAGGGCACTTTATGGGACAGGGCGATTCCAAGTTAACGGATGTGGTCTTCAAGGATCTGACGTTTCTGGGCAATCCTGAATCAAAAAGCGGCCTGAACCTGCGCGGCGCCGATGACGACCGGCATGAACGGTTTATGTGGCAGAACGTAACGGTTAAGGATTTCGGTTCGCACGGCATCGGGATCAGCCGGGTAAACCATATTATTATGGATAACAGCGTGTTCCAGCACAACGGGACGCGGGGCGGGCTGCATCACAATGTATACTTCCTGTTCGTGGCGCATGTGCTCCAGTCGGACTGCGATATGTCGTATCCCGCCGAAGGCAAGGCCAATAAATACACCTCGACCAAATACCTGCTGACGCAGCGCTGCGTGATGAAAGAGGGCAAAGGCAACGGGATCCAGGCCGATAACGACCAGGGCGGCTATTTGTTTTTCCATAAGCATCATCTGTCCGGTTTTGACCGCGTGGCGATGTGGTTTCCGTGCGAGGCCTACTACAATAAATTTGAATATACCGAAGATCCGCAATGGGTTCCGCAGCACGTGATCCTGAACCGGTGCGAGGTCATCGACAACAGCTGGGGCGCCATGTGGCGTGTTGTGCGGGGGAAGTCCTTTGTCATCAACAGCACATTTGATAACCGTAAGATCGATATGGGCCTGCTGAAGTGCGATGTTGGTATGGAGGGCAGTACCTTCAAAACCGGCGTTGCGGCATATGACGATGTGAAGCAGTGGCCGGAGGACGTCAAGCTGCTTTGGTGATCAATGAATTTAAGTGAAGCGGCGCTGAAGCCGCATTAAGTACGTTAGGAGTGATGATGAAAATGAGAGCTGAAAGAAAAACCGTACCCTTGCGGCACCGTGTATCCGCTGCCCTGATCTGTATGTCGGCGGGCTGTTTTATTATGCCGTCCGGCGCCGCGGCGGGGGCATCGAAGAAGATTATTGCGCGGGATAAGCAGGGCGTTCAGGCGCATCCCCGGCTGTTTGTAAACGATGCCGACCGCCAGGCCGTCCTGGACAAGATTGAAAATGAGGCGTGGGCCCGCAGCACCTGGGAGGGCATCAAGCAGAAGATCGATCCCTATGTGGAGCGGCATGTCAGCGATCCCGAGTGGATCGTCTCGCGCCTGGCGATGTACTGGAAGGACGGCGAGCGCTACACCCAGTGCTATATTAACCCGAAGCAGGACTGGGAGCGCGGCGAAGGCAATGCGCCGGTCCCCACGGTGCGGCTGCCGGGAATGCGGCGCTGGAATAATTACCTCAATGTGCCGCTGGAGGACCGGATCCCCTATAATGAATCGGGCGATATGCTCGGCATCGACCGCTCCAGCGATGATAAAACGCCGGTTTTGGTGCCCTACAAAGAGAGCGGGCATATGATCCGCTTCAACAATCACGAGATCCTTGAACTGGCGGAACAGGCGGCCTTTGCCTATTGGCTGACCGAGGATGAAACGTATGCAAAGTTCTCCAGCGACATTCTGTGGGCCTGGCTGCTGGGCACCTACTATATGGAGCCGCCTTATGATCCCTCAAAAATGAAGGACGGCTATGCGCCGGGCGGTATCTTCGGCTATTACGATTACGAGCAGATCCACGACGACCGGCAGCAGCTCGCCGCCGCGGCGTATGATTTCCTGCACGACTACATGGGGGAGCATCCCCACGAGCACCTGTCCGTGCTGAATAAAAGCGTGAATGAAGTGGCGGGCGTGGTGTTTAAGCGCTTCATCGACATCGGCCTGGTGCGCGGCGGCGCCGAAGGCAACTGGAACGTGAACGGCTATAAAAACATCATGCCCAGCATCCTGGTCCTGGAATCCGACGCGGCGTATGACGATCAGCGTGGACGCGACTATTACATTCCTTACTACACGGAAAAGACCACCGAATATCACACCGCCCTGCCGGACCTGCTCAAAACCTTTGACAGCAAAACCGGTCTGTGGCCGGAATCGCCCGGCTATGCTTCCGGCATCATCGGCACGCTGCTGCAGATGGGTATGCCGCTCTACAAATCGGGCGTGGATACCATTGCGGACAACCCGCTGATGCAGAAGGCGGCCATGGCCAACCTCGGCTGGCTCGATGCGCGCGGTAATTATGTCGTCTTCGGCGATATGCGCGGCGGCCCGGCCGGCTTCGATGTCTTTGAGCGCATGCTGACCTATTACACCTGGAAAGGGGATGCCGAAAATGCCGCGAAAATGGCCACCGTCATCCGCAAGGGGATCGCTTCGGGTCAGTACGATCGGAATCAGGTCGGCTGGAAGGGGCTCTGCCTTTACCAGCCGCTGCCGGAATCGGGCGATGAGCTGCCGTTCCACCGGACGGCTTATTCTGAATTCCACCGGCACCTGATCATGAAAAACGGCAACAGCGAAGAGAACGGCATGATGTTCACGCTGTACGGCGGCAGATACCAAAGCCATCTGTCCGCCAACGGGCTGGCGATGCAGTTTTACGGTAAAGGCTGGGCGCTCGCTGCAAAATCAGCCGCCTACGAATCCTACTGGTCGGCCGATATGAAATATCACAGCAACCGCACCGGATCGAATACGATCCTGCCGGGCTACGATATGGGCGAAATTACCGTCAACGCAATGGACCCTGCGGTTTCGCCGGACGGGTTTTACAACACCCATGAAACCTCGCCGGCCTGTTCGTTTGCCGATGTATCTGCCGACGAAAAACGGCGGCTGGTCGCCATGGTGCGGACCTCGCCCGCGACGGGTTACTATGTGGACATCTTCCGTTCCGACCAAAATGAAAATGACTACCTCCACCATAACCTCGGCAACACGCTGGCGTTCAGCGATACGCAGGGCGCGCCGCTCGCACTCAAGGCCGTCGACGGCCTGGGTAAACAGCACCACGAGGCGTACTCGTTCTTTAAGAATCCGCGCAAACTCAAGTACGGTGAGGATTTCATGGCCACGTGGCGCATCTCGGCCGTAACGCCGGCGCTCAACACCGATATGTGGATGATGGGCCAGCCCGGGCGGGAAATCTATGCGGTCGACGCGCCGCCGACCACCCTGCTTGATATTGTCACGCCGGGGCAGGTCAACAAGAGTCCGCAGACGACCCCTGTGCTGCTGCTGCGCCAGGATGGAATAAACGGCGCGGCGCATCCGTTTGTAGCCGTATTCGAATGCTACAACGAGGGCGAAAAGGATATTGAGCAGATCACGAAAGTGGCCGATTCGAAAAACTTTGTCTGCCTGGCGGTCAAATCGGAATTCGGCGGCACGCAGGTGATTCTCAACGCCGTCGACGGCGGCACCTACAAGCCGGCCGAAGGAATCGCCTTCCGGGGCACCTTCGGCATCGTGTCGGAAAAAGAGGGCGGTTTCGACTACCTGTACCTGGGCGCCGGCGAATCACTCGCCAGCGGGGCCTACGCGATTGAAGCCGTTAAAGGAACCGTTTCGGCGGAGCTGCGCAAGGTCGACGGCCGATTTGTCTATTCGGCGGATAAACCGGTTAAAATCAAACTGAATGGCGGCCGCTCCAAGGTCTATCCGGCGGGGTACAACCTGGCCGTTGATTAATGACGAAACGGGAAAAGGGCAGCGAGGAGAACAGGATGAAATTACGTATAAAGGCATTCGGCCTGCTGCTCTGCCTGCTGGGTATCGGGGCGGCCGGTTCGGTATTCGCTGAAAGTGCTCCTGCCGCCGGCCGAATGGCCTGGTGGCAGGATGCCAAGTTCGGCATGTTTATCCATTGGGGCGCCTATTCCAAAGCGGGCGGTGAGTGGAACGGCGAAACAAATCACGGCGAATGGCTGCAGTTTACCGCCAAAATTCCGCTGGCCGAATACCGCGCATTCGCCGCCGGCTTCAATCCGGTGGAGTTTGATGCCGATGAATGGGCCCTGACCGCAAAAAACGCGGGCATGAAATACATCGTCATCACGGCGAAGCATCACGACGGCTTCGCCATGTTTAAATCGCCGTCCAATCCCTACAACATCGTCGACGCGTCCGTTTACGGGCGCGATCCGCTCAAAGAACTCTCCGCCGCCTGCGCCCGGCACGGCCTGAAGTTCTGCGTCTACTATTCGCTCGGGCGCGACTGGGAAGATCCCGATGTGCCGACCGGCACGGGAGACAACGCCGGCTGGCGCAGCAACCTGATCGATTTTCCGGATGAAAGCATCAAGGACTTCTCCAAATACTTTGAGCGCAAAGTGAAGCCGCAGGTGCGCGAGCTGCTCACGCAGTACGGGCCGATTGGTGTGATGTGGTTCGATACCCCCGAAAAGATCAGCCCGGAGCAGAGCGCCGAACTGGTCGCCATGATCCGCGAGCTCCAGCCGGACTGCATCATCAACAACCGCGTCGGCAACGGTTTGGGCGACTACGGTACGCCGGAACAGAAAATTCCCTCCGGCAAAGACATCAAGCCGTGGGAAACCTGCATGACCATCAGCGAGCGCATCTGGGGCTATAACAAAACCGTCGGCTACCGCGATGCCGATCAGCTCATCCGCAATCTCGTGGATGTCGCCAGCAAGGGCGGGAACTACCTTTTGAATGTCGGCCCCACCGGCGAGGGCATCATTCCGGAACCCAGCGTGGACCGGCTCAAGGCCATGGGCGAATGGCTGGCCGTGAACGGCGAGGCGATCTTCGGCTGCGGCCCGACCCCCTTCGGCCCGGAGGTTGGGCATTATGAGGAGGCTGACGGAAAGCAGCGCTTCGTGCCCGACTGGAAATGGCGCGCCACCACCCAGCCCGGCAGGCTGTACATCCACTGCTTTGAACGGCCGGCACAGCTGGAGCTGCCGGCGCTGCCGCAGCAGGTGGAAAAGGTTTATCTGCTGGCCGATCCGGCGCAAACGGCCTTAACGTTCTCGCAGTCGGACGCCGGCATTACCGTGGAACTGCCGGCCATTGATCCGGATTCTGTTGCCGCAGTGCTCTGCCTGGAGTTTGCTCCGCGCTAACGCAGGTTTTTCACGACAGCTGGTCCGCACCGCGTCTCCTGGTCAGTTATTCTCAAGGAAAACTCTAAAATGGCGGCGGGTTCGTTTTGCCAGGAAGAGCTTAATGGGGTTCGAATTTTTATCTGTAAATATCAGCGTTAGGTTTAAACGCATCTTCTTCCTGCGGTAGTTCGGGTCTAGTGGCGGCGTTTTGAATCAGCTTCTTTTCTTTTTTCAGAAGTTTGAAATATGTGATGAAGAATCCTCCAATACCTCCGAGGATTCCGCCGACAGGAACCGTAATGAATAGAAAGATCCAGCCGACTGCGCCAAATCCTCCTCCTGTTGGAACACCATTGGGGTACATGATTTTATCCAACAGAATGCAGGCATAAAATACACCGAAACTACCCAGCAGCAGGCCGATGATGACCCCAATAATTCCTGCGAGTATGGATAGAAGTACTTTCATATCGTAGCGGCTGAACGTTCTTGTTGAACTGCGGTGCATATTAACATGACTTACTCAACGGGCGTTTTCACGACAGCCGTCATTTGACGGGATATGCTCTTTTTTAAATAAAAGATCAGCAGTACCCCGACTATGCCCGACGAGTAGGTAAAACACATCGGCATATAAGTAGGTGTAACTGAATCCGGTTTATTCAGGTTACTTAACACGGGCCAACTTAAAACGGCGCCGACGGTAAACAGCAGCAGGGCTAGTCTTCTATTCATCCGTGGCGCAATAAGAGCGCCGGGAACTACAAACAAAAAAGCAGCAATGCTGCCGTACACTGGCTTTGCATACGGATAGCTCAGTTCAGGGAAGATTGTTATGAGAACAAACAAAACCAAACACGGCGCCGCAGCTGAAACTATTGGAACTGCAGCCCACCTCAAAATGCTTCTCAGTTTCATTTCATCTATCTCCCTAAACAGGACCTTTGGCTGACGTTGATTCGGCCGAGGCCTTCTTGCCTTTAGCCGAGCAGTTAACACGTCGCCGCACGGCGGAATAACTGCGAAAGAATTAAGCATAGGTATCGATACGTATAAAGTATCAATCGGTGTCGGATGGGCTTTGGGGCATGGGACCGCCGGCGGCACGGGGCGGCCGGGGCAGGGCGGGAGAATGAAGGAGGCCTCGGGGAGCATGCGTTTTTTTGAGGGATGTTTAACAGAGTAACTTCGTTAGCGGGGCGGATGTGTCAGCTGAAGCTGACATTCGGCGTCTAGGTACGGTATACGTTTGTGGAGCTGTGCCGGAGAGCCGCTGCAGCCGGAAGCTTTGAGTATCGCTGGGAGATGAAAGAATGATTTTACGAAGTATTGCTGTGTTGCTTGCGTTGAGTTCGGTGGTTCAGGCCGGGTTCCGGATGGATGTGGGACGTGCTGATTTTTCCGACTGGTCGGGTCTGGAAAAGGTGAAGGGCGAAAGCGCGGTGGTGAACCGGGGCGAGCCGGCGGTTTACACCTATTCGAACCAGAACCGCATATATTTTCCCAAAATTTCGCGGAATTATTACGGCGATTCGGCGGACTGGAGCGAGTACACCGGGCTTGCTTTTGATGTCTACCTGAAAAAGGCGTCGACGGCGGTGGTCCGTGCGGTGCTGAAGGTGGACCCGAAGGATGCAAACGAGTGCAATCCGGTCAGTACGGCGCAGCTTCGCGTGGCGGGTAAGGGCTGGTGCCGGGTCTATATTCCGTGGGAAATGTTTGATATCGATGCCGGCCAGAAGTGGGGCACCCTGTTTGCGGTCAAGCAGCTGGAGCTGTCGGTGGATTCCCCGGAAAACCGCAGCAGCCGGATCCGTAACGTTGCGGTGGTCCGCGGCCGGACGGTCGGGCTCCGGGCCGAGGTGCAGGGCAAAGCGGCCGATGCGGGCACGGCGGTGACCTATGAATTTGAAATCGGCAATACGACCGATGAGCCGAAGGGCGTCAGCCTGCGCGTGGAAACCCTGGGCTGGGAGTCGATGGCGGCTTCCCTTGAGCCCGCCCAGTTCGACCTCGCGCCGGGCGAGGTAAAGACCTGTTCGCTGACCGTCGACATTCCCGCCAAGCTGCCGACCGGCATCCGCGAAAAGCAGGTGGTGAAGGCGATTTCCAACGGCGACGGGGCCGCGGTTGCCTCCCTGGAATTTATCACGGCGGTGCGTGTTCCGACTCCGAACATCACGTTTACTCGGGAAAAGTGGGACGGCGTGCGCGCTAAAGCGGATCGCTATGACTGGGCGAAGGACGGCCTGGCGCAGTACAGGAAAAAGGCGGACAGCTGGAAAGCCCTGACGCCTGCAAAGATTGATCCCGCCGACGGCGCGGCCAATCTGGGTAAAGCCGTATTCAGCACGGACGGCCGTAAAATGCTCGATGTGGCGATTGCCTATCAGCTGACCGGTAAAAATGAATATGCGGAAAAATGCCTGCAGGTGATGCGGGCGCTGGCGGATCCGGAAACGGGTTATCCGGCCACGCTGGTCGGCGGCAGTAATTCGTTTGTCGGGGAAGGCAAGTTCTGGCAGTCGGCCGGCCGGACGTGGGACCTGATCCGCGACTGCGGCCTGGTGACGGACGAAGACCGCCGGCTTGTTGATGCCGCCTTCCGCCTGTTTGCCGAGCGCACGATCAAGGGCAACACGCGCGGGGCCATCAGCAACTGGAATGTGGCGGAGCTCACGGCGGCGCTCTACTGCGCGCTCAACCTGCAGGACTGGCACCTGATCTCCCAGCTGCTTGAATCGCCGACAGGCATTTATGCCCATCTGACGCACGGCATCATGAGCGACGGCTGGTGGTACGAATGCGCCGTGGGCTACAACACCTGGGTGGCCTCCGAGTTTTCGGAAACCGCCATTGCGCTGGAGCCGTGGGGCATCAATTTCACGGACCGCCGGTTCCCGATCGGCACCACCAAACATTTTTCGCTGCTGGCCAGCCGCCGCGTGGGCGGGCAGTACGGCATGCAGTTTGAAAAATGGGGCCAGCTCGAAAAGAACAACGTCGGCATCAAGGATATGTGGGATGCGGCGGTGCCGTTCATCAACTACCGCGGCGTGCTCCCGGCGATCAACGATGCGGTTGATGCGGAGGTTTCCGGCAAATCGTATGAGCTGGCTTATTACCTCTACCGCGACCCGGAATATGCCGCGATCATCAACCGCAGCAAAGGGCGCGACCTGCTGTACGGCGTGCCGGACCTGCCGGAAGTGGAATCGGAAAAGGCGAAGCAGTCGGCCTATGCGGACAACATGGGCATCGTGCAGCTGCGCTCGCAGACCGCCGGACGGCCGGACCGCGAGCAGATCCAGGCGACGCTGCACTACGGTTCGCACGGCGGCTACCACGGTCACTTTGACCGCACCGGGCTGGTGAACTATATGCGCTACGGCAAGAGCCCGTACGGTCCGCTGATGTACTGGTACGGCTACGGCTCGTATCTCTATAAATTCCTCAAACAGACCTCGACCACCAAGAACATGGTGGTGGTGGATGAAAAGATGCAGGAGCCGGTCGAAAACGACCGCACCCTGTTCCACTCGGGCGGCATGATGCAGGCGACGGTGATTGAAACCGTGTCGCGCTGGAGCTATCCGCCGTACGGCGGCATTCATTATGATGAGAACCAGACCTTTGCCGAACGGGTCTGGGAGGAAGGCCGCACGATTCCGGTGCCGGACGATGCGCCGGAATACGGCGCGTGCACGGAATATACCGAGCCGGTCACCCAGCGCCGCCTGATGCTGGTGCTCGACGACTATATTGTGCTGGCCGACTGCCTCGACGGCGCGGCCGACCACCAGTTCGACTGGATGTTCCACTCAAAGGGTTTCCTGGGGCTCGAAGCGGATAAAAAGGAGCACATCCGCCACACGGCGCAGCTGAGCACCGATCCGCTCGGCAGCGCCCAGTTTGTGACCGACTGCGACTGGTATGCGGTTGAAGGCACCGCGCGGTCCAGTTTCCAGACGCGGTGGGGCGATGGGGCCGACCACGCCGGCGTCCGCCTGCCGCACAGCACCGACGGCGTGCTGAAAGTGGATGTTTTCAATGCGTGGCCGCAGCGGGCGGAAATTATGATCGGCACGGCGCCGGAGTGCCATAAGGTCAATAAGAAGCTGTGGTATTCCGTGCAGGCCGACGGCGAAACGCTGCTCGACGGTAAAACCGGTGCGTGGATTCTCGGTGCGCAGGATGTGGAAGTCGAGGTGGCGGGCAAAAAGCAGCTGGTGCTGACCACGAAGGTTGATAACGACGGCAATGATACGATCTTCTGGGGGAATGCGCGCCTCGTGCTGAAGGACGGATCGGAAAAACTGCTTTCGGAACTGCCCGTCAAATATGCCAATGTCGTCCAGCCGCAGCCGGGCCTGGATTACTACGGCGGGCCGATCAAAATCGCCGGCGAAGCGATGCCCGGCTCCACGCCGGGCATGCCGGAAAACGTCAAGGAGTCCGGCACGGTTACGGTGGATCTGTCCGGCCTGGATGCGGTTGCGTTTAAAGCGAAGATCGGCGGCGATTTTCCGCTGGGCAATGAGGCGGCGCGGCTGAAGTCGATGGCGGTGCGCAGTTCGGGCAGTGACGCCCGCTACCTCGCTGTAATTGAGCCGCACGAAGCGGAGTCGATGATCAAGTCGGTGACCGCTGAGAGTGCGGACAAGCTGGTGGTTGAGCTGACCGACGGCCGGGTGCAGGAGATTACCATCTCCGGACTCGACGCCGAAGCGAATGACCGGACAACGGCATCGGTTAAGGAATTTAAAAACGGAACACTGCTGCGCGAAGAGTCGACGGTAAAGTAATATGCGGTTGCACCACAGAGGGCTCAGGGGATTTGGAGGCTTTTCCTGCTGTGAACTCTGTGGTCAAAAGGTGAAAGAATTTATATCAGGGGAAGAGAAATGATAATGAAAAGAATGACAGCTTTATTGGCGCTGCTGCTGCCGTGTATCGGCATGGCGGAACTGAGCTTGCAGGTGGGAAACAGCGATTTTTCGGACTGGAAGGGCATTTCGAAGGCGGGCGATGACGCGGGCGAACTGAAGAGCGGGCGACCGGTTTCGTATGTGTACAGCAACCAGAACCGCGTCTATCCGACCCTGAAGCGCGAGTTTGTCGGCGATGCGGCCGACTGGTACGGCTATGCCGGGCTCTCGTTTGAAATCTTTTTGGAAAAGCCGTCGACGGCCGAAGTGACGGCCGCGTTTAAGGCCGATCCGGCCGACCACATGGAGCTGAACCCGGTTTCGACGGCGAAAAGCCTGGTGACCGGCGAGGGCTGGAAAACCGTTTATCTGCCGTGGGATTTGTTCGACGTAAACATCGGCCAGCAGGGTAATGCGCTGCAGGCGGTGAAGGAGCTGGAGATTACGGTCCGCTCGGCCGAAAATAAAACGCTGAAGATCCGTAACGTGCAGGTGACCAAGGGCGAAAAGCTGGCGCTGGAATCGGGTGTCCGCGGTCTTCCGGCGGAGGCCGGCGGCAAGGTGCTTTATGAAATGAAGGTCGGCAATACGACCGGCGAAAAGCAGGGCGTGCAGCTGCATGTTGAGCGGGTCGGCTGGGAATCGATGATGGTTTCTGTCGAGCCGGCGGTTTTTGAACTGGCTCCGGGCGCAGTCAAAACCGTTCAGGTGGAAGTGGCGGTTCCGGCGGCCCTGCCGGCCGGTGCGCGCGAAAAACAGGTGATTAAAGCCATTCCGAACGGACAGGGTTCCGCCGCGGAAAGCATTGAGTTTTTCACCGCCGTTTCGGTGCCGACCCCCAACATTGTCTTTACCGCCGACCAGTGGCAGTGGGTTCGGGAAAAGGTGGAAAACTATGACTGGGCTAAGGATGCTCTGGCGGAATACGAACAGCGGGCTTCCAAGTGGAAGGTGCCGGATGCCAAGTTTGAGCCGGGCAATCCGGAGGCCTCCCTCTATCACAAAACGAATGCTGACGAGCTGAAGATTGCCGGTGCGGCCTATCAGGTGACCGGCAAAAAGGAATATGCCGAAAAGGTCGCCGAACTGCTGCGCCGTCTTTCGCGCGTGGAGGATGGCTATCCGGCCACACTCAAGGCCAGCGGCGAGGGCTTTGTCCACGAAGGCGTCTTTTTCCAGGGCGTCGCGCGTTCCTACGATATGATCCGCGATTCCGGTGTGCTGAGTGCGGAAGACCACGCGCTGATCCAGAATACGATGCGCATCTTTGCCGAGCTGACCATCAAGTACAACACCCGCGGCGGCATCAGCAACTGGAACGTGGCGGAGATCATCGGCGGGCTGTACTGCGCCCTGGCGATTCAGGACTGGTACCTGGTGGACACGCTGCTCAACATGCCGTCCGGCGTTTATGCGCAGATGGTTCACGGCATCATGGCCGACGGTTGGTGGTACGAATGCGCCGTCGGCTATAACACCTGGGTCGCGAGCGAGTTTTCCGAGGCCGCCATTGCCCTGGAGCCGTGGGGCATCAACCTGAAGGATCACAAATTCCTGATCGGCACGACGCCGCACTTTTCGCTGCAGGCGAGCCGCCGCGTGGCCGGACTGCACGGCATGAGTTTTGAAAAATGGGGTTCGATCAACCAGAACCATATCGGCATCAAAGATATGTGGGATGCCCTGATTCCGTTCCTCGATTACCGCGGCGTCATTTTTGCGGTGAACGATGCGAAGGAGGCGTTTGTAACCGGCAAGCCGTATGAGCTGGCCTACTACATGTACCGCGACCCGGAATATGCCGCCGTGATCAACCGCGGCGATAAGCGCGACCTGCTCTACAGCGTGCCGGACCTGCCGCAGGTGCAGTCCGAAAAAATGACGAAGTCGGCCTATGCCGACAACTTCGGCGCGGTGATGCTGCGCTCGCAGACCCCGGACCGCGAACAGCGCGAGCAGATCCAGGCCGTGCTGCACTACGGCTCGCACGGCGGCCACCACGGCCATTTTGACCGGCTCAACCTGATCAGCCTGATGCGCTACGGCCGCAGTTTCTACAACCCGGAAATGTTCTGGTACGGCTACGGCTCATACCTCTACAAATTCCTCGTTCAGACCTCGATGACCAAAAACATGGTCGTGGTCGACCAGAAACAGCAGGAGCCGCGCGAAAGCTTCCGTACGTTTTTCTACACCGGCGAGCTGATGCAGGCGTCGGCGGTGGAGAGCGTCTCCAAATGGAGCCATCCGCCGTACGGCGGGCTGGTCTATACGCACCTCGACGGCATCACCTTTAAAGAGAAGTCGGAAGAGGAAAACCGCTCGCTCTTCGTTCCGGACGTAACGCCGGAATACGGCCTGTGCACCGACTATACGGAGGACATCACCCAGCGCCGCCTGATGATTATGATGGACGACTATGTCGTGCTGGCCGACTGCCTGAAAGCCGGCAGAGAGCACACGTTCGACTGGCTGATGCAGGTCAAAGGTTTCCTCGGTATTCAGGCCGATACGGTGGAGAAAGTGCGCCACACCGGGCAGATGAATAAAAATCCGCTCGGCTCCGGCCAGTTTATCACCGACTGCGACTGGTACCGCACCGAGGGCACTTCGCGGACCTCGTTCAGAACCCTGTGGGGCGAAGGGGCCGACAATGCCGGCGCGCGTATGCCGAACAGCGAGGACGGTCCGCTCTACATGGACATCTTCAATGCCTGGCCGAAAAACAAAGAGGTCATGATCGGTACGGCGGCCGAAAGCTTCGGCGTGAATAAACGCGTCTGGTACAGCGTGATCGCCGACGGGGAACCGATGCTGGAAGAGAGCACCGGCGCCTGGATTCTGGGCGCAAAGAATATTGAGCTGAATATCTCCGGCAAAAAGGAGCTCGTGCTGAAAACCAAAATCGAGAAGGCAAAGAACAACACCATCTTCTGGGGCGATGCCAAACTGGTGCTCGACGACGGCTCCGAGGTGTTTGTTGCCGACCTGCCGGTGAAGTATGAAAACATGCTGCAGCCGAAAGCGAAGGGCGAGGACTACTACGGCGGCCCGATCAAGATTGAAGGCGTGCTGATGGAAAACTCCGCGCCGGGTATGCCGGAAGATGCCCGGGAATCGGCCGTTATTACCGTCGATCTGTCCGGTCTCAAAGCGGTGGCTTTCAAGGCGAAACTCGGCGGCGATTTCCCCATGGGCGATGAATCGCAGCGCCGAAAAACCATGGCCGTGCGCACCGCCGGAACGGACATGCGCTACCTGTCGGTGATCGAACCGTTTGAAACGGAGTCGGTGATTAAATCGGTTACAGCGAAAAGCGCCAATGAGCTGACGGTTGAACTGACCGACGGCCGCGTGCAGGAGATCACCATCGCCGGCCTCGCCGCCGAAACCAGCGATCAGGTCAGCGTCTCCGTAAAAGAGCTGAAGGACGGCAAAGTCATCCGCGAGGAAAAGACCCGCTAAATTTATTGGGCTGCTTTCAGCGGCGCAATGTACCGTGCGGTACATTGCGCCGTTTTTTTATGGCCTTATGCGCTGCCGGTCAGCGCAGGGACCACTGCCAGGCAAAGAGCATAGCACCGATGGCGAAGAGCCAGCTGCCGGCAACGCGCAGGATAATGAGCATCCAGGGCCTGCCGGCGGCCAAGCGGCTGGCGCTGCTGGAAGTCAGCAGAATCACCAGCAGTTCCGCGGCAAGCAGGCCGGCGAGAAAGACCGGGCTGTCAGCCGTTCCGCCCATCTCTTCAGCGCCGACAGAGGCGGCCGCAAAACCGACGAGCGCGGTCAGCGGCAGGGCCAATGCCGGTGCGCGGCGCAGGGCCGTCATGCCGCCGGCCAGACTGGTGCCGGCGGCAAAAATCCATACGGCTGCAGCGGAAAACCGCAGCGGTATAAACCATCCGCCGAGGCCGGCGAGCAGCAGGATGCCCAGGGCGCGGCGGATCATTTTCAGTTCAGCGAGCCCCAGCCACAAGCCGGCCGCCAGCAGCGCGAGCAGCTGTTCGACAGTGAGCAGCGGGTGGAGCATGCCGTTATAAAAGGCACCCATGCCCGGGCTGATGCTGTGGGCGGCCGCCGTCTGCACGGCACCGCACAGCAGGATCACCCATAAAAAACGGCGGCTGTGCGTCTTCATCAACTCAGCCCACAGCCTGGATAAGGAAGAGCACGCCGCCGGCCATAATCGCGCCGCCGCAGGCCCGAACCGCCAGCGGACCGCCGGATTTGATGTGGTTGAGGGTGCCGACGGCAATGCCGGCGAGGTGCAGCAGGCCGGTTGCGACGACAAAACCGATGCCGAAGAGCAGGGGATTGCTCGCTTCGGGCAGTTCCGTGCCGTGGGCATAACCGTGGAATACCGCAAAGAGCCCGACAACGATCAGCGCCGCGGCCTGCGGCGCACGCCAGCTCAGCAGTACGACCAGTCCCAGTGCAGCGCCGGAGAGGGCAATCATGAGCTCAATCGCCGGCAGCGGTATGCCGAGCACGCCGAGTACGCCGCCGATGGCCATCATGGCCGGAAAACAGACCGGGAGTTCCCACAGCAGCGGGCGGCCGAGCTGTGCGCCCCAGAGTCCGACGGCGACCATGGCGATGATGTGGTCCTGTCCGAAAAGCGGATGCAGGAAACCGGAGGTAAAGCCGGAGGTATCGAGTCCGCCGGTGTGCGCCCAGGCCGACGGCGCGCAGAGCAGGAAGAGCAGTGAAGCGTATTTGATTTTCATGACATGACCTCGTTTGGATTAATTGGTGAAGCTGCTGCCCAGCCGGCCAAAGAGCCAGAGGGAGGCGGTGGTGCCCAGGGCGTAGACCGCGATTTGGTTCCACCAGCGGTTCAGCGGGAAGTCCAGCACGCGGAACGCATGGCAGGCCGTCAGCCAGACGGCGGTAAACAGCAGCTGCCCGAGCTCGACCCCAATATTGAAAAAGAGGAGGACGAGCGGAATGGATTCGTTCGGCAGACCCAGTGCCTCGAGCGCACCGGCGAACCCCAGGCCATGCACCAGTCCGAAGCAGAACGACATCAGCCAGGGCTTTCGCTGGGCGAGTGTGTTTCCGCCGCGGCGGCCGCGGATGATTTCCCCGGCGAGCAGCACAATGCTGAGGGCGACCATTACATCCGCCATCCCGCTCGAAATCCGCAGGAGACCGAACACGGAAAGGGCGAGTGTCAGGCTGTGGGATGCGGTGAATGCGGTGATGGTGAGCAGGAGTGCGCGCGTGTTGTGAACCAGCATCAGCAGTCCTGCAATGAAGAATAGATGATCGATGCCCTGAAGAATATGCCGCATGCCAAGGGCGGTATAGCGCCGTGCGGCCCGGCCGGCGGAGCCGGAGCCGGCCCGGAGTTCGCTGAGCGGAATTTCAATGCCGTGCCCGCTGGTTGGAAAATACTGCCGAGCCGCGGCGCCGCTCTTCCAGAAAACCGAGGCCAGTACGCCGCTGCGGTTCCAGTTCAGGACGATCCGGTCGTCCATCGCCAGGGGCCGGGCGCCGGTGCGGAACGCCAGCCGTACATTGCCGTCGACGGCGTTCGGGGGGGCGGCCCAGCGGCAGCGGTCCGGGAGGATGGGCGGGGGATAGTCGAGCAGTTTGCCGGGCGGTACATCGTATTCGATGAGGTAATCTGTTTCGCCGGTCTGCTGGAGGGTGATGCGTGCCGCCTCGAGTTCGTGGGCCTGAACCCGTGCGGGAAGCAGGCAGAGGAGCAGGGCGGAAAGGAGGTGCTTTGCAAAGTTCACGGCTGCTCTCCGGCGGCGGGCGGCGTGACGATGCGGTATTTGCGTTTGAGCCGGTCGAGTTCTGTCCGGACGGCGCGTCGGCGCTGTTCGGTTTTCCAGTGTTCGGCCAGTACGGAGCGGATCTGCTCGAAGGGCAGGTCTTCGGCGGGGGTGCGTGTGCGGATTCGAATGAAGAAGATGTCGTGTTCCGTCTCGACCGGTCCGAACCAGGAGGTTCCTTCTTCGGAAAAGATGCGGGCAGCGGCCTTTCGGCCCAGCATCTTCTCGAGTTCCGGGCGGAAGACGGAGGGCTGGGGACTGGGCATGCGGCTGCGGACACCGAAATGTTCCGGCGCTTCCCCGGCGTTGAGGCGGTCGAGCAGGCCGGCGGGTACGGCGCCCTGTTTTTCTTTCGGGTAGGAGATGTGATCAAAGGAAACGGCGGGGGAGAGTCGGTAGCGCTCCGGGTGCTGCTGCCGGAAGGCCTGCAGCTCTTCGACGGAGGGCGGCGGGAGCATCGGTTCGAGTGTGCGCCGCATGCGCTGGACCAGCAGGGCCCGCAGTTCCGGATCGTTGTGGATGCCGGAGTCAAGGGCTTCTCGGTAGAGCAGTTCGTCGTCGAGCCGGTCCGCCGCCGCCGTAATGACCGGGCGGGAACCGAGCTGCCAGGCCGCGTGCGCGGTCAGGATGAGCCCGGCGGCCATGAGGAAGTGTGCAACGGGTTCTGTGCGCAGGAAATGGAGGAGCTGTTTAGGAGCCATTGATTCTTTCAGCAAAAACGGCCGGCGCCGCGAGCGGCGCCGGCCGGGGTGAACTGCGGTTGGTTATTTCGAGGTTTTAACGCGGTAGAAGACTTCCGGTGAATCGTCGGCCGGGATCTCCCAGCTGACGGGTTCGCCGACTTCGGTCCAGCTGCCTTCGGTCAGGTTGGTGCGCTGCTGGAGCTGCAGGTCCAGGCTGATGACGCCGTCGGCGGCCTGCATCACGATATCGCCCATGGCGACCGTGTTGGTGGAGGCGGGGCTGTAGGTTTTGGTGATGCGGAAGGCGTCGTAGGGCTCGCCGTCGGCACTGTAAGCGCCGTAGGAGATCATGTCGTCGGACATTTCGATCAGCTGGTAGAGCTGGGTGTCCTGGCCGGATACATCGGCCCAGGCGGCATCGCTTTCATACATTTTTTCGCCGGCGACGGAGACCACGTAAACCGGGCCGTTTTCGCTTTGGTAGTAGGAGAGGCCGGTGCCGAGGTTATCGCCGCGGGCATAGGTGTGGTCGTGGCCCTGCAGGACCAGGTCGACGCCGTAGGTTTCGTAGATCGGCTTGAAGTAGGTTTCCAGGAACGGGTGCTGGCTGCGGCCTTCGCCGGCCGGCCAGACCGGGCGGTGGTGGTAGACGATGGTCCATTTATTCGGGTTATCCTCCAGCACGCCGGTCAGCCAGGCGGCCTGGGCGAGGGCGGCGTTGGTGGCGGAGTCATCCGACATAATTTCGGAGTCCAGGGAGATGAAGCGGGTGCCCTGGTAGTCGAAATAGTAGACGGTCTCGGCCACGTTGAGGCTGCTGTTGGTGGGGCCGTTTTCCGGGAAGGTGAAGTGCGGGCGCCAGTGGGCGGTCACCGCGCCGCCGTCGTATTCGTGGTTGCCCGGCGTGGCTACCTGCGGGACCATGGCATTGATCCATCCGCCGGCATAGAACCACTCGCCCCACTCCTGGTCGTTGTCGGCTGTATTGATCAGGTCGCCGGCATGCAGGAAGAATTCGGCGTCGGGCAGGTCGGAATAGGCTTCGCGGATAACGCGCGACCAGTGCGATTTTACGCCGTTTTGGGCGTCGCCGAAGTAGACGAAGCTGAAGGGCGTTACCGTGCTGCTGGTGCCGGATGCGGCGGTCGTAAAGTGGTTCCACTCGGACCACATGGTCTCTGCTTCGCCGGAACCGTTCAGTATGTCATTGCCGACGCGGTAGACGTATTTGGTGCCGGGCTGCAGGCCTTCGAAGACGGCGGCGTGGTGCCATGAGGTGTAGTCATCGGTCTCGAGCTCTGTGCCGCTGACGATGGTCCGCACGATGTTGGTGTCGTCTTCCAGTTCCGGCGAGCCGCTGGCGAGGGTGATTTCAGTGACGGCTGTGCCGGCGAGGATATTGGTTGAATAGGCGGCGTTGGTTGAGCAGGTGCGCCAGTTTACGGCCATTTGCGTAGACGGGTCGCCGCAGATGGTGAGCGTGACGCGGTCGGGGACTTCGGTGGGTTCGTAGGCGCGCAGTTCAATGGCGTCGGTCACCGCATCGGATGTATCGCTTCCGGGGCCGCCGCCCGGCGGCTGTGCAAAAGCATGGATGCCGCCGGCCGCCAGCAGTGCCGTGAGCAGCCGGATGGTGTTGTTCTTGATTATATTGGTCATCATTTTATTCCTTTTGGTGAATTCATGGGTCGATGTCGTTACAAGGCCTGTAAAGCTGCCGGGGTCTTATTTTCCGGGTGTTAGCGCGGGATTCAGTTGTGTGAGGAAAGGCTGAGATTTCGATTAGGCGGCGGGGCGGTGCATATGCATGCACGCTTCGCGGGGCGGCGGGGCCTGAATACAGTTGCCGGTTTTAAGGCCGCGCTGTTACATCTATCCCTTTCGGCCTGAGCAGAACAAATGAGAGGGATTAGAATGAAAGCACTCCGATTAACCGTCCCGATTTTAGCGGTGCTGTCCGCCTGCACGGTGCAGGCGGTGGTGGTGAATGTGGATATTGATGCGCGCACGTCGGATTCGTCGGCTGCCCGGCAGGGCATCGCCTATTCCGGCCAGGGCGCGTATGCGGATTCCGGGAACGACTACTGGAACAGTATTTCGACCGGGAATCGGTCGGTGTCCGGACTGATCGCGTCGGACGGCGCCGCGGATACGGCACTCGGCATTACCGTCAGTGCCGGCGACGGCTATGTGCATACGGGCATCACCAACTATCTGCTGGCTGACTATTTTTACGGCACGACGACCACCACCATCAGCGGGCTGGATGCAAACGAAGATTACACGGTCTATGTCTATGCCGTCGGTGATACGTCCGGCCAGGGCGCGACGGTTACCATCGGTTCGGAGAGCCGGGTGACGTCCGGCGATAACTCCGGCGAGTTTTCCCTCGGCGGAAATTATGTGGTTTTTGATGCCGCGGCTGATTCGGCCGGTGAAATGGAGATTATTTCGAGCGACAAGCTTAACGGCCTGCAGCTGATCGGCGACGTGCCGGATCCCGTCAAAAACCTGGTGCATCCGGGCATGTCGCACAACAGCGCCGACCTGGAGCGGATGAAATACCAGGTGGCGGCGCAGGTGGACCCGTGGTACAGCTCTTATCAGGAGATGTGCGAGGATTCCAAGGCGAGTTATGATTACGAGGTGCAGGGCAGCGTGACCAACAAGGTGGTTTACCGCGACAGTCCGCGCACGAACAAGAGCGCCTTTGAAAGCGACAGCCGTGCGGCCTATTACAACGCGATCCGCTGGATTGTCGAGGGCGACTCGCGATACGCAGACAAAGCCGTTGAAATTTTCAATGCGTGGTGCGGGCTGACCTATGTGCAGCACTCCGGCACGAAAACGCTCAGCGGCAGCATGATTTATGTGATGCTCGAGGCCGCGGAGATCATCAAGTGCACCTATTCGGGCTGGACGGCCGCCGAACGGCAGGCGTTCGGCGATATGCTGGTGTATCCCGGCTGGTCCGGAACAACGGTTCCCGACGGCCTGGACCTCGCCTACGAAGACGGCGGGGAGGGCACGTGGTACTGGCGCGTCTATGAGGGCGACCACCGCCGCGCCGGCAATCAGGAGGCCTCCGGCTGGCGCGCCTGCATGGCGATCGGAATTTTCCTCGATAACGAAATCATCTACGACCGCGCCTACCGCTACATTGCCGGGATGGATCACCGCGCGGACGACCTGGCCTATCAGCCGGGGCCGACGCTCGTCGATTCCGAGATCAGCACGACGCCGTATAATACGGCCTACAACTCGACGCAGTACGACACGATTGAGGACTGGGGCTATGACGGCGTGCTGACCAACTATGTCCTGACGACCGGTCAGTGCGGCGAGGCCTCGCGCGACCAGGGCCACTGCCAGTGGGGCCTCAACTGCCTGCAGTCCATCGCCGGCATGGCGTGGACGCAGGGCGATGACCTGTGGGGGCTGGCGGACAACCGGCTGCTGCTCGGGCTCGAATACCACACGCGCTATAACCTTTCCTACCTGCAGTCCTATGAGGACCAGGAAGAACCGTGGGAGCCGACCCCGGAGTCGGGCGAATTTATCCAGACGCTGAACCGCTGCCGGCGGACCAAGTGCCTGGCGATCAATCCGTACTACGAATACAACTACACGAACGTTTCGCGCGGCGCGGTTTCCGGTTATCAGTATGAGCTGATCGTCGGCCACTATGTCGGCCGCGGTTTTTCGGACCCGGACGACGAGGCCAAATGGATTGTCCGCACGCGCGATTACAATATTTCTGAGAGCGGTTATGAAGAGACCGACACCGGCGGCGCCTACATCGGCTGGGGCGGGCTGACGTTCCGCCGGCCGGATTACTGCTACGGCGATCCGGTGAGCAATATGGAATCGAACGTGCCGAGCTACGCCATTCATCAGCTGCCCGGAACGATTGAGGCCGCGCTCTATGACTATTCGCAGGTCAATGGAAACGGCCGGACGTTCTATGACCTGTCGGACAGCAATTCCGGCGGCGCATTCCGCACCGACGGCGATGTGGATCTTGCATCGGCGTCCGAGGGCGGCTATGCCGTAACGGATATCGAAGACGGCGAGTGGGTCAGCTACACGGTGAATGTCGCGACATCCGGCACCTACAGCATTTCGGTCCGCTATGCCGCCGGCGAAGAGGCGGCCGTGCGCGCGGCCTTCGGCGGTTCCGACGTCACCGGCGATGTGCGGCTGCCGGCCACCGGCGGATCCGGCGACTGGGATTCCTACACGATTGCGGAAAACATCGAGCTCTCCGCCGGCGTGCAGAGCCTGCGGCTCTATTTTTCCCGTGCGTCCGATTCGTACCGCTTCAAAAGCATCACCCTCACGCAGACCGAGTCGATGGACTGGCCGACGACCTTTATCGAGGCGGAGGACTGCGATGCCTCTTCGGGGCTGAAGCTCAACGATGCCGGCACCGGGGCCAGCGCGGGCTATAATATCGGCAGTGTTTCCGACGGCGATTGGTGCCGTTATGACGGGCTGACGCTCGGCGATGCCGCGGTTTTTACGGCGCGCGTGGCGCGGCCGTCGGGCCGCCCGGATGTGCGGATGGAGATCCGCACGGGCAGTACAGCCGGCACGATGATCGGCTATATTGATGTGCCGGTGACCGGCGGCTGGTCCGAATGGGAAACGTTTTCAACCGTGCTCGATCCGGTGGAGGGGGCGCCTGATCTCTATATTGTTTTTGTTCAGACGGATAGTTCCTCGCCTTATGACATGATGAACTTCGATTATTTTGAACTGAGCGTCCGCGACTATGCCGCGCCGGAAGTGCTGAATGCGGATGCGGTCTCGGCCTCGGTGATCGACCTCGCGTGGAGCGTGGCGGACGGGGCCTCGGGCTATAACCTGAAGCGGTCGACCGCGAGCGGCGGGCCGTATGAGGTGATCGGTATCAGTTCCGCGGTGACGAATTATTCGGACGGCGGCCTGTCTGCGGGCACCAACTATTTCTATGTGGTGAGCTCCTTGTTCAGCGGATCCGAGAGCGACGACTCGGCGGAGGTTTCGGCCGTGCCCTCCGCGCCGCTCAGCGACGGCGATGTGGTGATCGGCAGCGGAACGGCCGTGGACGACGGCGAAGGCGGGCTGAACTTTTCCGTGGCGATTGAGGCCTCGGAGCTGGGCCACAGCTATCAGCTCTACACGGCCGGAAACCTGGTGGATCCGGACTGGCAGCCCGCGGGCGATGCGGTGAACGGCAACGGCGGCGCCCTGGAGATTGAAGTGCCGGTTTCCGGAACCGACACCAACCTGTTTTATAAGCTGGAGGCCTGGCGCCGGTAGAAATCGGCAGGAGGTTAACAGGGTACTCCGTCCGTTTCTGCGGTTCGTGCTTGATTCCGCCTATCGTAATCCGGTTGAATTTCCCGCTGTTGCAAAAACTAGGGGAGTCCGTTCCGGGCTCAAGCTTTCTAATAGACTGAAACGGAGATTTTAAGCGATGACGAATTTTAAAGCGGGTGCCCAGGACGCACCGATCCAGACCTATAAACCGCATTGGAATCCCTGCGTCGGTGCAGGCCGCGCCAATGAAGCCCTGCGGGCCAACTGGCTGGAGCAGATGCAGCTGGCCCACGATGTCTGCGGCTTTGAGCGGGTGCGTTTCCACGGCCTGTTCCACAACGACATGTTTGTCTACCGCGAGAACGAAGACGGCAGCGTGACGTATAACTTCCAGTATATCGACGAGCTGTTTGACCGCCTGCTCGACATGGGCGTGCAGCCGTTCATCGAACTCGGCTTTGTGCCGAAGGATATGGCGGCGAATGACGGCGAAGTGTTCTGGTGGAAGGGCAATTCCTGCCCGCCGAACGACTATAATAAATGGGGTGAACTGGTCGGCAAATTTGTCGAGCACGTGATTGCGCGTTACGGCATCGATGAAATCCTGACGTGGTATTTTGAAGTGTGGAACGAGCCGAACCTCAACCCGTTCTGGCACGGTACCAAGAGTGAATATTTCGAACTCTACCGCGTTTCCGCCAATGTGATCAAAGGCATCGATAAGCGCCTGAAGGTCGGCGGTCCGTCCACCAGCAACTTTGTTCCGGACGCCCGTTTCGACGGCGAAACCGAGGACCTGACGCAGCATAAAGCCGTAACGAAAGCCGAAGACCTGGATTCGCTGGACTGGAAGCCGGTCTGGTTTGAGCAGTTCTTTGAATTCTGCACCAAAGAAAACCTGCCGGTTGACTTTGTCACCACGCACCCGTATCCGACCGACTGGGCGTTCGATGAGCACGGCACCGGCCAGAAGCTGACCCGCGGCGTGGACGCCACGGCGAAGGACCTGAAGCTGCTGCGCGAAATGATTGATGCCAGCAATTTCCCGCATGCGGAGATTCACCTGACGGAGTGGAGCAGCAGCTCGTCGCCGCGCGACTTCACCCACGATTACCTGCAGGCCGCCACGTTTGTGGCAAAGGCCAATGTCGATTCGATCGGCTGTGTGGATTCGCTCTCCTACTGGACCTTCACGGATGTGTTTGAAGAGAGCGGCGCGGGCGATACGGCTTTTCACGGCGGTTTCGGCATGATCAATTTCCAGGGCATCACCAAGCCGACCTTCCATACCTACCGCCTGCTCAATACGCTGGGCACGGAGGTGCTGGCGCACACCACTGCCGGTATTGTGACCCGCGATGCGGCGTCGAAAAAAGTTTCCGCGCTGGCATATCACTACCCGCCGGAAATCACCCAGACCATTCCGGGTTCCTATGAAAACCGTGATGCGGCCGAGGCCACGCTGGCCACGGGTACGCCGGCGGCGTTTTCTTTCGAACTGACCGGTCTCCCGGCGGGTGCGGAGTTTGTTGTCGAAATCGTGGACCAGGAAAACGGCGATGCGCTGGCGGCCTGGAAGCGGATGGGCTCGCCCGAGCCGCTGAACCGCGAGCAGACCGCACAGCTGAAAAAGGCCGCGGCGGCCACGGCGGTTTCGACGGTTAAAGCTGATGCCGACGGCACGCTGCAGTTCTCCAAAACGCTTGCGCCTTGGAGCCTGGTCAGCCTGCGCCAGCAGTAGGCATGTAATTTTAAAAGGAACAGGGGAGTATCATGACGTATAAGACGGTTTCGCGGTTTATGGCCGGAGTGCTTCTGGCTGGTTTTTCGGCTTATGGAGACGGTGTTCAGTTTTCGGGGACTGCCGGCCAGGACTGGCTGGATGTGCGAAACTGGGGCGGGTCGTATCCCAGCGAAACCGATTATGCGATACTCAACCAAACCGCCAGCCTGACCGGTCCTGCACCGAACGGGCTGATGGCCATCCGCATCGGCGCGAAAGGCGAGGGGGTTCTGAATGTGGGGCCCGGCGCAGTGCTGGAAGTCTTTACTAACCCGTCGTGGGACTGCCATGTCGGCTCGGAAAAAGACGGCCAGGGCCCTAAGGGCGGTAACGGCACGCTGAACATGACCGGCGGGCAGGTTTCGCTGAACTACTTGGAGGTCGGCCGGGGCGCCGAAAGCAGGGGCTTGGTTAACCTGACCGGCGGCGCGCTGCTGATTGCGCGCGGCAAGGGCGGTTATTCGATCTACCTGGGAACGGATGATTCGCAAAGCGTGGGCGGCGGTGAGGGCACGCTGCAGGTCAGCGGCGGATCGCTGCTGACCCGCACGGCGGTGCTGGTCGGCCAGCCGGAGGGCAAAGGAATCGGCACGTTCTGCGTGGAGGGTTCCGGCGCCTCGCAGATCGGTATCGGCTCGCACGCCGGCGAGGACGGCGGGCTGGTCGTCAATCCGGGCTCCACGCTGAAAGTGCGTATCGATGAGGGCGGCATTACAAAAATCTTTGTAGACAGTGTCGACGGCCCGGCGAAAGCGGTGTTTGAGGCGGGTTCGGTGCTGGATGTGGATTTCAATGCCGCCGTTCCGGAGGGCGGCACCTGGGTGGTCCTGGAAGTGGAGAACGGCGATATAGAAAACAAGGGCCTGCAGTTTTCCCCGCAGGGGGATTCCGGGCGCTGGTCGTTTAAAGTCGATAATTCCGGTGAAAACGGTGTGCTGACGGTGACGGCGATGCCGACGGCGCTCGGCCTGATTAACGGATAATCCGGCGTTATTTCCGCTTCGGCAACATGGAGCCGTCCACCCACTCGCCTTCGACGAGCATTTGGGTTCGAACCTTCGGAATGCCGAAGCGGTGCTCGTTGATGAGTGAGGCGAGCATGCGCACGGCGGCTTTGCCGACCTCTTCGGGATTCTGGTTAACGCCGGCATTGATCGGGGTGTCGTGCAGGCTGGTGGTGGCGATGCCGATATCCTCCGGCACGCGGTAGCCCAGCTCGGCCAGCATGTCCGGCAGTTCCTTGATATCGGTCATGACGGCATCGGGCCGGTTCTCATGAATCCATTGCTGCAGGGCGGCCGCATTTTCCTCTTTCGAACTTTCCGTGCTGTAGTAGAGCAGCGGCAGGCGCTGTGATTCGGGCAGCGACTGCTGGGCACGGAAATAGCCGATGTTAAACATGCGCCGATAGGTGGGCTCGCCGAAAAAGCCGATCCGCTGATACCCTTTTTCAGCAATGATCTCAAAGGCGCGCGAGGTGTTGGAGACCTGGGCGCTGGTGACAAAGTGGAGCAGCGGTCCGGTGCGGCTGCGCCCGAAGCGCACGGCGGCATAATCCTGCCAGGGGAAATCGTTCCAGTCGAGCGGTGTGGTATCCCAGGAGAGCGGCGCGATCAGCAGGCCCTTAATGCTGCGGGTTTTGAAGATGGTGTTCATACGCGCCAGCGACAGCTCCTGCGTGCAGAACTCTTCGAGCTGAAAGCCGAGCTGCTGCGCCAGTTTTTCGGCACCGGTCCAGTAGAGAGAAAACTCCTCTAGCTGCCGAAGTTTTTTGGGGTTTTTAAGCGGGTTGATCCAGGCAATGGTGGCCTGGACGGGCTTTTCGCGGCTGGTGAGGCGGTAGTGGGAGAGAGCGGAGAGCATGGGGTCGGGATGGTAACCCATTTCCTCGGCCTTCTGTTTGACGCGTTTGCGCGTCGCTGCTGAAATGCGCGGATGACCGCGCAGGGCCAGGGAAACGGTAACATGGGAGATGCCCAGTTCCTGCGCAATGTCCCTGAGCGTTACGGGTCTGTTTTTGCCATTGTCCGGTTTTTTTTTCGCCATCGCATTTCATCCTGGGGATGCTTTGAGTTTCCAATGAAACATTAGTAAAAACTGCTAGAAAGCGGAAATAAAGATAGCGGAAAAGAAGGGGGATGCAAGCTGGTTTAACAAGGTAACTTTGCGATAGATCGGAAAAACGGAGTTGGTGGGATAAGTGTGTTCCGTTCTATATGGAGGAGCTGGCGGTGTCAGCTTATGCCAATGGAACGGAGTATGAGAACCGCGCTGGAAGTAGATCAGGACGGGGCTTGTGAGTTGATGGCAATGAAGTGCAGAGCATTGCTTTTGACGTTTGAGCGGGCGGTCCGGGAGCGCGGTTTTTATCCATTATAACTGAAGGAAAACAGGAGCGTTTACGAGATGATGAAAATCAGTATGACAAAACATTCAACGCAGGCGGTCGCGCTGGGGGCGCTGCTGTTCGGCGTTGCCGGCAGCGCGCTGGCGGATGAAGTTACATTCAACGGCACCGTGAGTACAGACTTCACGGACACGAATAACTGGAGCACGCTGGCGTATCCGACATCAGCTGACTATGCGGTTATTAATACCACGGCGGAATTAACCAATGCGGCCCCGAATAACATTATGGCTCTCCGTATTGCCCAGGCGGATTCCGATTCCGTTGGCGTTTTTAATGTTAGAGGCACCAATGCGAGCATTTCGGTGAACTCGAGTTCGAACTGGGACACGCATATCGGCCGGAAAGGCCACGGCACCCTGAACATTCTCGAGGGCGGTCAGGCCTATATCAATTTCGCGGAAATCGGCCGCGAGCCCGGCTCAACCGGTATCGTGAATGTGGTGGATGGATACCTGCGCTTCACGCGCGGTTCGAAGTACGATTCCACTGAATATGCCGGTGATGTCAGTTTTTCGGTTCACGTCGGCGCAAACGACCATACTGGTGATGCCGGTTATGGGGAAATCAATGTGAGCGGCGGGTCGTTTGTTACCCGTTTCGGTGTTGAGTTCGGGCATCCGACCCGGACTCCGAACCAGGGTAAATTCAGCGTTCAGGGCACCAATGCAGTTGAAATTACGATTGGCGACACCAACGACGGTTACTGGATGCAGAATACCAACTCCATTCTTGAGATCGGCATTGACGGCGGTGTTACGCCGATTAACATTCTGGAAAACGGGGATGGAACGGGCGCCGGCGGGGCTCATTTTGCAAACGGGTCAATTCTTGATGTCGGCTTTATCAACGGTTATTCCGAAAACGGAACCTGGGCTGTTATGAATAGTGAAGGCACCATGGTCAACCTCGGTCTCGCGCTGAGTGATGAAGCCGTTGCTGAAGGATGGGATGCCGGTATCGAAGACAACACCCTGTATGTTTCCTATGGTGAAGATGCTCCCGGCGATCTGGAGCCGCTCACCACACCGCTCGCTCCGTCTTCCGTAACGGCGATGCCGTCCAGCAACTATACGGTAACCGTTACCTGGGAAGAAGCTTATGGTGCAGAGACCTACACGGTTCAGCGCTCGACTGAAAGCGGCGGTCCCTATACTGAAGTTGCCAGCGGGCTGACTGACCTGAGCTACAACGATGTGGTTCCGGCGGTTGACTCTCGATACTATTACACGGTTTACGGTGTGAATGCTATGGGCGATGGCACGGTTTCTTCTGAGGATGATGCTTATGCCCTCGATGCCGCGGTTATTGGAGTCAGCTCGCCTTACAATGATTCATACACCATCTATAACCTGTTTGATAATGACACATCAACGCACTACGATGATACGGTTGCGACGGATCACTGGGGCGGTCTGGATTACGGTTCAGCGAACAAGAAACAGATTCTTGAAGTGGCCTATGTGCTGAGAAACTACTCAGAAAGTAAAGTGCTTCCGTATGCCTCAAACACCATGTTTCAGGCTTCCAATAATACCAATGGAACTTGGACCACACTCCACACGATTCCTGCAGATGTTTCCACAGCTCCGACGTGGAATAGCGTGGAAGTAAGTGATGGAACCGCATACCAGTATGTGCGTGTTATTACACCTGATGATCAGAAAAATAAGGCGATTGCCGAAGTTAAATTCCTGACAGCTGATGATTATACAACCAATGGTACAGCGAAATACTGGCTGGAGTTAGTACATGGTCTGGTTACTGACGGCGACTATGAGGCTGCTGACGTGGAAGATGTTGACGACGACGGCTTCGCCGCGTGGGAAGAATATGTTGCGGGCACAGATCCGAACGATGTTGATGATTTCCTCGAGGTGACCCAGTTGACCACCACGAACGGTGTGGTGATTACCTGGGCTTCTGTTGAGGGTAAAACGTACAACGTTCTGACCAATACCAGCTTGTCTTACGGAGAGGCCGGAGTTGCCGCTGCCGTGACTGGTAAGGATGGTTCAACCTCCTATACCGGTACTGTCAGCGGTGCAAGTACAGTATTCTACACCATTGGCGTAGAGTAAACAGAACGGTTGAATGCATCCCGGCGATGCCGGGATGGATCGGCAAAAGAAAGGGCGAATTCATTTCGCCCTTTTTTTGTGCCCGCGTCCGGAAAAGCTGTGCCGAAAGTAAACAGGGTAACTTCGAGCCGGCTAGTAAAAATGACTAGAAATGGGTAGCACATCCCGTTCTAGCTGGGCTGTGTCCAGCAGCGAAGCCGCCGTGGTGCCGCAGATTATGTACGAATGAGGAAAACGATGCAGAAACAGATGAAGATTTCAATAATCCTGGCCGGAGCGCTGCTGGGCGGGGCCGTGCAGGCGCAGACCTGGGATGCCGGCGGGGGAGACGACACGGCATTCAGCCAGGCCTTGAACTGGGACACGGATACGCTTCCGGCTGCAACAGATTATGCCGTAATCGGCATGGCGGTGACGGCTACGCATAGCGATGGCGAAACCAACTCAGTATATAACTGTAATTTTAATGGGGGATCCGTTTTTAACATGTCGGGGGGAAAACTCAGCCTGACAGTGTCCGGCAATACCAAGCGGTGCTATATTGGCAATGACGGTAATTCGGGAACATTCAATCAGTCCGGCGGCCTGTTTGACGTCGGTCATATTCTGGTCATCGGCTCGGGGGTTGAGGGCAGCTATAACCTGTCCGGGGGTGAACTGGTGGTCGGCCGCGGCGGAAATTCTCTACTAAACAGCGGAACCAGTACATCCATCTCGATCGGCCCCAGCAGCGGTGCCGGAAGCCTGAACGTGTCAGGCGGATCGCTCACGACGCGCGTCGGGGTTGAAATCGGCCCCAATGCGTTCTTTAGTGTCAGCGGATCGGCTGCATCACAAATCGGTATCGGTTCAAACGGCAGCGGCGACGGTTTCTGGAACCAGCTGAGCGGCGCAACCCTCAGCGTGGGCGTGGATATTGACGGGGTTACTAAGATCCTGATCGATGATTATGAAACAGACGGCGGCGCCTGGGCGGCGTTCGCTGACGGAGCGCTGCTGGATGTTGATTTTTACGACGGCATGACCAACGGCGGCACGTGGACGGTGATGGAGGTTGAAGGCACCAATATCGTGGATAACGGCCTGGCTTTTGCGGACAGCGTGGATACGAATATCTGGTCGTTCGCGATCGATAATTCCGGCGGCAACGGGCTGCTGACGGTTACCGCGCAGGGCGAGCCGGTTCAGGTTGTTACGAACCAGCTGGTCGGCCTTTGGAAATTTGAAGAGGGCTCCGGCACAACGGCGGCCAACGCCGCCTCAACCGGAAGTGCCTATGACGGAACGATTGTGAACCCGAACTTTACCGATGGAATCGATTCCGGAACGGGCGCACTGGAATTCGGCGATTCGCAGGGCACCTATGTTGAAATTCCGGATGCGGCGTTTGATCTTATCGAAGACGGCGTGACGATTGCCATGTGGACTTACGGTTCGGACATTCTCGGCGACGGCAGCGACGAAGCTAAAAACTGCGCTTTCGGCAGCGACGACCGGGGACTGCAGACCCATCTTCCGTGGAATAACGGAACCGCTTATTGGGACTGCGGCGGGGACCGGCATACCTTCTCGCCGGCTGCGTCGGACTATAAAAATGCGTGGAACCATTATGTCTTCACCAAGAATGCCGAAACCGGCGATGCGAAGGTTTACATCAACGGCGAAGAGGAATATTCCTGGACCGGCGATACGAACCTGATTGCCGGCATCACGGGTTTCCGGATCGGCAGCGATGCGGCTGGTGCATACTTCTACGACGGCATTCTCGATGAATTCCGGCTCTATAACTATGAGATTTCGAGCAATGAAATTTTTGCCATCTCGCGCCCGTGGTGGCATGTGGAAGCCGAGGATTATGACAGCCAGTCCGGCTCCAAGACGGATGAGGTAGAGGATCTCGGCGGAGGTGATTATCTCGGCTGGATCGATGACGGCGACTGGGCTGAATACACCGTGAATATTGAGACGGCCGGCCTTTACAGAATTGAGTTCCGTGTAGCCTCAAACGGCGGCGACGGCTCCATTGATGTTATCAGCGGCAGTGACACGCTTGATTCGCTGTATGTCGGCGATACCGGCGGCTGGCAGAGCTGGGAAACCAAAAGCATCTATGTCGAGTTTGCCGAAGCCGGCGAACAGACGCTGCAGCTCTATTTTGATGTGCCGTCCGACGGCTTCAATGTGAACTGGTTCTCGTATGAACCGGCCGGCGATCCGGTATCGCTGACGGTGGGCACCACCCGCAATCAGATGATGCGCTACGGCATCGACTACGAGCGCCTTTGGTACTGGTACGGCGACGGACTCGACGAGGTGCCGGACTGGTCCGTGAACGACTGTAACGTCGATTATATCCGCTGTGCCGTGAACTCAGAGTATGAACTGGACGAGGCGACCAATTCCGCCAGCGTGGGCAACTATGATCTGTCGGCCTACACCTCAAAAATCATTCCGATGATGACGGCGATGCAGGAGGCGAACCCGAATATTAAATGGTTTGCGTCGCCGCGCCCGCTGAACGAAGCGGTTTCTTCCGCCACGTGGCAGCCGTACCCGATCTGGGTTACCGGCGCGTCGAGTTACACCGCCGGCGATTATGATTTCGACGACATCAAGTGTGCGCAATACCTGATCCGCTACCTGCGCCTGATGAAGTCCTACGGATTCAAAATCACGTACATTGACCTGACCAACGAATGGCAGTCCAACGTGTCGGGGGGCAAGATCACCCAGTCCGATGCCCGCGATCTGGTGGAATACATGAAAGCCTATATCGAAGATCCGGCATCGTATCAGGCAGATGTGGATCCGACCGGCTACTATGCTGAAAATTATCCGGAACTCGAACCCGGCGATATGCCGCTCACCATTGCACCTTCTTCGTGGAATTATGAGCAGGGCACCAGCTGGATCCAATACCTGAATACCGATGAAAAAATTGCCGCGATTGATATTGCCGGCTCGCACAACACCGATAAAACCGGCTCGGCCCAGGATTTTGCCGACCAGGTGATCGAAACCCTCGGCTCCGATACCGAGATCTGGGAAACCGAGCAGCACGGCTGGAAGGGCAACAGTTCCAGCAGCGAGGCCATGACCTTCTCGTATATGATCGAAACGGTCCGCGCCGGCTTTAGCGGTCTCAGCGGCTGGCTGGCGATCGGCACGACCTCGCAGGGGCACTGCTACCTGCTCAACAACGACACGACGGTCACCCGCAACGTGAAGTACTACATGTTCAAAAAGCTGTCCAATACGTCGAACTACGGCTATGCGCTGGATATCGACGAGACCGATGACCTGACTTCCACCATGGCGCTGATCCGCGAAAACCTGCTGACCATCTGGGTCATCAATACCTCGTCGGACGCGGTGCTGGCTGAGTTTGATATCAGCGGCTTTGACTGGGACGGCTCGGAAGTGACAACCACCCGCTGGGACGAGGATCTTTCCATCAACGGCGACGAAACGCCGGAGGGGATTGAGGACGTGCCCATGGAAACCACGGCTTCCACGGTTAAGGTCGCGCTGGCCGGCCGGGCGGCGTACTGCATTGAAATTCCGCTGGTGGACAACGAGGACAACTTCCCGTTTGTGCAGGCCGAGAGTTATTCCTCCGGCAGCGGCGTTTCCACGGTGTCGTGCAGCGATACGGACGGCGGTGACATGGTGGCCTTCTCCGGCGCCGGCAGCGCAGTCTATTTTGATCTCGATGTCACGAAAACCTATACCAACGATGTGGCCTTCCGGGTTTCTTCAGCGGTTTCGAACATTGCATTCAACGTCTATGACGGCACCAACCTGGCGGCCTCGGTTAACCGGGTGGCGACGGGCGGTTCGCAGAAATGGACCACGGTTTATGCATCGTTCCAGGTGGACGGCGGGCCGATGGACCTGACGATCGTTGCGGCGGGCGGCGGCTGGAACCTGAACTGGATCGAGTTTAACGAGCAGTATTATTCCTCCGATTCGGATACCGAGCTGGTCAACCTGGCCGCCGACCAGACCTACAGTGCGAGCAATGTCTATAACGATGATTCGAGCTATAGTGCGGACAAAGCGTTCGATGGTGACCGCAGTTCCCGCTGGGCGACGGATGGAGATCCTGCAGAGTACTGGCTTGAAGTCGACTTCGGCACGGCCGTAACGCTCAATGCGTTCTCCATGTATGAGTACGGCAACCGCACCACATCGTTCGAGATCCAGTACAGCAATGACGGCACTACGTGGTACACCGCCTACGAAGGTGATAATCCGGATGATGATACGGTTTATTACTTCCCGGAAGTGACCGCTCAGAAATTCCGCTATCAGGCACTCTCGTGGTCGGGAACGCCCTCGATCTACGAACTGGAATTCTACTACGACGAGAGCACCGCTGCACTAACCGATCCGTCGGTGGCTTCCATGTCGGTAGCCGGCGGCTCGCTGTCGCTGTCGTGGTCGGGCGATGAAAGCGCGACGTATTCGCTGCAGAAGTCGACCAACCTGGTGGAAGGCTTCACCACCATCGAATCCGGCATTCCGGTGCACAACGCAACCAACGTCAATACGATGGCGACGACGGAGGATGCCGCATTCTATCGGGTTATTCTCGAGGACTAAACGCCGTAGATCTGTGCTGCGTGTTGATGAGCACTCCGGCTTTCGAGCCGGGGTGCTTTTTTTTATGCGCAGCACAAAAGCCGGGCCCAGCTCTGTCGATCATTCGGTGGACATGACAATCGGCCCTGTCTGCAGTACATTAAACCGTTCGTAACCGGTGATGTATTTTCAGAAGGTCACCTATGGTGAGGGAAGGTGAGTGCGCGCAATGAGGTTTATAGGACGATGTTTGAAGGCCGGGGCCGGCGCCCGCCTTGGTTTGGCCGCGGCCGGTGCGCTGCTGTTTGGTGCAGATGCCTTTGCGCTCGATTTTTATGTCTCGCCTACCGGCGATGATTCAAATCCGGGGACGATGAGCGAACCCTATGCGACATTGGGGCAGGCGCAGGCTGCGGTCCGGTCGGCATTGCTGACGGCATTCGAGCCGATCAATGTCTGGGTGCGCGGCGGCACCTATACTCTTTCCGACACGCTGGAGTTCGGTACGGCGGATTCCGGTTCGGAGTCGGTGCCGGTCACCTGGTCCGGCTATCCCGGCGAAACGGCGGTTATCAGCGGCGGGATTGAGCTGTCGCCGGCGTGGAGCACCTATTCGGGCGATATCCTCGCTGCGGACATCGGAACCGGGCTGCGTTTCGATATGCTTTTTGCCGGAACCAACCTGCAGGTGATGGCGCGCTACCCGGACTATGATGAAGATACGGTCATCCTCAACGGCTACGCGAGCGATGCCATCAGCAGCGGCAAGGTTTCAAGCTGGTCGGACCCGACCGGCGGTTTTATCCGCGGGCTGCACGGCAGCCGCTGGGGCGGTAACTCCTTCATCATTACCGGCAAGAGCGGCAGCTCGCTCAGCTATGAATGGGTGGGCGACAACAACCGCGGCAGCGGCCTGCATTCGACCTACCGCATGGTGGAAAATATTTTTGAGGAGCTCGATGCCGAGGGCGAGTGGTTCTACGACGATGCGGCCGGCATGCTCTATTTTTATCCGCCGGCCGGTATGGATGTTTCCGCCGTCGATTTTGTCGGCGCTTCGCTTGAAGAGCTGATCCGGGTGGTCGGGGATGCAGCAGATCCGGTGAAGCACCTGACCTTCTCCAATTTTACGTTCATGCACACGCACCGCACGCTGTTCACGGGCGATTATGAGGCGATGAACCGCAGCGACTGGAAGCTGGTCCGCGCCGGCGCGGTGTATATTGAGAACGCGGAAAGTATCACGGTGTCCGATTCCGTCTTCGACCGCATCGGCGGCAACGGCGTGTTCCTCAGCGGCTACAACCGCGATCACCTTATCCACAACAACGAGTTTCTCGATAACGGCGCAACGTGCGTCAATGTCTGCGGCAGCAAGGATGCACTCTGGAGCGAAAATGAGTGGGATAACTACATCACGAACGCTGCCGAAATTGTGAATGAAGGCCCGAAGACGGATGACTATCCGAAGGACATCACGATCAGCCTGAATTATATGTACAACATGGGCCGTTTTGAAAAACAGACGTCCGGCGTGAACCTTTTCCTGGCCGAGAGCATCACGATCAGCAGCAACACCATCCACCGCAGTCCGCGGGCGGGCATCAATATCTGCGACGGCGCGTGGGGCGGGCACATCATCGAGCACAACGATGTTTTCGACTGCATCCGCGAGACCAACGACCACGGCCCGTTTAACTCCTGGGGGCGCGACCGCTTCTATTCCATCGGCGGCTACAACCACAGCGGCTCCGACGGCGCAGTCAAGCGGCCGTATGCTTTCCATGATGCGTGGAAGACGACCCATATTCGGCATAACCGCTTTCACTACGACGAGCCGACCGAATTCGGCATCGATCTCGACGACGGATCGAGCAACTATGAAATCTACAACAACCTGATCCTGAATACGTCGGTGAAGCTGCGCGAAGGCTTCAGCCGCAAGGTCTATAACAACATCATGATCAACCGCGGGCCGGACCTGCATGTCTGGTATGCCGAGTGCCGCGATGCGCTCTCCAATAACATTATCGCGGCGTCCTCGGCCTACAACCCGATCAGCGTCGGCGGTTCGGACGAAGAGGCGTATACGGATTACAACCTGTTCTACAACGGCGGCGACGACGTCGAGATTGATTCGTTCAACTGGACCGCGAGCGATGAACATTCCGTGACGGCCAACCCGCTGTTCATTGCGCCGCAGTCGAACAACTATACGGTGGCGGCGAATTCGCCGGCGCTGGCGCTGGGATTCAAAAACTTTTCCATGGAGTTCGGACGGCCCGGATCGCCCGAGCCCGCTGCGATCAGCTATGACGCGGGGATTTCGCCGAATTCCGATGCGGAGCCGCTGATGGACGCCTATATTTCCAGCGTCTATGACACCTCCATCCAGTCGGTGCTGGGAGCGCCGGACCTCAGCGGCGTCTTTTTTGAGGATATCCCCGATGACTGCTATGCCGCGCTGCAGGGGTTTGAGCAGTATGATCTGATTCTCGGCCTGAACGGAACAGAGGTGACGACCAAGCAGAGTTTCTGGCTGCTCTATAATTCCATTGAGTCCGGATCGGAGGTCGAAGTCGAGCTGTTCCGCAATCAGGACCATGTCGAAGAATTTTCCTTCACCAAGACCAGCGGCTATGAGCAGCTCAACAATACCGCCGGCCTGATCTTTACCGGCTCCTGGACTACGCAGGAAAACTACAGCTGCTTTAATGACGATATCATGACCACGGAAACCGCCGGCGATGAGTTTGAGATCGCCTTCTACGGTTCCGATGTCTCCATCGAGTCGATGATGGACAGCGGCATGGGCAGTATCGATATCTACATCGACGGCGAATTCGACCAGACCGTCGACTGCTACAGCTCTTCGACACTCTACGAGCAGACGGTCTACGAGAAAAGTGACCTGACTCCGGGACTGCATACACTCCGTGCGGTGAATGCGGAGTCGAAAACCATGCGTGTGGATTCGGTCCATGTCGGCAGCATTCCGGATACGAACTGGGAGGTCTCAACCTCCCAGCATGTGACGAATGATATTCCTGCTTTCAGTAGCAGCGATCTGGCTCAGACCTACTATTCCAGCAGTTCCGCCACTGGCGGCGATGCGGTGGAAGAGCGGCACGATGAACTGTTCAACGGCGAGATCGGCGATTCCAGCAGCGGTACCGGCGATTCCGGCGTGGTGCGTATGAGCAGTGGCAACACCATCACGGTGACCTTCGATATTTCCTCGAACACCTTCGGCTACGATATTACCGGAATTGACACGATCTTCGGCTGGTCAACCGGCAGCGGCGGCCGGTCGAACCAGGGCTATGAGCTGATCCTGACCTATGTGGACGGAACGACGGTTTCGCTCGCCGGGCCGGAGCACTGGGAGCCGAACTCGCCGGCAACCTACTGGACCAAGGTGTCGTTCACGCCCGAGGGAACCAACACGGTGATGGCCTCCGGCGTGAAGTCGGTTACATTTGATATTACGGAAGATGCCAATGCTTCCGGCGTCGTGATCGCCCGCGAGTTCGATATTTTCGGAACAGCGACGGTCGACCCGGATGCCCCGCCGGAAACCAACATTGTATACACCACCAGCCAGTCCGACGCCGCACCGGAAATCAGTACCAACGACCTCGCGCAGACGGCCTATGAAAGCAGTTCCGGTACCGGCGGAAATGAAGCGTCGCAGCATGCTCAGCTGTTTAACGGTCTCGTGGGTAATGAGGACGGCGATACGAACGACAGCGGGGAGGTGCGCCTATCCAGCGATAACGTCATCTCGGTGACTTTCGATACGTCGGTGAATACAGGCGGTTACAGCATCAGCAAAATCTCCACGGTTTTCGGCTGGGGAACGGATAACGGCGGGCGTTCCAATCAGGGCTATGAATTGATGGTGATTACGGTTAATGGAAATACGAACTCTCTGGTCGGGCCGGAGCACTGGGAGCCCAACGACCCGGCATCTTATTGGACCACAGTCACCTTTACCGAAGAAAACGGCGGCGTGATGGCCTCCGGCGTAAAGTCAGTTATTTTCGATATCTCCGAAGATGCTAACGCCAACGGCGTCGTGATTGCGCGCGAGTTTGATATTTTCGGCACGCCGACGCTGAGCGACGCGGCGTATATCGCCGAGTTTGTTCCGTCGGCCACCACCGCATCCAACGGATATTTTGTGACGCAGTTTTACGGAATAGCCGGCGCGGCCTATGCCGTCGAGTGGACGCCGAGCCTGACGAATGATGCGTCGTGGGCGGCGGTAACGAATATCAGCCCGCTGGAAAGCTCTCCGTTTGAGTTTTCGGTTCCGGCAACCAACGGTGCGGGCTTTTACCGCGTCCGCTGGATCCCGTGAGCGCAAACCGGCAACAGGTTAACTGAATAGAACGATGTATACGGTTGGAGGGGCCTGCACGGCAATGCACATTGCTGCGGTGCGGGTTCTGTTTATACCGGCCGCTGAACGTGAATATGAAGGATAGACGAATGAATACAGGAAACTGGAAATGGACAGGGCTGCTGTGCGGCCTGCTGGGTATGCAGGCCGCGGCTGCGGAATTTTATGTGGCGGTCAACGGGAGCGATGAAAATCCGGGAACGGCAGAAGCCCCGTTCCAAACCCTGAAAAAAGCGCAGGCGGCGGTGCGCGCTGCACTGCCGACCGCGAATGAGGGCATTACGGTTCGGCTGCGCGGCGGCACCTATTATCTCTCTGAAACGCTGGAATTCACGCCGGCTGATTCCGGTGCGGCCGGCAAACCGGTCACCTATGCCGGTGCGGACGGAGAAACCGCGGTCATCAGCGGCGCGGTGGTGCTGGCGCCGGAATGGAAGCCCTACCAAGACGGGATTCTGGCGGCGGACATCGGCAGCGGTCTGCAATTCGACATCCTGTTTGTCGGCGGCGAACAGCAGGTGATGGCGCGCTATCCGAACGTCGATCCCAATGTGAAAATCCTCGACGGCTATGCGCCGGATGCACTCAGCAAAGAGCGGGCGGCCAACTGGTCGAACCCGGCAACCGGTTTTGCGCGCGGGCTGCACAAAGCGGAGTGGGGCGGCAATTCGTACCGCATCGTCGGCCGCAAGGGCAACGGCGACCTGAAGCTGGAATGGGTCGGGGATAATAACCGCGGCGCCGGCATTCATAAAAAATACCGCATGGTCGAAAATATTTTCGAGGAGCTCGATGCCCCCGGCGAATGGTTCTACGACGAACCGGCCGGTACACTCTATTTCTACCCGCCGGAAGGCCTCGAGCTGACCGGTGCGAAAGTGGAAGGCGCTTCGCTCGAAGAGCTGATCCGCGTGATCGGCACGGCCGACGAAAAGGTGAAATACCTGAACTTTAAAAACCTGACCTTCACCGGCACGCACCGCACGCTCTTTACCCGCGAATACGAAGGCCTGCAGCGCAGCGACTGGCGCCTGGCCCGCGCCGCCGCCGTCTTTATCCAGGACGCGGAGAACATGATCATTTCCGATTCGCTCTTCGACCGCGTCGGCGGCAATGCGCTCTTTTTCAGCGCCTACAACCGGGATCACCTGGTCACCAACAACGAATTTCTTTCCAACGGCGCCACCTGCGTGAACGTCGTCGGCAGTCCCAAAGCCCTGCGTCACATCAACTCGTGGGAGGACTATGTCAAAGAGGAGAGTGAATTCGACGGCGGGGCCGGGCCGAAAACCGAGGACTATCCGAAGGACATTGTCATCAGCTATAACCACATGCAGGACAACGGCCGTTTTGAAAAGCAGACATCCGGCGTGAATATCTCCATGGCCGAGAGCATTACCGTCAGCCATAACACGATTCACGGCAGCCCGCGCGCTGCACTCAACCAGTGCGACGGTACGTGGGGCGGGCATATCTATGAATTCAACGACCTGTTTGACTGCGTGAACGAAACGCACGACCACGGCCCGTGGAACTCCTGGGGCCGCGACCGCTTCTATTCCATCGGCGGTTACAACCACAGCGGCTCCAATGGAAAAACCAAAGTTAAGTATGCTTTCCTCGAAGCCTGGAAGACCACGATCATTCGGAACAACCGCGTGCACTACGACAAGCCGACCTCGTTCGGCATCGACCTCGACGACGGCTCAAGCAATTTTGAGATCTACAACAACCTGCTGCTCAACACCGAGATCAAGCTGCGCGAGGGTTTCAGCCGCAAGGTGTACAACAACATCATCATCAATTCGCAGAACGAATTCCACGTTTGGTATGACGAAAGCAGGGATGAGTACATCAATAATATCCTGGTCAACGAAACTGCGTATAATGCGAAATACATGCATTCGAGAAAGGCGAAAGGCGCGCAGGCGACCCTGGATAAAAACGTCTTCTATAACGGCGGCGCCGAAGTCAAGCTGAGCGACGAAAACTGGATCCCGAGCGGCTGCGATGCAAACTCCGTGATTGCCGATCCGATGTTTGTTGATCCGGCGAACAACGACTACCGCGTGAAGGAGGGCTCTCCGGCGCTGAAGCTCGGCTTTAAGAACTTCCCGATGGATCAGTTCGGCAAACCCGGCGCGCCGCAGCCGTCGGCGATTGAATTTGTCCACGGCTCGGCGGAAAAGGCCGAGGCCGTTCCGCTGCTGGGCGGAATGATCAATGTCGTGCACGACATGGCCACCCAGTCGGTGCTGGGTGCACCCGACCAGAACGGCGTCTATTTTGAACTGCTTCCGAGCGGCGGCGCGGCGGCCGATCTCGGATTCCGGCAGGACGACCTCATCCGTTCCATGAACGGGCAGGAGGTCTCGGATATGGAGAGTTTCTGGAAAATCTATAACGCCATTGCGCCGGGCACGCGCATCAAATGCTCGATTATCCGCAACCAGCACGAAAAACAGCTTCTCTTCAAAAAGCCGGCGCAATAGGCTTTTGATTGAAATTTGCTGCGGAAACAGGTGTCTGTTGTTCGGCTGCATCCGTATAGTCGGCGGCCGAACAACAGGATCTGATTTTTAACGATAGAGTTTTTAACGTATGAACAAGCACTGCCTTTCACTCCTCGCCTTATTCGCCCTTGGCCTTTCCGCACACGCGGCATCTGTTTCCGTCAGCGACGGCGGCAAAACGTGGGAAAAACTGCAGGCCAAAACCATTAAACCGGCGCGAAGAGCGGATGACGTCAATGCCTTCGGCGGTTCGGTGCGGCATAAGCTCAAGGCGACCGGCTATTTTTATGTGACGAAAATAAAAAAACAGTGGTGGCTCGTGGATCCCGACGGGCACCTGTTCATCATGAAGGGGCTTAACTCCGTCGAGGCGGAACGGGTCGGGCGCTATGACTCGGAGCAATGGGCGAAGGATACCTATGAGCTGATGCGCCAAAACGGCTTTAACACGCTGGGCCGCTGGTCTGAACAGGATGCGTTTAAGGAAGCCGGCGTGCCGATGCCGTGGTGCAGTACGACCAGCTTTATGAAGGACTACGATAAACGCCGCCCGGCCGCCAACGGCGAAAGCGGTTTCCCGAATGAAACCCTTCCCGTGTTCGACCCCGAGTGGCCGGAATTCTGCGAGGAGTATGCTGGGAAACACGTTGCCGACCTGAAGGACGACAAGTGGCTGATCGGCCACTTTTCCGATAATGAGCTGCCGTTTGTCACCCGGAACAATCCCAATGCGCTGGCTAAATATTTGGCCCTGCCGAGAGACGATGCCGGCTACAAAGGCGCCTGGGCCTGGATGCGGGAAAATAAATACCGGGAATCCAACGTGGACGATGAGGATGTGCAGCTGGAGTTTCTCGAACACGTCGCGCGCCTCTACTATGAAAACGTGGCCAAGGCCCTCAGAAAAGCCGATCCGAACCACCTCTACATCGGCAGCCGCCTGCATGGCAGCAGTATCAATCCGGCCACCATTGCCGCCGCCGGTGCGTGCGACATAATCTCCGTCAACTATTACCACCGCTGGGAACCCGAAGAGGACCGCATGGAGGAGTGGGAAGAGCTGTCGAACAGTCCGTTTTTTGTCAGCGAATTTTACGCCATGAAAGTCACGCGCGATGACATTTCAAAGGATGAAGGCGCCGGCTTTCGGGTGAAAAACTATGAAGATGCCGCAGCGTTTTACCATACCCATACCGTGCCGCTGCTCGAGGATGTGCCGAGCTGCGTCGGCTGGCACTGGTTCAAGTATGCCGATGATAATCCGGAATTCAGCAAGGGCGTCATCTCCAACAAAGGAGAGGTGCACCAGACCCTGCTCGACGGCATGAAAATCGTGAACGACCAGGCCTACAGCCTGCGCGGCCTGCGCTGACCGGCCTGCCGGGGCCGTGCGGGTTTTCCGAATATGAGCGCCGGCGCGATAAATGCGGCGTTCGGCGTTTAAATCGCGTTCAGAAATGCTATCTATGTTTACATGGGTGAGTTTGACAATACGCGCTATACACTGCTTCAACGCGCCTGCGATCTAAGTGATGAGCGGGCCTGGGAGGAGTTTGTGGGGCACTACCGCCGGTTTATCTTCTACATTCTTCACGAAATGGGGGTTGCTGCCGGCGATATTGAAGATGTTGCCCAGCAGGTGCTGCTCTCGCTGACAAAAGATCTTTCCAGCTACGACAGCGCCCGCGCCCGGTTCCGGACCTGGCTGAGCACGGTCATCCGCAATGCCGCGCTGGCGCATTTCCGCAAGCAGCGCAACCGCCAGACGCGGATCCGCGTCTTCGGGGAGGAGCAGCAGATCGACGGCCTGATGCATCTTTCCGAAATCGACCAGCGGATTGAGCAGGAGTGGGAAGCCTATGTGGCCAATATGGCGATGGACCGGGTCCGCGGGGTCTTCCGCGGGCAGGCGATTGAAGTTTTTGAACTCGGGCTCGACGGCCGCTCGGCCACCGAGATTGCCGCACGCACCGGGCTTTCGGTGGCATCGGTCTACACGCTGCGCAAACGGGTCAAAAAACGGCTCTATCTTGAAATCCGCGCCATCGTGGCAGAACTCGAACCATGAACAACCAGCCGTACAAACCTGACCGGCGGCTGATTCAGGCCTATACGGAAGCCACGGAACTCGACGGCGCCGGACTGCTGGGGCTCTGTCCGTCCTATGTGGAACTGGCGGAGGCGGACACCCGCTATCACGATCATGAGCTGCTCGGCAAAGGGGCGGTAAAGGAGGTGTATAAAACCTTCAACAACCACACCAAACGCTGGATTGCTATGGCACGGCTGCGGGCCGACCGCGGGCCGGAATTCTATGACTTGTTTGTGCATGAGGCGTGGCTGACGGCTTCGCTGAGCCATCCGAACATTATCACCATTCACGATGCCGGCATCGGCCGCGACGGCCGGCCGTTCTTTACCATGGACCTGAAGGGCAACACCAACCTGGCCGACCTGGCGGCTTCCGGCCGGGCGGGCCGGCAGGAGCTGCTCGAGATTTTCCTGAAGGTGTGCGATGCGGTTGCTTATGCCCATTCCCGCGGCGTGGTGCACCTGGATTTGAAGCCGGAAAATATCCAGGCCGACGAGTTCGGCGAGGTGCTCGTCTGCGACTGGGGGCTGGCCAAGCTGGTGGATGAAACCGAGGAGGGGGAGGATGAGCTGCCCGAGGCGCTGCGGCCGATCGATAACATGACGCTGATGGGGCAGATTAAAGGGAGCCTCGGCTATATGGCGCCGGAGCAGGCGGTGCCGGGCGCAAAAAAAGACCGGCGGAGCGATGTATTTGCCCTGGGCTGCATCCTGCATCTCATCCTGACCCGGCATGCCCCGTTCGAAGGTTCCGACGAACAGATTCTGGCCGCAACGGAAAGGGGCGAAATTGCGCGGCCCCGGGAGAAATATCCGGACTGCCATATTCCCGGTGCACTCGAGGCGGTTGTCCTGAAAGCCGCCGCCCGGAATCCGGCGGACCGCTATGATTCGGTGCGGCAGCTGCGGCAGGAAATCACCAACTTCCTCGGCGGATTCTCCACGCTGGCTGAAAAACCCGGTTTCTTCCGCGAGGCCCGGCTTTTTATTGCCCGCAACCGGATTCCGGTTTCGATCACACTGATTTCGGTGGTTGCCATGTCGGTGATTGGGGTGCTCTCTGTGCAGAGCATCCGCCGGCAGCGCGCGCGTGCGGCCCATTTTGAAACGCAGGCCGAAACCGTGGAAACGCTCTATCAGGACGAACTGGAACGGTCCGCCCACGAACGCTACCAGCTGGCCAGGAAACTGGCCTCCACCGCCAGCAACCTGAAGAAGCTCGGCATCTATGTCCGCCCGGTGGAAACCGTCCGCGAGGCCCGCAAGCTCATTTCATCGGCCTATGCGCTCGATCCGGACAGTGCGAATGCCAAGCTCCAGCGGTTTTCGCTGAACTGCATTACGCTGAATTTCAAAGAGGCCGTGAAGGAGCCGGTGACACCCGGCTCTGACTTGGCGGATTATCTCCTTTTTGCCAACGCCTTTCCCGATTTCGATTTTTCTGAAACGCATCGGCCGGCCGCCGGGCAGCTGCGCCTTTTCCTGGAGCGCGCCCGCGGGCTGAATCCCAATCGGCAGGCTTTAATGGAGCGGATTGTGGCATATGATTTCGCGGCGCGTGAGACGGCGGATGACTATGTGCCGGTGGTGGATGCGCTGCTCGAATATGTGAACCGGCCGGCGGGCGAGGCGGCCGTGGTGCTTGATTACAATCCGGCGGCCTCCACGCTGCGGCTTGCAGCCGGCCAGAACCTGCGTTTGACCATTTGGGATAAGTGGGGCTCCAATGAGTGCCTGCTGCGGTTTATTCCGTTCCGGTCGCTGAAGGCGGAGGTGAATGGGCGGTTTTACCCGGGCGACCTGCAGAACCTGCCGCTGGAAACGCTCGATCTGAGCGGCTGCGGCGTGCTGGTGTTTAACCATGCGGTCGACCTGCCGCTGCTGCGGCGGGTGATTATCCGCAAGGGCCAGGTGCCGCACGCAGAACTGCGCGGCCTCATCCGCTCCAACGAATTGTTCGAAATTGCCGAGCGGTAGCGGCGCAGGCAATGACCCGGCACTGCGTAAGCGCAGTGCTGAATTTTTTTACATCTCCTGTCCCAATCCCGTACCCGGATTTCCATAAATACACGAGGCTGGTGTAATCAGCGGGGTGTTTTCTGCTGCCGCAGCGCCGGGACAATCAAAAGGAGATAAGATGAATAAAGTAAGGTGGAAAAAACGGGCTGCTGTACTGGCGGTCGCAGTTTTCAGTGTTGGTGCCGCGCAGGCGACCCCGATCATCTACGAGTTCGTAAACAACGGTGAGTTCGACGGGACAGGAATCGGCACAACGATGACGCGCAGCAATGTCACGATATCAACCGTTGATATCGTTGGAATTGACGGAAGCCGGGCGTCCGAGGGTACGAATCATGTTACCAGTATCAACAGCAACGGCTCACTGGGTATTAATTCGGTCGGCACCGATTCCAGCACGAACTTCGAAGAGCTGGAGGCCTGGGAGTTCCAGTTTGATACGGATGTCTATCTGACCAGCATCGAGTTAAACAGCATGGCTGATGGCAACTATTTTTACATTTCGTCCCTGGACGCTGAGTTCGATACGATCACGGTGGGGCCTGAAGAGGATGTTGCGTTAAGTCTCGGGTCCACCTTCGTAACGGCCGGAAAGACGCTTCAGATCTCATTTTCGTCGACAACCGGTGATACATCGAGAATTACGAACCTCGTAGTGGATACGATTCCGGAGCCGGCTTCAATCGGCCTCCTGGGAGCATGTGCGGTCGGTGCGTTTGTCATCCGCCGTTTCCGCATGTAGCAGCTTTCAGTGACTAAACGGGTCTCCGGCTGAGGAGACCCGTTTGTCCTTATCGGGTAAACGGCGCGGCGCAGCAAAGTGCCCGGCGTTGTCTATGCAGCTCGAAGAGATAGAATGGCCCGGAGAATACCGATGACTCAATGTTCCAGCACTGCCCTGAAACAGTTCTTATGTGCCGCCTGCTTATGTGCCGCGGCGGCGCTGATGCCCGCTGAAGCGTCCACCAATGTGGTTTTTGGCTTTAACGATGGATCAGCGTTTGACGGGGCGGGGATCGGGGCGGTTATGACCACGGGCGGGGTTTCGATTACGACGGTGGATATCGTCGGCCAGGATGGTTCAAAAAACACCGGGGGCGCCGGGCATAAAACCAATATCTACGGATCGTGGGATGCGCTGGGGATCAACGATGAAAACGCGAGCGGGAATGAGTACGGCTCGTTTGACTCCGGCGAGGCCTGGGTATTCTGCTTTGATGCCGATGTCTACTTGGTTGAAATCGATTTGGCCGGGCAGGGCGAGGGTGCCGAGCTGACCATTTCGTCGGCGGAGTTTTCTGATATGGTGCTTCCCTATGTAGACAGCGAGGCGGTGCATGATTTAAGCAATGCGTTCGTTTCGGCCGGAGCAGAGATCACTTTCCAAATGACGAGTCCGACCAATGCGGCGGATACCTCGCTGCGGATCAAAACCCTCACCGTGGAGCCGGCCCTGAGCGTGCCGACTGAAACGGCCGGCGGCACGCCGTACGCCTGGCTGGACACCTATTACACCGGACTGGTTTCCGCTGCGGATTACCTGGCGGCGGAGAGCGCCGACAGCGACGGCGACGGCATGACCGCGCGGGAGGAGTATCTGGCCGGTACGGTGCCGACCAATGCCGCCTCGCGGCTGCAGGTCAATGCGGCCGGGCCGCTGGGTACAAACCATGTGGTTTCTTGGCAGTCGGTGACCGGAAAATACTACAGCGTACTGGTTGAGTCCAATCTGGCGGCGGCTTCCAATGGGTGGAGCACCACTGCAAACAATATCCGGGGACTGGAAAACCAGACCTCGTTCACCACGACCGTCAGCGGGGCGGACAGCGCCTTTTTCAAGGTCGGCATTGAAAAGCGGGAAATCTACCTGCTGATCGGGCAGTCGAACATGGCCGGCCGCGCGCCGATTGAAGAGGAGGATGAGGGCGGGATTGAGGGCTGTGAACTGTTTAACAGCAGCGGGGAGTGGGAGGCGGCGGCCAATCCGCTCAACCAGTATTCCACCATCCGAAAAGATCTCGACCTGCAGCAGCTGAATCCGGGCTGCGGCTTTGCCCTGCGGATGCGGGAAGAGCATCCGGACATTACGCTCGGCCTGGTGGTGAATGCCCGCGGCGGCACCAGCATCACCGATTGGGAAAAAGGCGATGATTATTATGAGGCGGCGGTTGCGCGCGTGGAGGACGCTTTGGCCGGTGGAGGCTGCCGTTTGGCGGGCATCCTCTGGCACCAGGGCGAGGCGAACAGCAGCCTGACCAATTCGTATATGGGGTATCTCACCACGATGATTGAAGACCTGCGCGCGGATTTCGGCGATCCGGACCTGCCGTTTGTGGCCGGGCAGCTGGAGCAGGACGATGTGACTGAAACGGTGAAGGAAAGGCCGATCAACGACTATATTATCCTGCTGCCGACCCTGCTGGACCGCACGGCGGTGGCGACGACCGAGGGCCTGACCACCCTCGACGGCACGCATTTCGACACCGAGTCGCAGCGCGAGCTCGGCCGGCGCTATGCCGAGGCGCTGCTCAGCCTGGAGGAATGACGACGGCCGTTCCCGGTGTGAAAGGCGGGCGGAGGCTGCGCCGCATCGTCATGAGTAGAGATGATGAAGGAGGGAACCATGAGGAGTAGGAAGCTGGTGCTGTGCGTGCTGGCGGGAGCGGTGCAGTCGTTTGCTGCCGATCTTTCGCCGACGCTGGCCGTAACGCGTATGAACAACAACCTGCCGATTATTGATCTGTCCTCGTTCAGTGCGCTGGGCATTGCCGATGAGGGCGATAATATCAACGGGCCGTGCTGCGTACGGGTGCCGGACTGGGTGGCCGAAGCGGATCGGGCGGACCCGTCGGCCCGGTACTACCTTTACTTTTCGCATCACCACGGCGACTACATCCGCATGGCCTGGGCAGCGGATATTGAAGGGCCGTGGACGCTGTTTAACTGCGGCTCCAATGCCGATGCCCGGGTGGAAGGGTCCGGTGTGCTTGATCTCGGCGATGACGACGAAATTGAATTTACGTCGGAAAACGGGATTCGGGTCTATAACCATATCGCGTCGCCCGACGTCATCGTGGACCACACCAACCAGCAGTTCATTATGTATTTTCACGGCAAGACCGAGGGCACGCCGGACGGCGATAACTATTTTGATACCGGCGGCCAGAAAACGGCCGCGGCCACTTCGCCTTACGGGCTCAATTTCAACCTGCCTTCGGCGACAAACGGCGTCAGCGGCGGGGTCGGCGGGGGGTATGCCGGGCACGGATTGAAGAATGCGGTTCTCGGCAATGCGTATTTCCGTGTCTTTGAGTATGACGGCGGGCTCTATGCCTTTTCAAACTACGGCCCAATCTGGAAAGCGCCGGAGGGTGCCGCGGCACCGTGGGCGGCCGCCGATAATACACTGGATGTCTGGGAGGAGGGACCGCTGGAGGGCAATCCCGTCTATGCGGATCTGGCGGCGAACTATACGCTGCATCCTGGCGAAGCGCCCCGCTATTATGCCGGCGCGACCGAGGCCTTTGGCGAGTCGAATGCGCCGCGGACCGGCGGGCCGCGCCACTTTGCCGTCCTGATGCAGGACGACGGCAAAACGCTGGAGGTCTGGTATACCTCGCGCGGCGAAATGCCGGAGCGGATTTTCCGCACGACCCTGGATCTGAGCCAGGGGGACTGGACAACATGGGATACTGTCGCCTGCAGCACGAATGCCGTCCATCAGGAAATGCTGCGCCCGGAATATGACTGGGAAGGCGCAGACCAGCCTTTGGCCATTTCAGCAAACGGCAGCGAAAGCGATGTGAACCAGCTGCGCGATCCCTACCTGTTTAAAGACGCGGACGGTCAGGTTTATCTCTTCTATTCCGGCGAAGGCGAGGAGGGCCTCGGCATAGCATCCGTCCATTTGGCCGATTCCGACGGCGACGGCATGTGCGATGACGATGAAGCGGTTGCGGGAACCGATCCGCAGGATGCCGCATCCGTTTTTAAAATGACGGCAGGTTCCGGTTCGCTGCGCTGGGCCAGTGTGACGGGCCGAACGTACTGGATTGACTATTCAACCAACCTGCTTTCCGGCTGGCAACCGCTGCTGGAAGCGGCGGCGGCGACACCGCCGACTAACCGGTATGCGGTTTCAATGACGAATGCAGCGGGGCTGTTTTTCAAAGCCCGGGTGGGACAGGATTAAACGAAAACCAGGAGGGAATGTGATGGGAAGGATGCGATGGTTCGTAACGGCTGCGGCGCTCGGTGCGGCTTGTGTGGTGCAGGCGCAGGTCTGTTTCTATTTTACCGAGGGCAGCGGCCTGCATAAAACAGGCTGCGGCGGCTCGGCGGTGCTGGATGAATCCGGCGGCGTTACGCTGAAAACCGTTGATGTGATCGGGCAGGACGGATCCCGTGCCTCGGCGGGAAATAAGCACGAGACCTATGTGAACGCCAAATCCGGGACGCTTGGCATAAACTCTACCAAAAAGGGGAGCATCGGAGGGTATTCCCAGGAGTTCCTCAATTTTAACCCCGGCGAGGCGTGGATTATTGCTTTTGATGCGGATGTGACCCTGCAGAGCATCGACCTGGAGGGCCAGGGAACCGGGGCGGAAATGACGGTTTCGTCGGATGCGTTCAAGGATCTGGTGCTGGGCGACACCGCCGCCGCGGCGGGATTCCACACGCTCGAGGATGTCAAGGTTCCGGCGGGTGCCGAGGTCATGTTTAAAATGACCGGCGCCGCAGATGCCGCGGACACCTCGGTCCGTATCAAGAGCCTTACGGTTGAGGTTAAGAAATAAGGCGGCTTATGCCCGGCATTCGGGCGGAGGGTAAAGTTAAAAGGGGAAAGGGCCATGCAGCATAGAATCAGGAACGCATTCGGTGCCGTGCTGGCGGCGGCGGTTTGGGGGCTGCCGTGCGCAGAGGCCGCCGATTATGAATGGGACAGCAGCGGCTGGAACCTGAACTGGATTGAGTTTGAACAGCAGTTCTACTCTGCTGACGGAATCGATGGGGAAAACCTCAGCGATCCGGAAGCGGCGCTGACGGAGCTGGACGGCAGCTCGCTGTCGCTTGAATGGTCCGGCGTGGAGGGCGCCACCTATTCGCTGCAGCGTTCAACGGATCTGGCCGATGGATTTTCGACGGTTGAATCGGGCATTCCGGTCCACAGCGCCACTAACGCCAGCACGCTGGCCATGCCGGACGATGCCGGCTTCTACCGGGTCATCCTGGAATAGCGCTGCTTTTGTGAAATGCGTTTGTGCCGTGTCCCAATCCGGCGCCTAGGTGTTCACTTCTAAGCGTCTTTCGGCGCCCGGGCTGGGCATCCGGCCGATCGACGGCTGTGGTGCCGCCGCCTGTTTTAAGAGGGAAGAGTTATGATGCGAATGCATTGGATTGCGATGATGAGCCTGCTGGGGATTGCCGGCGCCGCGTTCGGCAGCGCGGGGCGGCCGAATATCCTGTGGCTGACGAGCGAAGATAACAACGTGAGCTGGGTGGGATGCTACGGCAATCCGTATGCGGAGACGCCGAACATCGACCGGCTGGCGGCGGAAGGGTTCCAGTATATGCATGCCTATGCCAATGCGCCGGTCTGCGCGCCGTCGCGCAGCACCTGGATTACGGGCATCCATGCGGTTTCCATGGGGACGCACCCGATGCGCAGCCGCTATGACATTCCGCACGACCGAATTCCGTACTATCCCGATGTGCTTCGGGCGGCCGGGTATTACACCGGCAATTTTCCCAAGACGGATTACAACATCGGCGGGCGGGAGGATAAAGCCTGCTGGGACAATCCCGGTGAGGTGGACTGGACCGCGCTGCAGCAGAACCAGCCGTTCTTCCAGGTGATCAATTTTATAGAGTCGCACGAGAGCCGGGCGCAGGGGAACGTGGAGCATACGATTCACGATCCCGCCGAGGTCCAGCTGCGGAAATACCATCCGGATCTGCCGGCGGTGCGGCAGAATTATGCGAAATATCACGATGCGGTGAAGCGGATGGATGCCGATGTCGGGGCCGCGCTGGCGATGCTGGAGCAGCGCGGCCTCGCGGAGAACACGATTGTGATTTACAACTCGGATCACGGCGGCGTGCTGCCCCGGAGTAAGCGCTTTCTGTTCGAGAGCGGGCTGCATGCGCCGCTGATCATCCGTATTCCGGAAAAGTTTAAAGCACTGCGGCCGGCGGCGCCGGGCTCGAAAATAGATCGGCTGGTCAGTTTTGTGGATATGCCGAAGACGTGGCTGAGCCTGGCCGGGGCGGAGATTCCGGCGGTGATGCAGGGCACCGTTTTTCTCGGCGATGGGGCGGCGCCGGAACGGGACTATCATTTTGCCTTCCGCGGGCGGATGGATGAGCGCTGCGAAAATGCGCGGGCGGTGTGCGATAAACAGTTTCTGTATATCCGCAACTACATGCCGTATGTGCCGTGGATGCAGCACCTGAACTTCCTTTGGAAAATGAAGGCCTCCGAAGCGTGGGAAGCGCACGTCATTTCCGGCCGGGCCTCGGAGGTGGAGTCGCGCTGGTTTGCGCCTAAAGGCTATACGGAAGAGCTGTATGATATGCAGCAGGATCCGGACAGCGTGAACAACCTGATTGAAAATCCTGAGTTCAAAGAGGTGGCCGCGCGGATGCGGGTGCAGCTGCGCAGCTGGCAGCTTGCTGTGCACGATGCGGCGCTGCTGCCGGAGTCGGAGATGGTGAAGCGCGCGGCGGACCACGGCCTGACGATTTATGAAATGGTGCGCGATCCGGAACTTTATGACCTGCCGGCACTGCTGGATGCCGCCGACCT
>JBFHGU010000017.1:0-62936 GCA_041582935.1 Pontiella sp.
GCTGCTCCGGCTCCGGCGGCCAAGGTTCCCACCGGCGCGGACTGGGACATCATCATCATCGGTGCCGGCCCGGGCGGTTACGAAATGGCTGAGCGCGCGGCGCATAAAGGACAGAAGGTCCTGTTGATCGAGAAGAAATATCTCGGCGGCGTCTGCCTCAACTGGGGCTGCATCCCGACCAAAACCCTGCTCAACTCCGCCAAGCACTATGTGCACGCCAAGGAAGCTCCTGAATTCGGTGTGACCACCGGTGAAGTGAAGTTCGACATGGTGAAAACCCAGGCGTGGAAAAAAGACGTCATCGAAACCCTGCGCGGCGGCATTGCGGGTATGATGAAGAAGAGCAAGGTGGAGGTCCTGTTCGGCGAAGCCAAACTCCTCGGTTCCCGCAAGGTCGAAGTCGACGGCACGGTTTACGAAGGCGACCATGTTGTGATCGCCACCGGCGGTTCTCCGTTTGTGCCGCCGATTCCGGGCGCAGACCAGCCGCACGTCATGACCAGTAAAGAGATTCTCGATGTGGCGGAACTGCCGAAATCGCTGGCCGTGATCGGCGGCGGGGTGATCGGGGTTGAGTTTGCCAGCTTCTTCAGCAGCCTCGGCGTCAAGGTCGACGTCATCGAAATGCTCGACGAAATCATCCCCTTCATGGACAACGGCCAGGCGAAAGCCTTCCGCAAAGCGCTGAAAGGCAGGGTTGATTTCAATCTCGGCTGCCGTGTGACGGCGATCGACGGCCACGACGTGAAGTTTGTGACCAAATCCGGCGAGGAGAAATCGGTGAATGCCGATATCGTGCTGATGTCCGTCGGCCGTGCGCCGAACCTTTCGGGCATGGGCTTTGAGGAAGCCGGGCTGGACTTCGACCGCCGCGGCATCAAAGCGGACGACCAGATGCGCACCAACCTGCCGAACGTTTATGCGATCGGCGACGTGACCGGTAAATCGCAGCTGGCGCACTCCGCCACCCGCATGGGTGAGGTTGCGCTGAATACGATCCTCGGTAAGAAAGACTGTTTCCGCACCAACGCCATTCCGTGGGCGGTTTACTCCATGCCGGAAATCGCCGGCTGCGGTTTGACCGAAGACCAGGCGAAGGCGGCCGGTCATAACGTTGAGGCCCGCGAACTGCCGCTGATCATGAGCGGCCGTTTCCTGGCCGAAAACGGCAAGCGGGGTCCGGGTTCGGTGAAAGTGGTGATCGATGCCGATACCCGCGCGCTGCTCGGTGTTCACGCATTCGGCGCCTACAGTTCGGAATTCATCTGGGGCGCGGCGGTGATGATCGAAGCCGAGCTTCGGGTTGAAGACGCGCAGGAGATCGTTTTCCCGCACCCGACCGTCGGCGAAGTCATCCGTTCAACCATGTTTCAGTTTTAATTAATCAGACAGATCCGGCGAATCTGACCGATCCGTCTGATCATTTTTAAAGGAGATTAGAGAAATGCCAAAGAATCAAGTTATCTGCCCGGAAGAGTCGCGCAAGGCAACAGAAGTAACCTTCAAGCCGATTCCGGTCAACCAGTACAAATCGGACTACAAAAAAGAAGAGAAGAAATACGGTAAAGAGCGTCTCGTTAAGATGTACTACGATATGCTGGTCATCCGTGAATTCGAAACCATGCTCAACCAGATCAAGGTTCAGGGTTCCTACGAAGGCATGGAATACAACCATCCGGGCCCGGCCCACCTTTCCATCGGCCAGGAAGCCGCGGCGGTTGGCCAGTCGGTTAACCTGACGACCGACGACTACATTTTCGGATCGCACCGTTCGCACGGTGAAATCCTGGCCAAATGCCTCTCGGCCATCTACCAGCTCGACGACGCCAAACTGAACGAAATCATGGAAGGTTTCTTCGGCGGCGCCACGCTGAGCGTTGTGAAAGACGGCTCCCACGAAACCGTTAAGGACCTGGCCGAAGATTTTATCCTCTACGGCACGCTGGCTGAGATTTTCGCCCGCGAAACCGGCATCAACAAAGGCCTCGGCGGTTCGATGCACGCCTTCTTCATTCCGTTCGGCTCCATGCCGAACAACGCCCTGGTCGGCGGTTCGGCAGACATCACGGTCGGTTCGGCCATGAACAAGCTGATCAACCGCAAGCCGGGCATCTGCATTGCCAACATCGGCGACGCGGCCATGGGCTGCGGACCGGTCTACGAAGGCATCTGGATGGCGGCGATGGACCAGTATACCGAACTCTGGGACGAAGAGTTCGGTCATCCGCCGGTCATGATCAACATCATGAACAACCAGTACGGCATGGGCGGCCAGACCGTCGGCGAAACCATGAGCTATAAGTTCGCTGCCCGCATCGGCGCCGGCATCAACCCGGACCAGATGCACGCCGAGCGTGTTGACGGCTACAACCCGCTGGCCGTGGCCGATGCCACGGAGCGCAAGAAAAAGATCCTCGAAGACGGCAAAGGCCCGGTACTGCTCGACATCATCACCTACCGCATGTCCGGCCACTCCCCGTCCGACGCCTCCTCCTACCGCTCCAAAGAAGAGATGGAGATGTGGGAAGCAGCCGACTGCGTCCGTTCCTTCGGTGAATACCTGATTGCAAACGGCGCCATGACCCAGGCCGACGCCGATGCGCTGAAAGCCAAAGTGGTGGGCAAAGTTTCCAAAGCCATGAAACTCTCCATCGACGAGAGTGTCTCCCCGTACTCCGACCACAACCAGATCGAAGGCGTGATGTACTCCAACCTCAAGGTGGAGAAATTCGACGACCGCGAACCGGAACTGCTCGAGAAACTCGAAGACAACGCCCGCGTTAAACAGCTGGCGCGCAAGCAGCGTTACTATAAAGATGAAAACGGAAATCCGTACAAGCCGAACCAGCTTTACACCTACCGCGACGGCATCTTTGAAGCCATGGCGCACCGTTTCACCACCGACCCGACCATGATCGCTTACGGCGAAGAAAACCGCGACTGGGGCGGGGCATTTGCCTGCTACCGCGGCCTGACCGAACTGCTGCCTTACCACCGCCTGTTCAACTCGCCGATCTCCGAAGGGGGCATCGTGGGTACCGCCTGCGGCTATGCCATGAGCGGCGGCCGCGTGGTGGCTGAGCTGATGTACTGCGACTTCATGGGCCGTGCCGGCGACGAAATCTTCAACCAGATCGCCAAATGGCAGTCCATGTCGGCCGGCATCCTGAAAATGCCGCTGGTGCTGCGCGTTTCCGTGGGCAACAAATACGGTGCCCAGCACTCGCAGGACTGGACCGCGATGGTCAACCACATTCCGGGCCTGAAAGTCTACTATCCGGCCACGACCTGCGATGCGAAGGGTATGCTCAACCTGGCGCTGGCCGGCACCGACCCGGTCATCTTCTTCGAATCGCAGAAGACCTACGGCATCGGCGAAATGTTCGAAGAAGCCGGCGTTCCGGAAGGCTACTTTGAAACGCCTGAAGGCGAACCGGCGGTTCGTACGCAGGGTAAAGACCTGACGCTCATCACCCTCGGCCCGGTGCTCTACAGCGGCCTGAAAGTGGTTGAGGAGATGAAGGAGAAATACGGCATGGACGTTGAGCTGATCGACCTCCGTTTCGTAAACCCGCTGAACTACGACAAGCTGGTGGAATCGGTCAAGAAGACCGGCCGTGTGGTCCTGGCATCCGACTCGGTTGAGCGCGGCTCCTGCCTGCACAACATTGCGGCCAACCTGACCAACCTCTGCTTCGACTACCTCGATGCACCGCCGGTCGTCATCGGCGCGAAAAACTGGATCTCGCCGGCTGCTGAAATGGAGAAGGATTACTTCCCGCAGGCGAGCTGGATTATCGATGCGGTCCACGAGCGCATTGTGCCGCTGCCGGGGCACGTGGTGACCCATAACTACACCAACGGCGAGCTGCAGCGCATTGCGCGCCTGGGCGTGTAAAGCAATGAAGCGCGGCGAATGAGCCGTGATCTCCGTGTCACGGCTCATTCGTTACGAAAGCGAGGGTTTAACTAATGGCATATGCAGAATTGAATGCATCCACGTCGGCCGAGCGGCTGGCGGCGGTTCGGAAACTCGGCGAGGCGGCCGTCAAGCAGGGCGTCACACAGACGGAAGAGGTGAACAACCACGTTCACTCCTTCTATTCGTTCAGCCCGTATTCCCCGACCATGGTCGCCGTCAAAGCGGCCGAGGCGGGCCTGCGCACCGTCGGCATCATGGACCACGATTCCGTCTCCGGCGCAGCCGAGTTCCTGGCTGCGGCCAAGGTGGTGAATATTGCCGGCACCGTCGGCTGTGAAATCCGTGTGAACATGGATGACACCGGAATGCAGGGCCGCAAGACCAACAATCCCGACGAGCCGAACATCACCTACATTGCCTTCCACGGCATTCCCGCGAATAAAATCGATGAAGTGAAAAAGTTCCTCGAACCGATTCACAAAGCGCGCATCCGCCGCGACCACAAGGAAGTGGAACGCCTGAACCGGGTGCTCGAAGAGCGCGGTGCGCCGACCCTCGATTTCGACCGCGACGTCGTGAAGATCTCCAAGGCGGCCGAGGGCGGTTCCATTACGGAGCGCCACATTCTTTATGCCCTCTCGCTGAAGCTGATCGAACAGTGCGGCAAGGGGCAGGCGCTGGTGGATTTTGTGGAAAACAAAATGGGCATTCCGCTGAAGGGATCGCTCAAAGAGGTGCTGCTGCAGGAATATAACCCGCACTATGCGTATGACCTGCTCGGCGCATTTAAATCGCAGCTGGTTCCGAAGTTTTTCCTGCAGTCCTCTTATGAGGAGTGCATCGGGGTCCGCCGCGCGGTGGAGTTTGCCAACAGCATCGGCGCCATTCCGGCGTATGCCTACCTCGGCGATGTCGGCGAATCGCCGACCGGCGACAAAAAGGCGGAAAAATTTGAGGACGAGTTCCTGGATGAGCTGGTGGCGGAGCTGGCGCAGATCGGTTTCCGGGCCATCACCTATATGCCGCCGCGCAACACGCGCGAGCAGCTTGCCCGCCTGCAGAAGCTGTGCAAAGAGCATGGACTCATGGAGATCAGCGGTGTAGACATCAACAGCTCACGCCAGTCGTTCAACTGTCCGATTCTGCTGGAGCCGGAATTTGCCCACCTGGCCGATGCGGCCTGGGCGCTGATTGCGCACGAAAAGCTGGCGGCACAGGATAAAAAACTGGCGCTGTTCCATTCGGAAAATCCGATGGCCGGGCTGCCGCTGGATGAGCGCATTGCGGCCTATGCTGCGATTGGAAAACGGATGGACCACACCCAGCCGGAAAAAGCTGTGGAGCTTTTGAATAACGATTAATGGACAAAGAATTTTGAATATCGAACAGAAACGCGGTTGAGGACTCCTTCATAAATCGGCACTTCGTGTTCGATGTTCTGCGGTTCTTTCGACGGAAAGGATAAAGATGAATATACAGGAAATTGCACCGCTGCTGAGAGGACTCTCTTTCGACGGCGAAAAAGGCGCCGTTGTGGCGGCCTGCGAAACGATCGAAAACCCGGAACTTACCTGCACCGCAGAGGAGCTGCCGACAGCCTACCGGCCCGGCATCCGCTCCGTGATGGTCAAAGAGGTCGGCGGCTTCCTGCTCGGCGAAGACTACGACGACGCCGTGAACGGAACCGATACCGCCGTCAAGCTCACCGGCCGCGCCGCGGTGGTGAACAATAAAGTCTGCGTTGTGACCGGCGGCGCCCAGGGCTTCGGCGAAGGCATTGTCCGCGAACTGATCGCCAACGGCGCCATCGTCTTTATTGCCGACCTCAACGTCGACGGTGCAAAAGCACTCGCGGCGTCGCTCAATGCCGAAGCCGGCCGCACCAAAGCCTTCGGCGTCGGCGTGAACGTGATGAACGAAGAGTCGGTGAAAGGCATGGTCGAAGAGGTCGTTGCCACCGTCGGCGGCATTGACCTGTTTGTCTCCAACGCCGGCGTACTCAAAGCCGGCAGCGTGAAGGAAATGACGCTGAAGGACTTTGAGTTCGTGACCGACGTCAACTACATCGGCTTTTTCCTCTGCACCAAATATGCGTCCCCGGTGATGGAAATCATGAACAAGCCGTCCGGCAAATACTACACCGACATCGTGACCATCAGCTCCAAATCGGCGCTGGAAGGTTCCAACAAGAACGGCGCTTATGCCGGTTCCAAGTTCGGTTCCGTCGGCCTCGTGCAGAGCTTCGCGAAAGAACTCGTTACGGACAACACCAAGGTGAACACCGTCTGTCCGGGCAACTTCTTCGACGGCCCGCTCTGGTCCGACCCGGACCGCGGCCTGTTTGTGCAGTACCTCAACACCGGCAAAGTGCCCGGCGCGAAGACCCTCGCCGACGTCAAAGCCTTCTACGAGGGCCAGGTGCCGATGAACCGCGGCTGCGATCCGGTCGACGTGACCCGCGCAGTCATGTATACCGTTGAGCAGAAATACGAAACCGGCCAGGCCGTCCCCGTCACCGGCGGACAGGTCATGCTGAATTAATTTTTTAGACCGGATAACAGGATGTTCAGGATAGGTATCATGTTGATCTAAACTGACCATCCCGGCCTGACAGAGACGGTAATGGAATACGAAGAACTGACAGAAAAAATTATAGGATGCGCTTATCGGGTATTCAACAGGATGGGTTCCGGTTTTCTGGAATCTGTTTATGAAAAATGCCTGATGATTGAATTGGCAAAGTCTGGGCTTCAGGCCGAGGCTCAATTTCCAATTCATGTTGAATATGATGGAGAAACTGTTGGTGAATTTATCGCTGATGTATTGGTTGAAGGATCTGTAATCCTCAAGCTCAAAGCGGTCAAACAGATTGTCCGTGCCCATGAAGTTCAGCTGGTCAATTATTTGACGGCTACGGGTAAAGAGGTAGGGCTGATCCTGAATTTCTCAGAAGAAAAAGTTGAAGTTAAACGCAAGGTGCGCAGTCTTGAGCGCCTTGATCAGCCAGTTAAGAATTAAATCCGGTTCATCCTGTTATCCGGTCAAAAAGAAAAGGAACTCATTATGAAAACTAAAGCAGTAAGAATGTACGGCGAAAAGGATCTGCGCCTGGAAGAGTTCGAGCTTCCGGCCATCAAAGAAGATGAGATCCTCGCAAAAATCATCTCCGACTCCATCTGCATGTCGTCCTATAAATCGTCATCGCAGGGCACCAAGCACAAGCGCGTCCCGAACGACGTGGCGGAAAACCCGATCATTATGGGCCACGAATTCTGCGGCGAAATCGTAGAGGTCGGCGCCAAGTGGGCCGACCAGTTCGAAGCCGGCAAAAAATTCTCCATCCAGCCGGCCCTCAACTATGAAGGCGGTCCGGTGGGCATCCTGTCCGCTCCGGGCTACTCCTACCAGTTCATCGGCGGCGACTCGCAGTATGTGATCATCCCGGCCGAAGTGATGGAACACGACTGCCTGCTCGACTACCAGGGCGACGCCTACTACATGGGCTCGCTGGCCGAACCGATGTCCTGTGTCGTCGGCGGTTTCCACGCCAATTACCACACCAAGCCGGGCAGCTATGTCCACGAAATGGGCATTGTGGAAGGCGGCGCCATGGCGCTGCTCGCCGGCGTGGGTCCGATGGGCCTCGGCGCCATCGACTATGCCATCCACTGCGATCGCAAGCCGGGCCTGCTGGTCGTCACCGACATCGATACCGCCCGCCTCGAGCGCGCGGCCTCCATCTACACGGTGGAAGAAGCCAAAGCCAACGGCGTGGAGCTCGTCTATGTGAACACCGCCGAAGAAGGCAAAGGCATCGACTACCTGAAATCGCTCACGCCGAAAGGCGAAGGCTTTAACGATGTGTTTGTCTACGCGCCGGTTCGTCCGGTCGTTGAGCAGGCCGACAAGCTGCTCGGTTTCGACGGCTGCCTGAACTTCTTTGCCGGCCCGACCGATCCGGCATTTGCGGCGGAATTCAACTTCTACAACGTCCACTACGCGGCAACGCACGTGGTCGGCACCAGCGGCGGCAACACCGATGACATGGTGGAATCGCTCAAGATGATGGCGGAAGGCAAGCTGAACCCGTCCACGATGCTGACGCATATCGGCGGCCTGGACGCGGTGATCGACACCACGCTCAACCTGCCGAAGATTCCGGGCGGCAAAAAGCTCGTCTACAACAACGTCAGCATGCCGCTGGTGGCGCTGGACGACCTGAAAAACATGGAAGGCGACCTCTACCAGGGCCTCGCCGAAATCGTCGAAAAACACAACGGCCTGTGGAGCCCGGAAGCTGAAAAGTTCCTGCTCGCCAACGCACCGGCCATTTAACGATAAAACGAATTCATTTTTTCACCACAGAGATCACAGAGGCACAGCGTTTCTAAATCTCAGTGCCTCCGAGTCTCCGTGGTGAAAGAAATCAGCTGAATCCGGTATAGGTGTTTGAATGGATAAACAGTTCGGTTTGATATTCGATGTGGACGGCGTGATTGCCGACACCGAGCGGGTGAATGCGGAGGCCTCCATCAAGGTCTTTGCCGACCTGTTCGGCGTGCAGGGTGTTGTGCGTGCCGATTTTGAGGCCGGGCTGGGGCGCGGTGCGGCGGAATATGTCCGCGCTGCGGCCCGTGTCCACGGGCTGGAACTCAGTGATGAACAGGTGACTGCCGCGACGGAAGCGCGGCAGTCTTATTTTCTGGCCATGCTGGAAGCCGAAGCGCTTCCCGCTTTTCCCGGCGTGCTTGAACTCATGGGGGCCGCCTTGCATGCCGGGTCGTTTAAGGTCGGTATTGCCACCAGCAGCACGCGCGAGAAATCCGAAGCCGTGCTCCAATCGGCCGGCGTACCGTATACCGAAACGGCCTATGTCACCGGAAGCGACGTAACCCATAAAAAGCCGCATCCGGAACTGTTCCTCACTGCCGCCGAAAAACTCGGACTTGCTCCTGAATGCTGCGTGGTGATAGAAGATGCGCCCAATGGCATCGAGGCGGCGAAGGCCGCCGGATGCCGGTGCATTGCCGTAACCAACTCCGCGGCGCGCGAAAAACTGGGGGATGCGGACCGGATCGTTGACTCGCTGGCCGAGGTCGATCTACAGGGGTTGGAAAGGCTGCTCGTTAAGGGCGGGGAATAAACTGTGTGCGGGCTGCCGCTTTTTAATAAAAAACTAAAGGGAATGAATATAATGGATCTTAAACTTGTTGCGAATACCATTCGCGGACTCTCCATGGACGGCGTACAGGCCGCCAATTCGGGCCACCCGGGTATGCCGATGGGCATGGCCGATGTGGCTGCAGTGCTCTGGACGCAGTACCTCAAACAAAACCCGGCGAACCCGGACTGGGCCGACCGCGACCGTTTCGTACTGTCGGCCGGCCACGGCTCGATGCTGATTTACTCGCTGCTCCACCTCGCCGGCTACGACCTGCCGATGGAAGAGCTCAAGCAGTTCCGCCAGTGGGGCTCCAAAACCGCCGGCCATCCGGAATACGGCCACACCGTCGGCGTGGAAACCACCACCGGTCCGCTGGGCCAGGGCTGCTCCAATGCCGTCGGCATGGCCCTCGCTGAGCGCATGCTCGCGGAACGCTTCAACACGGCCGACCACACGCTGGTCGACCACTACACCTATGTGATCGCCTCCGAAGGCGAATTCATGGAAGGCATCTCGCACGAGGTCTTCTCACTTGCCGGCAACCACGGCCTCGGCAAACTCGTGGTCTACTACGACCAGAACTTTATCTCCATCGAAGGCGATACCCACAAAACCTACACCGACGATGTGAAAAAACGCATGGAAGCCTACGGCTGGCACGTGCAGGAAATCGACGGCCACAACTATGCCGAAATCGCCGCGGCCACCGATGCGGCCAAAGCGGAAGCCGGCAAACCGTCCGTCATCATCTGCAACACCAAAATCGGCTTCGGCTCCCCGAATAAAGAGGGTTCGCACGACTGCCACGGCGCACCGCTCGGCGAAGAAGAAGTCGTGCTGACCAAAAAAGCGCTCGGCATCTCCACCGAAAAATTCTTCGTTCCCGAAGAAGTCTACGCCGCCTTTAAAGAAGCCGCGGCCAAGAATGCAGAAACCGAAGCGCTCTGGAACGCCGGCTTTGCCGCGCTGGCCCAGAAAGACGCGGCCAAGGCCCTCGAATGGGACGTCTGCATGAAAGGCGAACTGCCGGCAGACCTCATGGACAAAATCAACGACTTCGAAGCCGGCGGCTCCATTGCCACGCGCTCCGCGTCCGGCAAAGTCCTGCAGGACCTCGCCAAAGCGGTTCCGTTCCTCGTCGGCGGCTCGGCCGACCTGGCGCCGTCCAACAACACCTACATGAACGACCAGGGCGACATCGGTAAAGACGCCTTCGGCGGCCGTAACTTCCACTACGGCGTGCGCGAAATCGGCATGGGCGGCATCATGAACGGTGTGCAGGTCCACGGCGGTTTCCGCGTCTTCGGCGCCACGTTCCTCGTGTTCGCCGACTACGTTCGCCCGACCACCCGCGTGGCGGCCCTGATGAACCTGCCGGTCATCTATGTCTACACGCACGACAGCTTCTATGTCGGCGAAGACGGACCGACCCATCAGCCGATCGAAACGCTGATGAGCCTGCGCATCACCCCGAACGTCACCGTGCTGCGTCCGTCCGACGCCACCGAAACGAAGGCCGCCTGGGTGGCCGCGCTGGAAAATAAATCCGGCCCGACCGCACTGCTGCTCACCCGCCAGAACCTGCCGATCTTCGACCGCACCGAACTCGCCGGCGCAGAAAACCTCAAGAAGGGTGCCTACACCATCTGGGAAAGCGCAGCAGCCGATCACGACCTGCTCATCGTTGCCTCCGGTTCGGAAGTATGGCTCTCCATCGAAGCCGGCAAAAAGCTGGCTGAAGAAGGCAGAAAAGTCCGCGTCGTCAGCATGCCCTCCTGGGAGCTGTTCGAACAGCAGGACGAAGAATACAAAGCCTCCGTATTCCCGGCTGCATGCACCAAGCGCATCGCCGTGGAAGCCGGCTGGCCGACCGGCTGGGAAAAGTATGTCGGCATCGACGGCAAAATCATCGGCATCGACCACTTCGGCGCATCTGCGCCGGGCGGCAAGCTGGCCGAAGAATTCGGCATCAACGCCGACAACGTTTACAACGTCGCCAAAGACCTGCTCGGCTAAGCCCGATCATCGGTCCATCGAAAGAGCCCCGCAGCGCGGGGCTCTTTTTTTTGTTCATGCCGCCGAAAGTCCCTTAAACCCAGCATCCTGAACATCCTGTAATCCTGTCAAAAAAGCGCCACGCAGTCTTTGTGGTGAAAATAAGCACTTCAGCCGCCGAGAGTCCCTTAAACCCAGCATCCTGAACATCCTGTAATCCTGTCAAAAAAGCGCCGCGCAGTCTTTGTGGTGAAAATAAGCACTTCAGCCGCCGCCAGGCACATCAACCCGACATCCTGAACATCCTGTAATCCTGTCAAAAAAGCGCCGCGCAGTCTTTGTGGTGAAAGTAAGCACTTCAGCGGACGAAATCCAAAGAGGCCCCGGCAGCAAAAATTTTGTCGCGGCGTTTAAGATGAGGTGTACTCTTTCAGTGAGAGCGGAGGGAACATCATGAATCGGATACTGAACGATAAGATATGGATCAAAGGGCTCGTTATGGAATGCCCTCATGGAACGGCCGCCCGGAATTGCCCGCTGAGACAGCTCAGGGGTAAACCGTTCGTAGAAGCCAACCGTGCCATCGATGAGATGAAGGGCGAAGTGGTCAGTACCATCCTGAGCCAGCATCGGGCATGCTATGACCGCCGCATGAAAGAATGGGGCGATCCCGTCTGCTAATCCCAGGCTGCGCCTTTGATTCCGAAACGCTGCTGCCGCGCGCATTGCGCGCGCCGGTTCGCGGCTATACACCTTAGGACGTTCGGCCTCGCGGGGATTTGAAAGGCTTTTGCCGCGGGTTCGATGCCGCCCGCCCGGCATGGGCATGCGGGCCGGGCAGCGCGCTGGTCCGGCCGACCTACAGTGACCGCGGCGCAGTGATATCCCGCCCGTACCGCTCGCTCGTCAGCCAGATCAATTCGTCGGCCGACGGAACCCGGCCGTTGTTCGCCCGTTCAAACTCCGTGATCACCTGGCGGAAATCGGCGGCATAGCTTTGAATCAGCTCCAGCTCATCCCCCTGCATACGGCGGAAGGCCTCGGCCTGTGTCCAGTTTTCAGCTCTGGTGTTTCTTCTTTTCATAACGAGTACCGAACAGATCTAGAGCTTAATTCATGCCAGAATTGCGCCCCGGCGCCGGAATTTCCTTCGTTGACGCATTACACAAAAACCCTGGTGCCGAATGCCCGTCGGTCTGGTTCTTGACGGTTCCGCCGGGCCAAGGGCGCAGGCGAATCGCCCGGGTATTCCATGGTATGATTCGGCGCGCTCGCGGCGCGTGCGCCACAGAAACCACAGGTTCTGCGCCGAAAGTTTTCCATAGCGTTGTGCAGCCGCGGTCCGTGACCGCGGAGGTTGGTGCACATTGGGTCCTCAGCCTTTACGCGGGGAGAATTAAACGCATCTCGACTTATAGTCTGTAGACGCTGCCCGCAGATCACGCAAATCTACGCAGATGAAAAAGACCATTGTCATGGATGCGAATGATCTCAGCCAAATTCTGGATGGTCTGACTGTCGGACGGATGATTACGAGCGGACCGCCCGATATCATGAAACCGATGAGCTGAAGGATTACATTCATGACGCCGGCGCGAGGCACATGAGACCCGGAATTCAGCCCGCTTGTATCCGCGGATAATTGATGAACTGATTAGCCGGTCGAGGTGGTGCGGCCTCTCCGAGGCCGCCGATGCACGATGAGTGATTGCCGCCAAAAACACGAAAAAGCACAAAGAGAATATTGGGCCGATGACTGCCCGTACGGCGACTACCTGATTGAGGTCGATGATCATCTGATGAAATTAATCGGTCGGGGCTCAACTCAGGAAGAGATGGCCTACATCGCAGACCTTCAGGAATACTCTTTAACACCGCGGGAGGCGGCGCGGGAAATCGCACTGAATACCTTTTACTGCATCTTTCCAAACTCAGCGCGATGAATTTTCAACGCTGCTGGATCAGGAGAGAAGCGCTCGGGCATGGAGAGCTGTGTTCCTTCAAGGGCTGGAAAATTCACAGCTTGAAATTCTGGAATGTCGCCGCTTTTCAAAATGCCTGAAACCACCATGCGCAGATCTTCATCAAATGTGATTAGGTGTTGATCGAATGCTTTGTCGTGAAGGACATTCAGGCACAGTCCATTGGTTGGATCAGCTCTTCTTTGTTCATCATCTTTCCAAGGGATGATGTGGCTTGCTATCAGGAACCGTGTGTCGGACATGCCGGTCAGGGCGCACTTTTTATTGTAAGAGGCAAGAACGGTGCGTCTGAAAAATCCCTGTACTCTTCGGGCTTTGACAATACGTTCAGTTTCTGTTGGACCTTCGGGCAGCGTACTCTCAATGCCGTACTCTTTTGGTAAATCCGCGCCGCGCATCAGTGCCTGAAAAGCAGTTTCACTTTTCTCAGCCATTAGAGTCCAGTTTGCCTGAAAGTCAGCCCAGACTTTCTTATCAAGTTTACTCGTTGATGGAAGCCCTTTAACTCCGCGATTTTGGTGGTATGGATCGAGTGAAGCAAGGTTACTTAACTTCATCGCGAGAGCTCCGGCAGAGCGGTCAATTTTAGGCGCCACGAGCTGAATGAGTTTATTTCGCTGGTCAAACTGTCCGAAGGGGAGCAGGCAATAGAGATTCATTGCGATCAGCAGTTCGTGTTCTGTCCATTTTCTAGCCATATGCGCCAGGATATTTTCCAAAGACGGGAAAGCCAGTTTAAAAGAATTCTTTATCTGTCGCGCAAGTGCGGTTCTTTAAGGCGGGGTGCAGGCGGGAGGCAAGGTTTCCGCTTCAGGGCCCTTGTCTATTTCCCGTTGAGGGTGAAGTCCAAGGTCGCGGGAGCGGATGCTCGATTCCGCGGATTGCTTTCTCGGGCGGGACGCGCATGCCACATGGCATGGGCATCGTGCTCATGATTCTGCCGCCGGCACTCGTGCGGTCGTATACAACTTAAACGCACTCCTTTGCTTCCTCTGTGGTGAAAACCTGCCGTTGATTGCTGCGTTTCAGTTTTTCGGGTTTTGGGCTGCCTTTTTGGCTGCGGTGCGCTTAGATTTGCTGCACTTTATTTCACGGTTGAAAAATCGCGGTGGGCATTTGCCAGACGTGCCGGGGTTCGCCGCAAGAGAGCGCAAAGGACGCAATAGACAAAACGCTTCTTTGTATTCTCAGTGCGGCTGATTGGATTTAGGTTTTCAGGCAGTAATTTAACGGAGTTTTGGATGTATACAGTGGGCAGTATGTTTGCCGGGGTCGGCGGGATTTGCAGGGGGTTTGAGCAGGCGGGGTTCCAGCTGGTCTGGGCGAATGAATACAATAAAAATTCGGCGCAGACCTACAGCCTGAACTTTCCGCATCCGATCGATACGCGTGATGTGACGGACGGGGTTCATCCGGATCAGGCGCCGTTTAAGCCGGTGGATGTGGTGACGTCGGGTTTTCCGTGCCAGGCGTTTTCGGTGGCGGGCTACCGCCAGGGCTTTAACGATGCGAAGGGGCGGGGCAACCTGTTCCTGCATACGGCGGAGTTTGTGGAAAAGATGGGGGCCAAGGCGTTCCTGCTCGAAAATGTGAAGAACCTGGCGGGGCACGACGGCGGCCGTACGCTCGAGACCATCCGCAATGTGATGCAGCAGGAGCTGGGCTATTCGTTTATTCCGTTCATCCTGAACTCAAAGCATTTCGGGGTGCCGCAGACCCGCGAGCGGCTCTTTATGGTCGGCTTTAAAGATGAGGCCGGTTTTGATGATGCCCATCCGGAGCAAAACGATCCGTCCGACTATCCGTGCAGCTGCGCCTTCACGATTCCGGCGGGGCAGCCGCAGCCGCCGAAGGTCCGCGATTTCCTGCGGAAGGAAAAGCAGGAGGATAAGTATTACTATCCGCCGCACCACCGCTATTACGACGAGCTGAACAAGACGATCACCTCGCGCGATACGGTCTACCAGTGGCGCCGCGTTTATGTTCGTGAGAACAAGAGCAACCTCTGCCCGACACTGACGGCGAACATGGGAACGGGCGGGCATAATGTGCCGATCATCCGCGACGATTTCGGCATCCGCAAGCTGACGCCGAAAGAGTGTTTTGCCATGCAGGGTTTCTTCCTGAAAGGCGAATACAAGCTGCCCGCAGCCATGGCCAACAGCCACCTCTACAAGCAGGCCGGCAACTCCGTTTCGGTTCCGGTGATCGAAGCCATTGCCGCCAGCATGAAAACGGCGCTGGATGTGAAATACGGTTGATCGTAGACGCGGCGCCCTCGCCGCGTCAGGCTCCGGAGTTCGATAACGCGACGAGGGCGTCGCGTCTACGTTAAGCTCAATCATGCTGTCCCGTCCTGCGAGTTCCAGGCAGAATAATTTTGCTGCATCATGATTTTAAGTTTCATGGTGCCGGCATTCATTATGATCTAAATCATTTTGCCTTATCCCTCGGTACCACCGATTTTTCTGTCCTGAAATCTTTCTGTCTATTCCTCATGCATCATCCGTGTACATCGGTAATTACTGCCCCAATTACTATCCGCGGTTCAAAAATCCCATTTCACGGCTTCAGATCTTGGCAAATTCTTTGTGATGCGTTTTAGTGGATTCCATGGAATCGCTTCGTTCCAGCCAGGAGGCGGCATACCGCTCGCTGCTGACCAAGGCGGGATCGCTTTCCGGCCTGTTCAGCGAATCGGACATTCCGTATCTGCACTACCGGGCGGCGGAAAAAATCTACTGCCGGGTGACGCAGGCGGAAAACCTCGCGCGCGCGGATATTGCCTATGATGCCCGCATCGGGCCGCTGGGCATCGGCCTGAAAACCTTTATCTGCACCGGCGATGACAAGCTCGAAAAGATTGCCGAGTTTAATCGGCTCAGCAGCCAGCTCATCAAACTCGAAGGGATCGACCTGGCCCGCCGGCTGGCCGAACTGCGCAACCGCCGAATCGAGCTGGCCGACCAGGCCTACGGGATTGAGCGCGCGGTGTATCACATCGTCTCGCGCCGGCCCGACGAATTCATCATCTTTGAAGTGCCCTACGTCAAAATCGATATCGACTCGCTGACGGACATTCAAAAGACCCGCAGCGGCATGACGTTTCGGGATAAGCACAGCGAGTATTCCTTCACCCGCTCCAAGAGCACGCTCTACAAACGCTTCACCATTCCGGCCGAAACCCTCGTAATACCCATCGCGATTGCCGAAAATCCGTTCGACCTCATCCGCGATCCCGACGAAGGCAAAGCCGCGCCGAAAACGCACTGGCCCAGTCCGTTTGTCATTCTGCCGCTTTACACGCTGGAGGGGGGCGAAAAGCTGGTGCCGCGCGGCGGGCCGCTGCATCAGGCGGCCGCCGGCCTGCCGGTTCCGGCGAAGGTCAACCTGCTCGCGCCCGGCTTTTTTCCCGACCGCGGGGATCCGTTTGCCCTCGTGCTGCCCAACGGTGCCGCGGTGGACGCCTGGGTAGAGGGCGGTGTGCTGCGGTCCGAGCCGGAGCATGCGCTGTCCGACTGGCTGCGCCGCGGCCTGGCGAATTCATCGGGGCCGATCACCTATGAAGACCTCGAGGGCTGCGGCACCGACAGCGTGCGGATCGAGTGGCGCGGCGACAACCGCTATGCGGTCAGCTTTGCGCCGCTCGATGCCTATGAAGAATTCATCGGCGAAGAGGTGGAAGAGCCGAAGCTGGAGCGCTGATTAAAGGGGCCGCAGATAAACACGGATTAACACCGAGAATCGATGTGATGAAGATAGCCCTGAAGAGGCACAGGATTCACAAGGACTATGACTGCTGTGTTTTCGTGTCTTTTGTGCTTCTTAGTGGCTAAGAAAAAATAAATCCGCGTTTATCGGTGTTTATCTGCGGCGCCATATGCCGCCTGCTCCTCGGCGGCTTTGAGGCATTGTTCTTCTTCGGCGGCGGGGTAGGGCGCGGATTGGGTGACGGCGCGGGAGAGCTCGGCGAGCAGCTGGGTCAGCGCGGCGTCGGGATCGTTCAGCTCGCATTCCCAGATGATGATGACGTGCCAGCCGAGTTCGGCCAGCCGGGCCTGGTTTTTGCGGTCGTTGAAGACGTTGCGGTCAAATTTGGCCTGCCAGTATTCGGTTTTGCTCTTCGGCATCGTGGCGCGTTTACAGTTTTGATGCCGGTGCCAGAAGCAGCCGTGGACGAAGATGACTGTTTTATATTTCGGCAGCACCAGGTCCGGTTTGCCGGGCAGGTTTTTATTTTTCGGCCCGTTCACCGTAAAGCGGTAGCCCGCCTGGTGCAGCAGGGAGCGGACGAGCAGTTCGGGCTTCGTATTTTTGCCCCTGATGCGCGCCATATTCCAGCTGCGCTTCTCTGGCGTCAGGTGATCCATAAAGAGAGTTAACCACGAAAAACACTAAAGACACGAAAAATGAATCCTGTAATTCCTGTAATCGTGTCGAAGAAATCCGTTATGGTTTGCGCATGATTACGATTTCCAATTCCAGCTGGAGCGCGGCGGTGAATCCGCTCGGCGCTGAACTCTCTTCGCTCAAAAACACCGCATCCGGTGAAGAGCTGATCTGGCAGCGCGACCCGGCGATCTGGGAAGGCAGTGCGCCGATTCTCTTTCCGATGGTCGGCATTCTCGCCGGCGGGATTGCGCGGTTTGACGGGACAGAATATCCGCTGCCGAAACACGGCGTCGTGCGTAAGGAAACCTTTGAGGTGACGGAGCAGTCCGAGTCCGCCGTCTGTTTCCGTTTTAAATCCACACCGGAAACCGAGAAGGCCTATCCATTCAGGTTTACCTTCGAGGCCGAATTCAAACTGTCGGATGCGGGGCTGACCGTAATCCACCGCGTCATCAACGACGGCGAAACCGTCATGCCGTTCAGCATCGGGGCGCATCCGGCGATTGCGCTGGATCTGGAGCACTATGCCATCGAGGACTACTACATCGAATTCAATCAGCCCGAAACCCTCGACCGCCTGGCGATCAGTACGGAAGGCCTCTGCAGCGTTGGGCAGAAGAACTATCTGGATCAGGCGAACCGCATTGGCCTGACGGCGGCGATCTTTAATGACGACGCACTGGTTTTTTCGAATATCGCTTCGAATGTCGTCAGCGTCTGCCGAAAGGATTCCGACTGGCGGGTAGCGCTGGAAACCGGCGGGGCCCCGGACCTCGGGATCTGGTCGAAGCCCGGCGGGCAGGCCTATGTCTGCATTGAGCCGTGGTACGGCTTTAACGATTTTGAAGGCTTTTCCGGCGAATTTGCCGACCGCAAAAACACGCAGTTTCTGGCGCCGGGCAAATCGTTTGAGCAGCAGTACCGCCTGCTGCCGTCATTGTAGGGCGCGAATGGTCGAAGACCTTCACGCCGTGGCGGGAAGGCTTTCAGCCGTTCCCTCCCTGCAAACTATTCCCCCGGATAGGTGAGGCCCCAGTCGGCGCGCATGGTGTCCATGGTTTTAATGATCGACAGGGTTTCATCGAGCGGCATGACCGGGCTCTCTTTGAGACCCTTTTTCACGCACTCCATCACGTGGGCGATTTCAAACTGGAAGCCTTCTGCCGGCACGAAGGGGAACTCCAGGGTCTGGGGCTCTTCGCCGGTGACGTGGAGCTCAATCTTCTGCGACCAGAGGAATTCGTAGATTTTGATGAAGCCTTTGGAGCCGCTGATGTAGGCCTCGACGGGGAGGTCGGCGGTAACGCCGCTGCTCAGGTGGCCGGTAATGCCGTCGCCGTAGTCGAGCAGATAGAAAGAGCGGTCATCCACGCCGGTCGGTCCGATGGCCGCATGGCTCTGAATGCCGACAGGCTGCCGCTCGGTCATAAAGGCGGCGAGCGAGAGGGAATAGACGCCGACATCAAGCAGGGCGCCTCCGGCCAGCTCGCGGTTGAGTAGGCGGTGCTGCGGATCTTCCGGTCCGCGGAAGGAGAGGTCGGCTTTCACGGAAAGCAGGTCGCCGATGACGCCCTCCTGCAGCAGTGCTTTGGCTTTCTGAATGGCCGGCAGGAAGCGGGTCCACATGCCTTCCATCAGGAAACAGCCGTTTTGGCGCGCCAGCTGAATGGCTTCTGCGGCCTGCGCTGCATTGACGGTGAGCGGTTTTTCGCACAGGACCGATTTGCCGGCGGTGAGGCACTGAATCAGGTTTTTGTGGTGAAAGTTGTGGGTGGTGGCGATGTAGATGATGTCGATGTTCGGATCGGCGATCAGTTCGGCATAGGAGCCGTAAGAGGTTTCGGCACCGGTTTCTTCAGCAAAGGCCTTTGCCCGCTCCGGGCTGCTGGCGGCCGCGGCGGCCAGTGTGCCCTGGTTCAGCGCCTTCAGGCTCGAAACAAATTTCCGAGCAATCCCGCCGCACCCGATAATTCCCCACTTGAACTCCTGCATCTGAAAACTCCTTTAAATAAATCAGGCTGCATATAAGACCACACTCGGCGGGCGGATTCGATGTCCGAATGGCAAAAGAGCGGCGGCGGCCTGAAAAGATTATGGCCGGGGTAGCACAAAATAGGGATGGGCTGATTCGATGCGGGTTTGATAAAACTGGTGCTGCCTAGCGCTCTGCAGGACGCCCGTCTTTACTCCTTTGCGCTGGGGACAACGCATACTACTTATGGAGGAACGAACGTTATGAAGTCCGAACAAGCCCGCCGTTTTGCCGCGGTGCTCCTGGCCGGGGCCGCGCTTTCCGCCGCCGCTGCGCATGCCGCCGAGCAGCCGAACATTATTTTTATCATGGCCGACGACCTCGGGCCGGGATGGGTGGATTTCGACGGGAGCAGCCCGGAAATCAATACACCCAGTTTGGAGCGGCTGGCCCGCGACGGCATGGTTTTTAACCAGGCCTATGCGGCGGCCAACGTCTGCTCGCCGACCCGTGCGGCCTGCATCACCGGCATGTCGCCGGCGCAGGTTCACCTCACCACCCACATTCCCGGAATGCCGGGGCGGCGGCATCCCGCGCAGCCGGGCGGGCCGATCGATGCGGAGTCGATCAACCAGCTGCCGCTGGCGCTGCCGAGCTATGCGCGCGAGCTGAAAAAGCTGGGCTATGAGACCGCTTTTATGGGCAAGTGGCACCTGGCGGGCGAGGGGTCTGTGAAGACGAAAGACGGCGTGGTCGACAGCCGGTATCATCCGGAGCACTACGGGTTTGACCGCAACCTGGGCGGCTGTGCCTACGGCCAGCCGCGCACGTGGTTTGATCCCTATAAAAACGGCACGATTCCGGACCGCGAAGAGGGCGAATACCTGACCGACCGGCTGGGCGATGAGGCGGCGGCCTATATTCGAAGCCCGCATGACGGGCCGTTCCACCTGGCGCTGTGGTTCTATTCGGTTCATTCGCCGATCAAAGCGCCGAAGGCGCTGGTGCAGAAAAACGGCGGCAATGCATACCTGGCGATGCTTGAAAGCATGGACGGCGCGATCGGCAAGGTGCTGGCGGCGCTGGAGGAGACGGGGGCGCTGGAGAATACGCTGGTGGTCTTTACTTCGGATAACGGCGGCGACCGGCCCACGGAATGGCTGGCGGAGAAAAAGGGTTCGCTGCTCGAAGGCGGGCTGCGGGTGCCGATGGTGGTCAGCTGGCCGGGGATTATTCCGGGCGGTGCGCACTGTGATGAGCCGGTGATCTCGATGGATTTTTTCCCGACCTTTGTACATGCGGCCGGCGGGTCGACGGAGGCTGTACCGCAGCTCGAAGGGCTGGACCTGCGCCCGCTGTTTGACGGGGCCGAGGGGCTGGAGCGCGATGCGCTCTACTTCCACTATCCGCACAACCGTAACGGCGTGAAATACAACATGGGCAGCGTCATCCGCTCTGGCGACTGGAAATTCTACCGCAGCCTCGGCGTGATGGAAGACGCCCTGTTTAATCTCAAGGACGACCCGATGGAGCAGCATAACCTGATTGCTGAAAATCCCGAGCGGGCGGACCGGCTGCGGGCTAAACTGGTTGAATGGCTGGGCGAAGTCGATGCCTGCCTGCCGCCGGCGGCGGCGCCGGAAACCAGCGGTGCGAAGGAGGGCGCGAAGGATGATGCATAAATCGGATTTGCGGCTGCTGCTCTGCGCGGCGGTGTGTGGTGCCGGGCTGTATGCGCGGGGCGGCAGCGATGGGCTGGCCGCCCAGGAGGAGCTGTACGAGGGGCCGGAATATGCCAAGGCCTTTGTGAATCCGAAGGACCATCCGGACCGCCCGAATGTGCTGCTGATCGGCGATTCGATTTCGAATGCCTATACGGTGGATGTGCGAAAACTGCTGGCGGGCCGGGCCGATGTGTTCCGTATTCCCGGCAACGGAAAGAATTCGGCGTACGGATTGGCGCATTTGGATGAGTGGCTCGGCGGCCGCACCTGGGACGTCATTCATTTCAACTGGGGGCTCTGGGACCTGTGCTACCGGAATCCGGAATCCAAAACGCAGGGCCATCGCGACAAGGTGAACGGAACCATCACCGCCTCGCCGGAGGAGTACCGGGCCAATATGGAAAAGATCACCGCCCGCCTGAAGCAGACGGGTGCAGTCCTGATCTGGTGCACCACCACGCCGGTGCCGGAGGGCGAGGCCGGCCGCATACGCGGCGATGAGCTCATATATAACCAGGCGGCCGCGGAAATCATGACGGCCAACGGCATACGCATCAACGATCTGCATGCCCATGCGCTGCTGCGCGGCCCGGAAATCCACAAAAAACCGGGCGATGTCCACTATACCGCCGAAGGATCGACCTATCTGGCAGAGAAGGTGGCGCGCGAAATTGCAGCTGTGCTTACGGAATAACTTACGGAACGGGGACTGATCAGGATGATTCAGAAAATATGTGTGCTGCTGGGATTGGCCGGCATGGCGGGTGTTGGACCGGCTGCGGCGGCCTATGATTTCAGTGAGGCGGCGGGCCGGGGTGTTTACCGGCTGGAAGATTTTTCCGGGACGCCGACCAACGGTATCCTGGCGTCCTATCCGGTGGAGCTGCCGCCGTTTGAGCGCGGCGTCTATTTCAGCGGCGGGCTGGGGTCAAAGTTTGTCTGGCCGCGGCTGGCCAACCAGATGACGCCGTGGTTTGTGGAAAACAATGATATGTCCACGCTGTTTGCCGAACCGTTTGCCAAGAATCCGTGCAGCACCATCGGCAAGGGCGCGCAGCCGGAGGGTATGTTTGCTCTGTTTCAGTTGGCGTCGGGCGAATACCTGACGCTGCTGCCGCTGTGCAGCGGTTCTGTGATGAGCTGGCTGGATACCGCCGAAAACGGCGATGTTGAGCTGGTGCTCGGAAATTTCGGCACGGCGCCGGCGCACGGCCGCGCTGCGCTGCTGGCCTGGGCCAAGGACCGGGATCTTTACGGATCGCTGCATAAGGCCTGGGCACTTGCGCTGGGCGAGCTGGAGGGGGCGTCCGACTGGCGCATGAAAAAGACCTATCCCGAGGCGTTTAAGTATCTGGGCTGGTGCTCCTGGGAGCACTTCCGGAAAAAAATCGACAGCGGCAAGCTGGTCCAGGCCGCGGAAGCCATTGAAGAGAGCGGGCTGCCGATCCGCTGGTTTTTGGTCGACGACGGATTCCAGGTCCAGGAGGGCACGGCCCTGAAGAGTTTTGCGCCGAATCCCGCCGCCTTTCCCGAGGGATGGGGCCCGCTGCTGTCGATGCGCAAGGACGATAAAATCCGGTGGTTCGGCCTGTGGCACTCCTATATGGGGCTGTGGAACGGCATTCACGAACAGAACGAGTTCGGGGCGCTGAACAGCGATTTGATCCCTTTCGGCAAGCACCTCGGCCCCGGGAAATCGAAGGCGGGCGCACAGCGTTTTTACGACGCCTTTATCGGTTCGGTGGCCGACTACGGTTTTGATTTTGTGAAGATCGACAACCAGTCGCTCTACCTCAACCGGCAGGAAAATGCCGCCAGCAGTGTGCAGGTCAACGCCTGGATGACGGAGGCGCTGGAGCGCGCGGTGCAGGCTCGCATGCCGCAGGGGATGATCAACTGCATGAGCCAGGGCACGCCGCAGGTGCTGGGCACGCGCCATTCGGCCGTATCGCGCGTCAGCATCGACTACAAGCTGAACGACCTGGCCAAAGCCAAGGCGCACATTGAGCAGTCCTATGTAAACACCCTGTTCCAGGGGCAGACGGTCTGGCCGGACCACGATATGTTCCACTCATCGGACCCCGACTGCGGGGAGCTGATGGCCATCTCCAAGGCGATGTCCGGCGCGCCGATTTATCTCTCGGATAATCCGACCGATTTTCACGATGCGTTTATCCGTCCGCTGGCCTATGCCGACGGCGAGCTGCTGCGGCCGCTGGCGCCGGCTTTTCCGCTGCCGGATTCGGTGATGATGGATGTATACCACAGCGAAGAGGCCTTTCGGGTGATTGCGCCGCTGGCCAACGGCTGCGCGGCGGTTGTGGTCTACAACCTGTATCATCCCGAAGAAAAAACGATCCCGGCGGCCGTGTCGGCGGCGGACTATGCCCATGCCTCCGGCATGATCCAGCCCTATCCGGGGCCGTGGGTGCTGCCGGAAGAGGGGCTGGTCTGTTTTGACTGGCGCCGCGGCACCGGCCGAAAGCTGGACGATCCGTATGCGGTAGAGCTGACCGGGTTTTCGGACCGCCTGCTGCTGCTGGCTCCAATCCGCAGCGGCTGGGCGGTGATCGGCGCGCGCAGTAAATATCTCTCGCCCGCAGCGGTGAAATCGGTTGAGGCCGATGCGGGGCGGCTGACGGTGGAGATGGCGGAGAGCGGTCCGCTGGTAATCTGGTCGGCAGCGGGTGCGCCGCAGGCGGAGGGTGCTGCCGCACAGCGCCTGGGCGGCGGTTTCTGGCAGTTTGACCTGCCGGCGCAGCCGGGGGACTGCCGCATCAGCGTGACGCGGTGACCGCGGTGCCGCGGATTTTTTCAGATGGAATTTAATGAGTGACGGAAGGAATGGATAACGATGATGTATAGGATTTTTGCTGCAGCGGCGGGACTGGCGGGGGCGATGAGCGCCGCGGCGGCGCCGGTCATGGTTCACTCTCCGAATCAGGAGGTTGCCGTTGGGTTTGAGGTGAAAGACGGGCGGCTGGAGTATTCGGTGGCGCAGGCCGGGGCGCCGGTGGTGGCGGCCTCCGCGATTACGGTTTTTGAGGATGCGCCGATCGCGGTGACGGCTTCGGCCGTTACGGAAAGCGACAGCACGTGGCAGCCGGTCTGGGGGCAGTTCCGGGAAATTAGGGACCACCACACGGAACTGAAGCTCTCCGTGACGGCCGGCGGCGTGCCGCTGGAGCTGATCTGCCGGGTGTTTGATGACGGCCTGGGGATTCGGTTTGCGATGTCGGAGGCCTCCCGCGGAAAGCCGATTCAGTTCAGTACCGATTTTAATGTGGTGGACGGCCGCACCTTTTACTGGGGCGAGCGGGGCAGCAGCACCGAGGACCTGAGCGCGGTGAAGCGCCTGACGCCGCCGCTGCTCGCCGAGCGGGCCGACGGCCGGGCCGCGGCGTTTCTGGAGTCGGACCTCTATACGGCAGCGGGTTTTGAAAGCATGCGGATCGGGCTTAATGCCGCGGGCCAGGCGGCCGGCCGGTCGGGCACGGTGTCGCAAGGCGCGGGCCACGTCACGCCGTGGCGCGTGATCCTGCTGGGCGAATCGGCCGGTGCGCTGATGGTCAACCATGTGGTGCTCAATTTGGCGGCGCCGTGCCGGATTGCCGATACCTCCTGGATTAAGCCGGGGCGCGGCCTTTGGGACTGGCGGGTGCACGGCTATGACAACGGCGATTTTGAGTACGGCATCGATACGCAGAGCTATAAGCGCTTTATCGATTTCTGCGCCGAGCAGGGCCTGGAGTATTTCACCATCGACGATTTCTGGTTTGAGGCGGCGACCAATGGAACGATGACAGTTTCGCCGAAGGTGGATATTGAAGGCGTGATGAAGTATGCCGAGGAAAAGGGCGTGGACATCATGCTCTATTATGACCGTCATAAAGGGGATTTCGGCGACGAAACCCTGTTTAGCCATTATGCCGGCCTGAGTGCCGAGGGCATGAAGTACGGCTTTATGGGCAATAAGGCGGATTTCACCCGCAACGCCATTGATCAGGCGGCGGCGAACCGGCTGCTGATTAATTTCCACGACGGCCCGTGCCCGATGGCCGGGGTTGAGCGGACGATGCCGAACATGATTTCCCGCGAGTTCTGCCACGGGCAGCAGGATTCCCGGCGCGCCTTTTCGCCGGAATCGTTCCTGAAGATGGCGGTGGTCAGTTCGCTGGTCGGTCCGCTGGATCAGTCCAACGGCAACTTCGGCCTCCGCGGCATCAATGCCGGCGAGCGCAAAAAGGGGCCGCGCCAAAAGAACAGCTATGTTTCGACGGTCGTCAGCGAGTGTGCGCGCTGCCTGGTGATTCCGACCGGCCTGGTTACGCTGCCGGATGCGCCCGAGGAATACCGCAAAAAGGCCGACCTCTTTGAGTTCCTCAAACAGATGCCGGCCACGTGGGACGACTCCCGCGTGCTGGCGAGCCGGACCGGCGAATATATCTCCGTTGCGCGGCGTTCGGGCGATGCCTGGTTTGTGGGGTCGGTGAATAACGAGCAGGCGCGTTCGCTGCCGGTTACGCTGGATTTTCTGGAGCCGGGAACCGTCTATGAGCTGACGCTGTTTGAAGACGCTGCTGATACGCACGGCGTAAAAAATCCGGAAGCCTATGCGGTTTCGACGCAGCGGGTAAAACGCGGTGCGGTCATTGCGGCCGATATGGCCGTCGGCGGCGGCCATGCCATGATCCTGCGTCCGGCCGGAGCGCAGGGGCAGGATTAAAATTGCCGCACCGTTCCCGGGGACGCCCGGCGGCGGGTCCGGTTCAAAATATGTTTAAAGAAAGTAGGGAATGATGATGAAGGTATGGATGCTTGCCGTGCTGGGGGCCTGTGCGGCCGCGGCGGATGTTTCGGCGGCGACGAAGGTGAGGGGCATTACGTCCGTCGCTGAGCTGGCCTATTATGCGGGTCAGGACGGGAACCGCATCAAGATGAAGCCCGGGGTGTATCGGATGGAGGACTATCTGACGCCGGAGGTGATCAGCAATACGCCGGAGGTTCCGGTGATGGGTTCGGCTATGATCTCCTTCAGCGGGCACAATAATGCGTTTGATCTCACCGGCGTTACCATCGAGGTGAATACCGAACTGCTGAGTGCTTTCGGCGGGAAGGTCATGGAGTTTTATGTCTCCGGCAGCAATAACCAAATCGCCGGCCTGACGGTTACGGATGTCGGAAATGCCCCGACGGCCCGGGGCGGTCAGTCGTTTGTGGTCGACGGCCGGAAAAATACGATCAAGGGCGTAACGCTGAATATGAGCGGCTCTTCGCCCTATGGCTATGGGGATTTGATCGGGAAAGGGGGCGGCAGCCTGGTCCGCCTGCAGAAACACAGCGGTATGCTGGTGACCGGCCTGGACATTCAGATTCTCGATTGCTCCATCTATTCGCGCTCCTTCGGCCACCTGTTTTTTGTGCAGGGCGGCCGGAATGTCTATTTTGAAAACTGCTATGCGGAGGCTGTAACGCGCACCACCGATGAGATGCTGGCGGAGACCGCAGGCCCGGCCTTTGATGCGGCCTTTGCCGCCGTATATAAAAACTATGCCGGCGAAAAGGTCATCACCCCGGGCTATACCAAATCGCTCAGCGAATGCGGGTTCCGTAACTATGGAACAGGCGGGACCGAGGGACACACCACCGGGGCAATGCGGTTTGTGAACTGCCGCGCCAAAAACTGCCGCATCGGTTTTGCCTTGTCGAAGATCGAGGGCGATATCCTCGTGCAGGACTGCGAGGCCGTCGGCTGCGAGGCGGGGTATAACCTGAGCGGCGTGACGGTTGAAAACAGCCGGGGCGATGCGGTCAACGGCCCGCTGCTTTACCTCAATGACGGCGAGCCCTCGACGGTGGACCTGGCGTTAATGCCGGCCCTGAATAAAACAACGGTTCATGCCGCGGCCGCGATTGCGGGCGACGGCCATGCAGTGACGCTGAAGAACTGGCGGAACATGGCCCGCGCGCAGGAACTGCCCATTCTGGTTGGAGCGAGCCGGCCTGCGGGATGTAATCCGTTTTCGCCGCTGGGCGCGAGGCCGGCTTCGGATATCACGCTGAATAACGCTACCGGCATGCCGGTGGAGCTGGGATCGACCGCCGGCGCATGCACGGTCACCAGCCTCGGTTCGGTTGCGGACAACGGATCAGGCAATACGGTTTTGCCGTTTGGGCATCCGATGCCGGAAGAATAGCGGCCCCTGCGCTGCAGGCGGCCGGACAGCGGTTTCTTCAGTTTGAATCATCGCTGCCGTCGTAAGGAGGAAATGTCTATGCGTGTCAGGAAAGGGATGGCCGGGGTCCCCGTTCATGAATGGGCAGGATGCCCATTTCAGGCGATACCGCACTTTTGATTGTCCAGCTGCTTTTTTCAAGTTAGCTGGGGAGCAATGCAGATAAAGAGGAAGGGACATTATGCAGGGCTTGCAGCGGGGAACAAAGGGGACGGCCAAGGGGGCGCCGAGCGGGTTGGTGATCAGTCTGCTGGTGCATGCGGGCGCGTTCGTGCTGGCGGGGATGCTGGTGGTGTTTACGGTGACGCAGAAGGAGGAAAAGAAGTTTGTTCCGCCGAAGCCCGTCGACCGCCCGAAAATGAAGCTGAAGAAGCCGAAGGTGAAAGTGCGGAAGTCGGCCCGGCCTAAACAGACCCAGCGGATTGTTACGAAGGTTCAGCGGGCCGATATGCCGGACATTCAGCTGCCGGAAATGAGCGGAATGAGTGAAGGGATGGTCGGCGATATCGGCGGGTTCGAGCTCCTCCCGGAAATAGAGGGGCTGACGCTGCTCGGCAGCGGGCAGACGATTGGTAACGATTTTGAGGGCACCTTCTACGATTTAAAACGCAGCCGCAGCGGGAGCCCCCTGACGATGTCCAGCGATGAGGCGCATGCACAATTTAAGGAGTTTTTAGAGAAAGGGTGGAAAAAATCGGTTCTGGCCCGCTATTACCAGTCGCCCCGGAAAATCTATACCACCACCTTCATGGTGCCGCCGGTCCGGGCCAACCTGGCGCCGGAAATCTTCAACGAAGAAACCGAGGGCTGGGCATGGTGCATTTATTTTGAAGGCGAACTGGTTTCTTCAAAGGACATAAAGTTCCGGTTCTGGGGGAACGGCCTGCAGCTGATGGCGGTTCGGGTGGATCGGGAGATCGTGCTCCTCTCGTGTTTTGAGAAAGACAGCAACTACGGGGCCCAGGCGTATTACGGGCACATCTGGCAGAGCGATGCGGCCGAAAACCGTCAATATCCCCTGGGCCTGTTTAAATCCCATGTCGGCGACTGGATTGAACTCAAGGCGAATGAGCCCAGGAAAATGGAAGTCATCTACGGGATCGGCGGGGGCGGCATTTTTAATGCGATGCTCTGTGTTGAGGTTGAGGGCGAGGAATATCCTCGAAGCCCCTATCTGGGCGGGCCGATCCTGCCGATCTTTAAAACCGCGCCGATGTCCCGCGATCTGCAGGAGGTGATCGGTGCCGAGCTTTATCCGGGCTTTGGGTCATTCGACGGTCCGGTATTCTGCGATTACGGCGTCCATTCAGCGGACGCGGAGGGTCAGGCCGCCGCCGCGGCCGCCGCGCCGGAGCCGTTGGCGGATCCGGAGCCGGCTGCGGATCCGATGCGGCTGTGGACGACGGAGGACGGCCGGCAGTTCGAGGCGGAATACCTGCTCACAATGGGTAATACATACTGCCTGCAGACCCCTGCCGGGCAAAAGCTGAGAATCCCTGTGGGCACCTTGTCGGCAGAAGACATCAAATATATTGATCTGCTGGAGCCTCCGGAATGCAGCATCGAGTTTTCAAAGACGAGCCGGCAGCGCATGGAAATGCCGAATATTACCGAAGTGGACACGACCCGGCCCATTAGACGGTTTGACTATGTTTTCGGCGCGCGGGTGAAACAGAAGGGGATGAAGCCGTACAGCTATCCCCTGACGATTGAGTACTATGCCGTCGGCGAAGAGGTGGACGGAAATAATTTTGTCCTTTTGGACCGCAGGCAGAGCACCTTCACACCCACAAAGGAAAATGAGATGACCCATGAATTCACGGGCGATGAAGTGGATGTGATGACCTGGGCAATGACCGCCACCCGGCCGATGCACGGCACGAGATACGGCGGGTTTCTGATTACGGTATCGAATGAACGCGGGGAGATTATCCGCCACAAGGCATCGCACGATTTCCTGCTGGAGCATATTGAAAACCTCAAGAACGTTCCGGTCGGAAAGCATTTTGACAAACGATGCATCCGCACGGCGCCGCCGCGCCCGACCGAAGATGATATCTACGTCGATTCATACTAGGGCGCGCCGTATTCCCAGTATTTAAACCTGCGAGCAATAGTTCGCAATATATATTGTTCGCGCACTAATGTTTTAGACTTTCATGTTTTGCTTGTTTTCAGCAATGCGGTTCAGGTAGTATGGAAGCCTGTTTGTAAGTGGGGGGAGAAGGATGATGCAGGGTGGAATCAACGCACCGAAATCTTAAGCTTCGGCATCGGGAGCTGCGCAGTCAGCTGGCCGAATCGACCAGCTTACGCATTCACCGCAGCCTGAGCTGGCTCAAGGCCGCGGCGCAGGCGGCCGATGCGGATACCCGCTTTATTCACCTCTGGATTGCATTTAATGCCATTTACGCTCGGGACTTCGAGGCGCGCGATACGTTCGGTGAAAAAGGCCTGCTCAACCGCTTCCTGGGGCAGCTCGTCCGGCTCGATCAGGATGACCTGCTGTTTGATCTCGTCTGGGAAAACTATGCCGGTAAAATCCGGCTTTTCATTGATAATGAATATGTCACCCGCTGGTTCTGGGATTTCCAAAACGGCCGTGTGGATGAAGAAACCTGGAAAAAGAAATTCGTACGCAGCAAAAAAGATGCGCAGCAGGCGCTCGCCCTCAAGGACACCACGATCTTCTGCACCATCCTGTTTGACCGCCTGTATGTCCTGCGCAACCAGCTCATGCACGGCGGCGCCACCTGGAAAAGTGAAATAAACCGGGCCCAGGTAAAAGATGGGGCCCGCATTCTCGCAGCCATCGTGCCCGCCATGATTCGGATCATGCTGGAAAATAGAACCGCAGACTGGGGCGCTCCCTGTTATCCGCCGGTGTAGGTGGGGAGCAGTGTTCAATTCCGAACAGCCATGTGCAATGGGCCGCGCGCTTTTTATCTGGTTTGGGAATGATCATTAAAAATGGAAATTAACATGGATGAGATGCTTCGAAGGTATGCTGCGAAGTTCGCCCGGCTGCGGCGGGGCGTCGCCAAGTATGGCCCGGCGCCGCATAAACCGGTGCTGCTGCTGGCGGTGCTGCGCGGCTTCGAAGAGGGATGGATTGCTGAAAACCGCGTTGAGCTCTCCCCCGAACTGGCCGGCGCTTTTAGATCCATCTGGCAAAACCTGGTGACGACGGGGCATTCGCCGCTGATCGCCCAGCCCTTCTTCTACATGCGCAGTGAAAAATTTTGGCACCACGTTCCCAATCCCGGCTACGGCAACTGGGTCAAAGTCACCAAAAACTGCCAGAGTATCGGTGTGCTGCACCAGGCCGTCGCCCATGCGCAGCTCGATCCTGAATTGTTCATGCTGGCTGCATCGCCGGCACATCGGGCGGTCTTAAAGCACACGCTCCTCGAAACCTATTTCCCTGATGCGCGGGAAAACGCGGCTGATGCCTCCGGCTATTGGGAGCAGGTGACAAACCAGGTATTATCTGAATCCCCCGCAGCCTATCAGGCCGAAATACGGTCGCTTCAGGAAAAGCTGGATAAAGACAGCTTTGAAGAAGAGGTCTTTGTGCGGGGCGGCGTATTCAAACGGCAGGTGCCGATGGTCTATAGCAACACCTGCTGTATTTCCGGCCTGCGGGTTGAGACCACGGTCAATGCCTCGCTCATCGACGCCTGCCATATCGTGCCCTTCAGCGAGTCGCACGACGACACCATTTCCAACGGGCTGGCGCTCTGCCCGACGCTCCACCGGGCGTTCGATCGGGGTTTGATTGCCGTCAATCCCGATAGCTACACCGTGCTGGTCTCAAAGCGGTTGACGGAGCCTCTGGATTCGGCCTATTCCATTCAGCAGTTCGCCGGGCAGCGGATTCGGCTGCCCGATGATCACCGCTATTTTCCGGCTTCAGAAAATCTGCATGCGCACCTGCAGCGATTCGCCGCAAATTTCTGATTCAGCGGTGCGGGACATATGGAGGAAGGGCTGGCCAAAACTGAGCAGTGTAGTCCATGGATGATCAAACACTAAATATATATAGGGAAAACGGGGACGAGTTCATTCGGATGTACGACGGTGCCGATGTTCCGAATGAACCGTTTCTTTTGGCATTCTCCGGCATCACCCGCATTCTCGACATCGGATGCGGCTCCGGCCGCGATATGCGCGCTCTTGCAGAATTGGGACTCCACGCCGACGGAGTTGATCCATGTAATGAGTTTGTGTGCCATGCGCGCGCAAATAACAGTTCCGTTGCCGTTGACTCGCTCCCCGGACTTTCAACGGTCGGCGACGGTGCCTATGACGGCGTGCTTTGTTCCGGTGTCCTTCAGCATGTGCCCGAAGAAGAGCTCTTTGATTCCGTCTTTGCAATCCGCCGGATCCTGAAGGAAAAGGGGAGAGCGCTGGTTTCCATTCCGCATCCGGATCCAACGGTCGATCCTGAAACGCAGCGCGATGACAGGGGACGCCTGTTTAACGGCATCTCTCCCGGCCAGCTGGAACTGCTTTTTGAGCGCGTCGGCTTCCGCCTGCTGCATCGCTCTACCTCGGGCGACGGCCTGGGGCGCTGCTGCCGCAAATGGGAAACCCTGATCTTTGAACTCGATTGCCAATCCGGCTCCCGGCCCATCGACACCATCGAATCGGTGCTGAACAAAGACAATAAAGTCGCCACCTACAAACTGGCGCTGTTCCGGTCGCTCGCCGAGATTGCCGTGAAGAACTATAAAGCCGTCGAATGGGAGCAGGACGGGCGCGTAAAGGTTCCGATCACTTCGCTGGCTGAAAAGTGGATTGAATATTACTGGCCGATTGTAGAAGCGGAAACATTTATTCCGCAAACCACCGGTAAGGCCATTGCATTCAGAAAACAGCTGGAAGCTTTGGTTGAGTTTTACAAAAGCAGGGGCGGGCTCTCCGCTTATACACTCGACTATCGAAACCGGGCATTGAACCGCGATGCTAAAACACTCTCGAATCAGCTTTTCAGCAAATTGAAGAACACGATTAAGGTCGGTCCGGTTGCGCATGCCGGAGGCATCAATGCTGCGCCGGTGTTTGATTATGACAAGAACGACAAGACCGTTCTGGTGGGTTCCGATATCTGGAAAGAGCTGTCGCTTATGGGCACGTGGATCCAGGATGCTACGGTTTTGCGCTGGGCCGAGCTGACGAGCAAAATTTCCAAAGGCGAAATCAAGCCCAGCACCGTTATTGACTGCCTGCTGACCTGTCCGGTCACCGAGCGTGACGTCGGGGCCGCACGAACGTTTTACTGCAATCTGCCAAACAAAGTCTGCGTCTGGTCCGACAAAGCGATTATGAACAATTTTGATCTCGATCACGCCATTCCGTTTTCGCTTTGGAAAAACAATGATCTATGGAACCTGCTTCCGGCTGATTCAAAAATCAACGGCCAGAAGAAAGACCGCCTGCCGTCACGCGAACTGGTGAAACGCCGGCGTGATTGCGTCATTGAGTACTGGTCGCAAATCAACGAAGCCTTTCCTGCCCGCTTTGAATATGAAGCCGAAAAATTTATGGGCACCGGGTTCGATTCCGCCAACTGGGAAAACCGCCTTTTCTCCACCTTCGCCGAAGCCGTAGAAGTAACCGCCGTTCAGCGCGGCGTGGAGCGCTGGGAGCTTCCCGGCATTGCCGTTTCGGCTGGCTTGGAACAAGGGCGACAGGATGTCGGCGATACGTACCGCCCTCATCCTGAGGGCCCCGCCGTTCAGCAGTCGCCCAAGATCATCGAATTCCCTTCTCCGGAGGAACGCTTCAGCACTTGCATCCCGTTTTATCCCTTCGCGGCAACCGCCGGCGTGTTCAACCTCGATCAATACACCGAAAACGAACCGCTTTCAGAACACGCCGAATGGATCGAAGTCGACAACATGCGTATCACGGAAGACCTCTTCGCCATGAAAATCGTCGGCCACTCCATGGAGCCGAAAATTAATGACGGCGACATCTGTATCTTCCGCCGCGGTTCCGCCCTCGCCGGAACCCGCAACGACCGCATCATGCTCGTAAAACACAGCGGGGTCCTTGACCCCGACACCAACGCCCAATTCACCGTCAAGCGATACGAAAGCGAACGCCTCTACGACGAAAGCGGTATCCCGCAGCACGTAAAAATTACGCTGCATCCGCTAAATCCCGATTATGAGCCGATCGTGATTGAGAATATTCAGGAAGAGGGCGAGTTTCAGGTGATCGGGGAGTTTGTGGGCAGAATATGAAAATGGAAAATCCAGAAGGCTTGGAGAAGCGCATGCACGGTACGATTTTTGAAAATGATGAAATGTAGCGACCATCTATTAATGCAACGGTTTTTCCAAAAATTAGGGTAACACTTTTCCATTTCTACTCACCGTTATAAAACGGTGCTCCATTATCCATTCTCTCACCGAACGGCGCCATGCCGCATCGGGTTTATAGGTTTTCGGTGTAGTTGCACTTGCCTGAATTATAGTTGGTGCAGCCGAGGAAGATTCCGTATTTACCTTTTCGTTCTACGAGCCAGCCGGTCTTGCATCTGGGGCATAGGCGCTGGATGTGACCGCAGTTTGCGTTGTTGCATTTGAGGGTGCGTTGGCCGGGGAGGAGGTAGCCGATGCCGCATTGCGGGCAGACCCGGGCTTTGTGGGTGCAGTAGGGAAAGTTGGAACAGGCGTAGAAGTAGCTGTATTTCCCGGTGCGCAAAATCATGTCTCCGCTTTCACATACATTACACTTTGCAGGTTCCCTGGAAACCCGGCCTGCGATGTTCACATTTCTGGTGTCTTTGGCCAGTTCGCTCAGGAAGGAAGACGGTTCCGGTGTTGAGGATATGAGGTGGACGGCATGTCGGGCGCGGGTGAGGGCAACGTAGAAGAGGCGGCGTTCTTCGGCATATTCAAATTGTTCAGGTTCGGAGAGGACGGCGTCGAGGATGGGATCGTCGATGGCCTCGGATGGGAAGCCGTAGCGCCCGTCGGTAATGGAGAGCAGGACGACGTAGTCCGCTTCTGTTCCTTTTGATGTGTGGACGGTTTTAAAGTTTACGGTTAAGCCGGGGAAGATGCTTTTAATCTGAGTCCATGGGATGCCGTCTTCAATAAAGTTGTAGCGACCGAGCAGCAGTATGGAGGCATCGGGTTTTTCCGAATGTATTTGTTCCAGCGCATGCATCAGGATTCCGGTTTCCGATGTTTCGGGGTAATGAATGAAAACGCGGGCGTTTGGTTCATTCCGGATGGCCTGGATCTTTTTGGAAATTTGTGCCGGATTCCGGAGGATGAATTTTGTCGCGACGGCTTCGATGCGGTTGTTGAAGCGGAAGGTGTGATCGAGGTAGACGGTTTCGGTAAACCCGAAGTGTGATTCGAAATCGCGCATGAGGGCGATGTCGCTGCCAGCAAAACGATAGATGGCCTGCCAGTCATCTCCGACGCAGAAAAGCCGGTTGCCTGGTTTCTGGTTTTTCAGGGCGGAGACCAGACGGGCGCGGCCGGATGAGATGTCCTGGAATTCATCGACGAGAATACAGGTGTACGGGGACTGGTATGAATTGGATTCGGCCAGTTCGGCGGACTGGATGATCATATCGTTGAAGTCGATGACCTGCTCTTCTTTCAGCCTTTCTTCATAGGCCATGTGGAACTGTTCAAACATCTGCAGAAACGCATTGAGACGCGTATCCATGATGTTTCGTTTCCGGGCGGTCTCTGCAACCTTTGCGGCGGTCAGGCCGTTTCCTTTGTAGTGATTGAGAAATGTGGCGATGAGGCTGGAAAACGGATCGATGAAGTTTCCATTCCTGAGCGCTTCTTTAAATGTGTCTGAACTGATCGGTGTAAGTGTAACGCCTTGTTTGGTCAGGATGCGTTCAAGATCACGGGCAAGGGTTCCCTCCCTTCTCATGTAGCTGTAGGTTTCGATGAGGGTGGTATTGTATTTCCTGTGGAGTTCGCGTTTCCACTTTATCCCTGCGTTATATTCCTCCCGGTCAATATAAGGCGCCGTTGATCCGTCGCGGTTTATGCCGAAGTGTTCCAGATAGATGTTGTATTCCGGCAGGTAGAAGTCGGGCTGATATTGCCTGTGTTCCGCAGTGGCGGTGTTGATTTCGTAGTCCCGTTCATATTCATATTCGACGCCGCGCAGGAATAGAAAGTTGGCGACTTCGATCTCTTCGAAGCTTTTAACCTTTTCGCCTTTGAGCGTCCGGAGGTCCTGCTTTTTCAGGTAGTTGTAGTATTCGCCGAGCGTTTCGAAATCGGCTTCGCTTTTGTCGGGGAACAGAAAGCTCTGGAAATAGTTCCTGATGGTTTTGGCCGCTTTCGGATGATCTAGCAGGTCGATCAAGATGTTCCGCACCAGCTTTATCTGGATGCGATGATCACCGGCGGATTTTGCCAACGAGGGTTTGGTGCCGGTTGTTTCTCCAATAATGCTTAAACCCAGTGCATGGAACGTTGTGGCGCGGACATCGATGCCGATTCGTTCTTTGATTCGTGCCTTCATTTCATCGGCGGCTGATTTATTGAATGCAATCAGCAGTATTTCTTCGGGAGTGCACAATCCTTTTTTTAGCAGGTAGCCGGCTTTGGCAACAATGACGCTGGTTTTGCCGGAACCGGCTCCCGCAACGACCCGGGTGTTATCTTCGTGCGTTATAACGGCACGCCGCTGCGATTCAGTGAGTGGATTGGATTCGATGGTGTCGAAATAGGTTTCGAATCGTGTCTTCTCCTTATCGATAAATGCGGCATTGGCTTTTTGGCGGAAGCCGTGGATGTCTTTTCGGGCATGGGCAAGCGTGCTCATGGTGGCTTGCAGCTCATTGTCCGTGGTCAGGAATTCTGTCGGGATTTCGAAAAAATCCCGAAGCATGGACAAGTTGCCGGCCAACGAGTTGAGGTCATGGTTGGAAACCCATTTTTTCCCGCTCAACCGATGGTTAAGCCATTGCGTGGTTTCCTGAATTGCCGGCGCAAGGTCTGTAACCTTTCTCCTGATTTCTATAAATTTTCCCTGCTTTTCAACGATCAGAGTGTCGAGCGACTTGGACCGGTATTTGGGGATGCCTTTGAGTATGGTCGCTGCATCGGATTCGGAGATGATTTCTAAGGATCGGTAAAATAAGCCGGATTTCAGGTTCACCTCTTGCAGTCGGCTATAGATGAAGAGCTGTTCTTCTTTTCCGTTCTCAATTCGAATGCCTTCCGGGCGTATTTCAAGTTTACGGAAGTTTGCACCGCCGAATAACCGGTCTATAAAGGTGGAAGAGATGGTTTTCATTTAAATCGGTCTGTTAAGCAACTGGAGGGCATTTTGCAATAATCTGCATCTTAAAGCTTAGAGCCTCTATGTTCCTTTAAATAATATAGTCAGAATATTTATGTATTCATGGCTGTCTGCGAAAATCAAGCGCCTGTTGATCGTTTAAGAAAAGATGAGTGAGAAGCTGGCTTCAACATCGTCCCTTGCAGAAAGTTGAACCTTTCCAGGTGCCATATGACCGAAGATCCATGCCGGGAGATAGTTAGGAGTGCTGTCAGGGCGCTTCTATAGCCTGGGGCCTTGGATAAAAGTGAGGTGCGGCTTTGGTATGCGGGCAGAAAAAAAGACCGGTCATTGCGACCGGTCTTTAAGTTGGTGGAGGATATCGGGATCGAACCGACGACCTTTTGAATGCCATTCAAACGCTCTCCCAGCTGAGCTAATCCCCCGGAAAAGACGGGCTTTATACGTGTGCCGGCGGGCGGAGTCAACCCGCTTTGTGAAATTTTTGATGTTCAGAATATTTGGGCAGGGAGCTGATAGCTGTTTCCCTTGTATGAAACCTCGATGGAGTCCGGGCGGATTTTCTCGACGGTGAGTTCTCCGAGGGAGTCTCCTTCGTAGAGCGGGGTCTGGTTCAGTATGACCATTGAGCCCTCGCTCCCGGTTGCTATGCCGCTGATTTTGTATTGTTTGTTCAGTTCTTCGAGGCTGTTTTCCGGCGGCTGTGCCGTCGGCGGTTCCGGGGTGTCCGGCTGCGGTTCGGCGGCGGGCGGTTCGGCGGGCGTTTCGGCGGTGTCTGCCGGAGCGTCGGTTTGGGGGGTGTTCCCCGCCGCGTCCGCCGCGGCGATGGGGGCGGGGCTGGTGTCGGGGGGTGCCTGTGCGGCGTCAGGCGTCAGTATGCTGGCAGCCAGTTTATATCCTCCGAAGATGAGGCATAGAATAATGATGAGGAGTGCGATTCTGTCAAACATGTTGGTTGGGTGGCGTTTTTTTTTACTGTGGTAAGAGCTTATAAAGGTTTTTTTCGTAGGAGATTTCAACATAAGTTTCGGTGATTTTTTCGACGATGACGCCGTTGCCGAGGTCGTCGCCGACGAGTTTGAGTTCGCCGTTGATGAAGGCCATGTTCTGGCTTTTGGTTTTGCCGAAGCCGTCGATGCGGTATTCGGCGGCGATGCGTTCGGGGGTGGGCAGGGTTTTGCCGGTGGTTTCGGAGAGGCCGGCGGGATCGGTTTCTCCTTTTTCGAGGCGCGCGGCCAGCTGCTGGTCGAGTTCGTTGAGGACGTGGCGGGGGCCGAGGTATTTTCGGCCGTCAAAGCTGTCGGCGAGGACGCGGCCCTTGCGGTCGAGCAGTACGAGCTGGGGAATACCGCTGCCGGCGTACCGCTTTTTGACCGCCTTGCGGGCTTCGGAGTGGTAGATGACGGCGGGCCAGGGCATGCGGGCGGTTTCCATGTAGTTTTTCATTTCTGCGTCGGAGTGGTCGGAGCTGATGAAGAGGACCTGGAAGAGGCTGCCGCCCATCTTTGATTTATAGTATTCGACGAGCTGGGGGGTGAAGCTGCGGCAGGGTCCGCACCAGTGGGCTGAAAAATAGAGCAGCAGGTAGTCGGTATTGAGCGCGTAGCCGGTCTCGACGGCTTCGCCGCGGGGATTGATGACGGCGCCTTCGAGCACGGTATCGAGTTTTTTGGCGGCCGGCCGGCCGCAGCCGGCGAGCAGCAGAATGGTGCAGGCGAGGATTGAAAATGTCTGTTTCATAGCTATAGTCCCTTTTCTTCTGCTAGTGAAAGCAGATGGTGTACCACCTCTTTCGTTTTCTTAAAAAAGGGGCGGTGCGGGGCCCGCGTCCGGCGGGCGGTAAAATCGCGCAAATTTCTGCGGGGTTTGGGGTTGACAGTTGCGGGGCGATTCCGTAGTTTCCGCCCCTTGATTTTTTGGAAAGAACGCCCATTTGTGGGTATTGAGGTTATTTATGGAAGCATATGCAGTAATTGAAACCGGCGGTAAGCAGTACCGCGTACAGCAGGGCGATGTCCTTGACGTTGAGCTGCTTGCAGAAGAAGCCGGCGCAAGCGTTGAATTCGACGCCCTGGCCGTTTCCAACGGTTCTGAACTCTCAATCGGTACTCCGGTTGTTGACGGTGCGAAAGTTAAAGCATCGGTTGTTGAAAACCTGCGCGGCGACAAGATTTATTCTTTTAAGAAGAAACGCCGTAAAGGATATCGTCGTAAGATCGGTCACCGTCAGGAGCTGACCAAAATTAAAGTGGAAGCAATCAACGCATAAGTTGTAAGGAGGTTCGTCATGGCTCATAAGAAAGGACAGGGTTCATCCAGCAACGGTCGCGATTCTAATGCACAGCGTCGCGGTGTTAAGCGTTTCGGTGGTGAGAAAGTAACTGCGGGCAGCATTCTGGTCCGTCAGCTCGGCACCCGTTTTCACCCCGGTGTAAACGTCGGCTGCGGTAAGGACTACACGCTCTTCGCACTGAAAGACGGTGTTGTTGAATTCAACAAACGCCAGCGTAAAGTACACATTCGCGAAGTATCAGCTTAAGTTAATTCTTAAGGTGGATGAATAAAAGGCGGGTTCAGCCCGCCTTTTTTTTGTGGATAATATCCCGCGGTTTTAGGTTTCAGTTTTTTCAGGCAGCCGCGCAGTCGCTCTGCCGAACTTAAGGCTTAACACTTCACCCCTTAACACTTAAAACTACTTATCCCATGAAACACGTTGTATTCAAAGACCGCGTCAAACTCTATGCCCGGGCCGGCAACGGCGGCAACGGCAGCATTTCATTCCGCCGTGAAAAGGGGATTCCGAAAGGCGGCCCCGACGGCGGCGACGGCGGCCATGGCGGCTCCGTGATTCTGCAGTGTGATGTGAATGAGGATTCGCTGCTGCCGATTTATTACCAGCCGCATGTGAAGGCCAAGAATGCCGGCAGCGGCTCCGGGCAGCAGAAGCACGGCGCGAACTCGGACGACTGCATCGTCAAGGTGGCGCCCGGCACGGTGGTCACCGATGCGGAGACCGGTGAGTTTATCGGCGAGCTGACCAAAGACGGTGAGGAGCTGAAAATCTGCCAGGGCGGCCACGGCGGCCTCGGCAACGTCCGCTTTAAGAGCTCCACCAACCAGACGCCGCGCCAATACACCGAAGGCACCAAGGGTGAAGAGAAGGTTTTCTGGCTCGAGCTCAAGCTGATGGCGGATGTCGGCCTGGTCGGCTATCCGAATGCCGGGAAATCGACCCTGCTGAGCCGGCTGACCAATGCGCACCCGAAAATTGCGCCGTATCCCTTTACGACCATCAACCCGATCGTCGGTACGCTGGAATATCCCAATTTCAGCCGCATCAAGTTTGCCGACATTCCGGGGCTGATCGACGGGGCGCACGAAGGCGTCGGCCTGGGACACCAGTTCCTGCGCCATATTGAACGCTCGCGCTTCATTCTTTTTGTGCTCGATATGGCCGGTACCGACGATCGGAATCCGACCGACGATTTCCTGCATCTCAAAGAAGAGCTGCGGCTGCATATGGAAGAGCTGGCCTGCACGCCCTACCTGGTGGTCGCCAATAAAATGGATACGCCCGGCGCCGAAGAAAAGCTGCGGGAATTCAAGCAGCGCACCGATGAAAATATCTTTGAAATCTCCGCGGAGCTCGGCGAAGGCCTTGAACCGATCAAAGAGCACCTCTACAAGCACTTCTTTGAAACGCCCCGGGTGATTGCCGAAACCGCCGAAATCGAGCGGGAGCAGTCGGGCGATGAGCCGGATTAGTTTATTTCCCCTCCGAGGATTTGGAGAGACAGGGGATGATCGAGCCTGTTTCTCTGTGCCTCAGTGCTCTCCGTGGTAAAAATACGATTTAACCATGCGGACGATTGACCTCAATGCAGACCTCGGGGAGCTGGACGACGGCTCGCTTGATGCTTTGGTCATGCCGTATCTCTCCTCCTGCAGCATCGCCTGCGGTGCCCACGCCGGCAATTTTGAATCCATGCGCCGAACGGTTCGTCTGGCGAAAGAGCACCGTGTGGCCATTGGCGCGCATCCCGGTTATCCGGATCCTGTAAATTTCGGGCGGCGTTCAATGGCGTTCGAAACGGGGGAACTGTGCCGGCTGATCCGGAACCAGGTCCTGCTGCTCAAGCAGATTGCAGAAGCAGAGGGCGCATTTCTCCATCACGTAAAACTGCACGGTGCGCTTTATAATGACCTGGCGTTCGACTATGACCGCTCGCTGGCCGTTGCCGAGACCCTGGCGGCCATCGATTCCGAGTTGTGCTTTATCGTTTTCTCAAATTCCGAAACCGCCCGGGCGGCCGAGGATGCCGGCCTCACGGCAATCCACGAGGTCTTTGCCGACCGCGCCTACACCAAAGAAGGGCGGCTGAAGCCGCGCTCGGAACCCGGAGCGGTGCTGCACGATGAAGCGGCCTGCCTGCAGCAGGCCGACCGGTTTGTCCGCGGTGCGGCCGGGCTGCCGGCCGATTCCATCTGCGTGCACGGCGATAATCCGTCGGCGATCCAGTTTGTTTCCACGCTGCGGACCTTTTTTGAAAAGCAGCGGATTGCGGTTCAGCCGGCCGGCAAGCCGGCATTCCGTTTTCGGCCGCTCGGCGAGCGGTCGCTGCTGGCGCGGCTGCCGGCGCGTATTGCGCCGTCCACGCACCGCAGGATTCGGGCCCTGCAGCTGGCGCTGGAGGGCGTCCGCGGCATCCGCGAACTGGTGCCGTGCTATGCCGAGCTGAAAGTGGATTATGATCCGCGCCTGATCAGTTTTGATGCGCTTCAGGCGCACATCGAATCGCTGCGGCTTTCACCGAATGCGCTGCCCGAGCCGCGGCTCATTGAGGTGCCGGTGGTCTATGACGGCGAAGACCTGCGGCGGGTGGCCGAACATCACGGGATTCCTGAAGAGGAGGTAATCCGCCTGCATGCCGCGCCGGCCTACCTGGTCTACATGCTCGGCTTTTCACCGGGGTTTGCCTACCTGGGCGGCCTGCATCCGAAGCTGGCGACGCCGCGCCTGGATACGCCGCGCATTTCCGTGCCGGCCGGATCGGTCGGAATTGCCGGCAGCCAGACCGGCATCTATCCGGTCGCCGGCCCCGGCGGCTGGAACATTATCGGCCGCACCGCCAGCAAGCTGTTTGATCCGGATGCCGAAAATCCGTTTCTATTTGCGCCGGGCGACCGGGTTCGGTTTGTGCCTGTGGGCACGGCGCGGGCTTCGAGCGCGCCAAGGACAGCCCGGAGTGTCCCTACCTCCCGATTTGTTAAAATTCTCGACCCCGGCATGTACACCACGGTGCAGGATGCCGGCCGGTTCGGCTGCCTGCGGTTCGGGCTGCCGCCGAGCGGCGCGATGGACCGAAAGGCATTTGAGGCCGCCAATGCGCTGGTCGGTAATGATTCGAAGGCCGCGGTGCTGGAGTGCACGGGCACCATGCCGGTGCTGGAATGCAGCGAGGCCATGCGCATCGCGGTGGTTTATGCCGACCGTCATGAAGTGCTGGCGGTGTCCGGCAGGGCGGCCTTTGGGCCGATCAGAAAAGGCTATCGTGCCTATATTGCCGTCGCGGGCGGTTTTGATGTGCCGAAGGTTCTGGGCAGCCGTTCGGCTTATGTGCCCGGAAAGCTGGGCGGTATCTTGAAAGCCGGAAGTTTGCTGCCGGTTGGAAACCGTGCCGGAGCATCCGGTTCCGCGGCAGGAGAAAAGGCGCTGCCGGCGGTGCATCGTGAAGCCGAAAGCTCCGTCTGCGTTCGCGTTATCCCCGGGCCGGAGGCCGACTGGTTCGACTGCGGCGGACTGAATACCTTTTTAACCGAAGAATTTACGGTCTCATCGAAGTCTGACCGGACGGGTCTTCGGCTGGAAGGAACGCCGCTGTCGTTCCGGCGGCGTGAGCAAATGGTTTCCTCGGGGATTGCGATGGGGACCATCCAGGTGCCGCCGTCCGGGCAGCCGATCATTATGATGGCCGACCATCCGACCACCGGCGGTTATCCGCGCATCGGAACCGTGGTTGAAGATGACCTGTCGGTGCTGGCGCAGCGGCGTCCGGGCGATTCGATTCGTTTCTGCGAAGCGCGCTAGAGCGACAGGATATATTCCGCCAGGTCGCTGCGCTGCTCATCCGTCAGCGTTTGGGTGGCCTGCAGAATGCCGGCATGGTCCTCGGATTTCAACAGTTCGGGAATTGTGGCGGCGCGGCCGTCGTGCAGATAGGGTGCTGTGCGCCAGACTTCGATCAGCGACGGCACATCGACCGGTTTTCCCGTGTCCTGGCCTTTGGTCGTTCCGACATCCACGATCTCCAGGCTGGTGTACACCGGGGCGGGGTGGCAGCTGATACAGCTCAGCTCCTCGAACAGCCCTTTGCCCCGCCGGGCGGCAGGGCTCAGTTTTCCGTCCACGAGATAAGGGCTGGGCACCGGCGTTAACGACTTCAGGTAGGCATCGATTGCCAGGGCATCCGCCTCGGGGCGGACGGTAAACTGAATATGCTTGAGCCCGGCGCGGACGCCGGTTTCGGCATCGTCGCGCACGCCGAGCCACATGGCGCGCGGCGTGGCGTGGCTCAGCAGCATTGATTTGGCATTTTTCGGATTTCCAATGCCATCGTTGAGCAGGTCCCAGTTGAGTCCGTCGGTGCGCGCATCCGGGTGGCAGGTGGCGCAGCTGAGCCAGTTCTGGAAACAGAGCGAGGCGTCGTTGAAATAGATTTCGCCGAGGCGCTCGGGGGTCATCGGCTGTTCCGGGCCGAGGGCAAAGGCGCCGCGCTTGATGCTGCCGTCCTGCATTCGGCGGACGACCTCCAGCGTGTCGGAATAGTAGTGGGCAATGTAGATAAACTCGCCGTCGGCGGCGAGCGCCCGCGGGCCGTTGCCTTCCAGCTTAATCCGCTTCCGGATGCCGGAGAGGAACGAGAGGCTGCTGGTTTCCATACTGCGCCCGGCCGCGGCGGCTGCCGCGGCTTTTTTCATCATCGCCGGATAATCGATCAGGCTGATTTCGTGGTTGCCGGCCGAGGAGATGATCAGGGTTTTTCCGCCGTCGCAGAATCCGATTGCCCAGGGATTGGTAAAACCCTGGTCGACGTCGTCGAGCAGGACGGTGTAGAGCAGTTTTTGGTCGTTGACCCGGATAATGCTCAGCGCATCGGTTGAAACCCAGCCGCGCTCCAGCTGCGTGGTCGGCACGAGGTAGCGCGCCACGCGGTGTGCCGCAAAAACAAATTGTCCGTCCGGCGAAAGCTTAATGCCCCGCACGCCTTCGGCTCCGTTCACCAGCGGAATGGCGGCCGGCTGCCGGGTTGCGGTATCAATGGCCGTAACCTTGGCGGCCGTATAATCGGCATCGGCCCGTCCTTCCGGCAGCAGGTTGGCGACAAACAGGGTGCGGCCGTCGGGCGTCAGGTCGGCGGCATTCGGTTCGCGCAGGGCCGGAACGCGGGCGAACGTTTCGCCGGTTGCGGTATCGATGAAAGATACATCGTTATCGAACTGATTGCAGACGTAGAGCGTTTTTCCGTCCGGCGAAAGCACCGGGGCCGTGGGGGTATGGCCTGCCTGGAATTCGCCGGCGATCTTTCCGCCTGCGATTTTCCAGACGCGTCCGGCAGGACCGCCGCCGGTGACATACCGCGTGCGGCCGTCCGCACTTTGCGCCAGGCCGGTCGGCTCGGCCGGCAGATTCAACGCGCTGGAGATTTTCCGGGCCGCGAGGTCAAAATCCAGCACCTGTTTTCCGGTGTGTGCAGTCAGGCTAAGGCGTTTTCCATCTTCGGAAAGGCTGATATCGCACGGCGAAAGATAGGTCTGGGCCGCGGCGGAGAGTGCCGCGAGCGATATAAAGAGCGTTGGGATCCGTTTCATTCGATGACTTTTACGTTGGCGGCCCGGTTTGGTTTTCCGGGCGAGGTGGACCAGACCACCTGCTTGTCGGGCGACACTTCAATAATCGATGCGCCGGCGGAGCCGCCGTGGCCGCCCCAGTTGCAGAAAATGGTGTTGCCGTTCGGCAGGCGCTGCACGCCGGCGGCAAAGCCGATTGAGATGCCGGGCAGGTCATTCTGTTCGAGGGCCCAGACGACGGTGCCGTCCGGGTCGACTTCAATGAACCGGTGCGCATCGCCGCAGGCGATCAGCGTGCGGCCGTTTTCCAGCCGTTCGGCCGAGAACCGACCGTCCGGGAATGTACGGATAATTTTTCCGTCGGCATCCACCTCCATCGCCCGGCCGCCTTTCTGCTGCTGGGTGATGAGGTAGGTGTCCTGCGGTGTTTTCCGAATCTGGCGGAAGGTCTGGTGTTTCCCGCCGAGGCCTTTAAGTTCAATCCGCCGGGTCTCCTGGAGCGCGGCATCGAGCTCAACGATGTAGGAGACTCCGTCATAGCTTTCGCCGATCAGGAAGCCGCCGGGAATCGGCTGGCAGCTGTGCGTTTCGCCTTTATCCGGGGTGGGGCGGTCGTACAGGATTTCGCCGCCGCGGCCGCTGTTCCAGTCGGGGCGGACGATGCGCACGCCGTATTTATAGGCCATCACCACATCGTTGTTCGGCAGGAGCCAGGCATCGTCGGCTTCGTTCTTTTCGGCGAAGCTCCACTCCCGGGTTCCATCGGCCGCAAAAACCGCCACTTCGCCGTAGCCGCAGCCGCTGACGAGGAGCCGGTGCTGCGCCTGCGCGGAAAGGACGAGGCAGAGGTAGATAAGGATTTTTTTCAACATAGGATGCTCAGGGTTTAACCGTAATTTTTATGCGTTTAGAAATGGAAAACTCCCCGTCATCAGCCGTGACCCGCATGGTGTAGGTTCCGGCTTCCGGAAAGAATACGCGGACTTCCGGGGTGTTCGGATTGTCATTTTCAAAGCGGACTTTGCTCCGTTTACCGGCGTCCCAGCGGATTTCAGGAAAGCGGTGGAGCAGGCCGTCATCCGTCACCGCGGCTTTGAGGTCGGCCTGCAGGCCGGAAACCGTGATGGACTCTTCGACCGCAAGCTGCGGCGGCTGGTTGAGGGCGCCGTCGGCCGGCCGTTTTTTGCCGGTGACCTGAAGGGTGTCTTCGAGGCCGGCGGCCCAGACGGCCATGCGCTGGGTAAACTCCCGGTTGTCCACATGGCTCAGGCGGGTGCCGTCGCCGGCATTCCATAAAAAGTTGCGGTCAAAAACACCGATGACGCGGCCCTTGCCGGGTTCCGCCACGGCCAATGCGGCATCGGCCTTCGGCTGGTAGGGGGCATCGACTTTATTCACGCTCATCCGCCCGCCGAGGCCGCCGGCCTGCAGCGGGGCGAGCATGCGCGCCGGCGGGGATACGCGGACACAGCTGACGCCTTCGCCGCGGAAGCGAACGCCGCCCTTGCGGTTGTAGTTATTCAGGTAGTGGTCTTCGGTGTAGTCCGAAATCAGGTAATTGCCGCCGCCGTTGTCGGTGAGAAAGTACATGCCGAACGGTTCGGTAATGATGTTGTTGCTGTCACGGCCGAGCGTGTTGCCGATGCCGGCCTTACGGTAATGCCCGCCGAATGCGCTGTCCGACCAGGCCATCAGGCCGCCGCCGGCCTTCACCCAGTTTTCGACCGCCTCGGCCTCGGCCGGGGTGAACCGCCGCTGGTTGGAGGCGAGCATGATGACGCGGTAGTTTTTCAGGAAGGCTTCATTGAGCTCAATGGCGGCATCGTATTTTTCCGTCAGGTCGAACCCGGCTTCTTCCAGGGCCGCTTTGAATTCCGACATGCCGAGCCGGCCCGTATCGTTCAGCCGCATTTGATGGAACGGCTCTTTGGGGCCGGACGGAACCGTGCCGTCGTCCGCGACATCGCCGTAAATATAGAGCGCCGGAATGCCGGCATGCACGGATACGGCCCAGGCCGTCGCGGTCAGGATGGTTAAAAAGCGTTTCATTTTATTCCTCAATCATAATCCGGAAGCCGACGGTGTAGACCGGCTGGTAGGGCGCATAGCCCAGGCGGAAGTCCGCTGCGGCGCGTTCCGGGCGGTCGCGCCACGATCCGCCCCGCACGGTTTTGCGCGTACCGTCAAAGTCGGAGCGCGTCCACTCGGCAACATTGCCGTGCATATCGTAAAGGCCCCACGCATTCGGTTCATAGAGGGCCGTGCCTTCCGGGATCAGCTGGCCGTCGTTCACCTCGGCATCGCGCGGTACAAAATCGTTCAGCGGTGTGCGGCTCTTTTCAGAAACCGGCTGCGGGTCGATGCCGCGCACGGCCAGCTCGCCGATCGTCTGGTCGGCCAGGTTGGCATAGCCGCCGAAGCTGTCGCTGCCGAAATAGAACGGCGCCGCGCTGCCCGCGCGGCAGGCCCATTCCCACTGCTGTTCCGTCGGCAGCGAAACCGTCCTGCCGCTCTTATCGGAGAGCCATTCACAGAAGGCTGCGGCCTCGTTCCAGCTGACGCGGACGGCCGGCTGTTCCGGCTTGTCGGCAGGATAGCCGGCATAGATGTGGTCTTTCCACTGCTGGTCGATAAAGCGGCTGTCGTGCTCGGGCTTAAACTGCCGGAACTGCTCGTTGGTAATCTCTGTTTCCGCCATCCAGAACGCTTTGCCGTCGGCCGTCGGAATTTTACGCAGCGCGATCTGAATGCCGTTTCCGAGATCGAGGGCATACGTGCTTTTTGCTCCCTGCATACGCTTTGCCGCGGCGGCATCAAACGGCAGGCCGGCCATGAGCGCCGGCTTTTCCGGTTTCGGGTGCGGGGCCGGCTTAATGAATTCCGGGCGCGTTTCGTCGGCCGGCGGCATCCAGTTCGGATCGTCGTCCAGCCCGGTAAATGTTTTGCGCAGCTCGCGGGCGCGGTCGGAAATCGGCGAGACCTTCTCGGTGCCCTTCAGCGAAGCCCAGGTGGGATGGTACGGCACGTTGAGGTCGATCCAGGTGATCAGCGTGCGGCGGTCCTCTTCGGAGAGTTTAACGCCGTGGTGCCCCCGGTCGAGCAGCTGCATGAGTTCGCTGGTGGACGCGTGGTAATCCATCGGCGTGAGCAGCGCGAAATCGCTTTCGCTGCCCGGGCGGTTCACATAGGGGTGCAGCGCGTGATACGAGCCGGCAAACTCGCGGCCGCGCGGCACGGGATCGAGCGATTTAAAGTCGGGCCGTCCGGCTTTGCTGCCGTCGTGGCAGCCGACGCAGCTGCGGTCGAGCACCGGCTGGATTTCGCGCAGGAAGCTGAAGCCGTGCGGTTTTTCGCCGCGCCACGGGGTCAGCGCTTTCGGTCCGGCCTGCATGGCCAGGGTGGTGCGCTGCAGCGGCGGGGTGCGGGCGGATTCGTGGCAGCCGATGCACGAGAGCGATTCGCCGGGCATTGCGACGAGCCAGCTGCGCATCAGCTGCAGGGCCGCGCCGTTTTCATCGAGCGGCTGGATGGAGATCGGGGTGCTGTGCGGTACGCGGACCATCACGGAGCCGTCGTCTTCGGTCGGCACGGTGCCGAGAATGCGTTTGGCATCCCAGCCGCCTTCAATGGTCAGGGCGTTATGGCCGCCCATATTGCGGTAGGCATAGGTGTAGGTCAGCAGGCGCAGTGCTTTGACGGTGCCGCGCGGGATGCCGGCCAGTCCGGGGCCTTCGTAGATGTCCTGGATGTAGAGCACGGCATCGTCAGCATTGGGCCGCAGGCGCGAGGGGATTTCGCGCGGCGCCTGGCGGGGCTTGAGCGGGACGGGCTCGAAGAGGTGCATCTTCGGCTCTTCCTTCAGCGGAATAATGTTGTCGAAGCGGTCGAGCAGGTAGAGGGCCCAGCGGTCACCGGGCGCGAGCCGGCCGGCGGCCAGGAAATAGGTGTCGGAAACCGGGTAGGGGTGGAGGAAGCGCGGCCAGTTGCCGACGGCGTATTTGTCGCGGATGAGGCCGTGGACTTTTTTGCCGTAGCCGGGAATACGCTGGACGACGCCTTCGGTGTTGTGCTCGCCCTGGCCGACATCAAAGAGCACCAGCTCGCCTTCGCGGTTGATGCCGTGGTGGCCGGAGACGACGGCGGTGAACTTGCGGTTACTGCCGGGAATGTTTTTGGCGTAGAAGAGGGTGCTGGGCCAGTAGGAGTTGGAGCCGTAGATCGAGCGCTGCTGCGAGCCGTCGGGGTTCATGGTCATCAGGATGCGGGTGAAATAGTGGGAGTTGTCGGTGTATTCCCAGCGCAGGTACATCACTTTGCCGTCGTCCATCACCCACGGATACCAGTCGGCATCCTGCTCAAAGGTGAGCTGCCGCATGTTTTCGCCGTTGGGGTCCGTGCTGTAGAGCGTGCCGACGTTGCCTTTCCCGCCGATGCACGGAATGCCGGTCATGTTGGCGGTGGAGCAGAAGATCATGCCGCCGTCCGGCAGGTAGACGCCGTTGTAGTTGTCTACATCCGGGCCGACGTCCGGGGAAACCTGGCGCAGGCCGGAGCCGTCGGTGTTGAGTTCAAAGACCTGCCACGTTTTATCCTTTTCGCCGACGGAAGAGATGAGCATTTTTGTACCGTCAAAGTGCAGGTTGATGTCGCCGACATAGCTGCTGCCGCCGTCGGGGCGGTAGACCGTTTCAAGCGCGCCGGTTTTCAGGTTAAGGCGGGCAATCTCGTTGCCGAAACCGGTTTTACTCATGCCCGTATTGCCCTGCCAGTTGGCGGGGAATTTTGCATTTTTGGCGCGGCGCAGCAGGATTTCGTCGAAATCGATTTCCGGGTTGTTTTTTACGAGCGCCTCAAACTGCAGGGCGCGGACCTTTTCGAGCGCCCGGCCGGAGCCGGCGAGCCGGGCCAGCTTTTTGATCTGCTGTTTGTAGCGGTCGGCCGGGTAGGCCGGGTATTTCGAGGCGAGGTAGTCGACGGAGCGGTAGAGGGCTTCGAGCTGGCTTTCGGCGTTCGGCAGGAGGTAGTCGAGCTCCACCGGGTTGAACAGCAGCGAGCTCTTTTTCGACAGGGAAAGCTGCAGCGTATTGCGCCCCTGCCGGAGCGGCAGGGCGAAAACGATTTCATCGCCGGAGGCGTGCACCGGCTCGATCTCCTGCCCGTTGCAGTTCACCTCGACCGATTCGTCGCCCATCAGCAGGAGGCCCTGCGGTCCGGCGGTTTCCCGGTCGAATTCGGTGGAGAGCACGAGTGTGCCTTGCCGCGGCGGCGAGAATTTTTTGGAGATGCGCACCGGCCAGTCGACCGGCCGGCCGTCGTTTGAAGACCATTCCAGCGAGTCCATCGGCAGGGCGAGGGCGGTGCCGGCCATGCTGAGCAGGGCGATTGCCGTTTTAAATAGGCGGGATTTCATCATTTGTATTTTCATCAGTTGAACGAACGCATTTCATGCGGGATATCGGACAGGTTCATGGCTGTCCGGCCTCGATATAAGCCTGGATGTTTTCCGCTTCGATTCGCTCCTGTTTGCGGCGCATGGCCATCTTGGCGTCATAAAGGGCCCGGGCTTTGTCATCCCAGATGTTCATTTCATCGTATTCGCCGACAAACGGGACATTCAGGTCGATCCAGGCGGCGATGACTCCGATCTCTTCGGCCGACAGTTCGGTGCCGCCGTGGCCCTCCTGCAGCATCCGGATCAGGCCGCTCTGGGTGGAGCCGGCATAGTAGGGGGGCGTGAGTTCGGTGGTTGCCATGCGGGTGTAGTAGTTGATCCATTGGTTCGGGCGGCCTTCGTCGAGCCGCAGGCCGATATTCCTGCGGTTCACCCACTTTACCTGCAGGAGGGTCAGGTAGGACTGGTTGAACTTTCGGCGGGTCGAGTTGGTGCCCCGGTCCTGCAGATTGTCGCTCACGAGCGTGCCGGTCAGGTCAATGGCCTCCGCTTTCTGTCCGGGGGCATGGCAGGCCGTGCAGCGGCGGTCGAGAATCGGCTGCACGGTTTTGGGATAGCTGAAAGGCGCGCCGGTCAGCTGCGGGATCGGCTGCAGTTTTTGGGGCGGATGCTGCATGGCGATGGTTTTATGCGCGTTCGAGAGCGGGGCGGCCTCGTTTTCTTCGTGGCAGCCGACACAGGAAAAGTTTTCGTTGGGCATAAGCGTGGCCCAGCTGCGCATGGTTTGGACCACCAGGCCGTCGGCATCGACCAGCTGAAAATAGACCGGTTCGCGGGCAGGCACTTCAAACATGGCCGATCCGTCCGGATGGACCACCGCTTCGCCGAGGATCTCTTTGGCATCGAACGAAGCCGATCCCACGCCGGCCGGCAGCACCGAGTGCCAGCCGTAGCCGCCGTACGGGCGGCCCGGCCCCACATCTTTGCGGTTCGGCGCCCAGCCGCCGGCCCCGATGGTGGCGGGCTTGTAGAAGAGTTTAACGACCCGCAGTTTTTTGACGGTTCCGCGTTCGATGCCTTCGGCGGAGGGACCGTAGTAGACATCCTGCACATAGCAGACGCCATCGGATTTGGTGTAGTCCACCTGGGTGGCGCGCGCCGGTGGTTTCGGCCGCGGCCGAAGGGGAACGGCCTGGGTGCAGGAGAGTTCCGAGTGGGCGGCAAGCAGTTCGCGCTGTCCGTCCATCGTCATGTAGTAGAGGCTGTAGCGCATGTGTTCGTGTTCCCGGTTCGCGTTGACCGCGCCGCTGCTGCGCGTCAGGTAGCCTCCGTGCGGCGTAAAGCTGACGAGAAAGCGGTTTTCATCGAACGGATAGGGATAGGCATACTGCTCGCCGACCCGGCAGTAGTTTTCCTGATTCACTTCTTCGGGCGGCGTCGGCGTCCAGTTCAGGAAGGTCAGCCCGTCGTAATTCTGCCGTCCTTTGGAGGGATCAATCACCACGAGTTTACCGCCCTGCGTGGTGTGGTATCCGCCGGCGATGCCCATGGTTTTGCTGGAGCCGGGGATGGCGCGGGTGTGCTGGATACTGGTCGGCACCATGGAGGTGTTGCCGTAGTATTCGGTCTGGAAGGTGCCGTCGGGATTCATCACAAACAGGGCGTGGGCATAGGACTGGCCGCGGTCGTTGTAATCGCGGCGGGTATAAATGACCCGGCCGTCGTTGAGCAGGTGGGGAAAGCCGGTCTGGGTCTGGTCGAATCCGATGCGGCGGGCATAGTTGCCGTCCTCATCCATCAGATACAGGTTTGAGCCGTCGCCCCAGCCGCAGGTGACCTCCTGCACACAGCGGGAGGAGGAAAACATGATGTTTCCGTCCGGAAGACAGCACGGTTCAAAGTCGGCGCCGTAGGTTGCATCTGTCGTGAGCTGACGGATTGAGCGGTCGGCCAGCGTCATTTCATAGATCTTATAATTTCCCTCCGGCGGCGCGAGCCGGCCGGTCGTGCTCAGTCCACGGTTGGTTTTTCGCCAGGCGAACAGGAGCCGGGTTCCGTCGAACGAGAGTTCCGGATCGCGCACGATGCCGTTTTCGGAATCAAACAGCAGTTCGTCTTTGAGGGGGCGGCCTTCCGCTTCCGGCGCAAGGTCGATGATGCGCAGCTGCGATCCGGGCGGACAGCCCTGTGTTTCGGTGGCCAGGTAGATGGTGCCCATATTCATGTGCGTGGCATAAACGAGCTGTTTCGTTTCGGCCAGCAGCGGGGCCATCCGCTGCTGTCGGCGGAGCCGGCAGGCCTCGATGTAGAGTTGAAGCCAGGCGGGATCATCGGGCGGCGTTTTTTTAAGGCGGAGGTTCTTCAGGGCCTGGCGGAGCGGCGTACCGTCGGGGCCGAGCTCGTCGAGCACCCGCGCAATCAGCTGCTGTTCGAGTGTGCTGTCCCGGTCGGATTTCAAATAGGCCGCAAAATCGCCCCGGGCATCAAAAAGCCGGCCGTCGCCCCAATTGCCGTGCACCGGGTTATCCTGCAGGAACCAGTCGCACTCTTTCGGGAAATCCTTCCAGAGCGCAATGCCGTCGGCCTCGTCCAGCCCGCCGTCGGAGCCGCGGAACGCCTTGCGCATGCGGGTCATGGCCGCCGGCCAGTCCGGTGCCGGGGTTGCGTAGAGGCCGTGCAGTTCCCGGGCGGCGTGAGCCCGGTCTGCGGCCAGGGCATTCAGCAGGAGCAGAATAACTGCCGTTTTGTGAATCCTTGGCTGTTTCATTTTTTCATCGATTCCGGGCCGGAATCGCCCTGCTGTGCCATCCAGTCGCTGATTGATGCCTTGAGCTCCTGGAGCTTCGGGGCATATTCCGGATTGGCGGCGAGGTTGTTCATCTCCCACGGATCGGTTTCCAGATCGAAGAGCTGGAACTCTGGCTGTTTGCGGTAGCGTTGAACCGCCTTTTCCGTTTCGGGATCGGTTGCAGCTTTTTCAAGCCAGCTCTTGTAAATCTGCCGCACATGGCGATTCGGTTTCTTTTTGTCTTCGTAGCCGTAGTCAAAGCCGTTGATGGTGCGGACGGCGAAGAGATTATCCGGCGTCAGGTTCCACATCAGTTTATAGCGCCCATCGGTCACCGCACGGGAATCAAACGGCGGTCCTTCCGGTCCGCTGGTATAGGTGAAAAACGCTTTTTCCCGATGGGCTTTGGTTTTGCCGTTGATCAGCGGAAGCAGGCTCTTTCCGTCCAGGTCGACCACAGAGGTGCCTCCGGCTGCGTCAATCAGTGTCGGCAGGATATCGCAGTACTGGGCCAGGGCATCGGTTTCAAACCCGGTGGTGCCCGGCCATTTGATGACGCAGGCGGAGCGTACGCCCCAGTCGTAGGTGGTCCATTTTCCGCCCGGCATACCGGTGCCGTTTTCATCCAGCACGATCAGTGCGGTGTCGTCGGTCAGTTTGAGTTTCTCAAGCAGGGCCTGTGCCTTGCCTACCTGGTCGTCGAACAGCCGGACTTCCGCCAGATGTTCGCGGAAAAAGCTCCGGGTTTTTTCGGTGTCCGCCATGTGCGGCGGAAGTTTCAGTTCGTCCGGTTGCCAGTGCGAGGGGTCCCCTGAATCCCATGGCGAATGGGCATGGATTGAACAGATAAACAGGCAGAACGGCTGGGCGGTGTCGCGCGTCATAAATTCTGCAACGCCTTCCCAGGTTTCATCGGTCTTTTCCGACAGGGTGCAGTTGGCGGGAAAGCCCTGGACGTCCTCGAAGGGATAAACCGACTTCGGGGAAAAATGCCGTTTGCCGGTCAGGCCGACCCGGTAGCCGAGTTTTTCAAGATGCTGTACTACGCTCAGCGTCCCCTCATTCGTGGCCTTGTGGTTTACATTGCAGCCGTTGCGGTGCGGTTGCAGGCCGGTGTAGAGCTCCGCCCGCGTCGGTGCGCAGATCGCTTCCGACACAAACATATTGGTGAAGCGGATGCCCTCTTTGGCCAGCTGATCAATATTCGGTGATGTATGGGGATTGACCGATCCGTAGCAGCCCAGACTCGACGAGCTGATATCATCCCCCACCAGGATCAGAAAATTCGGCCTTTCCGATTCGGCGCAAAGACGATGTGCCAGCAGGAGCAGAACGGTGAAATTCAACAGATGTCGGGGGGATAATATCATGTTCTCTTCCCGGTTTATTTAAAGGACTGTTGCAGGATGTCGACTGTGGTTTCTTCCGAGAGCTCCACGGGGTCGAGTTCGAACAGGAAACCCATCGTATCGCGCGCATTGGCGGCGATGGCAGGCAATTCTTCTTCGGTGATGCCGTAATCCGACATTTTCAGGTTCCGAACGCCGCAGGCGTCCTGAAGTTTGACCAGCTCTGCAACAAAGTCCGTTCCGCCCATGGCTTCAGCCATTTTGGCAAAGCGGTCCGGAACCTTGTCGGCGAAGTGCGAGAAATAGGCTTCGGAGAGCATAATCAGGCCGGCGCCGTGCGGCAGTTCCGGGTGGCGTCCGCTCATGGCGTGCTCCAGCGAGTGTTCGGAAATGCAGCACGAGGTCGACTCCACCATGCCGGCGAGGGTGTTGGCCAGCGCCACCTTTTCGCGTGCTTCAATATTCGCGCCGTCCGCCACGGCGGTCGGCAGGTACTGGGCAATCAGGCGGATGCTTTCGAGCGCATAGATGTCGCTCATCGGCGTGGCGATGTTGGCGATGTAGCCCTCGACCGAATGGAACAGCGCATCGAAGCCCTGGAACGCGGTGAGCCGCGGCGGTACGGAGGTCATCAGCTCCGGGTCTACGACCGAAAGCACCGGGAAGGTGAAGGCCGGATCGCCGAAGCCGATCTTTTCGTCGCCGTTGGTGATGACGGTCCACGGGTCGGCTTCAGTGCCGGTTCCGGCGGTGGTGGTGACGGCGACGATCGGCAGCGCGCCGTTTTCAACCGGTTCGCCTTTGCCGGAGCCGGAGCCGATATAGTCCCAGTAGTCGCCAGGGTTGACGGCCATCACCGCAATCGCTTTGGCGGCATCGATCGATGAACCGCCGCCGAGGCCGATCACAAAATCGCAGTCGTTTTCTTGGGCCATGGCCGCGCCTTCCATCACGTGTTCCTTAATGGGATTGGGCAGGATTTTGTCGTAGACGACGGATTCGATGTGCTGGGCTGCGAGCAGCTTTTCGAGGCGCTCGAGGTAGCCGAGTTTCCGCATGGACGTGCCGGCGGAAATGACGATCAGCGCTTTGGTGCCCGGCAGTTTTTCCTCGGCCAGCTGGTTCAGTTTTCCAGCGCCGAAGAGGAGTTTGGTGGGGATGTAATAGTCAAAGTTCATAAGGTTCTCCGTGTTATTTATTAATCTAAAATATAGGCGCCGTGAACAGATCCCGAACGCTCGGGGTCGTGCCAGCTCCAGACGATGTTTCCTGTTTTGTCAAATTCGATCAGCTGGGCGCCTTTGCGGCTGTCGTCTTTTTTATGGCCGGTCCAGTTGCTGACCACCCAATGCTGATTCGGAAGCTGTTGGGCCCGCCCGAAAAAGAGATAGAAAAATCCGTCCGGCGGGGTGCCTCCGCAAATCGTGCGGACAAAAGTTCCTTCCGGGGTCCACTCTTCAAGGACGGCGCCGTAGCCGGTCGAGAGGCGGAAGTTGCCGTTGGCGAGCTCCTCGACTTCATAGATATGGCGCTTCTCTGTTTTGGTGGTGAACTCGTTAAAGGTCCCGTCCCACTGGCCGATAACAACTCGGTTATCGCATCCGAACAGCAGCGAACCATCTTGGGCCAGGCGGGCCAGGCGCAGGTGGTGCATCTTTTCAAAGGTGACTGTGCGAACTTCCTCGTCGTCGGCATTCAGCTCAAAAAAGCGCACGCCCTGTTTTTTCGGCCGGCTGCATCCGACGATGGTATGGCCGTTCGGCAGGCGGATAATCGTTTCGGTTTGGCTGAACGTTGGATCAGCCACGGTTTTAAGTTTTTCCTGCGTCTGGAAATCATACTCCTCATAGCCGGTATAGGTGCTGACGAGTATGCGCCCGTTTTCAAGCAGCTGCACATCGCGGTAGCGGTTGGGGAACTTGATCGTCCAGTCATTCGCCGGATCCAACTGGTCGACATAGTGCAGCTGGGAGCGCGCTTCATCCACTGCTAGAAAGCGGTGTTTAACGGGTTCTGCGCGGGCCGTGGCGCCGAGCAGTACAATGAGGGCAGCGAGGATGATTTTCATGTTCAGGGTTCTTTGGGTTTTGGATCTAATTCATTTTCTGAAGATCGGTGTCGTAAAGTTTCAGGCCTTCGCGGACGGCCTGGCGGTAGGCGGTTTCGACGGCGCGCATTTCTTCATAGCGCTTGGTGCGTTCCTGGTCGTTTTCGCAGGGAACAAACCCGGCCATATCGGCGCGCGGCCGGGCCGCCAGCTGTTCCTGTCCGGCTTTGATGATGGCCAGGGCTTCGGCATAGGCTGCGGAATCTTTGTCGAGTTCCTGGAGGCAGGGGCTGAGCGCCGGGCGGTCAAAGGAGACCAGTGGACCGGGATGATCTTTGAAGCGCAGGCTGGAATTGAGCTCAAAACCGCAAAGCGCTGAAAGGCGTTTGAGCTGCTGGCTGGTGATGGGGCTGCGGCCGGCGGGATTCCGGGGGTAGGCGCAGTCATAGGTCGGGTAGTAAATCGCGTTGAGGTCCAGCCAGGTGTAGATGGTTTTCTTTTCGGCATCGGTTAGATGGGTCCCGCTATGACCGTCCAGCTGCTGCACCAGGGTGCTGGCATGCGATCCCCACGATTTGGCCGGATAGATTTCGGCCGGTCCGCCGCCGGCTGCGTGAATCAGTTTGGTGCGGTGCAGGTCGGCATAGGACGCATTAAAGACCAGGTCTTTATCGCCGGCGAGGTTGAGGATTTCGCCGGCGGGCTGGCCGAAATCGTGGCAGGAGACGCAGTGCGCATCAAAAATCGGCTGCACCTCTTCCAGGTAGCTGAACATGCGGCCGGCGCCGTAGCCCTGACCCATCTGCGAGGGCGGGCGCGTCAGGGCCTGCAGGCTGAGCGCAGAAACCGGCGGCGGTTCAACCCGGTTTTCGTGGCAGCCGACGCAGCCCTGCTGTTCGCCCGGCTGGACGATCGTGCCGGAGCGCATCGACTGAACCATTTTTCCGTCTTTATCCAGCAGCTGGAAATAGAAGAAGGTGTCTGCCGGAACCTCAAAAAAGGCCGAGCCGTCTTCTTCGACCGGAACGGTGCCGAGAATCTGTTTATTCTCAAAACTGTGCCAGTTCATGGCGGGGAACTGCGCGCCCTGGCCGCCCCATCGCGACATGTTGAAACTGCGCTTTTCCGGAGAAGCGACCACCCGCAGGTATTTCACTTCGCCGCGCTGGACGTTTACCATGTGCGTGCCTTCGTAGACATCCTGCACGTAAATGGTGCCGCCGGACTGGTCGAACGTGCGCATGTCCGGTTTGGGGAGCGCCGGGGTGCGGGCGGTGACGGGCATGGGATCAAAACAGCCGAAGCCGTCGGGATCTTCATAGATCAGCTCTTCATGGCCGTCGGTGCCGATCCGGTAAATTCCGGTGCGCTCATCGTCGTCGGCAATGGTGCGGGCGCAGAGAAATTCGGTCTGGGAGAGCGGAAAGGGGTCTTCATAGCGCGGGCGCACCTTTTTAAAGGTGTCCCAGTTGCCGACTCCGATCAGCTCGCGGGCCGCCGCCGGCCAGATGTGTTCAACACCGTCCGCCCCGTCGATCCCTTTATTCCGATTGAGAATGGCCAGCGCGCCCCAGGGGCGGTCGTGGCAGGAGCCGAAGACCGCAATAACGTTCTGGCTGCCGGGAAGCTGGCGGGCGTCGATGATGCCGCCCGGCGAGCGGGTATTGTTGCCGTAGAAAATGGCGTGCATCGTGCCGTCGGGATTGACCGCCCAGAGTCCCTGGGCATCGCCGAAGTTGCGGTCGACATATTCCCATCGGTCATAAAGAATCCGCCCGTCGGCCATGACCGTGCTGTGGCCCTCAAACAGCGTGCTTTTGCCGATCTGGTGAATATTCGCGCCGTCTGCGTCCATGCGGTAGAGGTTGGCCATGATATGCCGGTTGCACATGCAGAACTTCGGCTCGCGCGTGGAGCTGAAAATAATTTTGCCGTCGGGCAGGTAGACCGGATCGATGTCGGAAACGCCCGGCAGCGAGGTCAGCTGCTTGAGGCCGGTGCCGTCCACATTGATTTCATAGATGTGATAATCATCCGCGGCGCTTTTGCGCATGCTGAACACCACGCGGGTGCCGTCGGCGGAAATCTCCGGATCGCGCGCAATGCCGGCCGGTCCGGCATCAACCAGCGTTTTAACCTCGCCGGTCCGCCGATCGAGCAGCTTGATGCGGCCCGGCGGGTTATAGGACGGTGCATTGATTTCGCCGTGCTGGAAAAGGGTCGCCGTATTGTGATGATCCTTTTTGTACTGATGCCGCGTCACAAAAAGCAGCAGGTTATCGTCCAGCGTCCCGCCGGCCGACTGTGCAAACGACTGTGCCGCGGTGCTGAGCAGCAATAGTATGATCAGGTTCTTCATGCTCTCCATTCCTCTATCCGGATTTGTTCCAGACTGTGCCGTAAACCCCCCGAAAGATATATGTTTCTTCTGATCTAAAACTATGCATGATTTGAGACTATGTTTCCGCGAGAGCACATTCCGAAAGCCAAGGACGTTATGCGCCAGGTTGAAGCCCGGATCGGCCAGACCATCGGGCTGGCCGATCTGGATGCGGAAGCCATCCAGGGGTCCGTGCTGGCGGAAGTGGTCGGCACCGGTGGCTTTGCCTATCACCTCGAGGTCGGCTATCACTTTCCGCTGCACACCTCCGTGCCGAGCAAAGCCATGCTGGCCTATCTGCCGCCCGATGAGCAGGAGCATTTTCTCAGCCGGATGCTTTTCAGGAGTTTCACGCCGAGCACCATCACCAGCCGCACCGACTTCGAGGCCGAGCTGGCCTCTGTTCGGGAAAAGGGTTATGCGATCGATGTCTCCGAACAGCTGGAAGGCTGCCACTGCGTCGGCGTGCCGGTGTTTGACGATTCGCACCGGGTTATTGCCGGGCTCTGGGCCACCGGCCCGTCCTCGCACCTGCCGGTGCGGAATTTTGAACAGATTGCGGCCATCCTGAAGCGCGGTTCGCAGGAGATTTCGCAGCGCATCAGTTCGGGCCGCCGTTCACCGGACCGGCATTATATCAACAGCGTCGTTGAACAGGCCTGCGGGATACTGCAGAGCAACCTGCATCAGCCCGTGGATATCAAGGAACTCGCGGCCAACCTCTATGTGAGCTATTCCTGGTTCCGCAAGGTATTCAAGGAGCAGACCGGCGAGGCGCCGGCGGAATATCACCTCAACCGCCGCATTCAGAAAGCGGCCGAGCTGCTGCGGCAAACCGGGTTTTCCGTCCGCCGCATCTCCGAAGAGCTCGGCTTCAAAAGCCAGAACCATTTTTCCGCCCTGTTTAAGCGCAAGACCGGCCGCTCGCCGTCGGCCTTCCGTGCCGAAGGGTAGGGGTTTTCGGGCGGCGTATAAGTGCAAAAAAGTGTCCGGTATGTGCATTCACGGCGCGGGGTGTTCGGCGTACTTTCAGCGGCATTGTCATATGAGTTTTTAAGGTCAATAACGGAGATGATCTATGTTTCGCCTGTTTGCTGTACTGCTTTGTATGCTGCTGCCTGTTTGGGGCGGTTACGCCGATGATCCGTCGGTAAAGATTGTAAAACAAACCGAAGCCCCGGCGGGGGATGATTGGCCGGTGCTGACTGCCTATGACCAGGATCACCTGGCCCGCATCGCCATGCCGATCGGCGGGCTTGGAACCGGTACGGTGTCGCTCGGCGGGCGGGGGGATCTTCGGGATTGGGAGATCATGAACACGGCGGCCAAGGGCTATATTCCCACGAGCGAACAGCGGGGATATATCGGGCCGTTTTTTGCGCTGTTCACCAAGGCGGCTGACGGCACCTGCGCGACGCGTGCGCTGGAGGGCCCGCTGGATGCATCTCTTTATGAAGGTTCGTTCGGGGCGCGGGTGGCGAACCACGGTTTTCCCCGCTTTGAATCGTGTTCGTTTCAGGCGGCGTATCCGTTCGGCCAGGTGCTGCTCTCCGATGCCGACGTACCGCTGAATGTGCGCATCAAAGCCTTCAATCCCATGGTGCCGGGCGATGCGGAGGCCAGTGGAATTCCGATGGCGGTGCTGACTTATGAATTAACGAACCCGACGGATCAGGAGGTGATCGCCTCCGTTTCCGGAAACCTCCCGAACTTTATCGGCATGGACGGCACAAAGCAGAAGATGCATGGTCGGGGCTTCTGGGTGCCGATCGGCGCGGAAAAGAATAAGAATACGTTCCGGAATGGGCAGCATGTCCAGGGTATCTTTATGACCACGGGGGGTGTTGCTGAAACCAATACGGCCTGGGGCACCATGGCTTTAACCACTTCCGCGGGGGAAGCCGTCTCCTATCGCACGGCCTGGAGTGAAGATGAGTGGGGTAATGCGCGGCTCGATTTCTGGGATGATTTCAGTGCCGATGGCCGGCTTGAACCCCGCGATACGCCGGACGAGGATATTCCGATGGCTTCGCTGGCGGCCGAAGTCCTTGTGGCTCCCCGCAGCAGCCGCGAGGTTTCTTTTTATCTGACCTGGCATTTCCCGAACCGCCAGAGCTGGTCGCCGAAGGATGACGGGATCAGCAATATGCTGACGAACTATTATACCACCGTGTATTCCGATGCATGGGATGTTGCCGAAAAGACCATTCCTGAACTTCCGAAGCTCGAAAACAAGACGAAGCAGTTTGTGCATGCGCTGGTGAACAGTCCGCTCCCGAAGGTGGTAAAAGAGGCGGCCCTGAACAACACCAGTACGCTGCGCTCGCAGACCTGTTTCCGGACAGCGGATGGGAACTTTTATGGCTGGGAGGGCACCAGCAATGTCGGGGGCGTGTGTTTCGGGAACTGCACCCATGTCTGGAACTATGAGCAGGCCTCGGCGTTCCTCTATGGCGAGCTGTCGCGCTCGATGCGGGAGGTCGAGTTCGGGCATGCCGTAGATGAAAACGGGATGCTGAATTTCCGCATCGGACTGCCGCTGCAGCGGGCAAAGAGTTTTGACCGGACGGCGGCGGATGGCCAGATGGGATCCATTATGCGGATGTACCGCGACTGGCAGCTCAGCGGCGATGATGCCCAGCTCCAGAAGCTCTGGCCGAATGTGAAGAAGGCCATGGAGTTCTGCTGGGTGGAAGGCGGCTGGGACGAAGATATGAACGGCGTCATGGAGGGCTGCCAGCACAACACCATGGATGTGCAGTATTTTGGTCCGAATCCGCAGATGGGCATCTGGTATCTCGGCGCGCTGCGCGCCGCCGAAGAGATGGCGGCGTATCTGGGCGATGCCGCCTTTGCCCACACCTGCCGCGGACTGTTTGAAAACGGCCGCGCGTGGATCGATGCGAATCTGTTCAACGGCGAGTACTACATCCAGATCATCCAGCCGCCGGAAAGCCTTGACGAGATTGCGCCGGCGCTGCTGAAAGGCCTGGAGCACAAAGACCTCGGCAATCCGGCGTACCAGCTCGGGGAGGGCTGCCTGGTCGATCAGCTGGTGGGACAGTTCCTGGCGCATATTTGCGGGCTGGGGTATCTCACCGATGAGGCCCACGTGAAGACCACGCTCGAAAGCATCATGAAATACAACCTGCGGAGCGACAGCAGCTCGGATTTCAACTGCATGCGCTCTTATGTGCTGGGCGATGAAAAGTCGCTCGTGATGGCTGCATATCCCGGGGAACGCCCCGTCCATCCGTTCCCGTATTTTACCGAAGCGATGACCGGTTTCGAGTACACCGCGGCGATCGGCATGTTTTATGAGGGGCAGATGGAGGACGGCCTCGCCTGCATCGAAAACATTCGGGACCGCTATGACGGCCGTAAGCGCAATCCATTTAACGAAGCCGAGTGCGGAAACAACTATGCCCGCGCCATGGCCAGCTGGGGCGCCGTGCCGGCCCTGTCCAGCTTCCACTATTCCGCCGTCGAAAAATCAATGACGATGGCGACGACTGAGCAGCCGATGTTCTGGTCGAACGGCAGTGCCTGGGGAACCTGCCGTAAAGCGGGTGCCGCCGTGGAACTTTCGGTGCTGCACGGGGCGCTGGAACTGAAATCATTTTCGGCCGCAGATGGTCGTGCACGGTTTAAAACACCGCTGCGCATCGCCGCCGGCGAGACCGCGGTTTTTGACGTGAAATAAGCTCCGCAGCTTGGACTAACCACAAAGACGCAACCATCTTTAAGCTGCACAAAGGACTAAGGTAGACGTGATTGCGCGGTCACCGCAGGACGAATGCACAAAATGTGTAGTCGGCGCTTCCTTCGTTCCTCTGGAGCCGGCCTGCCGCGCGTTGCCTGCGGATGAAGGAAAGAGGTCATTCGGAATTCCTCCGCTGCGCGATGCCGATAGCGGATCCGGCAATAAGGTTGCGATGGTCGGGGAGTAATTATCGGTGCGTATCGCCGACATTCCAGGATCTTTTCCTGTGCAGGAAAGCTGACATAAAAATGCTCAGGAAGGGATTGGGGCGCGGGGGAAGGGATGCTTCCGAACAGATTCAGCCATCCGCTGCGCGGGAGGCACAGGGAATGATGAGCTCTTTATTCACTGGAAAAAAGCAGGGCTGGCTCTCCGAGCCGGCCGCATTCCGCATAGTAATCCTGTAGAGCGTTTGGGCCGTAAAATTACCGGCTTTTTAAGCTGGATACTAAAACCCGAGGACCGACCCGTTTTCCGTTTTTCCAAACGGCTTCAAATCAAGGCATTCCACAGCTTCCTCCTTTAATATCAGGATATCGGAGCCTCTGATATCCATGCTGTTAAGATGATTTTAAGAGCTTTTTCGCGCCGGTTCCGCGGTTTTCAGGCCGAATGTGCCCGTTTTTCAGGAGCCTCTGATATCCACCCCTATTCCGCTGTTTTAAGACATTCTCACCCCGCC
>JBFHGU010000018.1:0-60627 GCA_041582935.1 Pontiella sp.
GCGGCCCGTTTGACCGGGCCGCCCGCGGGGTGTTCCATTCGGAACGGTTTTCAGTATTTTTTCCTCTTTATACTGCTCCTCTTTTCCAACTCACTCCTCTTTGGCGGCCTTTGCGGCCTCAATGACTTTGGCGGCGAGGTGGGCCGGTACCTGCTCGTAGCGGGCGAAGTTCATTTCAAATGAACCCTGTCCGCTGGTGATGGAGCGCAGCTCCGAGCAGAATTTGAACATCTCGGCCTGCGGAACGTCGGCATCGATGGCCTGCATTCCGTCCTCGGGACCCATTCCGAGAATGCGGCCGCGTTTGGTGTTCAAAAGTCCTGAGATGTCGCCCATGAACTGCTCGGGCACGATGACTTTGACGGTCATGATGGGTTCGAGCAGGACGGGCGATGATTTTTCGATGGCTTCGTGCAGGGCGCGTGCGCCGGCGATTTTGAAGGCGACTTCGGAGGAGTCGACGTCGTGGTAGGAGCCGTCGTAGAGCTCGACCTGGACGTTGATGACCTTGGAGCCGACGAGCGGGCCGTTTTCGAGGCCTTCGATGAATCCTTTTTCGCAGGCGGGGACGAAGCCGCCGGGAATGGCGCCGCCGACGATTTTATTGAGGAACCAGTCGGGATCTTCTTCGGCTTTGGGGCGGATGCGGATGTAGCATTCGCCGTACTGGCCGCGGCCGCCGGACTGTTTCTTGTGTTTGTAGTGCCCTTCGCCGGACGCGGTGATGGTTTCTTTGTAGGGCACTTTCGGCGTGTGGTGGGTCATCTCGACGTTCGAGCGGTTTTTGATGTGCTCGAGAGTGATTTCGAGGTGGATATCGCCCATGCCCCAAAGTACCAGCTCATGCGTTTCGGTGTTGTGTTCGAGGCGGATGGAGGGATCTTCGTCGACGGCGCGGTGCAGCGCCTGGCCGATTTTGTCGGCATCGGCTTTGTTTTTCGGTTCGACGGCGTAGGCGGTGACCGGCGACGGGAAGACAATCGGCTCAAATTTGATGTTGGAGCCGACGGCGCAGAGCGAATCGTTGAGGAAGGTATGCTTGAGTTTGGTCAGTGCGACGATGTCGCCGGCTTTGGCTTCCTGCGCTTCGGTATTTTTTTTGCCGTCGATGTAGAGGATAGCGCTGACCTTTTCTTTGACGCCCTTGGTGGCGTTAAAGATTTCCATGCCGGGTTTGAGCACGCCGGAATAGATGCGGATGAAGGTCAGCTGGCCCACAAAGGCATCGTTGAAGCAGCGCCAGACCTGCGCGGAAAAGGGCTGGTCCTCTTCGGCGGAAATCTTGTTTCCTTCGGCGCAGCTGACGGGATAGTCGTGCGGGGAGGGGAAGAGGCGGCTGATGGAGTCCATCGTTTCCTTTACGCCGAAGTCGGCTTTCACGGAAGTGGCGAAGACCGGAATCAGGTGCGCATCGTGCACGGACTTGCGCAGGCCTTCGGAAAATTCGTCGGCGGAGAGTTCTTCGCCGTTGAAATATTTTTCGATGAGCTGGTCGTCGGTTTCGGCGGCGAGTTCGATGAGGTGGTCTTTGATGGTTTTGACGCGTTCTTTCAGCTCGTCGGGGATTTCGTCGGCGGGGCAGTTGAGGATGTCGACGGCCCGTCCGTCGGAGGTGGGCAGGACCATTGGAATGCAGCGGTCTTCGCCCCAGAGCTCTTTGATTTGGAGCAGGGTGCTGTCAAAGCTGGTGCCGTCTTTATCGAGGCAGGTGACGGCGATGCCGCGCGGCAGGCTGCGTTTTTCGGCGGATTTCCAGGCGCGCTGGGTGCCGACCTGGATGCCGGCGGCGGCATCGATAGTGATGAGCGCGGCATCGGTGATTTCCGCGGCGCAGATTTTCTGGCCGATAAAGTCGGCGAAGCCGGGGGTGTCGATCATGACGAGGCGGCGGATTTTACGTGAAGCGGCGGTGTAGACGCCGTCGAAGGGTTTGGCCCAGATCGAGATTCCATGTGCTTTTTCTTCGTCTGTCCAGTCGGCCACACTGGTACCGTTTTCCGGAGAACCCACTCGATCTACCTGACCGAGCTTAAAGAGCATGCTGTCGATCAGTGAGGTTTTCCCGCTACCCGTGTGGCCCATTAGAGCGAAGTTGCGGACATTATCAATGGGAATATTTTTCATATTTCCTCTCCGGGTTGGTGTTTGCCTCCCTGTCCTTCTGCCGCCGTCGCGGCACTAAAGCGGTAAGCTTTAAAAAAATAACTTCATATCAATTCAAATACAAACTTTTTCCCGGTTATGCGGGCGGGGATTAGTTGTTTTTAATAATTCATCCCTTTTGTATTTTTTCGTTCGGCGCCCGCACCGCTTTTATTTGGAGTGGGTGGTTCAGAAAATACCGAAGTGCCGCATCTTCAAATCAGTCTGTATCGAGCGCGCCTCTTTTCCCAATTTAGATGAGTTGCAATTAAGCGGCGGCTTATCCATGGTGTTTCGCCCATGAAAAAACGTGATTCCAGATTTGAACTCATGGCCCCGGCGGGGTCCTATGCATCGCTGGCCGCCGCCATCCGGGGCGGGGCGGACTCGGTCTATTTCGGCGTGGACAAACTTAACATGCGTTCGCGCGCCGCCAGTCCGTTTACACTGGACGATCTGAAGCGCATTGCGCGCATCTGCCGCTGGTGCGGCGTGAAGAGCTACCTGGCGCTCAATGTGATCGTCTATGACGACGAGCTCGAAACCATGCGCGAAGTCTGCGATGCGGCCAAAGCGACTGATTTGTCCGCCATTATCGCCTCCGATATTTCGGCCGTTGAATATGCGCACTCCATTGGACTCGAAGTCCATATTTCCGTACAGGCCAATATTTCCAATACCGGCGCCGTGAAGTTTTTCTCGCGCTACGCCGACGTGATGGTGCTGGCGCGCGAGCTGACGCTTGAGCAGATCAAAGAAATCCGCACCGCCATTGTTGAGCAGGATATCCGCGGGCCGAACGGCGGCCTGGTTCAGATTGAGCTGTTTGCCCACGGGGCGCTCTGCGTGGCGATCTCCGGAAAGTGTTATATGAGCCTCGGCTGCTATAACAAATCCGCCAACCGCGGCGCGTGCTTCCAGAACTGCCGCCGGGCCTACCGGCTGGTTGATGTCGACACGGGCGATGAACTGGAAGTGCAGAACCGATACATTATGTCGCCCAAAGATCTCTGCACGCTGCCGCACCTCGATAAACTGGCCGACGCCGGCGTATCGGTCTATAAGCTGGAAGGCCGCGCGCGCACCGCGCAGTATGTGAGTACTGTAACCAAGGCCTACCGCGCCGGGCTCGACGCCGTGGAAGCCGGAACGTTTGCGCCGGAAGACTTCCAGCCGCTGGAGGCCGGACTGGCCGGGGTTTTCAACCGCGGCTTCTGGGACGGCGGCTACTACTGCGGTGAGCAGATGGGCGAATGGGCGGCGAGCGGCCATTCGCAGGCCACGCACAAGCGGGTGGAGCAGGGGCTGGTCACCAATTACTTTACCAAAATCGGCGTGGTTGAATTCAGGCTCTGGCAGCAGGAGCTGCAGCCGGGCTGTGAAATCCTGATTGAGGGCCCGACGACCGGCGCGGTCCAGCTCCAGGTCGATTCCCTGCGGGTCAACGGCCGTCCGGCCGAAAAAGCCGTCAAAAACGATATGGTCACCTTCGCCGTTCCGGCAAAGGTCCGCCGCGGCGACAAGGTATTCCTGCTGCAGCCGACGGCATAGGCCGCCGGTTGAGCCGCGCGGTGAGCCGCCGGGCGGCATGATTTTTCTTCAGCGCACTCAAGCGTCGGGCGGTTTCTGCGGATTTAAATTGAACGTTCATTCAAGCGCGGGGTCTTAATCGCCGTATCGAACGCCTGCGGGTTAGAACGCCGGCGTTGTGTGGTGAAAGATAAACCGCGGCAGGTGCAGGAATGATCTGCCGCAAACGTGAAGGTGAATACTATGAATCAGAAAATCATGCTTGCCGGGGCTGCCGTGCTGATTGCGGCGGCGTACACCGCGTACGGGCTTCAGAAAAAAGAGGCGGACAGCGGGCTGAAGCCGCAGCTGGATGCGCGGCGGAAAGCGTTTAATGACAAGGCGCCGGAGGCGGTGCTGACGGCCTACGAGGGCGGGGTGGCTGCGGTGGCCGAAAGCGGCATTGTGGGAAGCGCGAAGCAGCTCGGCGACAAAGCGCCGGATTTTGCGCTGACGAATGCGAAGGGCGAAACCGTCCGGTTGAGCGATTACCTGAAAAAGGGGCCGGTTGTGCTGACCTGGTACCGCGGCGGCTGGTGCCCGTACTGCAACCTGACGCTGAATGCACTGCAGAAAGAGCTGCCCAACTTTAAGGCGGCGGGAGCAACCCTGATTGCCCTGACGCCGGAGCTGCCCGACAAGTCGCTCTCGACGTCGGAAAAACACGCGCTCGAATTTGAAGTGCTCAGCGATATCGACAGCAAGGTTGCCCGGGAATACGGCATTGTCTTTAAGCTCACTGATGAGGTGGCGAAGCTCTATGCCGATAAGTTCAACCTGGCGGCGTATAACGGCAATGATTCCGATGAGCTGCCGCTGGCGGCGACGTATATCATCGCACCGGACGGCACCATTACCTACGCCTTCCTGGATGCCGACTACCGCAACCGCGCTGAGCCGTCCGAAATTACTGCCGCGCTGATGAAATAGGAGCCGCCGGCCGTGCGCCGGCCGGCCGCTGCGTTCCTGCCGGCAGGCGGGAGGCGGCGGTTCGGTTCCGGCCTCTGGCGGAGAGCATATTATGAAGCTGATTATTACATTTATTCTGAGTTTAGCCGCCGCCTCTTTCGGGCAGCTCGGCAATCCGTTTTCGGTGCAGGCCGAGGCGCGGGACGGTGCGCTGGAGGTCCGGGTTGAGGTGCCGCCGGGACATTATCTCTATGAAGACCATTTTGAAGTAACCCAGGGGGGCGGACCGCTGTCCCTGCAGAACCGGCCCGAGACGGCGTCGATGGAAGATCCCGTCAGCGGCAAAACCAAGTCAGTTTATCCCGCTTCGTTTACGGCGGTGTATGCGCTGCATTCGTCCGATCCCGTGACGGTTTCCTATTTAGGCTGCAACGACGAAACCTGTTTCCTGCCGCAGTCCGAGACGTTTGCGCTCGGACCGGCGGCGTCGGCCGGTACGGCTGTGCCGGCGGCCGCTGCGGCGGATTCGCCGGCGGCGCTGGATGAGATGGTGGACCGGCTGGAGGTGAAAGGCGTCGGGGTCGGCTATAAAAACTCTGAGGATTTCCTCGCGCTGCTCGATCAGGCGGAGGGGATGGAGACAACGAAAACGGGCTTTGCCCTGTTTGTGTCGGATCCGGTGGCTTTTGTGGACGAATCGGGCATCTGGCTGGCGGTGGTCTTTATTCTGCTGGGCGGCCTGGCGCTGAACCTGACGCCGTGCGTGCTGCCGATGATTCCGATTAACCTGGCGATTATCGGGGCCGGTGCGCAGGCCGGCAGTAAACGACGCGGGTTTGCGCTGGGCGCGGTCTACGGCCTGGGCATTGCGGTGGTTTACGGCATCCTGGGCGTTGTGGTGGTGCTGAGCGGATCGCAGTTCGGCACGCTGCAGTCGAGCCCGTGGTTCAGCTTGTCGATCGCGGTCATCTTTGCGGTGCTTGGGCTGGCCATGTTTGATCTGCTGCACATCGATTTTTCCTCGCTGCAGAATAAACTGGGCGGAGGCAAAGAGCGGAAAACCGGCAGTTTTGCGGCGGCGCTGAGCATGGGTTCTGTGGCGGCGCTGCTGGCCGGTGCGTGTGTGGCCCCGGTGGTGATTGCCGTGCTGCTGCTGGCGGCCGATTTTTATGAGGTCAATCCGGCTGTGGGGCTGGCGCTGCCGTTTGTGCTGGGCCTCGGCATGGCGCTTCCGTGGCCGTTCGCCGGTTCGGGGCTCTCGTTCCTGCCCAAACCCGGGCAGTGGATGGTGCGGGTGAAGCACGGATTCGGCGTACTGATTCTCCTGTTTGCGCTCTACTATCTCCAGCTCGGGGTCAGGGGATTCCGGTCCCCGAACGTGGGCGGCCATACGGAGGGTTCGCATATCACCATTGACGGCGCCACGAATAAAGGCCTGGCCGAGGTGCTGCGCGAAGCATCGGAGGCCGATGTGCCGATCCTGCTCGATTTCGGGGCCAGCTGGTGCAAAAACTGCGAAGTGATGGAGGCGACGACCTTTAAAAACGAAGCGGTCATCGAGCGGCTGTCCGGGTATCGCGTCATCCGCTATCTGGCCGAAGATCCGAGCCATCCGACCACGCAGGCTTTCCTGGAAAAATTCCGGGTCCAGGGGCTGCCGACCTATGTGGTGCTCGGCAACTGATCCCCGCGTTCCAGCCCGCTGCCGTTCGGCGGCCGGGCTGGGCTGGGTCGGCCGGGTTTTGCCGCGGCCGGCCGCGGAAAGGAACCGTTTTCATGGGTGCAGCTCCAGTCCGCCGGTCGGTCACGGTTCCAACCAGATTCTGTAGAAACGGGCCGTGCCGTTTGTGGTGCCTCCGGATTCAGTCCAGTTTGTGACGGCATCGCCATGTCCTGAAATGACGATGGACGGGCTGATGCTTTCATAGACCCCGCCCGGAGTCCGCGCGGCCTGGCTCGCCCAGGCTTCGGCTTCGTCGGGAAAGAGTTTCAGCAGCGGGCCGAAACGGCCGTGCTTTTCGAGGGCGGCAATGCCGTCGGGCGAGATTTCGTCATACAGGGCTTTGCGCAGAAAGCGGACCTGTTCCGGCGCGCTGCGCCCCTGAACGGCCGCGGGCAGGATGATGTATTCAAGCAGGGATTCGGCGCCTGCATTCGCCAGGCTGCCCTGGATATGCCTCAAGGTTTCGAGCGCTTCGCTGCGTCTGCTTTCATGGCTCCGCCATGCAGATAGCAGTGCCCAAATGAGTATTGCCGCAATTAGAGTACGAAGGGTCCTGGATTTTGCCGCCATTGCCTGTCTCCGCAAGTGGGTTTAGGTCTGGGCTGGTGCTGCGTTGGGTGTGAAGCCCGGCTTTTAACGAAGCTTCCCTGGCTGGCCGCGGCGGGCCGGCTGTGCGGTGTGCCGACGTCTGGGGCTGCGGCGAGGCCGTTCTTTTTGCGGGGGGCAGCTGTTTTTTCCGTCGTGGAACCTCCGGATGCCAAAACAGCTTTTATGCTGCCTACTATCAGATACATCCTACCTCCCTTGCTGGCTGTTCCGGATGATAGCGGTATTGGAAACAAAGAACAATAAAATACCTACAAGTTATGCGGAATAATCCTGCGCCGCTGTTTCGGCCGCCCGTTTACTGCCGGATAGTATGCGGCGAAGGGCGGGGGCAGCGATGCCGCTTGCCTGGTGTACGCCTCAGATTATTGGAATCTCAATTTCAGCTCATCGAGGCGGTGGGTGATGATGTAGTCGTGGAAAATCTGGATGAGGCCCTGGCGGGCGAGGGCGGAGCGGTAGACCTTGTCGGAATGGTCGGGGCCGAAGAGGGTGAACGCGGTTTGGCGGATGACGGCGTTGCTGGGTTCGGGGGGCAGGCGGTGGAGGTCGATTTCGAGGCCGGCGGCGGCGCGGAAGGGGATGAGGATGTTGGTGATCATGGCATTGGCACGGGCCGGGCCGACGAGTGCGGTGGGGGCGCATTTGGTTTTCCAGCTGATGTGGGTGTTCCAGTGGGTGGCGGCCGGCGGAGTCAGTAATGTATAGTCGTCCTGCAGTCCGTCTATGCTGAACAGGTAGTGTGCGGCGGCCATGAGGCGGCGGACGGGATGGTTGGCGGGGCGGATGCCGGCGAGGGTCCATTCGGTTTTGCTGAGGGCGAGGCTGTGCAGCTCTGCGGGCTGTTTCCACCAGAAATCCCAGACGGTGCGGATGAAGATCCGTGATTCCGGGGTCCAGTGTGGATCGGGATTTTTGGGCAGCAGGCCGGAGAGGCCGAGGAGGATGGCATAGGCCTGCGCCGGGCTGCCGGCGAGGCGGCGCAGCCGGGAAACCGGTAAAAGGGCGGCGAGTTTGCGGAAGGGGGTTTTGTTGTTCTTGTAGCCGAGGGCGGCGAGCAGTTCGCTCCAGAGAACCTGTTCGGGGTCTTTGGCCTGCATGGCGATGGCCAGGCGTTCGGCTTTCAGGCGCAGGCGCTCTTCGCCGGCGGCTTCGAGGAACTCGGCCTTTTGGTCGGGATCGGTGCCGCGCATCGGGAAACTGCCGGACGGGGTGGAGTAGGGGAAGGCGGTCGTGTCGATATTGTCGAAGGAAAATTTGGGATCGGCAGCGAGGGTTTCCTGCAGGGGAATCTGGATGAGGCCGGGAATTTCGAGGCCTTGGAAGTAGACGACGTGAAAGCGGGTGTTTGCAAAGCGGGGGTCGCCGCTGTGTCCGTGCTGTTTCCAGCCGTTGGGATGGATGTGGATTTCGAGGTCGCCGGTGACACGGCGCTTTTCGTTTCCGATCAGCAGGGCGGCGTTGAGGAAGTCGGGGCCGGGCTCAAGGTTCCAGTCGCCGGGGTGCTCGACAAGGACGGTTTCGCCTTCCGATGTTATGAGCGCTGCGGGCCGGTTCCGCGGGTCGGCCCATAGGCACTGCAGGTGGCGTTCGCGCCAGGGGAACCGGCTGACGGGCGCGGTGGATTCGTGAACGGCGCCGGCGGGGTTTCCGCTGCGGTAGAGGCTGGAGCGCGGAAATGCGGCGGCTGCGGTAGGTAGGCTTAAGTTCATTAAGGCAGTGTAAGAAAATCTTTTAAAGCTGGCAACGGGTTTGGCGGCAAAAGCTTTTCAGCCGGCGGCCGGCGGGTTAGATTTGCCTGCATGAATACATTGGAAGCAGAGCGGGTGGTGAAGGCCGTTTTGGACGGCGAGTGCGATTATCGGGTGATTGCTGAGCGGGCGGGCGTGGATCCGGCTGCACTGGCGGACCGGTCGGACACGATTGACCGGGCAATACAGCTGATGAGCGGGTTTTATAAGTATGCGCACGAAAATATGAAGCCGGCGGGGCTGCCGCCTCCGCCGAATCCCTATCTGGACCGCGGTGCGGGCGTGGATGAGCAGCGGCCGGAATATTATGCCTTTGAGGCGGTGCAACGTCAGAATATGACGCAGGAGAAATGCATCTGGACGTGCGGGCAGCTGGGACTGGATGCAGCGGCTGCCGCGGCGGCGCTCGATACGGTTGCCATGCCGTGGCGGGCGGGAAACGGCTGGAAGAGCTATGCGCAGTACACCGGGGGCGTTTATATCCTGATGGATAAACCGCCGGTGAAGCTCAAAAGGCATCTTGAACGGATTATCGCCGCGCTTTCGGACTGACCTTTGCGCGAAGAGCAGGCGGCGGACCGCCCTCCTGGACCGCATGGCGCCGCGGGGAGTGCACACCTGCTGAATCCGTATATGGCTGCCCGGTTTAAGACTGCCGCTGCCTCATTTTTCATTCGGATAGCTGTTTGCAGGGCTCGAATAAAAACCTCTTATTGCTCTCACCTAAGTGCACTTTTTTTTTACTCGGATTAAAGCCGAATTATAGATTGACCGCATCATGATGCTGCTATAAACATCTCGACTTTCGCCCAGGTAGGGGTATGTCTGAGCGAAGCGTAAGTCCTTATGATATAGGGACAAGGGAAAATACTTGATTGTGTTTAAAAGATCTGTTCAGAACGTGCCGGCCTGACCGCATTGAGGCACGTGAGAAAAGGGATTTAGAGCGTTTTTTTTTGCAGATTTGCGAGATGCAGAAAACGGGGTTAAGGCTTAAGGAATAACAAAGTATATTGCTTGAAAAGTTATTTAAAGCCTCTCTTTCCGGCCGTGGAATTCCTGCGGTTTAGTAAAAAAAACTAGAAAAAAATCCTGAAAAGAACGGACTTCTTACCTGCGCTTCCGCAAACTGCCCGATCTGGCATACGTGATGCTTTATATGCTGCGTCCACGGCCTGAAAATCGGTGATCGATATCAGCCGGCTCCCTGGGGGGGGAGTGGAAGACTAAGTAATCAATATAGGAAGAAGTCCATGCTAGTTAATCATTTAATAAAGAACACAGGTATCGCTGCCAGCGCAGTCTGCCTGTCTGTCCTGGCCTCTCAGGCCGAGGCGCAGACCCTCCCTGCTCCAGAAGAACAAGCCCCCGAATCAGCGTATTCCTTTCCCGAAAGTTTTGCCGCGTTTTCGTTTACTGCCGATTCGGGAGAGCTTGCCGCTAATGTCCCGGAGATAGCCGAATGGACGCGGATTTGTAATCCGGGTGATACGATGGTTATCACCGGGGATGATTTCTCCTCCTATAGTGATGAGGCGGAAGGACGCGATACCCACTTTGTATTTTACGCCGGGAGTACGGATTCTCCGGCAGTTGACGGCAGTATCCAGCGCCTGGATGGGATGCGGACGGTTATTACTGTGCCGAGTTCACTGCCGGCGGACCAGATGTATCTCTTGTGGCCTCAGAATGAGGCCGGTGTGGGTGAACCGGTTGCTGTCAACCGCACAGAAGCCTGGTGGGTGAGTTTTGACGATATTGCAGCGGGCGAAACGTTTACGGTATTCGGCCGTAACCTGAGTTTGGGAGAAAACGGCGCATCGTATCTTTACATCGAGGAGCTGGATCTTTGGCTGACCAGCTCGGAAGCTAATCCGTATAAAGCCGATTTTGTGCTGCCGGAGAGTGTTGCTAACGGTACCTACACGATTTGGGCGCATAATGGATACGGCCGCGAGTACGGCTGGTCGGAGTCGCTGGAGCTGACGGTGTCAGATGCCCTGGAGTGGACCGGGGCTACGGTTGATGTGACGGACTACGGCGCAAAGGGCGACGGAAGTACGGATGACTGGCAGGCGATTTATGATGCGCTTGATGCCTGTCCGTCGTACGGCACGGTCTATTTCCCGGAAGGGACTTATCTGATCAGTAAGAAGATCACGACGATCGATTCCAATAAGCGCCTGCTGGGCGAGGGTCCGGAAAAGTCTATCATCCGCCCGCGGTCCGATTTTACGGTCGGCAGCAGCGCAGAATACGGAATGATTCACGACACACTCTATAATGTTGAGGTCAATGGCATTGGTTTTGAAGCCGGAGAGCACTGCGACGGCAAGGTGATCCGCTGCCGTTCTGCTAACAATACGCGTTTTATCAACTGCCGGTTCAGCCAGTGGGAAAATGAGACCAGCAAAAACCTGGTGGATGTCCAGGGCAGTAAGCGGATCCTTTTTCAGAACTGCGACTTTATTGTACGGACGCTGGTTTTTGCCGGCGCTTCGGAGGGTGCACGGTTTGAGGACTGCAATTTTTACGGCCTGAATGACACGGGACAGCTGCTGAATATCGGCGGGGCAGACTATGTGAGTATCACGGGATGCACCGGACAGCACTATGATGATTCCGACTGGAGCGATAATGCAGGCTGGTGCCAGGGACGCTTTATTCACGGCTCCGGTAACATGGGGGCATCTGCCAATGTGTATATTGGTGAAAACAGCACCACGAACCTGTATCCCCGTTACAACTTTGATATCGGCCGCTGGGAAGGCCAGCAGGCGAACCTGAATACCGGTGAGCAGATTATGTTTGAGCATCAGCGCACGCTCTACCGCGGTAATGTGCTCTCGGCGGATGAGGATTCCGTGGTGTGCGAAGATCTGACGGATAATTACACTTCCCTGATTATTGCCATTGTGGACGGCCGGGGTTTTGGACAGAGCCGCTATGTTGAATCGGTGGATACGTCAACGGGCAAGGTTACTGTCAGCGAACCGTGGAAAATGGTTCCGGATTCAACCAGTGTGGTGATGATCGGGCGCTATGTTTTCCGCATGGTTATTCACGGCAACTTTCTCGATGGGGCTACGCAGTGCTATCTCCGCGGAGAAAACTTATACGATCCGGAAACATATATTAACACAGCCTCCTGCGGGGTATCGTTCTACGGCAGTCACCTGCAGTGCGTGGTGGATAACAACACCATGCAGGAACTGGAGAGCGGTATGCTGAACTGGAGTATTCCGCAGGATTCAGCCGGCCTTGACAGGCGTGTCGTGATGCCCAATTACTTCAATCTGTATAAGGATAATAAGACGACGGACTGCATGTACGGCATCGGCGACATCGTTTACGGCGCCAACTACGATACATTTGTTGAAGATGTGGCCATTTTCGGCACCGTCTGGAGGGGCAACGCCTTCTCCAACATAACCGATACCGTGGTGGTGAGTGCAACGGACAATGCGCTGGCGACGATCGAGACCTGTATCTACGACAAGAACACTGCTGAATCATTTGCGCAGAGCAATGGCGGAAATGACGGCCTGTATCACCAGGTCTGGATTAAAAACCAGTTCAAGGGCGATGGCACCGGCACCGGCATTTCGTTCGGAGAAAATCATATTCCGGTTCTGCGTGAAAACGTGTGGGAGGACTTTGCGGATACCTACGGCGGCACCGAGCCGGGTGCGGTCCTTGAGCTGCCGACGCGTGTTGTGTCTGCTGCTTCGAACGGGGTAACCCAGGTGACCGTGCTCAACAGCGGAACTGCACCGCTAAGCTGGACCGCATCGACCGACAGCGACTGGCTGCAGGTTCAGACGGCTTCTGGCGTGGTGAATGATGAGGCGAGTGAAGGCAGTGTTGTTCTCTCGGTCGACAGCTCCCTGCTGCCGAGCGATCCTGAGCCGGCTATTGTTACCGTGCAGGATGCCGACGGCGAAATTAAGCAGATGACCGTCCTGCTGAGCAGCTCCGGTCTTGTTGTGGATCCTCCGACGCCGACCAATCCGCCGTCCGCGGTCGTAACCGGCATCTCCATTTCCGGACCCGACAGCGTGGACGAAGGCAGCAGCGAAACCTATTCAGTCATCGGAACCTATTCCGACGGCACCACGGCCGCTGTTTCCGGAGCGTGGAGTGTTTCTTCTGAATACGCTTCAATCAGCAGCGGCGGCGTATTGACTGCCGGCAATGTTTCTGAAGATGTTGAGATCACCATCACGGCGTCCTTCGAAAGCTTCACGGCCTCGGCCTCGGTATCGATTCTGTACATCGCGCCGACTTTGTCGGGTATTGCCATCGAAGGTCCCGCATCGGTGACGGAAGGGGAGTCCGCACAGTATACCTGCTTCGGAACCTACACGGACGGCACGGTGATTGAAGTTACGCCGGCCTGGAGTGTAAATTCCTCCGCGGCATCGATCACGGCCGCCGGTGTGCTCTCTGCGGGCGACCTCTCTGCGGACCAGTCCATCACCCTTTCGGCGTCGTTTGGCGGTAAAAGCGCTGAGTTGGCAATTACGCTCGAATACATTCCGCCAACGCTCGAATCCATTTCGGTAATCGGCGCGCTGGAGCTGGACGAAGGCACTTCGGCAACGTACAGCTGTATCGGAACCTATTCCGACGGTTCGACAGCCGTGGTTTCGCCTAGCTGGACGGTAAATTCCACATCGGCCGATATCGATGCCGGCGGCACGCTGACCGCAGGTGATGTTGATGCTGATGAAGTGATTACGGTAACCGCATCGCTCAACGGCCTGACGGATGATCATTCGGTTCTGATTAACTATGTCGAGCCGTACGTTACATTGGTTGCTATTTCCGGCGCGGTTTCGGTGGATGAGGAAAGCTCGGCGCAGTACACCTGCACCGCTGTTTATTCCGACGGTTCCGAGGCCTCGGTATCCCCGGAATGGAGCGTGAGCGGCAGTGCATCCATCAGCGCTTCCGGCCTGCTTACCGCATCGGATGTAACCTCGGATTCAAGCGCGGTCATTACGGCCTCCTATGAGGGGGTTACGGATGCGCTGACGGTTACGGTTAATTATGTTGCCCCGGCAGTTACAGCCCTGGAAATTTCCGGTCCGCTTTCGGTGGATGAGGAAACTTCGGCAGCCTATTACACATGTACGGCATCTTATTCGGACGGCACCAGCGGCGAAATTGACCCGACCTGGGAAGTCGCTTCGTCCTACGCCTCAATCGGTGCGGACGGCCTGCTGACGACGGAAGATGTCAGCGAGGACCAGACCATTGAAATTACCGCTTATGCGGATGGTGTTTCCACATCCTATACGGTTGAAATCCTGTATGTGGCGCCGCCGGTAGCGGTGAGCAGCCTGACCATTACGGCTCCGGCCGGGGTGGATGAACTGGTGGAAACCAACCTGACCTGTACGCTGATCTATTCCGACGGTTCCTTCGAATCCGTCGAAGCCGAGTGGAGCGTCAGCGGCAGTGCATCCATCAGCTCCGGCGGGGTGCTGAAGGGCGGCAATGTTGAAGAGGATGAGCTGGTTACAGTTACGGCATCCTACGACGGATACGAAGACTCCGTTGATATCACCATCTGGGCCGTAGGAAATCAGATTATCTTTCCGATGAGCGGGTTTGCCGGAAAAACCGTCCGCGCCTACCTGTACGACAACACGGCGGGTGAAACATATGAGCTGGGCGAAATGACCGCCCCCGATGAGCTCGTAATTCAAAATGTAACTGCCGATCGCTGGTACTACGTTACGGTTGAAGAATACGACGATGATCTTGGGGAGTGGCAGGTTGTGCACGGTAACTGGGTAAGCATGTAAATTAAGGGACTTAAGAAATGAAGAAATATATATTAGCACTGTTTTTACTGACTGTCGGACTGAATGCGTTCAGCGGCGAAGTGGGCCTTCCGTGCGAAGTGCTTGCGCTGCCGGAAATTGAAGGCGATTGCCTCGTCTGTATCTGGGATGAGGCCTCCGGCAGCTGGCTGCAGGATTTCGAGCAGTATGACCATGCGGGCGTTTTCGACTTCGAGGTGCCGGCTTGGGGACAATGGTACTGGGTCGGGCTCTGGGATATGGCGGCCGGGGAGTATGTCTTCGGCAAATGGATCGGCCATTTCCAGGTCGACTAAGACGGGTCACGGGAGGCAGACCATGAAAAAAACATTGAAAGTTATCAGTGCGTCAGTTGCTGGGATTCTATTCTCCGGCTGCGCATCAATCAACGGAGCAAAGGGGCCTAACGGCCCCAAGCTAACCGGCGGCGGGTATACGACCGAAAACGGAACCTATGCCGAAGTCGGGGTGGAATTCTCCTCAATGGGCGATTTCGTGGCCATTGTGTCGCCGAGCCGCTGGAAGAATCCGGTGAAAACCGGCGGCAGCCTCTCGTGGGTTAATCCGGCCGCCTGGAGCGAAGATCCCGGCCGGACCGGCCGCATTCTCCTGGGCGAGGCCGTGGTGGTCGGCGGCGTTGCCGCCGTCGCCCTATCCGACAGCGGCGGTTCTTCGGACTCCGGCTCCGGTTCGTCCGGTGCTGATGCGGATATTCCGGATCCGGGGAGTCCGCCGGACACGCCCTTTTAGTTGCAGAACACGTAGGGCTTGCTTTGTCGTTCTGTGTTAGTCTAAAAAACAGCCTTTAATTAGGCTGTTTTTTTTGTTGAAGGAGTTAGGGGTTTGAAAATTAAATGCGGATTTTTGTTTTTCGCGGCTGTCCTGCTGCTGGCGGGGTGCGGGACGAAAGATGTGACCACTGTGAGCCAGCGAGAATTTGCAGAAACCGCGGCGCGTCTGAATGATTCGGCTGAAATGCGGCTGGCGGCCGGGGATCGAATTGAGCTGTCGGTCGAGGTCGATGGGAGCCTGGAGGTTTCGAGGCACCGAGCACCTGTCAATTTCAACGGGAAAGTTACTCTGCCGCTGGTGGGCGATGTGAGGGTAGGGGGGCTGAGGCTCCAGGATGCCCGGCAGGTCATCGCCCGAGCCTACGGATCCTACTATGTGCATACTCCGGTGATCATGCTCACAAATGTTGAAGATATGGACGCGGGGGTCTGGGGAGCTGTTACTGTGACCGGACAGGTCGGCCGGCCGGGGGTTGTTCCGGTCACTTCGCACCAGGGTATTCGGCTGAGTGCAGCGCTGCAGTCGGCCGGCGGGTTTGCGGGCAGTGCCCGGCGCACGGCCATTCTGGTCACGCGCTCGGACGATACCGGCAAGCGGATTCAGGTTGCGGTCAATTATAATGAAATCGGGCAGGGAAATGCCTCGGCCGATATTCTATTGATGGACGGAGATATTGTCTTCGTCCCGGAACGGATTTTCTGATGAAAATATATCTGATTCTATTGGTATGTGCAGGTGTAGGCCTTTCGGCGGCCGGACAGGAGACGCGCGGGAAGAATCTGGGCCCGGTGCGTGTCGAGGCGGAGGCAGGTGTTCGGGCTGCGCACGACAGCCGCGCCATTAGTCTGGCCTCCGGGTATGATGATGACCTTTACAGTGAGGTTCATGCCGGACTGACTGTTGAAAACCAGCCGGCCATGTTTAAAGTTGGGGCCGGGGCTGAGTACGGGTATCGATACTACTCGGAATATTCAGAAATTGATGATGATTTCTACACGCTGGACGCGCTGCTTACCTTGACTGATTCTCCGCTGAAAATGGGGGTTTCCGGCGAGTTCAGGAAATCGCTGAATTACGCAACGGCGTATAATGAAGAAACGGGCGAGGGGCCTGATTCTGTGTTGACGGATCTGCCGAATACCCGTTTTCTCGCCGAAGGCAACTTAGGGTATGAATTTGCTGTTTCTGATAGGTTTTCCATCCTGCCGGAGTATGGGGTGGAGTATTACAACCAGCGGCTGAGCGGAGACGGCGATACGGAGATCGCGGATTGGACCATCCAGACGGTGCATGCTGCAGCCAGCTACCAGTATACTGAGAAAACCCGGTTTAATGCGGGTACTGAATACAGTCTTCAGGAAAACAAAACGGAAACGGGGGAAGTTGCTGCGGCGTATGTTGGTGCCCAGAGCTCGATTTCAGACAAGACGTCCTGGAAAGTGCGCCTGGGCTATTCATTCGCTGATTATGAGACTTCGGGGTCCGGAACGGCACTTGTTTCTGATTTTAACATGCTGTGGCTCGCAGGCGAACAGCTGAGGTTCTACGGCACCGGGGGCAATGAGTATCAGCCTGGCTACGACGGCGGAGAGGCCCGGATCTTGTATCGGTTGGGCTACGGCTTTAGATGGGCGCTGCTTTCGCGATGGACCCTTTCGGGGCGAGGGCTGCACAGTTATGAGGACGGAGTGGACGGAGCCGCCGCCGGTTCGGATGCACAAACAGATGACCTGAAGCATTTTTTCAATACCTCATTAGGCCGAGAGATTACATCGCGTTTGTTTGGAACGCTTGATTTTTCGTATACGATTGACGGGATTGATCCGGACCGGGCTGTTGTGTCGCTTAGTTTACTTTATCGCTATTAAGAGCAGAGCTTTTACGCTGTATGCAGTGAGGAGAACCGGAGCTCTTAAACGTGACTATTAGGTCTTGCATTAACCGGATATCGAGCGTAAACACGAAGTATAACAAAGAGAAAAAGTAGCAAAATCTTTGTGGAGGTATGGCTGATGAAGAAAATAATTATACTCGGACTCACAGCATTATTCTGCGGCTCTTTTGCATATGCAGGGGGCGGAGATGATTACTGTAAAAATACGACCAAGAAATGCGGCACCACCGTCAAAGAACCTCTGGACGGCTACGGTGACCAGCGCTGTAAAAAAGACAGCAAGAAGGACAAAAAGGATAGTGACAAAACGCGCTGCGGCGGATGCGGCAAATATGTCAAAGATTCCTAGTGATTCGTGAAGTAATTATCATAAGCGGCGGCTTGGAAGCCTGCCGCTTTTTTTATGACTGACTTATCGAAATATTTTCCTGAGTACCTGTCTGTACGCAGGGTGGTTGCGATTGTTATCGGCCTTGTTTGCGGGTACACCGTTTTTGCACGTGGGGGTATATACACTCCGCTGCAATGGCCGATATGGATTCTTACAGCCTCAGCCGGTTTTTTGGTTCTTTTTCTGGAGCCGGAGGAATTAGCCCGGTTTTTGTCAAAAACGGGTGCGGATACTGTCTTTCGGCTTGGGGCGGTATTCACTCTGGTTGTAATTCTGCAGCTGTTCATTTCCGACTTTTGGCTGGTTGATGCCGGTGATGGAACGGTCGAGCTTTCCCGAGCCCCGCCGCAGTGGTTTCCGTGGTCAGTCAGCCGGCCGGATGCAGCGGAAATGCTCGTTTGGTTTGTTCCGGCGTTTGTGATGGTTTTGCTGGTTCGCAATCTGTTTTCCCGAAGACATGCCCGGGTCGTACTCTATATTTTTTCTTGGAGTGCGCTTGGGTTCGGAATGATCGGGATTCTGCAGTTTCTGCTGAGGGCGGAGCGCATGCTCGGAATATGGGATGTTCCGGGGGATATGTTTTTTTCGACATTCGATTATGTGAATCACGCGGCGGTGTGGTTCTACTTGAACACTTTTTTGTCGGGCGGACTGCTGGTTGAGTCGCTGCAAAAAAAGAAGCCGGCGGTTCAGTCCGCCGTATGGGGCATTTCTTTTCTAGTGGGCGTCGCATCGGGCATTTTGAGCTCCAGTCGGTTCGGAGCGCTGGTATCCCTGGGGCTGCTGAGCTATATGCTGGTTTATTTTGCGAAACACGTTTTGAGGGGAGTAATTGGCCGGGCAAGAATTAATCTGTATATCGCCTTTGCAGTGATTGGTCTTCTCGCAGTGTCGTTGTTTTTTGCCTCTGGCGGCGGACGTTTATCGAGTGAGTTTCGGAATAAGAGTATTTCCGGAAAGGATCATTCATTGGCTGCTGATATTGAGGGGCGCTGGCTTCAGCACCCTCCGGCCTGGAAAATATTCCGCGATTTTCCGCTATTCGGTGCGGGCGGGTGGAGTTATGCGTGGCTCGCCCAGCTTCATATCAGTCCGGAAGAGTATGAAGAGTGGCATGCGGCCGGGAAAGCAAATGTCCACTGTGATCCGCTTCAGTTTCTATCGGAATTTGGTCTGGTGGGCTTTGCCTGTCTCTTGGGTGCTGTTGCTGCCCTGTTTGGTGCGGCGGTGCAGTCGGCGAGGGGGCATCATTTCGTGTGGTGGGTTCTTGCGGGGTGTTCCGTGGTGCTGCTGCACAGTTTTGTGGATTTACCTTTCCGCTGCCCGGCGGTGCTGTACGAGTGGAGTTTGCTGCTGGCGCTCGTGCCGGCCTACTGCAAGAGAAAAACTGCGGCACAGAGCCGCTCACCCTGAAATCAGTTCTTTATACTGGCAATTTTTGGGTTGTGCACTATAGTTCGTGAACTAAGTTAAATTTTATTAACAAAAGCGGGATGAAAATAATGAAATTGAACAGTCTTCAGGGTGTTTTGCTGCTGGCGGTAGGTCTTGCATTTTCTGCGGCGGGGGAAAATATCAATGGGATCAATCTTGTAAACATTGATTCTTCCGGCGGCGATGTCGGTTATAACTATAAAATCGGGCAGACCGAGGTTTCTGTTGCCCAGTGGGAGGCGAGCGGGATTGTTGCAGGGAGTGCTACTTATAACAAGTATGGTACGGATGATGCCGCGGTAGTCAATATTTCGTGGCATGAGGCCGCCCGCTACTGCAACTGGCTGACCTCCGGCAATGCCGATGTCGGTGCCTATACGGTTTCAAGCGGTGCGGTTACCGGCATTACCGACCATGACTCCGTGGCTATGAGCTCGTTGGTGAGCACATACGGCACGGTTTTTGTTCTTCCGACTGAGGCGGAGTGGCGCAAGGCCGCATACTGGACGGGAAGCGAGTATTCTCTTTATGCAAACGGCACAAGCACTGCGCCGGTAAAAAATGTTGATGCAAACTACGGCAATGCTTCGGCCGATGGCCCGTGGGACGTAACCGGCGGAACAACGGAGCAGAACGGTACGCTGAATATGATGGGCAACGTCTGGGAATGGATGGAATCCACCGCCGGCGGCGAGGCTCTGGATTTTGACGACAGCACCCAGCAAATGGCCTTCCGCGGCGGCGATTGGTTCCTTCCTACTAGTGATAGTGAGGATGAGACCAAATGGCTTCAGGAAGTAAACAGCTCAAGCGATGACCGCGCTGCAACTTACAACGTCGGCTTCCGTGTTGCCGCCATTCCGGAGCCGGGAACGATCAGCCTGATGAGCCTTAGCACCATTGGTCTCTTCTTGACCCGCACAGTTCGCCGTCGCCGCCAATTCAGCAAAAGTATCCTGCCGGTTCGCTGGGTGCGTGCATGCGACGTCTTTGCTGATTGCGATGAGATGGCTGAAGATGAAAGGGAATCCTACTCGTTTTACAGTGATATTGTTGTGCCGGCTTTTGAACGCACTGCAGTTTCTATCAAAGGAATGCAGGAAAAAATGGATCGGAATTTCTGGAACCAGATGGTGGCGGTGCATGAGCGCAGGATTGCCTGTCAGGAAGCGTTCAAATCCAAAGCACTCAGGGGACTGGATGCCTTCCTTGCAAGAATCATGAAATAGCGGTGCTGCGGCCGTATTATGGATGGGGAGATATGCAGTTTGGCTTGCCGGCTGCATCTTTCCATGTATTAGACCGGTTGATATGGATGAAAAAGAGATGAGCGAACCGCAATCCCGGAATAGTGAGTCACCGGCCGAACAGCAGATTTATCAAGGCGGTAATTTTTCCCAGAGACCTGTTTCAGCACCTGTGCCGCAGCCGGCGGCAGAGAGTGCTTTTAATGTGAAGGTGATCTTCAGGATCATTCTTCAGAATTGGATCATGGTTGGGCTGATGGCGATTCTCGGCGGACTGGCCGGAATTTTCTATATTCAAAACACTGTTCCGATCTATCAGGCAAAGGCTGAGCTGGAAATGAATGTCCGCCGGCCGAAGGTCATCAATAGCGATGCTATTTATGAGGATCCGTCTGCATCGCGCGATACCGATGTTATTTTCAATACGCGCTTTGCGAAGTTTCGTTCCCCGGCCATGGAAAAGCTGGCCGCTTCGGAATATATGAAGCGCTACCCTGATGACGAATTCACAAGCCGGGGTGAACCGATTACGCCATCGATGCTCGCCGTTTGGGTTCGGAATGTGGGCTGGTATAAAGATCCGAGTGCCAACATTGTCAAGGTGTCCTATTCGGCTTCTGATCCGGTTTTCGCCGCCAAGCTGGTAAATGTTATCAGCCACTGTGCCGGCCTGCTTATGATGCAGGAGAATCGTGCGCAATCGGATGAGGCTGTAAAATGGCTGGTGCTGCAGACTCAGGAGCAGCGGTCTGTTGTTGAAAGCGTCGAACACGAACTGGCTCAGCTGCGGGAGGATCTTCAGCTGGATTCTATTGAGCAGCAGAAGACGGCAATCGGCCAGGCTCTGGTGCAGGTTTCCGAAGAGCGCGAGACGCTGATCAGCCAGCTGGCATCGCGTACTACGGTTTATGAATTCCTGCGCGGGCTCAAAGTGAACGAGCAGAGTTTGGAAATGCTCCCTTCGGGGCTGCCTAAAGAAAAAGAACTTGCGGAGATGATTAAGGTCTGGCGCGATGCGCATGATGCGTTACTGCAGGTCGCCGGCCGGTACACTGAACTTCATCCTGAATACCGTAAAGCTGAAGAGGTTGAAAATCGAAGCCGGCAGCGGCTCGACCGGTACATTGAGTTTTCTACCAAGGTGGTTGAAAATGAAGTGGGACTTCTAGAGAGCCAGATTCGGCAGACTGAGGCGCGGATCAGCAGTATGAAAACAGAGGCGGTTTCGCTTGAACAGGCGCTGACGAGTGGTATGCAGCAAGTGCAGCGCCTGGAGAGAAAACGTGATGCCGCGGACAATTCATACCAAGCTGTTTTGCGACGTATGGAAGAGGCCCGTTTGTCGGCCGATGAAAATATGGCGTTCACCAAGGTGATCCGCACAGCCCAGGTGCCGCGGGTCCCGATCAGTCCGAATAAGGGACAGACCTTGGTCATGAGCCTGTTCATGGGGGCGGGCGCCGGGGCGCTGCTGTCGCTGATCATGGCTTTCTGGTCGGATAAGATCGGGGCAGTCGCTGATTTGAAAGCGTTGGGCCTGAATGTCCTCACAGTGCTGCCGTCACAAAAGAAGGTGGACACGCGGGGTGAGCTGGCCACAATCATCCTCAGGGACAAGTTTAACCCGATTGTGGAAGTGTTTTCGGGAGTGAATGCAGTCTTGTCTTCCGAAAAATTTGCAGGCCGCACCAAGCTGGTCCTGATGTGCAGTGCGGGACCCGGAGAAGGGAAGACTATATCGGCATGTAATATGGCGATCTGCGCGGCAAACAACGGCAAGCGAACGCTGTTGATTGACGGAGACCTCCGTCGGCCGCAGGTCGCCAATATTTTCGGGCTTGAAGGTGAGCAGCATCGTTCCCTGATCGACTGGCTGGCTAATTCCGATTCATCTGACTATCAGGAGCTGCTGAGCCGCGATGTCGTCGAAAACCTCGATGTGATTTCCAGCCTGCCTGACAATACGGTAACGCCGGCGGAGCTGCTGGGCCGGGATCGGTTTACCAAGCTGTTAAAGTGGGCGAGGGCGAACTATGACCGGATTATCATTGATACGCCGCCCCTCGGCCCGGTCGGTGACGCCCAGATTTTGGCCAATCTGGCGGATTCGGTGATCGTGGTGGCCCGCATCGGAAAAACGAAACGCAGGGTCCTTAAATACATAATCACCCGCTTCAGGGATATGGACATTGATCTTCTCGGCTGCATTGCAAATGATGTGCCGCACTCGCTGGCGGGAATGTTCGGCGGCGCTGAGGGGTATGGCTACGGATACGGTGCATATAAGCACTATGAAAGCCAGTAGTCAGAGCAGTACCCGTTCTGCTGACTTCGCGGCTTCTCCTGTTCCCTGTACGGTTAGGCGGAAGATGACATTTAGCGCGGCTGAACGGTTTCAGTTATCAACTGTACAACCGAGGGCGGCAGCACGCCGCTTGCCGGCGGGGGCGCGTTTCAAAAGATGAGTGACACGACTAAACGCTTTAAAAAACAGCTGCCGAAAAATGCTTTCATGGCGTTGCTTTCGCTGCTGACCTATACCTTGTCGGCGATGTGGCTGACCCCCTATCTGGTAACGCATGTCGGGGAAGCGGCGTTCGGCCTGATTTCGCTGGCCGGCCTGTTCACCCTGGCCGTATCGATTGTTACACGGAATTTATCGCGGGCGGTGAACCGTTTCCTGACGATAGAGCTCCAGAAGGAGAAGGGCCGGCCCCAGGCTATCTACAGTTCGGCCTTCGTGCTGTACGGATTGCTCATCCTGCTGCAGATTCCGCTGTTCACGCTTGGCCTGGTTTTTGCCGACTGGATTTTCACCATTCCTCCGGCCCTCAAAGAGGATGCGCTCATTCTGCTCGCCTGCAGTGCCGGATGCTATCTGCTCTCGCTCGCATCCAGCGTGTTCGGTGCTGCGGTGTACTCGCTGAACCGGCTGGACATCGGCAATGGAGTGATTGTGGTCAAGCTGCTGGTCAGGCTCGCACTGATTTTTTCATTGTTCACGATTTTCGGAGCAAAGCTTCGTTATATCGGATATGTCGACCTGCTGCTTCAGGTTGCCTCTCTCGGGATGAGCTACCTGATCAGCCGGCGCCTCGCCCCTGAACTGAAGCTGGATTTGCGGGAACTCGACTGGAGCCTGCTGATGCCAGTGTTCAAAATGTCGTTCTGGACCCTGGTCACGCAGCTGGGCGGGCTGCTCTACCTGCGGTGCGATATCCTGATCATTAACCGGTTCATTTCCGCGGAGCAGGCCGGACGGTATGCCGCGCTGCTCGTGATTGGGAACTTTATCCGGAAGCTAGCCGATTTCGGGGTCGCCCAGCTCGGGCCGACCATCACGACGTACTGGGCAAAAAACGAGCGGGTGCAGTTGTTGAAGCTTTTGCGGCTCTCTATCACACTGTTGTCGTCATTTCTCGCGATTCCCGTTGCACTGGTCTGTATTCATGGAGGCGATTTCCTTCGGCTCTGGCTGGGCGAAAGTTTTGCCGGGCTTTCCGGTCTGCTGGTGCTGCTGGTGATCCACCTGTTTGTGAATGCAGGGGTGCAGCCGCTGTTTATGCTCCAGACAACCGGGAACCGGGTCAAGGTACCCGGTTTGGTTACCTTCTGGATGGGCCTGCTCAACGTGGGACTCTCTTATGTGCTCGGGGTGACTCTTGGCTACGGCATGTGGGGGGTTGCGCTGGCTACGGCCGTTGTTCTTACACTCAAGAACGCATTTTTTACGCCGATTTACGGTGCGCTTATCATGGAGGTTGGCCCGCGCACGTTTTTTGTTCCACTGATGCGCGGCAGCCTGCTGATCGGGTTTGTTTATCTCGCCTCTTTTATTCCATTCGGACGGCTTCCGTTCATTGATGAAGCCAGCTGGCCCGGATTTCTCTTTAAATGTGTCGTTATCAGCATTCTCGGTGCGCTGCTGATCTGGAAGGCTTTCCTGAGCCGGGACGAGCGGTCTGCGGTTTTCAGCATTCTGCCGCCTCCCCTGCGGGATTTCGTTCCCGGCATACTGCGGTAATATACAGATCAAGCATGAAGATAGGTGTCCTAACTCATCACAGTAACCTCAATTACGGAGCGAATCTGCAGGCCTATTCCCTGAGCCGGCTGCTGCAGGAAAAGGGGCATGAGGTGTGGTTTTTTGATTATCCTGATCAGGGTAGCCACCCGTTGAGGAAGTTTGCTCAAAGTCAGCTTCAGCTCACCGAGCCGTGCGTATCCGAGCAGGATTTCCGTACTGCGGTCTGCCGGTACGGGCTGGATCTTCTGCTGGTCGGCAGTGATTCCGTCCTGCGGTTTCGGCCGGATACCTATCCGACACCGTTCTGGCTGGAGTGGGCGGCTGGACTGCATGTCCGGCGGGTGCTCTTCTCCGCCTCGTGTATGGGGATGATGCATTGGAAGCTGAACCGGCATATGCGGCGCAGGGTGCGCGAGGCCCTGGCTCGGTTTGACTATGTGTCCGTGCGCGACCGCTGGACGCTTGATTTTGTGCGGCGCTTCGGACGCAGAGATGCCGAACTCGGTGCAGACCCGACATCGCAGCTTGATGTCGAAAATTTTTTAGGGGAGCGGGCGGCCGCGGAGCAGGCGTACATCATGGTGTCGTTCTCTCCGTTTGAAGGTCTGGAAGAGTGGCTGAAACAGTTCCGCACGGCGGCGGCAAAGCAGGGGCTTTCGGTCCGCTTTGCGGCGCATCCGGACCGGCTGCTCAAACGCGCCTTGCCGAACAGCAGCAATGCGGTCCTTGATCCGCGGGCTTGGCTGGGTATGCTGTCCGGAGCGGCGGGTTATATCGGTGAGCGTTTTCATCCGGTTTATCTAAGTGCCCTTCTTGGTGTTCCGTTTGCTGCTGCCGACTACTATCATAACGCCGGTTTGTCCCGTATACTGGGTATTCGAAGTAAAACGGAAGATTTCTGCCGGCAGGAGGGAATGATGCATCGATATTTTACCGCGTCAGGATGCCGCCGGCGGCCGCCGGAAGAGCTGCTGGCGCTGCTGCAGCGCAGAGAGGAGCCTTTGGCGGGTGTTTTGGGCCGTGCGTTGGCTGGGCAGCTGGAAAGGGCGTTGGGTTGATCAAGTGCGGAAATGATGAAGAACACAGCTGTATATAATTTTATAATCCCCGAGACCAGGGGCTATACCCTTGAGGACTTTGCTGAAGGTACGCTGGAGGATTTCGGGCACCTCTATGTGAGGGGAGAATACTGCTGGGGTCTGCAGACCTTCAAGGTGCTGCAGCACGGCCGGCTTGATGTGCGGCTGTCCCACAGCTACGACCATGAAGCGGTGAATTTAGGACACGGCAATGCGCTGCGGGGCATTCGGCCGGAACGGGGTGCATTCGCAGTCTGTATGCAGGCGGACTTCCCGCACTTTCCGCTGGCGGACCTGCATGTCGTCCAGAATCCGGATCAGCAGGATAAGCGCAGCATCTATATGCCCCTTTGGCCCCAGATTGGCCTGGTGCCGCGTTCGCCTGAGCGCCGCGAGGTACGTGTGCTGGCTTATCAGGGAAGGATCGATTTTGCCGCGCTGGATGTATCGCGCCTCGGCAAAGATCTTGAACCCCACGGCATTGAATTCCGGGTTCTCGGAGAGGACGAATGGGCTGACCTTTCGGAGGTGGACCTCCTTCTCGGTATTCGGACATTCGGCCGCAAGGCCTTCAGGCGCAAACCACCTAGTAAACTGACCAATGCCTGGCATGCAGGCGTGCCGTTTATCGGCGGATGGGATTCTGCGTTCACCCACGCCGGTGTTCCCGGCGAGGACTTTATCCGGGTGGGCGGCTACGATGAACTGCTCAACGCTGTTGTCGGGCTCAAGGATGATCCGGTGCGCTATGCCCGGCTGGTTGAAAACGGCAGGAAGAAGGCGCCAGAGTATACCTTTGAGGCATTGGCGGACCGCTGGGAAAAATTGTTAACCGGTCCTGTGGACGGCGCCTACAGCCGGTGGCGTGCTGATCCGATGAGTTCGGCGAAGTTTTATATCCGCAATGCATCCTATAAAGTGAATCAACGGCTGCGGCAGACGGTGCGCGGAGCCTACAGTATTCCATTGGTTAAAGAGTTGAGGCACCGGCATTTTGATCCTGTAAAATAATGGAATTGTTAGCACTCATTTCATACGGGGTGATCAACCTGCTGATGATCCTCTCCTGCCTGCAAAAGCAGGGAGACTATAACCAGTTTCCTTTCTGGGGCGGTGTGATTGCGCTCGGCTGGTTCTTTCCTCAGCTCGTGGGCGGATACCTTCAGGCGGAACACTTCCCGGCGGGGGCCTATTCGGCAGCAGTCTTTTTCGCTGCGCTGTGTACGGCGGCCATGTGGTACGGCTATATCCGCGCTGCCGGCGCGCCGACGCAGAAGCCGTCCTGGCTCGATATGCAGTTCGAGGTCAAAAAGCTGTATATCAGCGGTGCGGCCCTGTGTGCTTTCGGTTTTTTCTTCCAGTGGAAGGTCTGGAGCATGCCGCAGGAGGTTCTGAGCGAGACGCAGTGGTCGGGAGCCGTGGTGAAATATCTTTTCCTGGCGAGTGTCTTTAAATTCGGATTTATTGCCCTGTGGCTGCTCTATCTCAGCCAGCCGAAGCTCTTTGTCCCGAAACTGCTGCTGTTTATCATCCCGGCGCTCGGCTGCCTATTATACGCGGCACTCATCCTTGGGCGCCGGGCCGGTATGATGAACCTGGTCGCCTACCTGGTCGTCAGTTTCTGGTTTGTGCGGCGCAGGGCCATGCCGCGCGGTGTGCTGATTGCCGGCTCCGTTTTCGGCCTGATTCTGGTCAACAGCATCGGGACCTACCGCTCGATTATGGTTAACCAGGAGGCCCCCCTGGCCGAAAGAGTATCCGAAGCGGCCAGCGCGGACTATGCCAGTTCCTCCATGCGTGCATTGGACGAGTCCGGCGCCGAATTCAAAAACTATCTCTACGCCCGGCAGGTTCATGCCGAGCGCGGTGTCTATGATTTTGGTTCCATCCATTGGAACAAGCTGGTTTTCAACTATGTGCCCGGTCAGATCATCGGCAGCGATTTAAAAAAAGCGCTGCAGTTTCCCAATCCCCTTAACTGGCGGACCGCCGCCCTGGAGGACTACGGCCACCGCTATGCCACGGGCACCACCGCGACCGGCTATGCGGATGCCTTTGCCTCGTTCGGCTGGTTTGGGTTTATCAAATTCCTGGCCATCGGGCTCATTATGGGGGTGCTCTACCGCCGGGCGATGACGGGGTCTTTCCTTGCCCAGCTGCTTTATGTGTATACCCTCGGGACCGCGATGCATGCGGTTTCGCATGGAACGAACCGCATTCTGCTTTCCTCCTGGGTCTATTTTTTCATGCTGGCCTTCCCCGTTTTCTGCTATGCAAAAGTACAAAGGGCGCCGCAAACCGCTGCCGATGCCTAAAGGTATTTCACAATGGATTTTAAGACCGCCTTCGACCAACTCGCTGCATTCCTCAAACCCCGCTGCATTCCCGGGCGCACCTTTTATCTGCCGAATCCCGGCAATTGGGGCGACGGCCTCATCCGGCACGGCGCGCTCAAGTTTTTCCGGCACTACGGCATCGAAACCGCCGAACTTCCGATGCAAAAGAAAGCGTGGTTTGGACCGCTGCTGCGGGGCGGTACTGTGATCTACGGCGGCGGGGGCGCGTGGTGCGGCATGCACACCCATTCTGAGCGGGTGGTCCGCATGCTGTCACGCCGGTTTAATGTGGTTGTACTGCCCTCCACCTATGACCGGGAGTTCAGTATTCCGCGCACGGCCTTCTTTGTGCGGGACCAGCGTGGAAGCGCTGAAAGCATGCCGGCCGCCGAATTTTGTCATGATATGGCCTTTTTCATCGGTGATGACTTCAAGACCGGCGAGGCCGGCCGGGGAGAGGCGCATTTTTTCCGCGACGACCGCGAGAGTGCCGGCCGAATTCAGATTCCGGAAGATAATGTGGATCTCAGCAAGCAGGGAAATCACCTCACGCCCGTCGACGGTTTCTTCAAGGAGATTAACCGCTACCGGGTCGTCCATACAGACCGCCTGCACGTATCCGTGGCGGCGAGCCTGCTGGGCAAAGAGGTTCACCTGTATCCCGGTGCATACTTCAAAAACCGTGCCATATACGAATCCAGCCTCAAGCCTTTTTTCAAGAATACGCAGTTTCATGATTTTGGTTGAAGAGTGTGTACAAGCGGCATTGAGTTGCTACGATGCGCATCGCATTTCCAAAGGGATACGGTAGTCGGGTATGAATCGAAAAAAACAAGAGACGCCGCAGGTGCTGGTCTGTCAGAACGGCGCGCGGCGGCGGTATGTGATTCCGAGAATGCTCGAGGAAGAGGGCATGCTTGCCGGGCTCTATACCGACGCCTCCAGCTACAGCCCGATGGGCCGCCTGGCTAAGCTGCTGCTGAAGTGCGGGCTGAAGCATCCGCCGCTCGGCGCCATTGCCGCCCGGCGGCCGCAGGGGATTCCGCGGCGGAAAATCTTCACCTGCGATAAGGGCAATATCCTGTCGATGGTCCGCGGTCATCCGGCGGTGGACCTCAGCGATACCTACATTCGGTGGGGGCTTCAAAAGGCGGATGTCGTTTATTCGATGTACGGCGAAAGCCTCGGGTTCCTTCGGTGGGCCCGAAAACAGGGCGCACGGGTGATCGTGGATGTCTTCGTCCACCCCTCCACCAATCGGATTATTGCCGAGGAGGAAAAACGCTTTCTGGGCAAGGCACCCGATTGGGAATGGATAGAGGTGCTCGATCAGCATTCGCGGGCGGTCTTCGAAACCGCCGATGCGCTGGTCTGTCCCTCCGAATGGGTGGCCGAAGGCGTTCGTGAATTTATGCCGGAATGCGCCGAACGCATCCATATTTCGCCCTACGGAAGCAGCCTGAGCCTGTGCTCTTCCATTAATACGCCGGAACCCGGCCGGATTCTGTTTGCCGGCCGCGCGCCGCTGCGCAAAGGCCTGCACTACCTGGCCGAGGCCGCAGCGATGCTGCGGGAGCGCGGCCTGGAGTTTGAGCTGCGGGCGGCCGGTGTTGAGCGCTCCGATATCGAATGGATGGAGCATAAAGACCAGGTGACCTGCCTGGGGACTGTGCCGATGGAGGAAATGAAGGGCGAGTATGCCCTGGCCGATGTTTTTGTGCTGCCGTCGCTGTCTGAAGGCCAGGCGGGCGTGCTGCTCGAGGCGATGGCGAACGGCTGCCCGGTTGTGGCCACCCGGGAGAGCGGCGTGGACCTGAACCCGGACGCCGGCATACGTGTGCCCTCCGGAAACCCAAAGGCCCTGGCCGATGCGCTTGCCAAAATGCTTACCGACCGCCGCTGCCGTACGCAGGCTGCGGAGGGCGCACTGAAGCAGGCGGAAATGTTTACAATGGAATCCTATAAATCGAGGCTGACGCAGCTCGTCGATTGCGTGGCGGCTGCGGAGAAAAGAAGAAATTGAGGTGTATCTGTGAACGCTGAACTGCCGCCTGTTTCGATCTATATCATCACCTATCTCGAGAGTGAGGAGCGCGGTGAACTGCTGAAGACCATCTGCAGGAATGCACTGGCGCAGCGCTATCCGGAGTTTGAAGTGGTGGTGTCGGATAATGCCGGGCGCGTAAAGGCGGCGGAGGTTCTCTCCTCGATCCGCGATCCGCGGCTGAAGGTTTTCCGGAATGAAAAGAACCTGGGCTTTGCCGGCAACATAAACCGGTGCGTGGAGCGGTGTGCACACAATATCATTAAACTGAACTGCGACGACGACCTGCTTCATCCGGACTGCCTGGCCCTGACGGTTCCCTATGTGGATGACCAGACCCTCGTGATGGTCGACCATGAGGAGTACACCATCGGGGACGAGCCGGCCGAACTGGCCCGAAGCATCGCGGCGCCGCAAGCCGTTGAAACCCGTGAGCCCGGTTACGGAGAAAATATCTGGGCAACGACCTATATTTCGATGCCTGGATGCTCCCTGTTCACGCGGTCCCTGTTCCAGGAACTCGGCGGCTATGATTCGGAATCCCGCATACCGGACTGGGATTTCATGATTCATGCGCGCCTCCATAAGAAGGTGGTCCACGTGCGCGAAAAGCTCTGCTTTATCGGGGTCTGGCCGGGCAGTATTACGCAGAAGATGCAGAAAGAACGGCCCTATTTCTTTCCGGCATCCGGGCTGCACATGCGCTTCCGCCTGCTTCAGGACCCGGCGCTCGAAGAGCAGGCGCGCCGGCATATTCGGGAACTGCTTCGGAAAGAGAAAACCACATCACTGCTGCGGCTGCTGAAGAATATCCACCGCAAATCCTATCGGGAGGGGTTCCGCGAGTATATGAAGGAATTCAGGCTCCAGAGCCGGCGTAGTCAATGGCCCGTACTGCGGCTGCCCGCAGCCGGGCTTCCGCAGGATCAGCCATGATTGTTGTTTGCGATGTGAATGAAATATGGCGCCGCCGGCCGTTTGCAGAAATGGCCGGAATGACCGAGGTGCTCGGCGTGATTCCGGCCGATGCCGCCGTTGCCGCTGCGCATCCGGCTTTTGGCGGCCCGACCGCCGCCGACGGATTGAATGTACTCCCCGTGAAACTGCCGCGCGGCTGGGCGTCCCGCACGGCCTGGCTCGGTCAGCGCCTGCTGTGGAAGGCCATCCGCCGGGCCGTGGCCGGGCGGAAGATCGAGGCGGTGGTCGTCACAAGCCCGCACTATCGAACGCTGCTCGATCAGGTTCCGCAAGGAGTGACCCGCGTCTATTATGCTTCGGATGATTACCGGACATACGGCGGGTGGAAAAACATGGCGGCGCTGGAAAAACAAATTCTCGGCCTGGTGGACCATGCCTTTTTCGTGTCCGATGCGCTGGCGGAACGCGCGAAGCGCGAATACGGATTTGCCGAGAAAATCCACGTCAGCATGAATGCCACGGAAGAGCGCTTTGCACAACCGGATCCCCTGGCCGGGACGGTTCTGGATCCTGCGCTGGAACGGCCGGTCGTCGGTGTGATCGGCGGGATCAATGCCCGTCTCGATTTCGAGCTGCTCGAAAGGTGTGCTGATTTGAAGGAAACCGGCACGCTGCTGCTGGTGGGGCCGCTGCCGAAAGAAAAACCGGATGCGCTCAACCGCCTGCTGCAGCACCCCCGTGTTGCGGCGGTCGGCCCGAAACCGCATGAAACCCTGCACCGCTGGTTTCAGGCGCTGGATGCCGGGCTCATTCCCTATGTTGAAAGCGATATGAATTTGCACTGCTCGCCGATGCGGCTGTTCGATCATCTGGCAGCCGGAATGCCGATTATTGCCACCAGTGCCTGCGATCAGGTGAACCGATTCCGCGGGCGCGTGACGGTCTGTGACACCGCAGAGGCATTTACTGCCGGGCTGGCCCGAGCACTGTGCGCTGCCGGCGTGGAGCGTGCTCCGGCCGACGGCATCTTTTGGGCGGACCGTTCCCGGGCCATGCTGGAGAAGATGGGGGCAGGCCTGAAGAAGCAGATAAACACCGGAGAGTCGAAGTGAGGATTCTGCATATATGCCAGCGCGATGATCCGGATATCGGCGGGTCGCTGCGGGTGGTTGAGGCGCTGGTGCGTGAGCAGCGCGCCGCCGGGCTCGATGTCTGGGTGCTGTTTCTCTACGGTGGGGCGGGGCATATTTCGGCCTTGTTTGCGCCGAATGCGGTTCATTTGGGCATTGCGTCGTCAAAGCAGGCACCGGCCGGAATGGTCCGGCTTCGGCAGGCCGTCAAACGGTTGGCGCCGGATTTGATTCATTCGCACGACGGGATTCTATGGCCCCGGCTGGCCTATGCTTCGCTGTCTGTTCCCGTTATCACCCATACGCATCTGCCGCCGCCGGTCTCCTCCGGCTTTAAAGGCCGGCTGGCGTGGCCGCTCATTAAGCGGACAACGGCGGCGGCCTGCGCCATCTCCCGGCATACCCAGGAAACCTGGACGGCCGCCGGTTTTCCGTCGGACCGAATACACCTGGTGCCGAACGGCGTCGATTTTTCGCGGTTTCCGCCGGCGGATGCCGCGGAGAAAAAAAGGCTGCGCAAAGAGCTGGGCCTGCCGGCAGACCGGCGCATGGTGCTGTGGGTCGGCCGCCTGCACCAGGCCATGAAGGGTACTGACCGGATCGAATACGCGGCTTCGCGCCTGCCGGATGATGTCGTGCTCGTGGTGGTCGGGAACGGCCCGGAATACGACGGCATGAAGAGCCGGATGCAGGCGCTCATCGATGCCGGCCGGGTTGTGCTGGCGGGTTCCGCGGCCGATCCGGCGGCATACTACCGCGCGGCGGACGGATATCTGTTTACATCGCATTTTGAGCCGTTTGGACTGGTGATTCTGGAGGCGGTGGCGGCCGGCCTGCCGATTCTGGCGTTTCCGGTTTCCAGGGGCGGCGGGGCGACTGCCCTGCTGAAGGAATTCCAGGCGGAAGCGGTTGCGGACGGTGCTTCCCCCGAAGCCGTGGCGGCATCGGTGGAGCGGATGCTTGGCAGGCGGGAGGATGCTGTTAAGATCCGCTCGGCTGCTGAGGTAAAATATTCATGGAAAGCAGCGGCGGATTTGGTGATGGACGTTTACAACAAGGTACTTTCAGCTGGGGCGGCAGAGCATGGTTAAGATCTGTATATGGATGGATGTTCCCTCGCACTACCAGAGTGCTTTTTTTGCGGCGCTCGCGCGCCGTGCGGATGTGGATCTGCAGGTATGCTATATGAAGGGGGTCTCAGACCGCCGCGCGGCCCAGGGCTGGCGGAGCGATCATGACTTTAAACCGTATGAACACGAAACCTCTTGCGCACCGACCGCGGTCGGCCGCCTGGAGTTTGTTCCAGACTGGCGCGAGCGCATTCATATCATCAGCAGCTATATATCGCGTGAGCTGATCGACTATTTCTGCGAGCACGGCGTTCGGTGGTGCCATTGGTCGGAAGCACCGGGAATCCGGCTGGCCGAAGCGCTGGGCTACCGCATGAACCTGTTCCGGCTGCTGCATCCGGTTATGCTGAAGCTGAAGCGCAAGGATGGGAGCTGTATGCGGAAACATGCGGTGCTCGTTTTCGGCCAGGGCGACATGGCGACGCGGTCTTTCCGCACCATGGGGGTAGATCAAAAGCGGCTGAAGCATCTTTTTTATGTGCCCGAACCGCTGCCGGATCTCGGCAGGTCAGAAAAGATCGAGGCCTTTGCCTGCGGCCGCAAAGTGTTTGCGGCGGTCGGTGCTTTGATGAAAAGAAAAGGGGTGGACCTGCTGCTGAAAGCATTCCGTAAACTGGAAACCGACGACTGGTGCCTGGTGCTTTGCGGTATGGATAAAAGCGGCGGCGCGTATGAGCGCATGGCGGAGGAGCTCGGTATTGCGGACCGCGTCCTGTTTCTCGGCGCCTATCCGATTGACCGTATTGCCGAGGTCTATGGTTCGGCCGATGTCTTTGTTCTGCCGTCGCGGTTCGATGGCTGGGGCGCGGTGGAAAACGAGGCCGCCTCGCTCGGGCTGCCTATCATTGGAACCGATTTGTGCGGGGCATCGTGGCACATGATCGATGACGGCAAAAACGGATACCGGGTCCGCGCCGGCGATGCGGCCGCTCTTTACAAAGCCATGAACCGGTATGTCCAATGTCCGGAAAAGCTGGAGGCGCACGGCGCGTATTCAAAAGCGGTTTATTTAAGTGCTTTTACGCCTGATGCCAATGCTGAACGATTAGTGACGGCGCTTTGCGGACTGGAAGGAGATCTGGTTTGAAACGGAAAATATTTCAGCTGAAGCAGTGGGGACTGGCACCGAAACGGGCGGCAAATTACCGCGCACTGACGGCGCGTGAGTTGTGGTCGGCGGACGAGCTGGCGGAGTACAACTGGCGGCGGCGGGCGGCGCTCGTCGATTTTCTGTTTGAAAAGAATCCGTTTTACCAGGAGAAGCTCAGGCAGGCGGGTTTTGCCCGCGGCGACCTGAAGGCGCCTGAGGACTTTCAGAAGCTCCCGATTCTCGAGAAGCAGGAAATCCGCGAGGCGGGAGAACGGATGATCAGCCGCGGATTTTCGGCGGCGCAGCTGAAGACTTCATCGACGGGGGGCTCAACCGGTGTGCCGCTGAAAACCTGGTATCATAAAGACGCGCCGGTGGCGGAACTTTCGTGGCGGATGCTGCATTGGTGGAATGTGGATATTTCCGACCATGCGGCTTATCTCTATCGTGCGGTGCCGCCGGAACATGCCCAGCGGCTGCAGCAGGTGATGCTGTGGCCGACCCGGCGCAGCTGGATTCGGGCGCTGGATATGGATGACGCGGGAATGGAGGCTTTTTACCGCCGGCTTCGCGCCCAGAAGACGGTCTATTTGGTGGGGTATGTCGGGGCACTCGACGTTTTCGCCGCATTTATCGAACAGCGGAATTATTCCCTGCCGGCCCTGAAGGCGGTCTGGACAACGGCCGCACCGCTGGCTGCCGGCAAGCGGACGTTTATGCAGCAGGTGCTGCAGACGCCGGTCTATACGCAGTACGGTTCGTGCGAGTTTTACTGGATTGCCGCGGAATGCAACCGGCAGCAAGGTATGCATATCGGCACGGATGTGCGGCATGTGGATGTGGTGAACGGTACGGCGCCGGTAGCCTGCGGGCAGTACGGCGACCTGCTGGTGACTGACCTGACGAATTATGCTTTTCCGCTGCTGCGCTACCGCCTCGGCGACCGCGGCCGGCTGCTGCCGAACCGCTGCGCCTGCGGGCGGCCGTTTCCTTTGATGGACTATGTGGACGGGCGGATTTCGGATAAGATCCACCTGCCCGGCGGCGGCTATGTTGCCGGGGAGGCGATGGGCGGTATTTTCCGCGGCTATCCCGATGCCATTAAGACCTTTCAGGTGAGGCAGGCGAAGGATTATTCCATCACGGTTACATATGAACCGCTGCCCGGTGCTGAAATGAAACCGGTTCTGGCGGCCGTTGAAGACCGGCTGAAGGCGGTGCTGCACGGCCAGGTTGCCCTGCGGTTTGTGGAGGGCGCGATTGAGGTGAATGATAACGGAAAGACCCGTTTTATGATCAGCGAGCTCGAGACATGAAAATTGATATGCTTTCCGAGGCTTCGCGCAAAGCCGGGGGTCTCTTTTATTCGGTACGCTGGCTGACGCAGGAACTGCAGCGCCAGGGCGAAACGATGCGCCTGCTGAGTAATGAAGATGAGAGTACTGCGGCCGACCTGCACCATTGGGATCCGGTTCCGGTGGTGCTGCATCCCGGCCGCGGGCCGCTGGCGGCCTCGCGCGAGATACGCACCCTGCTGGATGAGTCCGATGCAGATCTTCTCCATGTACAGGGGATCTGGCTGGACCGCCAGTGGGCGGCGCTGCGGTGGCAGAAAAAAAACGGGGGGCCGGTGGTTATTTCGCCGCGGGGCATGCTGGATCCGTGGGCGCTTTCGCAGTCGCGCTGGAAAAAGAAACTGGTGGGCCTGCTGTTTGCTGAAGAATCGCTGCGGCGCGCCGCGTGCATCCACGCGCTCTGTGATTCGGAGTATGAATCGATTCGGGCCTACGGCCTGAAAAATCCGGTGGCGGTGATTCCCAACGGCGTTGAGCTGCCGGAGATGAAGGAGCGAAGCTTTGCGGAACGGGGCCGGAAGAAGCTGCTGTTCATCGGACGGATTCATCCGAAGAAGGGGATTGAAGAGCTGCTGCGCGGCTGGGCGTCGGCGAAGGGGATGGCCGCGGCGTGGGAACTGACGATTGCGGGCTGGGACGACGGCGGCCATGAGGGCGGACTGAACGTGCTGGCGAAGGAGCTGGGTATCGGGCAGTCGGTGTCGTTTGTGGGGTCGAAGTACGGCGACGAGAAGGACCGGCTGCTGCGTGAGGCGGATGCTTTTGTGCTGCCGTCTTATTCCGAGGGACTGCCGATGTCGGTTTTAGAGGCGTGGTCTTATGGGCTGCCGGTGCTGATGACCGAATTCTGCAATCTGCCGGAAGGCTTCAGCGCGGGGGCGGCGGTTCGGATTGAGCCGGACAGCGCTTCGGTTGCGGCGGGTCTTGAACAGCTGGGTGCGATGTGTTCCGATGAACTGCGGCAGATGGGCGGCAGGGGAAGAGCCCTGGTTGAAGAAAAATTTACGTGGCCGCGGATCGCCGAAGCGATGCGGCAGGTTTATGCGTGGTGCTTGTCGGGAGAGCATCCGCCGGAATGCATGAGATTTGATTAATGGACGGTCTGGATATATCGAGGAACCGGGCGGCGCGGAAATATCCGCTGCGCGTGCAGCTCATGCGGATTGCATGGGGTGGTGGAAAGGTGCTGTTCCGCCTTTCGCCGCGTCCGTGCTACGGCCTCCGCCGGGGGCTGCTGCGGCTGTTCGGTGCGAAGGTGGGCCGGTCGGTGAATGTTTCAAATTCCGCGGTGATCTATTTTCCGTGGAATTTGGAGATCGGCGACTGGTCTGCGATCGGCGAGCACGCCTATATTTATAACCTCGGGAACGTCAGCATTGGAGAAAAGGCCACGGTTTCGCAGCGGGCGCATTTGTGCGCCGGCACGCATGACTATACCGATCCGGAGCTGCCGCTGCTGACGCCGGAAATCCGGGTGGGCGGGCAGTCGTGGATCTGCGCGGATGTTTTTGTCGGCCCGGGGGTTGAGATCGGCGAGGGGGCGGTGGCGGCGGCCCGCAGCGTGGTGGTGAAAAATATTCCTTCGTGGAGCGTGGCCGCCGGCAATCCGGCCCGGGTGCTGAAAAAAAGAGAAATGAAGAGCGGACCGAAATCATGATTCCTGTTTCCATCCTGATCCTGACGAAGAACGAAGAGATCAATATTGAGCGCTGCATCGAGTCGGTTTCCTGGGCGGATGATATTGTTCTCTATGATTCGTTTAGTGACGACCGGACGGTCGAGATTGCCGAGCAGCTCGGTGCGCGGGTGGTCCAGCGGAAGTTTGACAACTGGTCGGCACACCAGAACTGGGGGGTGGAGAATATTACGTTCAAACACCCGTGGGTCTATTATACGGATGCCGATGAAGTGTGCGACGATGCGCTCAAAGCGGAACTGGCCGAGCTGGAAACCAAGGGGGAGGGTTTCTCGGCTTTTCAGGTGCGGCGCAAAGATTATTTTATGGGCCGCTGGCTGAAGCGCTCCCAGCTGTATCCCACCTGGATTCCGCGGGTGTTCCGCCCGGAAAAAATCCGCTATGAGCGCCTGGTGAATCCGGTTGCGGTGGTGGACGGCAAAACGGGCCAGCTTGGCGGGCACATTATACACTATCCGTTTTCGCACGGCGTGGGGCACTGGTTTGACCGGCATAATAAGTATGCTGCAATGGAGGCGCAGGACCTGGTGAATGAGATTCGGGAAAAGATTTCCTTTGCCGATTTCCTGGCGAAAGACCATGCGGTGCGCCGCCGGGCGATGAAGACGCTGGCGTATAAAATGCCGGGGCGTCCGCTGCTGATGTTTTTTTATCTCTACGTTGTCCGGCTGGGACTGCTTGACGGCCTGCCCGGCCTGCGGTATTCGATCATGCGGTCGATGTATGAATATATGATTGATCTTAAAGTGCTGGAATATCGGTTTATCCAGTCTGGAAAGGGAAAGACCTTGTGAGAATTTTAGTGACAGGAACAGCGGGCTTTATCGGTTCGCGCGTCGCGCATGCCCTGCTGGATGCGGGGCATGAGGTGGCGGGGCTGGATAATTTTAATGATTACTATCCGGTCGCGCTGAAGGAGGCGCGCCATGCGCTGCTGGAGAAGCGGGCCGGCTACTGCGGAAACCGCGTTGACCTGGCGGACCGTGACGGGGTGAACCGGCTGTTTAAGGATGGCCCGATCGACCGGGTATGCCACCTGGCCGCGCAGGCGGGGGTGCGCTATTCGCTGGAAAATCCGCACGCTTATGAGCAGTCGAACCTCGCGGGGCACCTGAATATTCTGGAAGCTTGCCGGAATTACGGCATCGACCGCCTGGTTTATGCTTCGAGCTCGAGCGTTTACGGCGGCAACAAAAAGGTGCCGTTCAGCGAAACCGATCCGGTGAATAATCCGGTCAGTCTGTACGCCGCCACGAAAAAGGCGAATGAACTGATGACGCATGCGTATACGCATCTCTACGGTTTTCAGTCGGTCGGGCTGCGGTTTTTCACGGTGTACGGTCCGTGGGGGCGTCCGGATATGGCGTATTGGCTGTTCACGGACGCGATGCTTAAGGGCAAGCCGATCAAGGTGTTTAACCACGGCGATATGAAGCGCGACTTCACCTATATTGACGACATTGTCCAGGGCGTCATGGCCTCGCTGTTTGCGGACGGTTTGGAGCCGTATGAAATATTCAACCTGGGCAACAACCAGCCGGAGCTGCTGATGGATATGATCCGCTATCTCGGGGATGCGCTGGGTGTTGAACCGGAGATGGAAATGCTGCCGATGCAGCCGGGCGATGTTCCGATTACTTATGCGGATATTGAGGCGGCAAAAACCAAACTCGGCTATCAGCCGACCACCAGCCTGAAGTCCGGGCTGGAACAGTTTGTTGCGTGGTACCGGGAGTGGAGCGCCTGATTCATGAAGTTTTCGATCATCACTGCAACGTATAACTCGGAAGCGAGCATACTGGATACGGTCGGGTCGCTGCGCGAACAGACCGTTCCGCGGGATGATATCGAATGGATTCTGGTGGACGGCAAATCGACGGACCGGACGATGGAGCTGGTTGAACAGCAGGACTTTCAGCCGGACCAATGCGTGTCGGAAAAGGATAACGGAATCTACGATGCGCTCAATAAAGGGGTGCGCATGGCAACCGGCGATTTTGTCGGGTTCCTGCATGCCGACGATGTGCTCGGCGCACCGGACGTGCTGTACCGCATCGGCTGTGCTCTGAAAAACTCCGGGGCCGATGCGGTCTACGGGGATCTTCAGTATGTGAAGCCGCTCAGCAGCGGCGGGTTCGGGCTGGTCCGCCACTGGACGAGCGGCATCTACCGCCACAGCAAACTGAAGTGGGGCTGGATGCCGCCGCATCCGACGTTTTATCTGCGCCGGGAGATCTATGAGCGGGCGAAACTCCCGAACGGTGAATATTTTGATACGAAGTACAGCTGTGCTGCCGACTATGATTTTATGATGCGTGTGCTTGGAAAATACAATGTGGAGCCGGCGTACCTGATGATGGTGCTGGTCAAAATGCGGGTCGGCGGCATCAGCAACCGCAGCCTGAAGCATATCCTCACCAAGTCGCGCGAGGACTGGGATGTGATCCGCCGGAACCGGATCGGGCATATCCATACCCTTGTGTGGAAAAACCTCGGCAAGGTCATGCAGTTTGTTCAAAGGTAATGGAAGATATTTCTGTATAAGCAAATGTGTAAACAAGTCGACAGCGCCGGAGCCGCATCCGGACAGATTGAGCCGCCGATACACCCAACGGTGAACGGCTGGCTTCTGGCTGCCTTTGAAAAGTATTCAGGCGCGCAGGCGGTTCTCTTTAAAGGCGAGGTGCTCACGTATCAGGAGCTCGGTCTGCTGAGCGGCCGAATCGCGGCCTTTCTGGCCTCGCACGGCATTGGCCGCGGCGATGCGGTGGGGGTGATGCTGGACCGGTCGGCGGAGCAAATTGCGGTGATCCTCGGAATCCTTCGGGCGGGTGCGGCCTATGTGCCGCTGGACCCGGCCTATCCGTCTAAACGGCTGGAAACGATGGTTCAGGATGCCGGTATGCGGGCCCTGTTCGTGCATGAAGCCTGCGGCTGGTCTTTGGAAGTTCCCCTGGTTTGGCAGTGGGGGGACATCCTGCCGCTGCTCGAACGCTTTGAGCCGCTCACGGCGGCCGATGAGGTGAACGCAGAAGACACGGCGTATATTGTCTCTACATCGGGGTCAACGGGCCGGCCCAAAGGAATTGAGATGCCCCATCGGGCATTGGCGAACCTGATTGAGTGGCAGCTGGAGCGGGTGTCGTTCAGGCCCGGTGCGCGGGTGCTGCAGTACTCCAGCATCAGCTTTGACGTCTCGTTTCAGGAGATTGCCGCTACGCTGGCATCGGGCGGAACTCTCGTTTTAGTGGACGAGGCGTGCCGGCGCGATCCCGGGCAGCTGCTGGAGTATATTGCCGCCCAGCGGATTGAACGGCTTTTCCTGCCATATGTTGCCCTGCGTTCGCTGGTTCAAACCGCAAACCGCAGAAATACATATCCCGAAACGCTGTCGGAAATCATTACCGCCGGCGAGCAGCTGCGCATTGATGACGAAATGCGGACCTTTTTCAGGCACTTAAAGGAAGCAACGCTCGATAACCAGTACGGGCCGTCGGAAACCCATGTGATCACCGCCAATCTCCTGACCGGAAATCCTGCAGACTGGGCTGATCTTCCGGCTATCGGCCGGCCGATTAAAAACTGCCTGGCCCTGATTCTTACGGCCCAGGGAGAGCTGCAGGAGAATGGGGAAATCGGCGAGCTCTATCTCGGCGGCCGGAACCTGGCGCTTGGCTATAAGGGGCGGCCGGACCTGACGCGGCAGGTTTTTGTGCAGAACCCGCAGGGAGATGCGGCATGTCCGGTTCTGTATAAAACGGGCGATTTGGCATCGTATCAGCCGGATGGATCGATTCGGTTTCACGGACGCGCCGACCTGCAGGTGAAAATCCGCGGGCACCGCATTGAGCCCGGCGAAATCAATAATTTGGCGGCGGCGTTTTCCGGAGTTGCCCAGGCGCTGACCTGTACGGTCAACAGCGGGGAGCAGCTGCCGCAGCTGGTGCTGTATTACACCGAAGAGGAGCCGGGTGCGGTAAACGTGCCGCAGCTGTGGAACTACCTGCAGGAGCGGCTCCCGGAATATATGGTGCCCGCTTTCCTGGTGCCGCTCGACGAGGTGCCGTTGACGCCGAGCGGAAAGGCGGATCTGAAAGCCCTGCCGAAACCGTCTGTTTTAACCAGCCGTTATGCCGATGTGCCGCTGGATTACCGCACGGAAACCGAAGAGCGCCTGGCGGAGATGTTCGGCCGGGTGCTGGGGTTCAGCGGGATTCCCGCTGCCGCCGATTTTTTTGAGTTGGGCGGCGATTCGCTGCGTGCGGTTTATCTGTTCCAGCGCATCAGCGAAGGATTTGGGGCCGAGCTGCCGCTGGCTGTGCTGGCGGAATCGCCTACGGTGCGTGAATTGGCGGCGGTGATTGACGGCAGGAACCATGATGACCTCTCGGCTTATCGTGCACTGAAGCGGCTGCGCAAGGGGCGTGCGGGGCAGACCCCGCTGTTTCTGGTGCATGGCGGGCTCGGCAACCTGCTCGTATTCGGGGGCTTTGCGGAGCAGCTCGGGAACGACATGCCCATTTACGGTTTTCAGTGGCTGGGCTGGGATGGTAAGGCCGGGCCCGGCCATGTTGAAAACATGGCGCGCACCTATGCCGACGAACTGATTTCATTCCACGGCCGCGGGCCGGTACGCTTGGGTGGATACTGCATCGGCGGACTCATTATGCTTGAGATGGTGAAAATGCTGCGGGAAGCGGGCGTCGAGGTGCTCGATCCGCTGTTTGCAGTGGACAGTCCGAACCTAGCCGCCGCAACCTATTTTCCGACAGAGCCGTGGGATAATCCGGCGGACCATGCGCTTTATAACCGCCTGATGGGGGAAATGAACGGATTGTGCGAAATTCCCCGGGGCCCTGAAGAAGCGCCGGTGTTTTCTGCCATGCAGATGCCCGGCGGGCTTTCCAAGCAGCTGCGGCGCGTGCCGGGGCTGCTGCCGCTGATCCGCCGGGCGAAAGGCGTGCGGATCCGTTTACAGAAGAAGAGGCAGATGAAACGGATTAACCGGATTCTGACCCGGGGCGAAACGATTCCTTACGAGCTGCGGGAAAGCTACTGCCGCGAGATGCTCATTCGGGCGGCCCATAAGTATAAGGGCCGCGCCTACAGCGGAGATATGCTGTACTTCCGTTCGGCGTGCGCTATCGGCCGCTATTTTGCTCTCAGCGGCTGGTGGGCCGATCCGTACCTGGGTTTCGCTGAACTGTGCACGGGCCGTTTTGAACCCCATGTCCTGGAGGGTGACCATGTCGGGATTATGGGCCATTCGAAACTGGCGCAGACGGTGACGGAAAAATATGAATGCGCCGGCGCGGATCGATTAGGATGCGGACCGGCTGAACGCGGCTCTGAGAGTGCGCATAACCAAAATAACTGACCACGAAGGGTTGTGAAATGAAAGCTGTAATTCTGGCAGGCGGATTCGGTACACGGATCAGCGAAGAGAGTACAATCCGTCCGAAGCCGATGGTGGAGGTCGGTCCGGAGCCCATTCTCTGGCATATCCTGAAAATTTATGCCCATTACGGCATCACGGATTTCATCATTGCGTGCGGCTACAAAGGGCACACGATTAAGGAATACTTTTCCAAGCTCTATATGAACGAGGCGGACATCACATTTGATCTCGGCACCAATTCGGTTGAGGTGCATCGCTCCCGCATGGAACCGTGGCGGGTCACCTGCGTGGATACCGGGCTGGAGAGCATGACCGGCGGGCGCCTGCGCCGTGTGCGGCAGTATCTCGACGACGAAACCTTCTGCATGACCTACGGTGACGGCGTATCGAATATCAATATTGCCGAGGAAATTGAATTCCACCGTAAGAGCGGCCTGCTGGCCACGATGGCCGCCATCAAGCCGCCGGGCCGTTTCGGCGCGTTCAGCCTGCAGGATGAAGATCTTAAGGTAAACAGTTTCCATGAAAAACCGCAGGGCGACGGCGCGTGGATTAACGGCGGTTTTTTTGTGCTCGAACCGCAGGTTCTCGACTATATCGATTCCGACCTGGAGCCGTGGGAGCAGTCCCCGCTGCAGCGCCTGGCCGAAGAGGGCCAGCTCGGGGCCTACCGGCATGCCGATTTCTGGCAGCCGATGGATACCCTGCGAGATAAGAACGTGCTGGAGGATCTCTGGGCATCGGGGAAAGCTCCCTGGAAAGTCTGGAATAAATAATGCGTCGGTAAGTACTCGGGGTGAACGATGATGACTGAAAAGCTTAAAATAAGCATCATCGTTCCAGTTTATAACGCTGAAGACTATCTGGATGAATGTATCCACTCGGTTTTCAGCCAGACGCACCGCCCGCTTCAGCTCATAATCGTTAATGACGGAAGTTCGGACGGGACTGTGCAGAGGATCCGTCTCCTTGAAGGGGAGTGCCCTGCAGGTATCAGCCTAGAGCTTATTTCACATTCGGCCTCGCGCGGAGTTTCGGCCTCCCGAAATCATGGTGCGGCCGCCGCCGAGGGTGATTATCTGTATTTCATAGACAGCGACGACTGGATCGAGAAGCACACGCTTGAGCAGCTGTTGCTGCAGGCGCAGGCACACGATGCCGATGTCACCTGCGGTACAGGGGAATACTATTCTTCAAAAAAAGACCGCTGGCTGGATCCCAAAACGGCGGATGCTGACCACTTCTATGGGAATAATGAGGAAGTGCTGGCGGCATACTGCAATGGAAAGATCCCTGTTTTTATTTGGAATAAATTAATCCGGCATGATTTTTTCAGGGAATCCGGCCTCCATTTTGAGGAGTCGCTTCTGCAGGATGAGGATCAGCTTTGGTGTTTTCGGCTGATGTGCTGCACAAACCGGATGTTTACTGGTGCGCAAGTGACTTACCACTACAGGCAGGATAATCCCAACTCGATCACATCCGGTTCCTATATCGCACGTAGGCTGAACATTTATCTCCGCATTCTTGGTTTTATGCAGGAGGACGTTCGGAGGGTGCCTGAGGTCGGCACCGGGCAAAAAAAACGTCTGGTTGCAAAGGCGGTATTCATTTTCATCAAATCCATACTGTGGCATCTCGAAAATGATCCGGATGCTGATTTAAAGAAACTGTACGCAGTTTTCCAGCAGCAGAATTTTATTTCACCGCGCAGCCGGTTCTTTCCGCTGCTGCCGTTGAGAGACCGCATAATCGCGTGGGGGATTTCGCTGCCGTATCCGCTTTGCCGCATGTCGAGCCCTTACTATTTGACTAAAGTCGCCGGGAGGTTTCAGGGCTCAGCCTAAGTGGTGTTCAGGAGCGCGGAAGAGCCGGAGTTGGGCTGCCTGCTTTCCGGTTCAGGATTTCGGCATAGAGATTCTGGTAGTTCTGTACGTGGGCGGCCTGGCTGTATTCTGTTTCTGCCAGCTTGCGGGCATTGATTCCCATCTGCATGCGTCCGGCATCGTCTTCGAGCAGCGTAATGATTCCGCGGCAGAGGTCCTCAGGATTTTCCGGTTCTGCCAGATAACCGGTGACTCCGGGTTTGACCATCTCGGCGGCGGCTCCCACGGGAAAGGAGACCATAGGGGTGCCGCAGGCCATGCACTCAAGCGTTACAAGTTCAAAGGTTTCTGCGCGGCTCGAAAGAACAAACAGGTCGGCAGCGGAATAGAGCCGGGCTTTATTTTCATCGCCGTTTACATAACCCATGTCGATGCACGGTATGCCGGCATCGTCGGCCCGGGCCTGGCCGCCGAGACCGAAGCTCAGCAGGATCACTTGCTCTTTCACTGCTTCGGGCAGCAGCTTCAGCGCCTCGGCCAGCAGGTCGCCGCCTTTTGCGTAACGCGTCATATTGGTTGCGCCGAACATGATGACCTTCCGGTCCGAAGGTATGTTCAGTTCCGTTCGGCATTTTTCCCGGTCCATAGGGTGATAGATATCGGTTTCAATGGCATTTTTGATCTGATGGATGGGAAAATGTGCCAGCATGCTTTCTTTGAGCATCTCATTCTGGCGGCCGCTGATGGATACAATGTCTATGCGGCACCTGCCATAAACCCATTTTTTCAGCTTCCACTCCAGACGGGTGCTGTCGCGCCGGATCGGCGGATAATCTTCCGGATGCGGACAGCCGCCGCAGCCGGTTTTCCACTTCTCGCATTCGTAGCTGTAAGTGCAGTGCCCGGTGAACGACCACATATCGTGCAGCGTGAATACCAGGGCTTTCTTCCTGGCGAATTTCGGAAGGCTCAGATAGGAGAAAAAACCGCTGTGAATACCGTGAAAATGAATCAGGTCGGCATCGGCAAAGTCGGGCAGCTGCTGAATGGACAGGCAGCTGAAATGGACCAGTTCATTCAGTCCCAGCCTGCGGGCAATGGCTCCGAGCAGCCGTTCTGCCATCTTTGTGGGAGTTGATCTTTTAATTTCAACGACATCTTCGTGACCCGGGCTCTTGCGCGCACAGATGATCTTTGAGGAAACGCCGTTTTCTTTCAGTCCACGATGCAGCCGGTTCATCATGATATGAGCCCCGGATCCGCCGACATATCCATCGGACGAGTGTATGTGAAGAACTTTCATTCTGGTACTTACTCCATTTCGAATGAACTTTTCTGCCCATGACAAAGAGGCACTGCAGTCAGCGGTGAGTAGAAATCAGTTGGGTATGTATTGTTAAGCTGTTGAAATGATGCTACGGCATTGTTGGCTTTAGTAAACGAAAATATATTGTTTGGTATTTTTTTTAAAATACAATTGAGGTCATCCGCCGGGATTCGGTGGACCTGCAGGGGGGAAATTAAGCGGCGGCGAATACTCCGGCAGGGTATGGTTTTGGGAGGCGAGCGTTAGATATGAGCAGATTAAAAGAGCACTACTGCGGCAAGCGCGTACTGCTGACCGGACACACCGGTTTCAAGGGATCCTGGATGGCGGAATGGCTGCTGCGGCTTGGTGCGGATGTGGCAGGGGTTTCGCTGGAGCCTCAGGAAGAACCTTCCCTTTTTGATCAGCTCGGCTTAGCCGGCCGGCTGGAGCATCATATTCAGGATATCCGTGATGCGGATAAACTGGCCGCTATTGTTCAATCCGTACAGCCTGACACCGTGTTCCATTTAGCTGCGCAGCCGCTGGTGCGCTATTCCTACGAACACCCGATTGAAACCTTTGATACCAATGTGATGGGCACCGTGCACCTGCTGGATGCGCTGCGGGCTTTGGAAAAACCGTGCGATGCTGTGATCATTACCACGGATAAGTGCTATGAAAACAAAGAGGTGGACCGCCCGTATGATGAAGATGATCCGATGGGCGGTTACGATCCGTACAGCGCCAGTAAGGGTGCCTGTGAACTGGTGGTCTCCTCGTACCGGCGCTCCTTCTTTCACCCGAATGACTACGGCACGAAACACCGGGTTTCGCTGGCCTCGGCCCGCGCCGGCAATGTAATCGGCGGCGGCGACTGGGCGCTTGACCGGATTGTGCCCGACTGCATGCGGACGCTGGCGGCCGGCAAACCGGTTCCCGTGCGTAATCCGGCGGCAACACGCCCTTGGCAGCATGTGCTCGAACCGCTCGGCGGCTATTTGGTGCTGGGTATGCAGCTGGCGGAAAACCGCGGTTCCGCTGCCTGGAAGGAGATCTGTTCGGGCTTTAATTTCGGTCCGGATCCGGAATCCAACCGCTCGGTGAAAGAGTTGGTGGAACAGGTGCTGACCGGCTGGCCGGGGACGTGGGAGGACCAGTCCGACCCGCACGCGGTGCATGAGGCGGGGCTACTCAACCTGGCCATTGCAAAGGCCGGCCGTCTGCTCGGCTGGAAGCCGGTCTGGCCGTTTGCTTCGGCGGTTGACCGGACGGTTGAATGGTATAAAGGGGTCCACGAAGGCGCCCCGCCGCAGGAACTGACCGGGAAACAGATTCACGAGTATATGGAGATTTTTGACCGATGAAATTTGAACCGCTGCCGCTGCCGGGGGCGTGGCTGATTAAGCTGGCACCGTTTGAAGATGACCGTGGCTATTATGCGCGGGCCTGGTGCCGAAGGGAATTTGAGGAACACGGGATCGATCCGGATTTTGTCCAGATGAACACGGTGTTCAGTAAAGCGGCCGGAACGCTGCGCGGTATGCACTGGCAGGCCGATCCGGCTCCGGAGCCGAAGTTTGTCCGCTGTATCCGCGGCGCGCTGTATGACGTGATGGTCGATATGCGGGAGGATTCTCCGACCTATAAACAGTATTTCGGGGTGGAGCTGTCGGCGGAGAACCAGGCCATGGTCTATGTGCCGGGCAATTTTGCGCATGGTTTTCTAACATTGGCTGATGAAACGGAAGCGTGCTATATGGTAGGTGAATACTACACGCCGGCTGCGGAGCGCGGCCTGCGGTATAATGACCCGGTCATTGGGATCGAGTGGCCGCAAGAGGTTAGGGTGATCAGTGAAAAGGATAAGAACTGGGGCTTGCTGTAAAGGTTGCGGGGTAAAGGGGAGAATGGGCGATGAATAAACTGCATTTTGAACAAACGCCATTAAGGGGTGCCTTGGTTGTTGTGCCGCTTCCGTATTCGGATGAACGCGGCCAGATGATTAGAACGTTCTGCCTGCGGGAATTCGCCTCCAGCGGCATTGATTTCACCATCTGCCAGACCAATGCCTCCATCAACCACCGTGCGGGCACCCTCCGCGGCATGCATTACCAGGAGACTCCGGCGGCCGAGGCCAAAATTGTGCGCTGTGTGCGCGGCAGTGTTTATGATGTGGTCATTGATCTGCAGCCGGATTCGCCGACCTACCTGCAGCACTTCGGCATCGAGCTTTCGGCTGAGAATATGAAAATGCTCTATATTCCCGAACACTATGCTCACGGCTTCCTGACACTGGAAGACAACACTGAACTGCACTATTTGGTGGATAACTTTTATACTCCCGAATACAGCCGGGGTTATCGCTACGATGACCCGGTCTTTAATATAGACTGGCCTCGGCCGGTAGAATGCATCAGCAGTCAGGATCTGAACTGGCCGCTGATAACAGGAGAGATTGCGTGCTGATTATCGATACAAAGCTGAAGAAGCGAGAAGAAGACGGCTGCCCGATTAAAGTCGGGCTGGTCGGGGCCGGTGCCATGGCCGAAGGTTTCGTGAATCAGGTGGTCAATTCCGTGCCGGGCATGGAGCTGGCGGCCATTTCGAACCGGACGCTGCAGAAGGCGGCGAAGCGCTATTCCGATGCCGGCGTCGACGATGCCGCGGAAGTGAGCACACTGGTCGACCTGGAGCAGAGGGTTGCCGACGGTAAGCCGGTGATTACCTCGGACCACAACCTGCTGTGTGAAGCCGGAAATCTCGACGTCATTGTGGATTTGACCGGGCACGTGGGGTTCGGTGCTGAGCTGGCATTGAAGAGTTTAGAGTGCGGTAAAGACCTGGTCTCGTTCAATGCGGAGCTGGACTGCACGGTCGGTTCTATTCTCCAGCAGAAAGCGGCCAAGGCCGGCGTCATCTACACGCTGGGCGAAGGCGACCAGCCGGGTGTTGAGCTGAACCTGTTCCGGTTCGTCAAGGGGATCGGCATTGAGCCGCTGGTCTGCGGCAACATCAAAGGCCTGCAGGACGAATACCGCAATCCGACCACGCAGCAGGGCTGGGCGGAGCAGTGGAAGCAGAACGTCAACATGGTCACAAGCTTTGCGGACGGTTCCAAAGTCTCCATGGAACAGGCCTGCGTGGGCAATGCGGTCGGTATGGGCGTGGAAAGGCGCGGCATGCTCGGCGGCGACTATGAAGGGCATATCGATGACCTCTGCCGCAACGGCCGCTACGATGTCGACCGCCTGCGCGAACTCGGCGGTGTGGTGGATTATGTGGTCAAGGCCAAGCCTTCCCCGGGCGTCTTCGTACTCGGTACAGCGCAGGGATCTATCGCCGAGCGCTATCTTAAACTGTATAAAATGGGTGACGGCCCGCTTTACAGTTTCTATGTGCCGTATCATCTCTGTTTCTTTGAAATACCCAACTCCATTGCCCGCGTCGTTGACTTCCGCGATGCGGTCCTGCAGGCGCAGGCGCCGAAAGTGGACGTGATCACCATTGCAAAAACCGACCTTAAGGCCGGAAGCTGCTTTGACGGTATCGGCGGCTACACGCACTATGGACAGTGCGAGAATTATGAGGTGGTCCGTCAGCAAAACCTGATTCCGCAGGGATTGATTCAAGGCTGCGTGCTGAAGCGCGATGTCGCCAAGGACCAGGCGGTCTCCTATGACGATGTGGAAAGCCCGGCCGAAACACTCACCCGAAAACTGCGTGCTGAGCAGGATGCCCTGTTTCCGGCCTGAGCATTCCCGGCTGGCGAAAACAAAAGGCGTTCCGGGATTCCGGAACGCCTTTTTTGCTGCGAGGCCTGAAGGGATTACAGGCTGTTTTCCACCAGCAGGCGGTGGGAGAGGACGGCGAGGCTGGAGGCAAGCTCTTCGCGCTGGAGGATGACGTGTTCGGGTACGTCGAGGCTGGTGGGCGTAAAGTTCCAAATGGCGCGGATGCCGCCTTCGATCATTTTATCGGCGACGCCCTGTGCAACGGATGCGGTGACGGTGAGGATGCCGATCTGCACATGCATACGGCGGGCAAGTTCCGGCATTTTTGCGACATCGAGCACGGTTTTTCCGTGTACGGTGGTGCCGATGATGGCCGGGTTGCTGTCAAAGGCGGCGACAATGCGCATGCCGTGCTGCTCAAAGCCTTTATAACCGAGCAGGGCAGTGCCCATGCTGCCGACCCCCACGAGAAAGGCATCGGAGGTGTTGGACCAGCCGAGGTACTCCTCGATGGCCGAAATAATCTCATCCATCGGAAAGCCGAGGCGGGGCCGGCCGACCGCGCCGGTGATGGCGAGGTCTTTGCGGACGACGATGGGGTCGAGGCCCAGCTCTTTGGCCACCACCGTGCCGGAGGCATAATTTTCGCCGTCTTCCTTCATTTTACGCAGCAGCCGCAGGTAGAGCGGCAGGCGTTTGAGCGTCGGCACGCCGGCGGTTTTACGTTCCATTTGACTCATTAAAAATTCTCCTAATAATTGCGGCAGAGCGTAGCAGGATAGATCGATATTCGTCAATCGATACATTCCGCTCGATTTGGTGCCGGCCCCCTTTTCTTCGGAAATTTGCCGCCGAGGCAGCCCTGCAGGGGCGGGGAGGCCGAAATCGATATTAAAATATCTTATTAAAAGTTGCATCATCATGCAGGTTTGAATATAGATCGCCGCTTCATTTTAATACCGGACTAGAGGGCAAAAACCGTGGAAGATAACGAGAATAACAGCCAAAACGGCGGCGACCGAATGCTGAACGATCAGGAATATGCATTCAGTTTTTCGGCCGTGCTGGATAAAAAAACAAGCGGCAGCTGGTCGTATCTGTGGCATGCGGGGCTGCTGGCAGGCGTCTGCATCAGCCTGGCGGCTTACGGCTATCTGGTGGCACAGGCGGCGGGCGCGGGCAAACTTGGCGGTGCCGTCATTTTCTGTGCGGGCCTGATTATGGTGGTGCTGCTGCAGGGAGAACTGTTTACCGGAAACATGATCCTCGGTGTGGGGGCGGTCCGCCGGCGGTTCAGCTGGAAGCGGGTGCTGCGCAATTGGGGCTGGGTTTACCTGTCGAATTTTGTGGCTTCGATTGTGCTGGCCTATGCGCTGTATTCCGCCTCGGACCCGGACCTGGCAGAATCCGCTCTCGGCAAAATCAGCCTGAAGGTGATGCATGCGAAAACCGCGCGGACATTTGTGCAGTACCTGGTGCTCGGTTTCTGCTGTAACGCGCTGGTGGTGCTGGCGTATGTGATGGCGCTGTTTGCGCATGATGTGAAAGGCAAAATGCTGTGCATCCTTTTCCCGGTCACACTGTTTGTGCTGTGCGGTTTTGAACACTGCGTGGCGAATATGTTTTTAATCCCTTTCGGCCTGCTTGCCGAAGGCGTTCCGTTTTCGGCCTGGACCAGGCCCTTATTCAGTAATCTCATCCCGGTAACGCTCGGGAATATCGCCGGCGGACTGGTGATTTTATTTTTACAGCCGCGGTTCATGAAAATGTTCCGCACCAACGATGGAGCAGGAGATCAATAATGGAAAATAAAGCATGGAATGGTTTTAAGGGCGGTGCCTGGCAGGAGCAGGTGGATGTCCGCGGTTTTATTCAGGCCAACTACACCCCGTATGAAGGCGACGGCTCGTTTCTCGCGCCGGCGACGGAAGCCACCGACCGCCTCTGGAAAAACGTCTCGGACCTGATGAAGCAGGAACTGGGCAAAGGCGTGCTCGATGCCGACAGCGGCCTGCCGTCTACCATCATCTCCCACGGCCCGGGCTATATTGACCAGCCGCTGGAAAAAATCGTCGGCCTGCAGACCGATAAACCGCTGAAGCGCGGCATCATGCCCAACGGCGGGCGGCGCATGGTGGAAGTGGGACTCGACGCCTACGGCTACCACTTCGACGACCAGGTGAACGAATTCTACAAAAAGTACCGCAAAACGCATAACGACGGTGTGTTCGATGCCTATACGCCGGAAATGCGCGCCGCCCGCTCGGCCGGCATTGTCACCGGCCTGCCGGATGCCTACGGCCGCGGCCGGATTATCGGCGATTACCGCCGCCCCGCGCTCTACGGCATCGATTTCCTGATTCAGGATAAAGAGGCGCAGAAAGCCGAAACCAACTGTGTGTCGATGACCGAAGAGGTGATCCGCGAGCGCGAAGAATTTTCCGAACAGCTCCGCGCGCTGCAGGAACTCAAGGAGATGGCGGCCGCATACGGCTTCGATATTTCCCGCCCGGCGGAAACCGCGCAGGAAGCGATCCAGTGGACCTACCTGGCCTACCTGGCGGCGACCAAAGAGCAGAACGGCGCCGCGATGTCGCTCGGCCGCGTTTCGACCTTTTTCGATATCTACATCGAGCGCGACCTGGCCGGCGGTGTCATCACGGAAAGCGAAGCCCAGGAGTTCATCGACCATTTCGTGATGAAACTGCGGATGATCCGTTTTCTCCGTACGCCGGCCTACGATGAACTCTTTTCCGGCGATCCCACCTGGGTGACGGAATCGCTCGGCGGCGTCGGGGTTGACGGCCGGCCGCTCTGCACGAAGAGCAGCATGCGTTTCCTGCACACCGTGTATAACCTCGGCCCCGCGCCGGAGCCGAACCTGACCGTGCTCTGGTCGGAAAAGCTGCCGGTAAACTTTAAGAATTTCTGCGCCAAGGTGTCCATCGATACCAGCACGATCCAGTATGAAAACGACGATCTGATGCGCCCGAAATTCGGCGATGACTACGGTATTGCCTGCTGTGTTTCGGCGATGCCGATCGGCAAGCAGATGCAGTTTTTCGGGGCGCGCTGCAACCTGGCCAAGGCGCTGCTTTATGCAATCAACGGCGGTGTGGACGATAAGAGCGGCAAGCAGGTCGGCCCGGATTTCGGCCGGATTACGGCCGACGTCCTCGACTTCGACGAGGTGATGGAAAAGTTCAAGAAGATGCAGGCATGGCTTGCGGGGCTTTACCTGAATACGCTCAACGTGATCCATTACATGCACGATAAATATGCCTACGAGCGCATCCAGATGGCGCTGCACGACAAAGAGGTGCACCGCACGCTCGCCGGCGGTATTGCCGGCCTCTCGGTGGTGGCCGATGCGTTTTCCGCCATGAAACATGCGAAGGTCAAAGTGATCCGCGATGCTGACGGCCTGGCGGTCGATTATGAAATTGAGGACGAGTTCCCGGCGTACGGCAACAACGACGACCGAGTCGACCGGATTGCCTGTGAACTGGTGGAAGGCTTTATGGCTGAGCTGCGCAAGCACCCGACCTACCGCAATTCCGAGCCGACGATGTCGATCCTGACCATCACATCGAACGTGGTCTACGGCAAAAAGACCAGCAACACGCCGGACGGCCGTAAGGCCGGCGAGCCGTTTGCCCCGGGCGCCAACCCGATGCACGGGCGCGATGTGAAGGGTTCCGTGGCTTCGATGGCTTCGGTGGCCAAACTGCCGTATGATGATGCGGAGGACGGCATTTCCTACACGTTCTCGATTGTGCCGAAGGCGCTGGGCAAAACGGAGGTCACCCGTGTGCAGAACCTGACCGGCCTGATTGACGGCTATTTCATGGAAACCGGCCAGCACATCAATGTGAATGTGTTCGACCGCGAAATGCTGGAAGACGCCATGGAGCATCCGGAGCTCTATCCGCAGCTGACCATCCGCGTTTCGGGCTATGCTGTAAACTTCACGCGGTTGACCCGCGAACAGCAGCTCGACGTCATCAACCGTACGTTCCACGAACGGATGTAGGCAGGAACCGCAAAATATTGAACAGGCGAATGTCGAGTGAAGAAGGCCTTCGGAGTTCGACATTCCTTGTTTGATATTCGATATTCCCCATTCCATGACTTTACAGGAAGCCAGAGAGGTCCGCGGGCGGATCAGCACATTTGAGAGCTGCGGGACCGTTGACGGACCGGGGCTGCGGACCGTGGTGTTTATGCAGGGCTGTCCGCTGCGCTGCCTCTATTGCCATAACCCCGAAACGTGGGAATTCGGCGGCGGCGAGGAATATACCGCCGGCGAAATGTTTGACGAGATTCGGAAGTACCGCAATTTCTGGAAGTCATCGGGCGGGGGGGTAACCTTTTCCGGCGGCGAGCCGATGAGCCGCCCGCGGTTCCTGGAGGCGCTGCTGCTGCTCTGCCGGGATGAGGGGATTCATACGGTGGTCGATACGAGCGGCTTTACGCTGATCACCGAAACGGTAAAGCGGATTGTCGACCTGACGGACCTTTTCCTGCTCGATATCAAAAGCGTCAACGCCAACATGCACCAGATCATTACCGGCGAGTCGAATGTAAACACCATGGCATTCGCGGAATACCTGGCCGCAATCGGCAAGCCGGTCTGGATGCGCTATGTCATTGTGCCGCGCCTCAACGACCGCGCCCAGTGTCTGGATAAGCTGGCGCAGTGGGCGGCGGAAAAAGGCAACATCGAAAAAGTCGAACTCCTTCCCTTCCACAAGATGGGCGAGTGGAAATGGAAGGAGTACGAGCTGCCGTACCGCCTGTCCGAGACCTGGGAGCCGAGCGCGGCCGAGGTGGAGGCATTCGCGGCCGTGTTCCGAAAACACGGCCTGAATGTGGAGTAGTTATTCCTCGGCGGCCGGCGCCGCGCTGAGCGGCGGGCTTTCGTCGAGCAGCTTTTTGAGCTCCCGCAGTGCGATCTTCGGATTGCCCAGCGTTCCCGGCCCGGCAATGCAGCCGCCCTCGCACGACATCACTTCCACAAAATTTCCGGGGCATTTTTTCGTGGCCCAGACATTCATCTGCAGGATGCTCTTTCTGTCGATGCCGTCCACGATCACCGGTGTCATGGCCGAGGCGTCCGCGGCGGCGGCTTTCACGGCATCGGTCACGCCGGCGCTGGCGGCAAAGCCGCGTCCTGCGCGCGACGGGATATGTGCGAGTTCCGCCTCTTCGCATTCGAGCACATCCATGCCGGCTCCAACCAGGATGGCGCCGAGCTCTTCGAAGGTGAGCACAAAATCCACCTCGGGGTTTTTCTGCGCTTCCACCCGTTTGGCAATGCACGGGCCGATGAATACGGTAACCGCTTCCGGATTTGCTGCCCGTACGCCGGCGGCGGTGAAGGCCATGGGCGTGGGCGTGTCTGAAACAAACGGCTTGAGCGCTTCAACATGCTTGTCCACCGCTTCCACATAGGCCGGGCAGCAGGAGGTGGTCATGAAACGTTCGCCGGCGCCGATCTTTTCCGCCCACTCCGCGCTTTCATGCCTCGCGGTTTCGTCGGCGCCCTGCGCCACTTCCACCACATCGGAAAATCCGATCTTTTTCAGGGCGGTCACGAGCTGGGGCAGGGTGCCGGGGAGCTGGCCGGTGATGGACGGCGCCACCATGGCGACCACGTGCCTGCTGGGCAGGAGCTTGAGTACATCAATCATCTGCGAAAGGTCGGAGATGGCCGCAAACGGGCATTCGCGCAGGCATTTGCCGCAGTAGGTGCATTTGGCGGGGTCGATCTCTTCGCGGCCGGTTTCCGGATCCTTCGTAATGGCGCCGACGGGGCAGGCTTCCTCGCAGGGAATCGGAACGCGGATGATGGCGTGGTACGGACAGGCTTTCATGCAGAGGCCGCAGTTCACGCATTTGTCCGGGTTGAGCCACGCCTTGCCGTCGCGGAATTCAATGGCGTCCTTCGGGCAGGCGGTTTCGCATGAGCGGGCCAGGCAGCCTTTGCAGGCGTTGGTGGCGGCATACTGCGTGGTCACGCAGGCGCTGCAGGCCACATCGATGACGGTTAAAACCGGGTCCGCAGGGGCGTTGCGCTCGAGGGCTTCGGCATAATAGGCGCTGATCGGTTTGAGTTCATCGGTTTCGTTTTCCACGCTGAAGCCGAGCGCAGCCATGGTGCGGTATTTCAGGACCGCCCGGTCTTTATAAATGCAGCAGCGCGACGACTTGGAATTCTTCGGCCGCATCGAGAGCGGAATGCGGTTGAGGGCCTCGTGGGGCTGGTCTGTAAAAAAGGCGTGGGCGGCGCGGGCGAGGATTTCCTTGCGGAGCCGGTTTGCTTTGTTGTCGTGAAACATTTAGTCGATCTCCAGTTCGAGTTCTGTGCGCACTGCGTCGAGCAGCTTGTTGAGGGTTGCATCGGCAATCACCTGATCGTTCACCTTGGCGAACGGCGGCGTGCCGTTGGCATCATCGGAGCAGAGGCCCAGACAGTGCGCACCGGAAAATTTGACCAGATCCTTCGTGATCGGGTCGAGGACTTCATCAAAGGTCAGCAGGTGGGCGGCGCCCATGAGGTAGCAGGTGGTGCCGGTGCAGACAGATACGTTGACTGTTTTCATATAAACTCCAGCGTTACTTCTTTCAGATAGTTGTTTTCCAGAATGGCGGCAATCCGGCGCATCAGGCTGCGGCGGATTTCCAGTTCGATCGGCAGGCTCGGGTCCTGATGCGCCTGGTTGATTTTGGTGCCGACCAGAAAATGAATGATGTCGGAATTGACGAGGTGCTCGCTCAGCAGGCCGGCGGCATTTTCCTGCGGGGCGGTTTTTTTGCCTTCCAGCACGTTGAGGGTTTCCGTCAGTGTCAGGATGCCCTCGGTCACCAGATCGATGCCCTCGAGTTCGGAAACCGGCGGCAGGAAAGAGCGCCGGAAGCGGAACAGGTCGGTATGAATGGTTTTGCCGAGTTCGCGCGCAACAATATCGGCTGACGTGCCGCCGCTGATGATTTTTGTTCCGTCGAAGCGCCGCAGGGTATCGGCGTAGTCTTTGTCCTTTTTCTCTGAAAAGGGCGGTCCGGAGGCGAGGATGGTTTTGCGCGGTGTGCGGAAATAGAGGACGCCGCAGGTGATGTCGTCGTAGGCCTTGCGGTCCGGCTCGCGCTGCAGTGCGGCGTGCACAATCGAGCGCGCCAGCAGCCGGGCGGAGATCTTTTCATCCTGTTGGATCAGCTTCTCCGAAAAGGCGGTGCAGTGTTCGGAGCGCCAGCCCAGCGGGTAGGCTTTGGTGCCCATGCCGGCTTCGGTGACGCCGTCGCTGAAAAAGAGGATGCGGTCTTCCGGCTCCGCGGTAAAGCGGCTGACGCGGAGTTTGCGGTAGTCATCGCCGCCGCCGGAAAACTCGCGCGCCTCCACCTCAACGGCGCGGCCGCCGCGCAGCAGGATGAACGGCGGGTTGCCCTGTTCGACAACCTGCACGGTGCCGTCCGGGCTGCTGTCCACCACCGTGAAGGTGGCATAGGCGATTTTACGCACCTGGCAGACCGGCAGCGAATTCATGATCACCTTCGCGTAATGCACAAAGTCGGTATAGGTTTCGGCAAATTTGATCGCCATATTGGCGGTCATATTGGCCAGGATATTGGCCTTCACGCCGCTGCCGAGTCCGTCGGACAGCACCGCCAGCAGGCGGCCGCTCTCGGCGTCCTTATGCACCAGGAAGGCATCGCCGGCCGTATGCTCGGAGGCCTTGCGGATCTGGTGAAACTCCAGCTCTGTAAAGAGGTTCGTCATGCGCCGCCGTTCTCCTTCGGTGCATCGGCATAGTCATCGGCAATGGAGCGCAGGAGGATTTCGGTGTCGGCCATGTGCTCGCCGAGCTTGCAGGCAATGTCCTGCACGGCCGCCATATTTTTATCGATCACTTCGCGCGCGCGCTGCGCAATCAGTTCGCGCCGGTATTCCGTCTGGGTGACGTCGAGCAGGGTGCCGCCGACGGTCTGGCCGGGCTCGATCGGGAAAATTGTGATTTTGAGCAGGCGGTCTTCAAACCGCAGCGTATCGGTCTGATACTCTTTGCCCGAGCGGTTCACGGTTTCAAACAGGTGGGCAAACGGCAGGATTTTCCGCAGGTCAGCGCCTTCCATGCCCGGCCGTGCCTGATAGGCCAGCAGGGTTTCTTCGCCGGCGAGCCGCGCAAAGTTTTCGTTGCATTCAATCACGCGCATCGATGCATCGGCAATGACCACGCCGGATGGGATGCAGCGCAGCAGGGCATTGGCCTTTTTCTGCGCCTGTTTTCGAAGATAGGAGAGGCACATATCCGGCTCGGCGGTACCGCTGAGCAGTGCTTCGGCAAAATTCCGGCAGGTTTCGTAGCCGCAGCCGCCGCAGTTGAGTTCGTCTTCGCTCTTGAATTTTCCGACGCGCTCAAGTGCTTTGGCCATATCCGCCTCGGCGGTTTCCGCCGCGGCGGGCGGTGTCGGCGTGAAGGTATGGCTGACCGCGTCGGCCGGGGCGTTCGGCGCTTTCGGGCTGGCGGTGCGGCGCACGGCCAGCTCGCCGGCCAGCAGGGCCTGCCGGGCACTGGTCTGCGGCCCGCCGATGCAGCCGCCGGGGCAGGCGAGCGCCTCCAGGAATACGGGGACGTCCAGCGCTTCGGTGTCGAGGTTCTCCAGGGTCTGGAACACGGTATCGAGTCCGCTCATGGCGAGCAGTTCGAGATTGGGAATGCCGTAATCCTCCAGCGTTTTATTCATGCCGCCCACCACCGGATACATGGCGCCGTGCTGCGCGGCGGCGGGTTCAAACGCCGCGGGTGCGCTTTCGGCCGGGTCGATTTCCTCCGCTTTCAGCCAGTCGGCCAGCTCCCGGAAGGTGAGGGCGATATCCGTGAGATCCGTAAATTCATCGCTCTCGCATTTTTTGGCGATGCACGGGCCGATGAAAACCACGGCGGCGTCTTGGCCGTATTCGTTTTTCAGCATTTTCGCATGCGCCTGCATCGGGCTCAGCAGCGGGGAGAGGCTGGCGGTGAACTCGGGGCGGTATTTGCGGATGTGGTCGACAATCACCGGGCAGGCGGTTGAAATATGCAGGCCGGGCCGCGCATGCTTCAGGCTTTCCGCCAGCGAATGGGTCACGGCTTCCGCGCCGAGCGCGGTCTCGCTGACGACGGAAAAGCCGAGGCGTTTGAGTGCGCCGGCCATTTTTTCCGGCTGGAGATGCGGCCATTCGCCGACCCATGACGGCGCCAGCGATGCAATCACCTTCGGGTTGCGGGCCATCAGGTTTTTCACGCGCATGAGATCGGAGCGCACTTTTTTGGCGCCGGCCGGGCAGGTATGCACACAAAGACCGCAGGCAATGCACCGCTCGGGAATAACCGTGGCCCGGCCGTTTTCAATTTTAATGGCTTTCACCGGGCAGCGGCGCACGCATTTATAACAGTCGCGGCAGTCGGTTTTTTCGGTATAGATGGGATATTTACGGTTCATGAATTACCTCTGGGGGCCGCTGTCGGCGTCGGCGAAATGGTATTCGAGCAGGTCGAGCAGGGTGCCGGCATCAATCCCCTGGTGCAGGGTGCCGTTGATTTCGACATTCGGCCCGCTTCCGCACTCGCCGCGGCACCGGCAGCCGGAAAAGGCGACCGCGGCCGCAAGACCGCTGTCTTGCAGGTAGTTTTCGATCAGTTCGAGGTGCTCCCGGTTGCCCCGGGCGAAACAGGAACTGCCCATGCAGATGACGATTGAATTTTTCATGCTAAAATCCGTATGACTGTTTGAGGAGAGGGTAATTATATATCGATAACAGTCAATCGATAAAAATATATTAAAATGGCTTGTGCGCCGCGAGCCGCTTCCCTATACATAGGCACAGTTCGAGGCGCGAAAGCCAATTTACTCCTGGTTTACCGCTTTTAACGTCCCAGGGACATCCCCATGTCCCAAACCCCCTGCTCCTCCCCGGTTCCTCCATCTTTCCGGGGGGGAGTTTTTTATTTGCCTGCCAAACGCCGCTTCATAACAATGCGCCCCCATGGAAATAATTGAGCAGATTGAGCGCATTCCGGCGCTCGGCGCATCCGGTCTTCACATCTGGGGTGCAGAGTTGCGTAAATGTACGACAAAACTGTTGTGCCTGCAAAGCCTGCTCAGTGAGGAAGAGCGCAGAAAATCCGAACGCTTCTACCGGGCAGCCGACCGCGATTCTTCCATCCTTGCGCGCGGTGCACTCCGCACGCTGCTGGCCGCCTATACCGGGTGGCCGGCCGCAGCGCTCTGTTTTAACTATTCGGATACGGGCAAGCCGTATCTTGACTGCGGATCAGGGACTCCTGCGGGAGCCGCGCGGCCTGCGGCATCGGTTTCGAATTTAGACATCGCCTTTAATGTTTCCCATTCGGGGGGCTGGGTGGTGCTGGCCTTCGGCCGGAACCGGCAGGTGGGAGTGGACCTGGAACAAATCCGGCGCGATCTCGATGTCCTGAAAATTGCCGCGCGCTATTTTACGCCGGAAGAAACCGCGCGCATTCAGGCGGCCGCCGATCCGCAGGCCGCATTTTTTCACCACTGGGCGCGGAAGGAGGCTTATGTGAAAGCCGCCGGTTCCGCGCTTTTCCGCGAGCTCTCGAGTTTTTCGGTTCCCGATGAGGACGGCGAAAAAGACGGCTGGTATTTCCAGCGGCTGGAAGCGGGATCGGCGTATGCCTCCGCTGTGGTCAGCGATAAACCCATGGAATCCGTCCGCTGCTTCGAGTTCCAATCGCTGGAGCTCGGCTGATCCGTTTTCTGCGGGTGCTTTTTCCGGCGTGCAGGGGCAGGAAACCGGCGGATTTGGGCGGAAATCGATGCCTCGCGAATAATACCATATACAGTGCTTGATGGATGCCGTCTGTCTATATATTGTGTTCGACCCTTAACGAAAAAAGCTATGAAAGAAGGCGGATATAGAATGGAAATCCAGAAGCGTAACGGCAGTTTTGACACCTTTGATATCACGAAAATCATTGCGGCAGTGGCGGCTGCAAATGCAGAGATTGATGCCGAATACCGTATTTCGGCCGAGACGATTCGTGAGGTGGCGAAGAATATTGCCGCTGTGGTTTCGAAGGGATCCACCGTGGAGGAAATCCAGGATCTGGTAGAGGATAACCTGCTGCAGTGCGGTGCTTATAATCTCGCGAAAACCTATATCAAGTACCGTTTCGCACGCGACCTGGTTCGTAAGGCGAATTCCACGGATGAACAGATCCTGAGCCTGATCGAAACCCGCAATGAGGAA
>JBFHGU010000019.1:0-60227 GCA_041582935.1 Pontiella sp.
GCGAGATCCTGGGGCTGCGGCTGATAACGATGCACAACCTGCATTGCTATCTTGAATTTATGAGAGAGATGAGAAAATCGATTGAAGAGGGCCGGTTTGCCGAATTCCGCGCGGAATTCCATGCCGGCTATTCAGTGATTTGCGAGGAACATGCTGTAAACGTAAAGGAGAACAACTAGATGAACTTTTTACCCCTTACCATCGCGCAGGCGGAAGGTGCCGCTGCGGCCGGATCCGCCGGATCGCCGTTCCAGTTTCCGATCATGATGGTGATTCTGTTCGCGATCATGTACTTCCTGATGATCCGCCCGCAGAAGCGCCGCGAAAAAGAGCGCAAGGAAATGCTCAATACCGTCAAAAGCGGTGCGCGTGTTCTTCTCACCAGCGGCATTATCGGCCAGGTGGTGAATGTGAAGGAAAATACCCTCGTGATCCAGATTGCTGATAACACGAAAGTGGAATGTGTCCGCGCGGCGATCTCCCAGGTGCTGGGCGATGATGAAAAACCGGTGGACCTCGAGCCGGCGAAGTAGGAAAGGTTTAATACAAATGGACAAAAATAAACTCTGGAAGTGGATTTCCCTCCTCGTCCTGACCGGCATGTCGGTCTGGATGGTGGCCAGCCTCGGCGTGACCTGGGGCCTGGACCTGCAGGGCGGATCCAGTTTTACGGTACAGGTCGACGAAGCGGACGTGCGCCAGAAAATGGTTGAGGCCGATGACGCCATCTCCTCCGTCGACGCGCTCAAAGATGCCGCGGTGAAGGCCAAGGTTAAAGAGACCCAGGAAATTGCGGTGGAAATCATCCGCAGCCGTATCGACGTGCTGGGCACGGCCGAGCCGGAAATTTATCCGCAGGGCGAAGACCGCATCGTGGTCCGCCTGCCGGGTGCTGATCCGGAAACCCGTGCCGAAGCCAAAGCGCAGATCTCGCGCGATGCTGTACTGAGTTTTAAACTGGTCCATGCCGACAGCGCTGACTGGGTGTCCGAAGTGTTCGGTTCCGGCCAGATGCCGGCGGGCTTTAAAATGGGCGGCCGCGACGGCGGCGGTATTTTCCTCATCCGCGACCGCGATGCGATGGCGGACGAAGAGCTCGACCGTGCTTTTTATGAGCGCCTGAAGCGTTTCGGCGGCCAGCATGCCGATTTCATGCTGCGCGCTGAAAAACTGAACGACGGCTCCACCGTATACCGCCCGGAATACATCGAGCGCCGCCGCCAAATGGGCGGCGACCGCGTGGCCGACGCCATGGTGGTTCCGGATCCGATGACCGGCGCCCCGACCATCTCCCTTGAGTTCGATAAAGAGGGCCAGCAGGAGTTCGGACGCGTTACCGAGGCCAACGTCAACCGCCGCCTCGGTGTGATTCTCGACGACAAGCTCTATTCCGCGCCGAATATCAACGAAGCGATTTACGGCAATGCCTCCATTTCCGGCAGCTTTACGATGACCGAAGCCCGCAAACTGGCGAACGTCCTGAAGGCCGGCGCACTGCCGGGCCGTGTGAAAATTGTTGAGGAGCGCACCGTGGCCCCGACGCTCGGACACGACTCGATCAACAGCGGTATCAAAGCCGTCGTCTACGGCGGTGTTTCCGTACTGCTCTTTATGGGCTTTTACTATCTGCTGCCGGGTATGGTGGCCAACGTCTCGCTGATCTTCGTGCTGCTGCTGCTGCCGATCGGCATGGTGGTTTCTTCCGGTTTCCTCGGCGCGGCCACCGGCTCGCTGCAGGGCGGGGCCATCAGCCTGCCGACCCTGACGCTGTACGGCATTGCCGGTATCGTGCTGACCGTCGGCATGGCGGTTGACGCGAACGTACTGACCTTTGAGCGTATGCGCGAAGAGTGGAAAGTCGGCAAGTCTGTTTCCGGCGCCATCAATGCCGGCTACAACAAAGCGTTCAGCACCATTCTCGACGCCAACGTCACCACGCTGCTTACGGCGATCATCCTGTTCTGGCAGGGGTCCGGCCCGATCCGCGGTTTTGCGATTACGCTGAGCGCCGGTATCATTGTCTCGATGTTTATCGTGCTGGTCATTACCCGCCTGTTCTTCAACACGCTGGCGGACTGCGGCATGCTCAAGAGCATTAAAATGCTCTCCATTCCGTTCCTGCAGAATGCCAATTTCAACATCCTGGCCGGCCGTAAAATTGCGGGGATCATCTCCGTTCTGGTCATCCTCGGTTCCTGGGGCATGTTCTTTAAGAAGGGCGATGCCAACTTCGGCGTCGATTTCAAGGGCGGTTCGGTTATCACCTTTGAATACGAGCAGCAGCAGGATATCGAAACCGTCCGCACCGCACTCGGCGATGCCGGTTTTTCCACTGCGAATATTGCCTACCAGGCCGATTCTTCCGGCAAAAAGGTGCTTGAGGTGAAAATCACCGCGGCCGGCGATGAAGCTGAGCCGGCCCTCGAAGCCGTTAAATCGCTGCCGGGCGGATACATGGATGTGAAGAACGACAGCGTCGGTTCCCAGGTCGGTTCCGAGCTGAAGAAAAAAGGACTGTTGGCGATCATCTGGTCGCTGGTCGGCATCATCATCTACATCTCCATCCGCTTTGAGTTCTCGTTTGCGGTGGCTGCGATTACCGCACTGGCGCATGACGTGCTGATTACGATCGGCGTCTACTGCCTGCTCGGCAACGAGCTGAGCATGCCGATCATTGCGGCCCTGCTGACCATTGTCGGCTACTCGGTGAACGACACCATTGTGGTGTTCGACCGTATTCGTGAAGACCTCAAGCTGGAGAAAGGCAAATCCTACCAGGAAATCGCCAACCTCTCCATCAACCAGACGCTCAGCCGTACCGTACTGACTTCGGTCACCACGCTGCTGACGGTTGTGATGCTGCTGGTCTTCGGCGGGGGAGCTGTGCAGGACTTCGCGCTTGCGCTGTTCATCGGTATCCTGGTGGGCACCTACTCCTCCATCTTCGTCGCCACGCCGGTTGCGATGCTGTGGCACAAGGAAGAAAAGGTTAAGTAGACTTCTAATATTTAATTGGTCTATCTTTCGGACGTTCCAGTGGTTGGAGCGTCCGTTTTTTATTATGACGAAACAGAATTACAGATTACCTCTTCCGCTCATGAATTTCCTGCTGCAGCGGGCGGTGGTGCAGGAACTGCCCGCCGACAGCCATGAAAACCGCACCCGCCTCGGCATGCTGGCCGGCTGGACCAGCACGGTGATGAGCGCCTTCATGGCCGCTGCCAAGTTTGCGCTCGGCTTTGCCTCCGGGTCGGTCTCCATGCTGGCCGATGCCACCAACAACCTGACCGATATGGGCAGTTCGCTGGTTATTGCGCTCGGCTTCCAGTGGTCGCGCAAACCGCGCGATGAAGACCACCCCTTCGGCCATGGCCGGATCGAGGCGGTCGCCACGCTCGTGCTGGCCATTGCCCTGATCCTGGTAGGCATCGAGGTCGGGCGCTCCGGGGCGGCGCGGCTGCTGAACCCCAAGCCGGTTGCGGCGCCGCTGTGGCTGCTGGCCGGCGTCGGCATTACGGTTTTGGTGAAGGCCTGGATGGCGGTGTTTGCCAAGCAGCTGGCCCGGCTGTCCAAATCGCAGGTGCTCGAAGCCGATGCCTGGAACCACACATTTGATATTCTCTCGACCCTGATGGTGCTGCTGGCGCTGATCAGCTCGAAATTCGGCTGGGGCGCGGTGGACGGCTGGGCGGCGATCGGCGTGGCGCTGTTCATTCTGTACACCGGCATCTCCTATGCGCGTGAAGCCATTGATATTCTGCTGGGCAAAAAGCCCGATCCGGACGCGGTAAGCGAAATCCATGACGCGGTGCTGGAAGTCGATAATGTGATGGGGGTGCATGAGATCATGGTGCATCACTACGGCGACGTGAAAATGGTTTCGTTCCATATCGAAATCGATGCCGGGTTATCGCTGGTGGAGGCCCACGAGATTTCAGAGGCGGCCGAGGCGCGGGTGGAGCAGCGCTTCAACTGGCGCGCGCTGGCCCACCTGGATCCGGTCGACCGTTCGCATCCGCTCTTTGAGGAGCTCAACCGGGTTATCCATGAATTCATTGCGCAGGAAAACTGCCTGGTGGATGTGCACGACCTGCGGGCCGAAGGCGAGGGCCTGCCCTTCAAAGTCTCCTTCGATCTCGTCACCGATATGGAAACCGAACGCCGCGAATACGGCGAGATCTATGCGCGTACGTGCAAATGGCTCGGAAAGGCTTTCGGCAATCGGGTGAACTGCGCGGAAATCGGCATCGAAGCCGCCGTCGAGAGTGCGCCGATGGCCCGGCAGGCTTTTGAGCTTTAAGCCGCGGCGGAAAGCCGCAGCCCCGGCAGCAGCCGGCGCACCGGAAATTGATCTACTGCGTATTTGCGTAGCCTTTTAATGCTGTTATGATCTCGCGGTTGTATCAATACACACACGACTTTGGAGGAATATATGGCAGATGTACTGGGAAATACGCAGTGGGTAGCGGAGCTGATTCCGGGCCTTGAGGCTAAAAAAGGACCGTTCCTGGTGGAAACCGATGAGGTCGATGATGAGCTGATCGAGGTCTTTGTTGATGAGCTGCGCCGGCTGAGCGGCGAGCTTTCCGCCGGCCTGGCGGCCGGGGATCTTGACGCGGTCCGCATGGCGGCGCATTCCATCAAGGGAATGGGCGGTACCATCGGCCTGCCGGAGATTTCGGTGCTCGGGCTCGAGGTGGAGAACTGCGCCAAAGAGGAGCGGCTGCCGGAGGCCAAGCCGCTCGTGGCCGGACTGGCTGCCTGGATCACAACGCTCGGCTGATCCCCTATGATTGAAGCTGACTCAACTGCCGTGCAGGATCTTCCCGCCTCGCGCCTCATCCAGCCGCTCAACGGCCGGGTGCTGGTGGTCGACGATGAACTGCCGAACCGGCTCTATATCCGCAAGCTGCTGGAAGGCCGCGGCTGCGAAGTGTTCGATGCCGATAACGGCCTCACGGCGCTCGAAATCGCCGTGCGCAAAGTGCCGGACCTGGTTCTGGTCGACGTCATGATGCCCGGTATGGACGGCTTTGAGCTCTGCGGCCGCCTCCGTACCGAATCCCGCACGGCGGACATCCCGGTCATTATGGTGACGGCGAAGTCGAAGATCGAAGATATCGAAACCGGTTTCGAACTCGGCGCCATGGATTATATCCGCAAACCGTTCAACCCGCGCGAACTCGTGCTGCGGGTCGGCAATGCGCTGGCGCTCAAGCAGAGCAACGATGAACTCGTGGTCTGGAACAACCGGGTCTCGCGCGATCTCGAGCTGGCCGGCGCCATCCAGCGGTCGCTTTTTTCTAATGTACCCCATTTTTCGCGGCGGTTTGAAGTCCGCATTGCCTACCGCCCCTGCATGGATGTGGGCGGCGATGCGTTTGATATTATTTCGCTGCCCGGCGGCCGGCACGCCATGTATGTGGCCGATGTCTCCGGCCACGGCGTGGCGCCGGCCATGATCTCTTCGCTGCTGAAGGCCACCGCGAGCGAGATGATCCACCGCTATGTCGATAAGGGCCCGGCCGAGGTCTGCAATGCGCTGAATGTGGTCTTTCGGCGGCGCATTGATAATCCGTCTTATTTTGCCACCCTGTTCCTGGCGGTGCACGATGCCGAAACACTGGAGTGGCGCTGCATGAACTGCGGCCATCCGAATCCGGTCCTGATTCAGGACGGCGAGCGGGTTGAGCTGACCGCTTTCAAAGAAAAGGGCGGGGCGCCGATTGGTTTCCCGTTCGGCCCGGAGCGTCCCTACGCCGCCGACGATGAGGTCGTGCTCAAGGACGAGGGCAACGCCTACCTGCTGCTCTATACCGATGGGCTGACCGAGGCGCGGCACCGCGAAACCGGCGAGGAGTGCGGTGAGTATATGGCCGAGGCTTACCGCCGGGTCGTCAACCGCCCCGATTATCCGAATAAAGCGCTCAAACTGCTCAATGAGCTGGCCGCTGAAGATTTCGATGTGGCGGCGGATGACTGCACGGCCATTTCGATTCAGATGCTCGATCCCTCGCGCATTGTGCTGGAAAAAAATGTGCCGCGGAACATTTACCTGGTCTCCGATACCGCGAAAGAGGCTGAAACCGCCGTGTGTTCGCAGGGCATCAGCGCCGATACGGCGGCCATGCTGCGGCTGCTGGTGATGGAGCTGGGCGCCAACCTGGTGGATCACAGCGGCCTGGGCGAGGACGATTCGTTCTGGCTGCAGATCCGCGTGGACGGTCCTGTGTGCCAGGTGGTCCTGCGCGACGAGGGCGATGAATGGGATCTCGATGAAGCGCTTGCGCGCGAGCTGGACGACACCTATATGGGCGAGCGCGGCCGCGGCCTGGCGATTACCAATGCGATTACGGACCGGATTGAACGCTACCGGGTTCAGTCGCAGAACCTGACCTACTGCACGGTACTTGATGAGGAGCGTTTCTGATGGAGCGCCCGGTATACAGAGCGCGGCGAGAACTCTTTGACCGCCTGGAGATACCGGTCACCAAAGCCGATGCGCGGATTCTGAAGTGGAAGCAGCGCTCCCGGCTGGTGGTCTGGGAAGGCATGCTGCGCAGCCTGCTGGTGATGAAGCGCCTGTTTGATATTTTGGTCAGCCTGACCGCGCTGATCCTGCTTTCGCCGCTCTTTGTGCTCGTGGCGCTCAGCATCCTGGTGCAGGACGGTTTTCCGGTCATCTATGTGCAGAAACGGGTCGGCCTGAACGGCCGGGTGTTCCGGTTTTATAAATTCCGCTCCATGGTCCGCAACGCCGATGAGCTGCGCGAAGCCCTGGCCGACCAGAATGAATCGACCGACGGCATTACTTTTAAGATGAAGGACGATCCGCGGCTGCTGTGCTGCGGGCGGTTCCTGAGGCGCTCGAGCCTGGATGAAATTCCGCAGTTTGTGAATGTGCTGATGGGCGATCTTTCGCTGGTCGGTCCGCGGCCACCGCTGCCCGAGGAGGTTCGTCTGTACACACTCGATGAACGCAAGCGGCTGCATGTGAAACCGGGGCTGACCTGCCTGTGGCAGATCGGCGGGCGGGCCGATGTGCCGTTTCACGAGCAGGTCGGCCTCGATATGCAGTATATCCAGAGCCAGAGCTTTTTGAAGGATATCGTGATTTTACTGAAAACTATCCCGGCGGTACTGTTGGGCCGCGGGGCTTATTAGGGAGAAATATATGTTCGTGAACTGTTCTAAAGAAGGCGGCATCGGTGTTGTGAAAGTCAGCGACTCGCTGACCGCCGCCACCGTCGAAATGTTCCGCGACCAGCTGCGCAGCTGGCAGGAGGCGGAGAGTGATGTGCTGAATTATGTGATTGATCTCGGCGAGGTCGATTTTATGGATTCGGCCGGTCTCGGTACGCTGATTGCGGTGCTCAAACGCATCACCGAGCGCGGCGGCGATATGAAGATTGCCTGCCTGCAGAAGAAGCCGCGCATGGTTTTTGAAATCACCCGGGCCTATAAGGTGTTCGAAATCTACGAATCGGTGGAAGAAGCCGTGCAGGCATTTGAATAACAGACGCGCCGGTTCCGATGCATGCCGTAATCAATACAGCGATTCACTGCCCGTGGGCGGCAAATCTCGGCGATACGCCCTGGGCCCTGCTACCGGTAGCGAATCGGCCGCTGATTGATTACTGGCTGGAAACGTGTTCGAATCAGCAGATGCAGTCCGTTCAGGTTGTGCTGGGCGAAGGGGCTGAGGAAATTGAACGCTTTGTCGGCGCCGGCGACCGCTGGCATGTTGAGGTCGAATACGTCTTTGCCCGGCAGTCGGAAACCCCGCATGACTATCTTGAGTCCATTGCCAAACACTGGGATGACGGCCTCTTCTATATCGGCGGGCCGATTTTCCTGCGGCACCGGCAGGCCTTCCGGCCGGAACTTTTCCAGCAGCTGCCGGCCTGCCGTCATTTGCACGGCGAGCTGCCGTATTTTCTCTTTGGGCGGTGCAACGCAGCGATTCAGCCGCTGCTTCGGGGCGGGGAAGACTCGAACCGCGGGCTCGAGGAAATCCATATTCACCCGTTCATCCTCGATTCCGTGGGAGCCTATTTCGAAATCAATATGAAAATGGCGGCGGGCGAGTTTGTCCGCTATGTCACCGCCGGTTACGGCACCGCCGACCGCAGCTCCGTTGGATTTAATGTCCGAACGCCGCCGTCGAGCGTGCTGCAGGCGCCGATTATTGTGGGCGATGACTGCCGCTTCGGCACCATGACCACCATCGGTCCCAATGCGCTGATTGCCAATCATGTGATTGTTGATGCGTTCACGGAACTCTCCAACTGCCTGATTCTAAGCGATACCTATATCGGCCGGAACCTGGAAATCCACGGTAAGATCGTTTCCGGAAACCGGGTCATCGATCCGTCCGACGGCACCTCGATGACCATTGACGACTCATGGGTCATTGCGCGGAACAGAACCGAGCTGCGGACCAACGATGTGGTGCGCTGTATCTTTCTCTGGTTCGTTACGTTCGGTCTTGTGCTGCTGCAGTTTTTGCCGTTCTGCCTGCTGCTGCCGCCGCTGCTGCTGACCGGTGTCGCCGCCTTCCGCAAGCAGCTCTGTCATGATCCGCACCGCGGCTATATCGAGCTGCCGGTTTTCCAGAAAAAGAAAAATGTGAAGTCGGCGTTTTACCGCCTGTTCCGGGGGCTGTCGCTGGACCGGTTCCCGCTGCTGCTGCTGGTGCTGCGCGGGCGGATGTTTTTGTGCGGCCAGCCGCCGCTGCGCCATCCGCAGGACGACGCGGTGGTCGGACAGCTCAGGCACTATATTCCCGGCGTGTTCTGCTACCGCGACTATAACCGCGATTCCGACCTGCTTACCGATGCACTGTGGTATGCCCATATCCGCTCGCTGTTTGAGGATCTCAAAATTCTGGTTAAGGCGCTGGTCAGCCGTTTCCTGACTGCCGGCCGAAAGCTGCCCGAGGAATAAACTGTGCCGAAAGCCCGCCAATGGAAAATCTGCACCGCGCCCGAGGAGCCGGCGCGTGCGCTGGGGCAGGCCGCCGGGCTGCCGGCGGCGCTCGCCGGCCTGCTGCTGCAGCGCGGCTTCTGCACGCCCCAAGCGGTCGATGCCTTCCTGCATCCCAAACTCTCCGGCCTGTCCGATCCGTTCGGGCTGCCGGACATGGGGCGGGCTGTGGACCGAATCTGGAAGGCGGTCGATGCGCAGGAAATTATTACGGTCTTCGGCGACTACGATGTGGACGGCGTGACCGCCGCCGCACTGATGACGCGCGTGCTGCGCCGGCTCGGCGCCGCGGTTCGAAGCTTTATTCCCGATCGGATTGATGAAGGCTACGGCTTGTCGGAGGATGCCCTGCAGCGCTGTATTCAGGAGCACGGAGCGCGTGTGGTGCTGTCGGTGGACTGCGGGGTGAATTCGGTCGATGCCGTGCGCCATGCACAGGAGCAGGGCGTGGATGTGATCGTGACCGACCACCATGAACCCGGCACCGCAACGGCACCGGCTTTTGCGCTGATTAATCCGAAACTCGGGGAGGATCCTTCCTTGGAAATCCTGTCGGGCGTCGGCGTGGCGTTTAAGCTGGCCCACGGGCTGGTGAAGCGCGGGCGGGAACTCAAAAAACCGGCCGCGGCCGCGGTGGACCTGCGCGACTATCTCGATTTGGCGGCGCTCGGCACCGTGGCCGATATTGTGCCGCTGCGCGGTGAAAACCGAATCCTGGTCCGCTACGGGCTGGCCCGGCTTGCCCGAACCGAATGGCCGGGGCTCGATGCCCTGAAATCGGTAGCCGGCGTGAAGGGCGAGCTCGAAACCTATCATCTGGGTTTTCAGCTCGGGCCGCGCATCAACGCTTCGGGCCGCATCGGCCAGCCGATGGAGGCGCTAGAGCTGCTGGTGACGTCGAGCCGGTCGGATGCTTGGCGCATTGCCCGGGAGCTGGATGAAACGAATGCCGAGCGCCGTCGGATCGAACGCGATATGGCGGAAGAGGCCTTTGCGGAGATCGACGGCTATTTTGACCCGGCTGAACATTTCGGCCTGGTGGTGGCGCGGGCGGGCTGGCATCCGGGCGTGGTAGGCATTGTGGCGTCGCGCGTGGCCCGCCACTATCACCGCCCGGCCATTATTATGGGGATCGATGAGGACGGCGCGGCGCGCGGTTCGTGCCGGAGTATTGAGGGCTATGACCTGCTCGACGGGCTCGGCTCGTGCCGCCGGCTGCTGACTAAATTCGGCGGGCATAAAATGGCGGCCGGACTGGAGGTCAAGCCGGGGCGGCTGGAGGATTTCAAACGGCAGTTTAATGAGGCGGTGAAGGCGGTGCTCGCGGAAACCGACCTCATTCCGCGGCTGCGGGTGGACGGGGTGCTGGAGCCGGAGGAGGTCTGCCTCGGTTTTATGGAGGAGCTGAAGGCGCTGCGGCCTTTTGGACAGGATAATCCGGAGCCGGTCTGGGCCATGCGGGGCATGGCGGTTTCGGGGTCGCCGCGGGTGGTCGGGGAAAACCACCTGAAGCTTTCGCTGGTCTGCGGCGGCCGTTCCTTCGATGCGATTGCGTTTCAGTATCCGCTGGCCGACCTGCCGCAGGGCCCAGTTGATGTTGCCTTTGTGCTGAAGGAAAACCGCTGGAGGGGGAGCACCTCCCTGCAGCTGCAGGTCCGCGGTATCCGCAAGGCGGATAATCCGCAGTGACGTACCGGTTGCCCAGGCCGGCGGCTGCCCGCCTGGTATTTAGATCCTATTCGTATTACTTGCCTATATATTGCCCGTCTGCAAAAATCCCAGTTATTCAGCAGCGGGCGGCGTTTGAGAAGGGGGCGTTGTGGAAGAAGCAATACATCAGATTGTTGAGGCGATCCTTGAGAATTCGGGGCAGCTCAGTCCTTTTCTCGTGGTGGGAATTCTGATCCTGGCGGGTTTTGCCGGCGACTGGGTCGGTAAATTTTTCAAGCTGCCGCATGTGACCGGCAATATTCTCGGCGGCATTGTGATTGGTCCCACCTGCCTGGGTCTGATCGGCACGCATGAGCAGCTGCACGATCTGCAGCCGATTGCCACCTTTGCCATGAGCCTGGTGGCGGTCAGTATCGGCGGTCATTTGTCTTATCGGCGCATTCATAACTCCCTGCGGCGCATCATTGCGATTTCGATCTTTGAGGTGCTGTTCTCGGTCATGACGGTCATCCTGGCCTGTAAAATGTTCGGCATGGAGTGGCCGATCACGCTGCTGCTCGGCGGTATTGCCGCCTCGACCGCGCCGGCCACCACGATTGCACTGATCCGCGAATCGCGCGCCAAGGGGCCGTTTGTTAAAACGCTGATTTCGGCCGTGGCGCTTAATAATATTCTCTGCATCCTGATTTTTGTGATGATGCGCACGTTTGTATCGGCGTATTTCGAGAGCGGGGAAACGACCGGCAAAATTGATGATGCGCTCATCCTCTCCGGCTATCACCTGCTCGGCGCGGCCGCGCTGGGGCTCGGCATGGGCCGGCTGACTAAAGCGCTGGTTTCCCGCCCGAAGTTTCATGATTTCACCACCATTCTGCTGGTCATTATGCTGCTCGACGGCCTGGCGGCCTACCTGACGCTGAGCCCGCTGCTGGTTTGTCTTTTCTTCGGCGTGTACCTGGGCAACAGCTCCGAAGTGGCGGAGAAGCAGCTCGGAACCCTGACGCCGCTCGAGCCCACGCTCTACGTCATCTTCTTTACGCTTGCCGGGGTTTCCCTTCACCTGGATGCGCTGTGGGCGGTGGGCCTGGCGGCGGCGGTTTACATCGGCGCGCGCGTACTCGGAAAAACGCTCGGCGCGGCCGTCGGCGGGGTGGTGGGTAAATGCTCCAAGCGGATGTGGACCAATATGTCCTTTGCGCTCTATCCGCAGTCCGGCATCGCCATCGGCCTGGTGGTCCTGCTCAGCGACGATGCCTATGTGCCCGAAGCGATAAAACAGGCCGTCGGCGCCATTATTCTTGCCGGTGTAACCGTTGCGGAGGTCATCGGCCCGTTCGCCACGAAGGCCGCGCTGGTCCGGTCCGGCGAGGCGAACCGCGACCGGCAGCGGCTGGTTGAATTCCTGGCCGAGGAATTCATCATCGTCAATCTCAAGGCGCTTGATAAATGGGATGCCATCCGCCAGATGGTCACCTTCCTCATGAAGACGCACCGGGTCGAACACATCACGCAGGATGAGCTCTATCAGTCGGTGGTTGCGCGCGAGCGGGATATGTCGACTGCTATGGGCAGCGGCATTGCCATTCCGCACGGCCATATTGAAAACGGGCCGGCCATTCAGGGCGTGATGGCCATCTGCCGGGAAGGCATTGAGTTTGATGCGCCCGATAATGCCCCCGTGAAGCTGATTATGCTTATCGTCACGCCTAAGGCGAAAAAAGACCTGCACCTCAAGGTGCTTTCCAGCCTCTCGGCAATGGTCTCCGATGCCGCCATCCGCGAGCGCCTGATCGCCGCCATCAGCCCCGAAGACGCCATGGAAGTGATCGAATCCAAAGAGGCCCGCGACTACAACTACTTCCTGGAGTGAGGAATTGCCGCGCCGTTTGGTGCGCGCGGCACATGGTTCGTCGTATTTGCCTCGGTGCGGTTCCGCGGCTGTCCGCCAAAAAAAAGGCCGGCGTTGAGCCGGCCTTTGCGGTGAACAGAAAAGGTTCCGGTTTAGGCGGATTTCTTTTCGGTTTCGATGAGTTTGAGGCCTTGCAGCGGGTGGAGGCCGCGCTCAACCATGTCGCGTGTGATGGTGCAGTGGGTGACGTCGTCGCGCATGGGGACTTCGTACATGACGTCGAGCATGAGGTGCTCGATGATGGCGCGGAGTCCGCGGGCGCCGGTCTTGCGCTTGATGGCCATCCGGGCGAGGGCGCGCAGGGCGTCTTCCTCGAACTCGAGTATGACATCGTCCATGGCGAGCAGTTTTTTATACTGCTTGATCATCGCGTTCTTCGGCTCGGTAAGAATGTGCATGAGGTCATCCTCGCTCAGCTCCTGCAGGCGGGTGACGACCGGAAGACGGCCGATAAATTCGGGGATGAGCCCGAATTTCAGCAGGTCTTCGGATTCGACATTCATGGTGACGAAGTTGGGGGAGTGCTCCTCCTTGGGTTTCTCAACCTGTCCAAAACCAATGCTCTTTTTGTCGACGCGCTGGTTGATGATCTCTTCAATTCCGACGAATGCGCCGCCGCAGATGAAGAGAATATTGGAGGTGTCGATTTCGAGGTATTCCTGCTGCGGGTGTTTGCGGCCGCCTTTCGGGGGGACGCGGGCAACGGTGCCTTCGATGATTTTGAGCAGCGCCTGCTGGACGCCTTCGCCCGATACGTCGCGGGTGAGCGATACATTGTCGGTACGGCGGCCGATCTTGTCGATCTCGTCGATATAGATGATGCCTTTCTGGGCGCGGTCGACATCGAAGTCGGCGGCCTGGAGCAGCTGCAGCAGGATGTTTTCAACATCTTCGCCGACATAGCCGGCTTCGGTGACGGTGGTGGCGTCGGTGATGGCGTAGGGCACATTCAGCGAGCGCGCGAGGGTTTTGGCCAGCAGGGTTTTACCGCTGCCGGTGGGGCCGATGAGCAGCACGTTGGACTTGTCGATTTCGATACCGTCTTCATCGAGTTCGGCAAACATCCGCTTGTAGTGGTTGTGCACGGCGACGGAGAGGACTTTTTTGGCCTGTTCCTGGCCGATGACATAGGCATCAAGCTTTTCTTTGATCTCGTGCGGCGCAAGCACGCCGATCTCCTGAGAGGTGCCGGGCTCGTGCTCCTGGGTGCCGGACTGGTGGCCGAGCAGGGCATCGCACAGTCCTACGCATTCATCGCAGATAAATACGCCGGGACCGGCAATCAGCCGTTTGACCTCTTTTTCGTTCTTTCCGCAGAAAGAGCATTCTGGAGTGTTGTTATGCTTATCCGCCATGGATATTTCCTTTGGAGTGTTGGAGCGCAGCAATCCGGGGGCATTGGATGGGCATCTGGTGTTCAGATGCCGTACGTGGTTTCCGCTGTGTGGAAACGCGAGTCATCCTTTTGCTCCAATAGGCTGCGCGCCGTGCTCTCTCTATTTTGCTTTGCTGACCACTTCGTCGATGAGCCCGTACTCTTTGGCCTGCTCAGCCGACATGAAATTGTCGCGGTCGGTATCGCGCTCAAGATCCTCCATACTGCGCCCTGAGTGGTTCGACAGGATGCCGTTGAGGATTTGTTTGATGCGCATGATTTCCTGGGCCTGGATGTTGATGTCCGTGGCCTGACCCTGGGCACCGCCGAGCGGCTGATGGATCATGATACGTGCGTTGGGAAGCGCAAAACGTTTGCCGTCGGTGCCGGCGGCAAGGAGTACCGCGCCCATCGAGGCGGCCTGTCCGACGCAGTAGGTGTTAATGTCGCATTTGAGGAACTGCATCGTGTCGTAGATGGCGAGTCCGGCAGTGACCACACCGCCGGGTGAGTTGATGTATATGCTGATGTCCTTTTCCGGGTCCTCGCTCTGGAGGAACAGCAGCTGGGCGATCACCAGGTTTGCCACGTTGTCATCAATCGCAGTTCCGAGAAAGATGATGCGCTCCTTGAGGAGTCGGGAGTAAATATCGAAGGCCCGCTCGCCTCGGCCGGTTTGTTCGATCACAGTGGGGACTAAGTAATTCGCCATTTCGTTCATTCTAAACTCCGTTGGGTTGAATCGAAGGATGAGCGGATTATTGGATTAACGCCGCCCGGCATCAATCCAATAATCCGGCCTTTCCTTGTCGCAGCCGCGCAGATCGATTATTTGATCTTCGCGTTTTCGACCATGTAGTCGAGCGCTTTGTTGAAGCGGATCTGTTCGCCAACGCTGTCGATGGAGCCGTTCTGCTCCATTTCGCCGCGGAGAGCCTGCGCGTCTTTACGCTGCTGGATCGCCATCGCTGCGATTTCTTCGTCGATCTCTACTTCTGAGGCATCGAACTCCAGATCTTTAGCAATTCCGAGGCCAATGTAGCGCAGCTTAACGTTATCGAGCGCCTGGTCGGCCGCGGCTTTCTGGAGGTTTTCCATGTCGGCCGTAATGGCTTCCTGGGTTTCGCCCTGCATCATGCGGCGGTTAGCCATGTCATAAACCACGTTGCGGGTCTGCTGCTGCACGACGCTTTCGGGAACCTCGATTTTGGTTTTCTTGATGAGGTAATCGACGATCTGTTCGTGTTTTTTGCCGAGGGCCATGTTTTCGGCCTGGGCTTCGAGCTGTTCGCGGATGGCGGAACGCAGGGCTTCTTCGGACTCGACCTGCAGTTTGGAAAGGATGTCTTCGTTGAGTTCCGGTACGGTGCGCACGCGGACGGCGGTGACTTCGATGCTGTAAACCGCTTTAACGCCGGCGAGTTCTTTCACCATGAAATCTTCCGGGAAGCTGACTTCCACGTCTTTGGTGTCGCCGATATTCAGGCCGACGAGCGCTTCGCCCATGCCCGGGATGAAGGCGTGCTCATCGGCGGAGACCCAGTATCCGTCGCCGGAACCGATGCCTTTGGCTTCCGGAATAACGTCCTGCAGCGGCTGTCCGTCGAGTACGGCTTCGTATTTCAGCTGGCCCATGTCGCCGGCTTCGATCGCTTTGCCTTCCACTTCTTCGTAGTTCGCGTGCTGGCTGAGGATCATGTCGATCTGCGCCTGAACCTGCTCGTCCGTGACTTCGACCTTCGCTTCTTTTACCGGAATGCCGGTGTATTTCGGCAGTTCGAATTCGGGTTCAACATCCACGGTGACATCGAAGGAAACCGGTGCGTTGTCCGCGATTTCCGGCTCAGAGGCGTCGACTACGTTGACGACCTTGAGTTCGGTCTCAGCGAGCGCTTCGTGGTAGTATTTCGTCAGGACGCGTTCCTGCAGGTCTTTGTTGATGTCATCGGCGTATTTGCTGGCAATGACGCTTTTGGGCGCTTTGCCTTTGCGGAAACCCGGGATATTCGCAAATTTGATATATGCTTTGAGGGTTTCGGCTTTTTCTTCGGCAATCTTTTCAGCCGGAATCTCGATCGTCATGATCTTGCGGCACGCGCTGTCGTCCTTTACTGAAACGTTCATAAATCCTTGTACTCCTGTAGTTACCTGTTTTTCTGGTCAAAAGAGAGCGGACAATACGCCTGCCGCCCGCTCAGGTCAAGCCCGCCCGAAAGCGATTTCCTTGAGGCAGGAGGCGGTTTGCGCCTTTGGATCACAGTGATTTGCGGATCTGCTCAGGGTGCTCTTCTGCGGCGGCAAACGCTGATTGCGGGTCGACATGCCCTTTGATTCTTTATAGCTTGAGTTTTTTTTAAAGCCGGGGCAGCGGCCGCGGTGATGATTACAGAAGGCCGAGGCGGTTATAATGGGGCGAATGCCGCCGGGCGGCTAAGGTATGGGGCATCAGGAGGATAAAGATGAATTCGCATGAAGTGCTTAAAAAATCGGTGAGTGACCTGGGCGTTAAATCGGTGGCGGCCGATCTCGGGCTTTCAACCTCGCTCATTTATAAATGGTGCCAGCCCAATGATTCCGAAGATTCCAGCGGTGCGGATAATCCGCTCGACCGCCTGGCGCGCATCTACGAACTGACCGGGGACCGCGGCCCGATAGAGTGGCTTTGCGGCAAGGCCGACGGCTATTTTGTGGAGAATGTGCCGGCGCAGGCTGTTGAAAAAATTCCGCTTCTACACATGACCCGGCGCATTGTGCGCGAATTTTCCGAGCTGCTGGATGTCCTCACCGAGAGCATTGAGAATGACGGAAAGATTGATCTCGACGAAGCTGCGCGGATCCGCCGGGAATGGGAATCGCTCAAATCCTCGGCTGAAAGCTTTGTAAGCTCCTGTGAAAAGAACGTGTATAACCAATAGGGGATAGCGCAGGGCGGCCGGCCGTGACGCGGCATTGGAATGCCTTATTTCAGGGCGGCGAATCCGGTGTCGAGCAGTTTGCGGATTTCGGTATCGCGGGTGTCACGGTTTTCGCAGCCCAGGATGACGGCGATGACGCGGTCGCCGCCTTGTTCGGCGGTTGCGGCCAATGAGAAGCCGCCTTTGGAGTGATAGCCGGTTTTGAGGCCGTCGCATCCCGCGTAGGGTTTTTTACCGACGAGCTGGTTGCGGTTGGCCAGCATGAATTTTTCTTTCCGCAGGCTGTTGGTCGGCAGCCAGGCGAGTTTGGTGCTGGTGTAATTAAGGGTCTGCGGATGGCGCAGGCAGGCGAGGGAGAGGATGGCAATATCATAGGCGGTGCTGATGTCGGGCTGTGTGCCGCCGGAGGGGGGCAGCCCGTGCGGCGAATGATATGTGGTGGAGTTCATGCCGAGCTCGCGCGCTTTCTGGTTCATCATGTCCACAAAACCGTCAATCGATCCGCCGACATGCACGGCCAGCGCCGCGGCGGCATCGTTTGCGGAGTGGATCATCAAGCACTGAAGCATCTGGTCGACAGTGAATGCACCTGATTCGCGGACATCGAGGTATACCCCTGAGCCGCCGATGCCGGCGATTTCGGGGGTGATTTCAATGGGGTCGTTCAGGCTGATGACGCCTGCATCGATCTGCTCAAGGGTCAGCAGCATGGTCATTAGTTTGGTTACGCTGGCGGGGTAGGAGTAAACGGCGGCGCGGTTTTCGTATAGAATTTTTCCCGTGCGGGCATCCACCACAATAGCGCTCTGGTAGGGATCGCGTTTGAGTTCGGCAAAGACCTGCCGGGTGCGGTTGTTGGGGCGGTCAGAGCGGAGGTAGCCGGGACTGTTGCGGGTGGATGCAATGGTTTCGCGCGGAGCGGCGGGCTGTGCCTCAACCACTTCAACCGGCATGACGAGCGGTTCGGGCATGGGGGCCGCCGGGGGCGCCTCGGGTATGCTTACCGCGGGGGCGGCCAGCTCCGGCACGGGGCCGGGGATCGGCAAGGCGGTCTGGGCCGGCCGGGGCTGCGGAGCGGGCTGTTGCTGTTTATCTTTGGTTCCGATGAACAGCATGAAAACGAGGATGTGGACGGCGATGAGTACGGCGGCGATGAAAGTGACGTTGATTTTCTTCATATAGGGCGGTATTTCTCTTTTCACGATTGCATGGCGAATTTTCGATTAGCGGTTTTTCTGGTGCTCGGCCGATAATGGCGGCGTGTACCGCGCAGCGGAATTCAAAATCAAATTTTAAAACGGATGCAGTATCACAGGGAATTCATGACCGACATTCAAACCCAATTTGTTAAAAACGTGCTCGGCGGCGCGACGGTACGGCTCCGCGAATCCGGGGCGGCATTCGCTCCGTCCAATATTGCGCTGGCAAAATACTGGGGCAAGCGCGATGCCGTGCTGAACCTGCCGGTTAATTCGAGCCTGTCGGTTTCGCTCGGCGGTCTCGGTACCCGGACGGAAATCCGCGCGGCGGGTGCGGATGCGGTCTATCTTAACGGTGCAGCTGTTGATCCGGCGGATTCCTTTGCGGTTCGGACGCTGGAGTTCCTGAAGCGGTTCCCGGGGGTTGGGGCGCATTTTGAAGTCCGGACGGAAAACAATATTCCCACGGCCGCCGGCCTGGCGTCTTCCGCATCGGGATTTGCGGCGTTGGTAATGGCGCTGGATGATCTTGCGGGCTGGGGGCTGGATAAAAAACGGCTTTCCATGCTGGCGAGGCTCGGCAGCGGCAGTGCGGCGCGGTCGGTCTACGATGGGTTTGTGCAGTGGCACGCCGGTGCCGAGACGTCCGGAATGGATTCATTTGCCGAAAAGCTTGATGCCTGCTGGCCGGAATTCCGCATCGGAATTCTGGAGCTTTCCGCGAGTAAGAAGCCGGTCGGTTCGCGCGACGGCATGAACCGTACGGTCGAAACCTCCGAGCTGTATCAGAGCTGGCCGGCGCAGGCCCGTGCTGATCTCGAGACAATCCGCTGTGCTCTGAAGGGGCGGGATTTTCCGCTGCTGGGAAAAACCGCGGAACGCAATGCGCTCTCGATGCATGCCACGATGATGTCGGCCTGGCCGCCGCTCATCTATCTGCAGCCGGAGTCGATGGAAATGATCCATAAGGTCCAGCGGCTGCGCGCCGACGGACTTGAGCTCTATTTAACCATTGATGCCGGTCCGAACATTAAACTGCTGTTTCTAGCTTCAAAAGAAGCTGATGTACTGGTCGCTTTTCCGGGGCTTCAGGTTATTAAGCCGTTTGGGTGATTCCGTTGTATGGAGAATGAGGAAGATCCAGGAATAACGCTCAGAGTATCAGGACGGCTGTATTCTGCAGAATCCGTGGTAGAATGTTCACGAACTCTTTTTATATCTCCAGCGCAATGGAACAAGGTGGGGGCCAATTTTTTAACACTGCTTTTAGTCATCACGCTGCGATATCTGGGGCACAAAGAGATCTCCATCGGTTGGACTGTAGGGGCACTGTTTATTCATGAGTTCGGCCATTATCTGGGGATGCTGATTACAGGCAGTAAAACAGCATCAATCAGTGTCGGAGTCTTTGGTCCTCTTGCTTTGGGGGCTGAAGGATTATCTGCAGGCAGGAAGGCAATTGTTTCGCTGTCCGGACCTCTGCTCGGCTGGGGAGCTTCAGTGCTCCTTGTTGCGAGTATGCCGTTTGTAGATCTGCCGGAATTATCAGCTGTGGCGAGTGCGCTGATTTATGTTTCAGCAATTAATTTGATACCAGTGAAACCTTTTGATGGATATGCTCTGGTTGAGCATTTGATTTTTCTGCATAAACCCAGAATTCGGCTGGTTTATCTTATTCTTGTCGCTCTGCTACTGTGTTTCTTCTATGTGAAATCCTTTTACCGACACGACCATCCTGCTTTTGCGCTGTTCTTTATTGTTTTGGGCATGGTGATGTTTGCCGGCGCCAAGAAAGAAGACAATATGTCGGACATGGTGTTACGTCTTAGACGGGAAGGTGACGCGGATTATAGAATGGGGCAATATCGCCCAGAGACGTTGAAGCGGATGGAATTCTCTCTGAATATGTTTGATGTGCAAGATGAGACAAACTTGGCCTATCTGCTTCGTGAGGTTTGGGACCGGGCTTGGGAGATTCCCTCATCTCGATCGGAGACGTTAATCGTTTTGGTCATATATGCCCTGATTATTTTCGGGTGCTCGGCATCCCCTGTTATTCAAAGGCTGATTTTACAAGTTTTTTAGGAGATCTTAATGCCGGAATTGCCGGAAGTTGAAACGATTGCTTCGCAGCTGCGGAGCAGGGGCGTTGAGGGAAAAACCATTCTTTCAGTGCAGGTGAACTGGGCACCGACGATTGAGCCGTATTCGCCGGAGCAGTTTTCCACGGCGGTGACGGGCTGCGCGATCGATCAAATTTATCGTGTAGGGAAGTGGCTGCTGTTTTCGCTGAGTTCCGGGCAGACGCTGATGGTGCACCTGCGTATGGCCGGCTCTTTTTCGCTGGAGCGGGGGAGTCATGACCGGGTCGTGGTTGAGCTGTCGGACGGGCTGACGCTGTATTACCGCGATACGCGTAAGTTCGGGCGGTGGAAGCTGGTGGATGATCCGCAGGAAATTCTGAAAAAGCTGGGTCCGGATGCGCTGACTCGGCAGTTTTCGCTGTGCTATTTTTCAAAGAAGATGGAAAGCCGCCGTATCATCAAGCCGCTGCTGCTGGATCAGTCGGTTGTTGCGGGGCTGGGCAATATTTATGTGGATGAAGCGCTGTGGGCGGCGAAGATTCATCCGGAGCGGTGCGCGGCTTCGCTGTCCGCTGAGGAGCTTGCGATCCTGTTCAGTTCGATTAAGAAGGTACTGCGGCAGGGGATTAAAAACCGGGGCACTTCGCTTGGCGCCGGTAAAACAAACTATCGGCAGGTGGACGGCGAAACCGGAGAAAACCGCGGAGAAGTCAAAGCCTATGGAAAGGGCGGGCAGCCCTGTGCCCGGTGCGGGAAGCCTCTTGAAAAAAAGGTGGTCGCACAGCGGGGGACCACCTTCTGCCCTGTTTGCCAGCAGATATAGATTGGTCTGGATTGCATGGTGTTTATGGGCGTTTGATGTGCGGATGCAGTGCCGAAGGCGCAATTTTGGACGGCGGTTTGTCTTTTCCTGCAGGAGCAGGAGTTATTTCTTTTGGCCATTCCGGTCAATAAAAACGGGGGTTTAATGAAAACATTAAAAAAGTATCCATATTCCTGTTTACAAACCGAACGCAAATGGTACTGTTTGCCCCGTTGTCTGGGAAGCAACTGACAAAAGGAGAAGAAAAATGGTTAAAATTGGACAAGCAGTACCAGAGTTTGCAATGGCGGCGTTTCAGGATGATGAAATCAAAGACATCAAGCTGTCAGACTTTAAAGGTAAATGGGTTGTAGTTGTATTTTATCCGGCAGACTTCACGTTTGTCTGCCCGACCGAGCTGGAAGAAGTGGCGGATCTCTATCCTAAATTCCAGGAAGCCGGTGCTGAAGTGATTTCCGTTTCCACCGATACCGCTTTTGTTCACAAAGCCTGGCATGATGAGTCAAAAGCCATCGGTAAAGTAAACTACCTGATGGGCGCAGATCCGACCGGAGCTGTTTCCAAGTTGTTCGGTGTATACATTGAAGAAGAGGGCCTGGCCCTGCGCGGTACCTTCATTATTGATCCGGACGGCGTTCTGAAAACGGCCGAAATTCACGATCTCGGCATCGGCCGCAGTGCCGCAGAGGCGCTGCGCAAACTCGAAGCCGCAAAATTTGTACACGAACACGGCGACCAGGTTTGTCCTGCAAACTGGCAGCCGGGCAGCGATACCCTGACTCCGGGTCTCGACCTCGTAGGAAAAATCTAACTTCCCCTGGTTAGTTAACACCCCACCCCCGCCCCCTTCGGCTCCCCCGCCGAAGGGGGCTTTTTTGTCTCGATTTTCGGCGGGATATTTTGGGAGACGAAGCAGTGGCCGCGGGCTTTCGGCGCCGTCAAAGGTCGGTTTCTTCCGGAAACGTATGCGGCCCGTTTTTCACGCATCATGATGTGGGGAATAGGTGCTTGCGGGATTGGTGGGTGCCTTTGCTTTTCAATGTGCGGCAGTTCGGTAGACTTTCGGGTAATTATTGCGGAGTCATTCATGTGCAGATCGTTATTTAGTTTGCTGGCTGTCCTGTTGCTGTTGGCCGGATGTGCCACCCCTGAAAAGCTGGGGCTGGCCTATTATGCGGCCGCTGAAGCCTCGGAAGTGGAGCTACTGGTGGATGAAACGTGGGTGGATACCAATGAGGTCCGGCATGTGGACCAGGAAATTTTTGATGCGGTCTATGCCATGATCGATGAGGCCGAGCAGTTTATCCTGCTGGATCTGTTCCTGATGAATGAGTTCGGCTTTGAGGCGGGGCCGTGCAAAACCGCGCTGGGGCTGGAGTTGACGGATAAGCTGCTGGCAAAACGCGCGAAAAGTCCCGACGTTGAAATCATTTTTATTACGGATCCGGTGAACACGGTTTACGGCTCGATTGAGTCGCCGCAGTTTAGCGCATTGGAAGCGGCCGGCGTGCAGGTTGTGGTGACCGACCTTAACCCGCTGCGGGATAGTAACCCGATCTATTCCAAACCCTGGCGGATACTTGGGCAGCCCTGGGGAACCGGTCCGGGCCGGGCGCTGGCGAATCCGATGGGCGAGGGGCGGATTTCGCTGCGCAGCATGTTCAAGATGCTGAATTTCAAGGCGAACCACCGCAAAGTGGTGGTTACGGAAAAGGGCCTGCTGGTGACCAGCGCCAATCCGCACAGCTCGAGCTCGGCGCACCGTAATGTGGCGCTCCGGGTGAATGCCGGCATGGCCGATGCCTGCGAAATGGAATCGGCGGTGCTGGCCTTTTCAAAGGCGGAGCGGTTTGAGCCGAAACTTGAGGGGCGGGGCGCCGTCCTGTCCGTTGCCGGGGAATCGGCCTTGATGGAGCCGAGTCCTTCGGCCGGCCATAAGGTTGAGCTGGTTTCTGAAATCCGGATTCGGGACAAGGTGCTGGAGCTGCTGGAAAACGCCTTGCCGGGTGCGCGGGTGGATCTGTGCATGTTTTATATGTCGGAAAAGAAGACTATCAAGGCATTCTGCAAAGCGAAGGAGCGCGGTGTGGATGTTCGGGTGATCCTGGATCCGAGCAAGGATTCATTCGGTATTGAAAAGAACGGGGTGCCGAACCGCCAGACTGGTGCCCGGCTGGTAAAGGCGGGCATTCCGGTGCGCTGGGCGGATACGCACGGCGAACAGTGCCACGTGAAAATGCTCTATGTCGAAAATCCGGACGGAACGGCTACGCTGATGCTGGGTTCGTGCAACTATACGCGGCGTAATTTAAACAATTTTAACTGCGAAGCGAATCTGGCGGTTACGACGGATCCGGCGCATTTGAGCCTGGTGAAGGCCCGCCGCACGTTTGACCGCTGGTGGAACAACGGGCCGAACGAAATCCACACCTGTGATTACGAAAAGTACAGGGACGGGAACTGGTGGCGGAAATTCAGCGCCTGGTGGGGCGAGACGTCCGGTATGTCGATATACTGATGCTTCGCGATGGAGCCGCCGCCGAATGGGCGGCGATTCACGCCTCACGCGTCAATTCCCCTTCCAATGCGGATTGATGTAGTTTATCTATAGGCCGCTTTTGAGGGGGTTTGAATGAAACGTTCTAATTTAATGGTGGGCCTGCTGAGCCTGCTGGTTTTATTTGCTGTGGCGACGGCGTTCAAGGCGGCGCAGACGGTTGTGATTCCGCTGATGATTGCCTGGCTGCTGTCTTATATCTGCGGTCCGGTGGTCAACTGGATGGTGCATAAGCGCGTTCCGCTCGGACTGGCGGTTTTTGCGGTGCTGGTGCTGGTGCTCGGCGTCTGCTGGCTGGGCGGTGTATTTTTGGGCAGCCGTGTGCGCGATGTGCTGGCGGAATCGCCGAAATACCTGCAGCAGCTGAACCTGATCTATCAGGACCTCGTGTCCGGCCTCGCCCTGCCGGATAACTTCCTGGCGGACATCAACTGGACGCAGCAGCTGGGGCCGAAACTCGCGACGGCTACCGTCACGGTAACCGGGTTCATGACCAATTTTCTCGGCAAGCTCATGCTGGTGCTGATCTTCCTGGTTTTCATGCTGCTGGGCAAGCCGTACTTCAAATACAAGGTTGCGGCGGCGTTTCCGGCAGAGCGGGCAGAGCAGTTTACAGGAATGACGGCATCGATCTCCAAGCAGATCGGGCAGTACCTGGTGGTGAAAGTGGCCATCAGCGGCACAACGGGTGTGATGGTCTGGGTTGCGCTGACGCTGATGAAGGTGGAGTTTGCGCTCACCTGGGGCGCGCTGGCGTTTTTCCTGAATTTCATTCCGAGCATTGGTTCGATCATTGCATCGATTCCGCCGGTGCTGCTGGCGGTGGTGCAGTACTATCCCTCGGTCTGGACCCCGGTATTCACCGCGGTGGTGCTGCTGCTGATCCAGATGACGATGGGCAATGTGGTGGAACCGAAAATTATGGGCGACAGCCTGAATCTCAGTCCGGTCGTCATTCTGCTTTCGCTGATATTTTTCGGCTGGATGTGGGGCATTGTCGGTGCGCTGCTCTCGGTGCCGATTGCCGCGGCGATTAAAATTGTGTGCGAAAATATCGACGCGCTCTCGCCAATCAGTATCTTGATGGGCTCCGGCAAGAGCCTGTGGAAAGAAACGCACGAAAGCTGAGGAAATAAACGTGGACCTACCGAACATTTTTGACAGACCTGAAGTGAAAGAATCAATTGCCCTCGCGCTGCGCGAAGACCTCGGTGAGGTGGGGGTGGATGTAACGACCGAATCGCTCGTATCGGCCGAAGCTTATGCGGAAGCCCATCTCGTTGCCCGCGAGGCCTGTGTGATTGCCGGTGCGCTGGTGGCGAAAGAGGTATTCCTGCAGGTGAATCCCGAGCTGGATGTTGAAGTCTGCGTATCCCCCGGCGACCGGGTCGAAGCCATGACCACGGTGCTGATTATCAAAGGGTCCGCGAAGAGTATTCTGACCGCCGAGCGAACTGCGCTCAATTTTATCCAGCGCATGTGCGGCGTTGCAACGATTACGGCCGAATATGTCAAGGCCGCCGGCAATCCGAAGGTGGATCTGCTCTGCACCCGCAAAACGACGCCGCTGCTGCGTCCGTTCGAAAAATATTCCGTCCGCTGCGGCGGCGGGGTGAACCACCGCTACGGCCTGTTTGATGCGGTGCTGATTAAAGACAATCATCTCCATTCGTGGGAGCGGACGCACGGCATCGGCGTCGGCGAAGCCGTGGCCGCTGCGCGCAGCCGGTATCCCGACCTCAAGATCGAGGTGGAAGTCGATACCATTGAGCAGCTCAAGGAAGCGCTCGAAACCCGGCCCGACTGGGTGCTGCTCGACAACATGCCTCCGCCGGTGCTGCGCGAATGCGTTGCGCTGTGTAAAGGCATCTGCAAAACCGAAGCTTCGGGCGGCATCAACCTTAAAACCATTTACGACATTGCGCAGACCGGTGTGGATGCCATCTCTGTCGGTGCCCTCACACACTCCGCGCCGTCGATCGACCTTGCGCTCGATTTTGTGGAATGACCACGCTTGTCATAGACATCGGCAATACCAGTTCGTCGGTGGGTTACTACCACGGCGGAAAGGTGACTTCGGTCGGGCGGTGCAGATCGCGGTTCCAGTCCTTGGAGGAAGTCGAGCCGCTGGTTCGCCGTAAAGCGGTGGATGCCGTGGTGATCGCCTCGGTGGTGCCGCCGGCAAACGCCCGCTGGAAAAAAGCGCTGAAGGCGGCGGGGCTGCCGAAGCCGCTGTTTGTTTCGTGCGGCCTGGAGCTGGGCATTCCGGTGGATTATCCGAACCCGGAAAGCATCGGGGCCGACCGCCTGGCCAACGCGGCGGCCGGCGCCAAGCTGCTGGGCACGCCGTCGGTGGTCTGCGATTTCGGCACTGCGCTGACGTTTGATATCCTTGATCCGGTGAAGGGATACAAAGGCGGGATCATCTGTCCGGGGCTGCCGCTGATGTTTGACTATCTCGCCGAAAAAACCGCGCTGCTGCCGCATGTGGAGCCGTCGAAAACCAAAGCCGTGGTGGGGCGAAATACCGAACAGGCGATGCAGATCGGTGCGCGGATCGGCTACCGCGGCATGGTGCGCGAAATTATTGAAGCGCTCAAACAGGATTTCGGCTCGGATGAGCTTCCGGTCTGCTGTACGGGCGGTTATTCCGGCTGGATCTTCGAGGACTGGGATATTCCCGCGGTGATTGATCCAAAGCTGACGCTGCGCGGGATCGGCATCATCGGAGAGCTGAACCTGTAAGTGCTGGCCGGCGGGCGATCACCAGAAAATCGTTGAGTTCAAAGCCTATCCTAGATACGTTGCAGGCATCCCGCGCCGAAGCGGGGGCAATAAGGTTTAATCGTGAATAAAATACTCTATAAAGAACAGCTGTCGGATACCGTTTACCTGATGCGCATTGAAGCGCCGCTGATTGCGCAGGAACGGCAGCCGGGACAGTTTATCATTCTTCAGGTCGAAGCCGATTACGGCGAACGTATTCCCCTGACGATTGCGGATGCGGATCCGGACGAGGGATCCATTACCATCGTCTTTCAGGTGGTCGGGCAGACCACGCAGCTGCTTTGTGCGCTCCAGGCCGGCGATTCGGTGGAAGCGCTGGTGGGACCGCTCGGGCGCCCGACGCACATTGAAAACGTCGGCTCGGTGGTCTGCGTGGGCGGCGGCATTGGCATTGCGCCGCTGCACCCGATTGTCAAAGCGCTGAAGGCGGCTGGAAATCATGTGACGACGATCCTGGGGGCGCGCTCCAAAGAGCTGCTGATTATGGAAGAGCAGATGCGGGCCTGTTCGGATGAGCTGATTGTCTGCACCGACGACGGGTCCTACGGCCGGAAAGAGCTCGTCACGAAACCGCTTGATGAAGTCTGCAAATGGACTCCGCGGCCGAATCTCGCAGTATGCATCGGCCCGCCGATCATGATGAAATTCTGCAGCGAAACTACACGCCCGTACGGCGTGCCGACCGTGGTTTCGCTCAATGCGATCATGATTGACGGCACGGGCATGTGCGGCGGGTGCCGCGTCACGGTCGGCGGCGAAACCAAGTTCGTCTGCGTTGACGGCCCGGAATTTGACGGGCATAAGGTCGATTTTGAAAACCTGATCAACCGCCTCTCCGCCTATAAGCAGCAGGAGAAGGATCACGTCTGCAACCTGGATAAATACAAATGAGTGCACCACTGACCCCCAAAGAACGCCTGGCCATTCCCGCGCAGGCAATGCCGGAGCAGGATCCGCAGGTGCGGCGCACCAATATGCAGGAAGTTGCGCTGGGCTATTCCGCCGAACAGGCGCAGCTCGAGGCCGAGCGCTGCCTGCAGTGTAAAACGGCCCCGTGTGTGAAAGGCTGCCCGGTCGGAATTGATATTCCGGGTTTCATAAAGCATATCGCCGAGGGGAATAACGCCGCGGCGATTGCGAAAATTAAAGAGAGCAGCCTGCTGCCGGCGGTCTGCGGGCGCGTCTGCCCGCAGGAGTCGCAGTGCCAGGCGCCGTGCACGGTGGGTAAATCGCTCAAGGATATTAACCAGGCGGTGGCGATCGGCCGGCTGGAGCGCTATGCTGCCGACTGGGAGCGCGAAAATGATCTGATGGCGGCGCCGGAGGTAAAACCGGCGACCGGCAAAAAGGTCGGCATCATCGGAACCGGCCCGGCCGGCCTGACGGTGGCCGCCGACATTCGGCGCGAGGGGCATGAAGTGGTGCTGTTTGAGGCGTTTCACAAGCCCGGCGGCGTGATGGTTTACGGCATTCCGGAATTCCGGCTGCCGAAGGCGATTGTCCAGAAAGAGATCGACAACCTGCTGGCCATGGGCTGCCGGCTTGAAACCAATTTTGTGATCGGCCGGACCCGCAAGCTGACCGACCTGCTGGAAAAAGACGGGTTCGATGCGCTGTTTGTCGGCACCGGCGCCGGGCTGCCGCGCTTCATGAATATTGAAGGCGAAAACCTGGTGGGCGTCTATTCGGCCAATGAATACCTGACGCGTTCCAACTTGATGCGGGCTTACGAAAAGGGCGTGGCCCATACCCCGATTCTCGATTCGAAAAAAGTGGCCGTGCTCGGCGGCGGTAATGTGGCCATGGATGCCGCCCGTACGGCGGTGCGCCTCGGCGCCGATGAAGTCCGGCTGATCTACCGCCGTACCGAGGCCGAAATGCCTGCCCGCACCGAAGAGGTGCACCATGCCAAAGAAGAGGGTGTCCTCTTTCACCTGCTGCAGAATCCCAAACGAATTCTGGCCGACGAGCGCGGCTGGGTGCGCGGGATTGAATGCCTGAAGTATGAGCTCGGCGAACCGGACGAATCCGGCCGGCGCCGGCCGGTTGCTGTTGAAGGCAGCGAATTTGAGCTGGAGGTCGATACCGTTATTGTGGCCATCGGCAACGATTCGAATCCGCTGATCCGCCAGACGACGCCGGGCCTGGAAACGAATAAACACGGCAATATTGTGGTCGATGAAGCCGGCAAATCGTCGATTAGCCGCATCTACGCCGGAGGCGATATTGTCCTGGGCGCGGCCACCGTCATTTTGGCGATGGGCGAGGGGCGCAAGGCCGCCAAAGCGATGAACGAAATGCTGGCCTCATCCTGAGGCGGCGGTTCATTGCGGCTGTGTTTGACGCGTGTTTCCTTTGTTGGGAAAAGATGAGTGTATGTGCTTCCCTTTTTCGGTGTGCCTAGTAAAATTTACGAGATTTTAACCTTCCAAGAGGAATACATATGACGGCGACACATAGTCTGATTAACCAGCTGATTCAGCTTCAAGAGCTGATTGTTGCAAACATGCAGAAAAGGGTTTCGCAGCCGAATGCCCGGCTCGAGGAGCTGACCAAGTCTATCCATGCGCTGAGTGCGGATGTGCCGCAGCAGATCAAGTCGCATTTTAACCGGCTGCTGCAGAAAAATCCGGAAGCCATTGTGCCGGTGGCTAATGAACTGTGTACCGGCTGCGGCATGGCGCTGACTAAAAGCCTGGTGCAGAGCGTCGCCAAGTCGGAGACGCTGAACCGCTGTCCGAACTGTGCGCGTTTTCTCTACTATCCGGACCAGCTTGTCGAGCGCGAGCGCGTCAGCCGTTCCTATGGCGAGGTCCAGAAAAAAGGCATTGCGCGCTTCACGGCGCCGGAGCTGATGATTATGCCGCTCAAGGGCTCAACCGGCGAAGAGGTGCTGGCGGAAATGGCTGCGCGTATGGAGCGGGAGGGTTTTGTGAACGACGGTGCACAGCTGCTCGACCTGGCCCTGCAGCGTGAGGCGATTATCAGCACGGGAGTCGATAACGGCCTGGCCTTTCCGCATGTCCGCGGGGTGGAGGGCGGCGGCCTTTCCATGACGGTCGGCATTAGTAAAAAAGGGATTAAATTCGGCGGCCCGGGCCGCACCCTGTCCCGCATCTTTTTCTTCATGGTGATTCCGACGGCCACCAGCGCCTTCTACCTGAAGCTGATTGCGGGCCTCTCGAAAACCTTCCGCGAAAAAGAGGCGCGCGAGCTGCTGCTGCATGCTTCGGATGAGGCGGAGCTCTGGAAAGCCCTGATTAAGTCGACCCGGAGCACTTTCAAATAGGCCGCGTTTATCGCTGCTTAAAAAAGGTCGGCTCTGCCGGCCTTTTTTGCTTTATATATGCAGCATGATCACAATCTACGACATAGGGGCCCTTGATGAAATCCGCAGCCGGAATGCCGTGCAGCCGCACCGCATGAAGCAGTTCCGCAATGCGTTGTTCAAGAATGCCGCGCCCTGGGATGAAGCGCTGGCGCTGCTGCCGGCCAGCGCGCGCGAGGATTTCCAGCAAAGCATTCGGTTTGAGTGCCTGGAAATGGCCGAGCGGCACGACTCGGAAATCGACGGCGCGAGCAAGCTGATTTTTAAAACGCACGACGGTCATTTGATTGAGAGCGTGGTGCTGCGCCCTAAGACCGGGCGCACGTCCATCTGCATTTCCTCGCAGGTCGGCTGTGCGTGCTACTGCTCGTTCTGTGCTACTGGAAAAATGGGCTTCACGCGCAACCTGACGACCGCGGAGATCCTGGACCAGATCACGCAGGCGAACCGGCTGGTGAAGCCGGAGGGGCGCTCGATCCGCAATGTGGTGTTTATGGGCATGGGCGAGCCGCTGCTGAATACCGAGCAGGTGTTCAGCGCGCTTGATCTTATGATGGATCCAAAGCTGTTCGACCTGGCGGCTTCGCGCATTACGGTATCGACCGTCGGGATTCCGGACGCAATGGAGGCGTTCACCGCGGCCTATCCGGAAGTGCACCTGGCGCTGAGCCTGCATGCGGCGGACCAGCAGGTGCGGCAGCGCCTGATGCCGCAGGCGCGGGTTTATCCGCTTGAGCGGCTCCGCGAAACGCTGCTGGCGGCTTCAAAGCACGGCAAGGTGATGATTGAATACCTCATGCTTGCGGGGGTGAATGACCGGCCGGAGGATTTAGAGGCGCTGGTGCGCTTCCTGCAGGGTATCGCGGTTCATATTAATATTATCCCGTTTAACGAATTTGCCGGCAGCAGTCTGCGCGGTACACCCCGGCCGGAGCGTGAGCAGTTTGCGAACCGCCTGAAGGCGGCGGGTTTTGACGTTACATTGCGCTATTCCATGGGCTCGGACATTGCCGCGGCCTGCGGACAACTGGTGCAGCATAAACTAAAGGAGTCGGCTGAATGAAAAAGGGCCTCGGGTTTCTTGATGTCTTCTGTATTGCCTGCGGGGCCATGATCAGTTCGGGGATCTTTGTGCTCCCCGGCCTCGCCTATGCCCAGATCGGTCCGGCGGTTATTTTTTCCTACCTGATTGCCGGGCTTCTGGCGCTCATCGGGGTGCTGAGCATTATTGAGCTGGCCACCGCCATGCCGAAAGCCGGCGGCGATTACTATTTCCTGACGCGCAGCCTCGGCCCGCTGATCGGCACGGTGTCCGGGCTGCTGAGCTGGTTTGCGCTGTCGCTCAAGACGGCCTTTGCGATTTTCGGCCTGGCGGAAGTGATTTATCTGCTGAGCGGCGGGCGCGTGCCGCTGTTTGCAACGGCGGTTCCGGTGACGGTTCTGTTCACGGTTCTGAATATCCGCGGGGCGGAGGCGGCCGCCAGGTTCGAGGTGATTTTGGTGGGACTGCTTTTCCTGCTGCTCGGCGGCTACCTGGCAGTCGGCATGCCGCACATCGAAGCTTCGCATTTCACGCCTTTCCTGACGGGGGAGACCGGTATGCGGGGCATTCTTTCAACGGCTGGGTTTGTCTTTGTTTCGTTCGGCGGGCTGCTGAAAACCGCCACCATTGCGGAGGAGGTGCGCAATCCGCGCAGGAATATTCCGGCCGGCTTCATTGCCGCCACGCTGGCCATTACCCTGATTTATGTGCTGCTGCTGATTGCTACCATCGGGGTGCTTCCGGGGGAACAGCTGGCCGGTTCGTTTACGCCGATTGCCGACACGGCCCGGCTGCTGGCGGGGAATATCGGGTTCGGCGCCATTACGCTGGCGGCGGTGCTGGCCTTTGTGACGACCGCCAATGCCGGCATTATGTCGGCCTCGCGCTATCCGCTGGCCCTTGGCCGCGACAACCTGCTGCCGCCCTTTTTCGCCAAGGTGAATAAACGGGGCGAGCCGATTGTGGCCATCGTCCTGACCGCGTCCATCATCCTGCTGTCGCTGCTGCTGGATATAGAAAAGCTGGTGAAGGCCGCATCGGCCGTGGTGATCAGCGCCTATGTACTCTCCGCCGCCGCTGTGCTGGTGATGCGGCACAGCAGGCTGACGAACTACCGCCCGACCTTCCGGGTGCCGCTGTGTCCGTGGCTGCCGCTTTTCGGCATCATCAGTTTTTCGCTGCTGATCATTGATATGGGGATAGCGGCCGTTGAAATCAGCCTGTGCTTTGTGGTGCTCGGGGTGCTGATTTATGTCTTTTACGGGCGGAAACGCACCGATATGGAGTATGCGCTGCTGCACATTATCGAGGGCCTGACGAATAAGAACCTCACCGAGGCCGCGCTGGAAAAAGAGCTCTATGACGTCCTCCACAAGCGTGATGAACTGGTTCATGACGAATTTGATGAAGCGCTCAAGGCTGCGCGAGCGCTGGACCTGGCGCCGGGCGCCGATCAGGCGGAGCTGCTCCGGGTGGTGTCGGAAACGCTGGGATCCGAGCTGGCGCTGCCGCCCGAAGACGTCAAGGCCCGGTTTATCGAGCGGGAGGCGCAGGGCAGCTGTGTGCTGACGCCTTTTGTGGCGGTGCCGCATATTATTGTCGAAGGCGAAGGGCTCTTCAAAATTGAGCTGATCCGCAGCCGGGAGGGTATTTCCTTTGAAGAGGATGTATCGGTCAAGGCGTTCTTTGTGATTGCCGGCAGCCGCGACATGCGGAACCTGCACCTCAAGGCGCTGGCCGCCATCGCGCATATGGTGCAGCACCCCGAGTTTGAGAAGCGCTGGACCCACGCGAAAAACGAAGCGCAGCTCAAGGATATCCTGCTGCTGAGCGACCGCGTGCGGATGTAGCCTAACTCAGGGCGTTGTAGATTTCCTGCCACTCATCCTGCAGCGGGCACGTGCACTCCGGGCGGCCGGCGCGGTGGTACCAGTAGCCGGCGTTCCAGAGGTCGCCTTCAACGCGGTGGAGGTAGGCATGGATCCAGGCCGCCTCGGGGGTATTGATCTCCTGCACGATTCGGTGTGCGCGGTCCCAGTTGCCGGCCTGCTCGATTTCAAGTGCTTTCAGGTAGCTTTTCCGTTCCATGGTTCAACTCTAGTGCGGTTTAGGTGTGCTTTTAAGCATGAATTTGGTTTTCTTTTTCATCGGAACTAAGATGGGCATGAGATTCAGACTGCTATTTATGATTCTGGCCGGTGCGGCCGGTGCGGCCGCGCAGACCAATGAGGCGCCCCGTTTCTCCTTTCCGCGCTGGGGACCATCGCTGAAAGCCGGATCGGTTTATAACTTTGAGACCGGCATGGAAGGCGGCGGTTCGTTTTCGGTGAACCGCTATTTTGCGGAAGCCGGCCTGGCGCGGATGTGGGGGTTCGGCCGGATGATTTCGGTGTCGGCCGGTTATGGGCAGGATGATTATCATTTTTCTGGACTGGATACGCAGCCGTGGAACAATATCAACAACTTCCGCGCGGGTTTGTTTGCGCGCTGGGCGCTGGATGAGCAATGGGCGCTTTTTGCGGGGCCCTCGGTCCGCTCGTACGGCGAGGCCGGCACCCGGCTGGGCGATGCGCTGACGGCCGGTTTTTTCGGCGGTGTTTCCTATCGGTTCGGCGACCGGCTTCGGCTCGGCCCCGGTTTTATTGCTTTTGAGCAGCTTGACGACGACACGCGTTATTTTCCGGTGCTGCTGGTGAACTGGAACATCACTGAAAAACTCAGTTTTGAGACGGGCGGCGGTTTTGCGGCGACGGCCGGGCCGGGGTTGTCGCTCGTGTATGATTTTTCAAAACAGTGGAAGTTTGCAGTAAACGGGCGCTATGAAAGCAAACGGTTCCGTTTAAACAGCAGCGGTTTTGCGGAAAACGGAGTGGGCGAGGATCGAAATGTTTCAGTGGCGGGCAATATGCGTTATTTTTTATATCCGTCCGGCAGTGTTGGGCTTGTTTTCGGGTGTAATTTTGCCGGCAGTCTGCGCGCATATGGGCAATCCGGCGCAAAGCTGTATGAAAAAGACTATGATTCCGGGCTCTTCGGCGGGCTGGATGCATCGTTTAGATTCTAAATTGCGGGTGCAATGCCGCTGCACTTGAAAATTATACGGATATTGATCTTAAATTCGGGCCTTTGTTTTTGATGGTCAAAAATATTGACAAAAAACAAACCTGTTTTATGGTGTCTATGTTTTTGGAGGTAAAATAATGTCAAATACAGTAATGGAAGGCGGCCAGGCGCTGATTCGATGTCTGGAGAGCGAGGGAGTTGAATATATATTCGGCTACTCCGGCGGTGCGGCGATTCCGATTTTCGATGCACTGGTTACAACCAACACCAAAATCAACTTTGTGCTGGTTCGCCACGAGCAGGGTGCGGCCCATATGGCCGACGGCTATGCACGTGCGACCGGCAAGCCGGCGGTAGTGCTGGTTACCAGCGGACCGGGCGCCACCAATACGCTGACGGGCATCATGACCGCCCAGATGGATTCAGTTCCGATGATCGTTATTACGGGGCAGTCGGTTTCGTGGATGCTCGGCAAGGACGCGTTCCAGGAGGCTGATATTTTCGGTATTACGATGCCGGTGGTGAAACACTCTTATCTGGTTAAGGAAACCAATGACATTCCGCGCATTGTGCGCGAGGCATTCCATATTTCAACCACGGGCCGTCCCGGTCCGGTTCTGATTGATATTCCGAAAGACGTCAGTGCAGGGCCGTGTACGGCTGATCTGCATGCTGAGATGGACCTGCCGGGGTATCAGCCCGATTATTCGGTGAATAATGATACGGTGCTCGCAATTGCCGAGGCGCTGTCCAAATCGGAGCGCCCGCTGATCCTCGCAGGGCACGGAGCGATGATTTCGGGCGCGGATCCGTCGCTGAAGATGCTGGCGGAAAAGGCGCAGATTCCGGTGACGACAACGCTGCTCGGCAAAGGCGTCTTTCCGGAAACGCACGACCTTTCGCTCGGAATGGTCGGTATGCACGGTACAGCCTATGCGAACAAAGCGATCTGCGAATGCGACCTGCTGCTGAATATCGGTTCGCGCTTCGATGACCGCATTCTCGGCAACCCCGATGAATTCTGCAAGAACGCCACGATTATCCATATCGATATCGATGCGGCGGAGACCGGTAAAATGATTCAGCCGCAGATCACCTGCGTGGCTGATGCAAAGACGGCCATCGATGAGCTGATCAAGCATGTTCCGGTTCTTGAAACCGCGGCCTGGCGGAAAACGCTGGATGGATACAAAGCGAAGTACCCGCTCAAGTTTAAGCGTCAGGGCAGCCTGAAGATGCAGCACATTATTGATGAGTTTTATAAACTCACCGACGGCAAAGCCGTTGTGGCCACGGATGTGGGCCAGCATCAGATGTGGGCTGCGCAGTTTTATAAATCCGACGAGCGCCATAACTGGCTGAGTTCCGGCGGTGCGGGCACCATGGGTGTCGGCCTGCCGTATATTATCGGCGCGGCGTTCGGCCGGCCGAAAGATACTCATGTCTGTTTCGTGGGCGACGGCGGTTTCCAGATGACGTTCTTTGAACTGGCCACGGCGGCACTGCATAAACTGCCGATCAAGATTGTGGTCCTGAATAACCATTACCTCGGTATGGTGCGCCAGTGGCAGGAGCTGTTCTATGACGACCGCAGAAGCGGTGTGGACCTGGAAGGCAATCCGGACTTCGTGAAACTGGCCGAATCGTTCGGCGTGAAAGGGTTCAACCTGCGCCGTCCGGGCGATGTGAAGCGCGTACTGCAGACGGCGCTGAATTATAATGACGGCCCGTGCCTGATTAACTGCGAAGTGGAAAAAGCTGACAATGTGTTCCCGATGGTGCCGGCCGGCGCCGCGCTTGAGGACATGCTGGTTGAACCGCCGACCATCAAACTGGAGAAACCGACGGGTTCCACTTAATCGAGGAGAAATACGATGCTGACCCAGAATAAAGATATGCATACTTTAAGCGTTTACGTTTCCAACAAGCCGGGGGCACTGGCCCGTATTGCTCAGGTGTTTTCCCGCCGCGGTTTTAATATTGAATCGCTGGTGGTCTCGCCGGCGGTCGACGGTCATTTTTCACGGATGACGATCAGCTGCAGCGGCGATCCGGAAGGGCTCGACCAGATTATTAAACAGCTCTCGAAGCTGATTGATGTGCTGCACTGCATTGACCATACCTATGATACTTCGGTGATGAAGGAAATGGGGCTGATTAAAATTGCGGTGGACAGCAACGGCCGGTCCGAAGCACTGCAGATTGCCGAGCATTACGGCTGTAAGACGGTTGACCTGACGCCGAATTCCATGATCCTGCAGGTGGTCGGAAATCCGAGCAAGATCGATGCGCTCGAAGAGATGATCGAGAAGTTTACGATTATTGAACTGGTCCGTACCGGCAAGGTCGTTATGAGCCGCGGCGATGATCTGACCTAAACCGGGCGCCCCTGCCTGAGCCTGAAAAAGCCCCGCAGCTGCGGGGCTTTTCTGGTTACTGGAAGTAGCTGAGCGGGAGGTGGGCCTGTCCCTCGGCATCGCGCAGCTGCACCACCTGTTCGCTGGTGGTGTGAAACCGGCTGTCGACCCCTTTGTTGGCGGGACATCCGACAATATCGATCAGCTCCTTCATCAGGAACTTCAGGTGCTCGCCGCTGTTGGCCGCCAGGTCCAGCAGGTCGCGCTGGTCGAAGGTGATTTCGCCGACGAAGCCGTCGAGCATCATTTCCAGCGAGGCCGTAATGGCGGTGAGCGGCTGCATGAGTTCCTGGGCCACTTCCGAAAGGGCGGCGAGCAGTTCATCCTGGCTCATGTTGCGCCCGTGGCCGCCGATGGTGGCGTTCACATCGTCTTTGAGCTGCTGCGAAAGGACTTCGAGTTTTTCTTTTGTCGTGAAGAGGGTGTCGTCGAGGTTTTCGTTAGCCTGGCCGAGCAAATCCTTCAGCGATGTGCCGTCGGAATCATCGGACTTCATCATTTTTTCCAGCCGCTCAAACACGGTCGTCAGGGTATTCAGGCCGGCATGCGGCTGGTTTGACTCCTTGCCGCTTTCATGGACGATCCGCCGCCATTCGGCGGAGGGGAAGTCGGTGTAGGAAATAAGGTTTTCGGCGGCCTCGGGGCCCCGCGATTTAATAAAATCCTGCAGTTCGGATTTCTGCAGCTCAATGGCATCGCGGTGCTGCATATACTGAATGGCGGCGGCTTCGAATCCGAGTTCTTCACGCATTTCCCGAATGGTCTGTACAATCTTGCGGTCGAGCTCCGGATCGCTTTCTCCGGAAAGGTTGTGCGAGCGCTCCAGGATGCTCTCCTCAAGTTTGAGCAGGGTGTCGCGCAGCTTGGATTTGCCCTCCAGGTCCTGGCGGGTCGGCTGGGCGTGCAGGCCCTCGTAGGTCCTGCGCAGGCTGTCCAGGATGATATCGCCGAGCGATTCGCCGTTGAGGTCGGAGACCGATTTTCGAATGGCGGCGGATTCAATGATGATCCGGCTCAGTTTTTCCGGATCGGAAGCGAGCTCGGACAGGCCTTTCTCGAGTTCGGAGTTTCCGGCGAGTTCAGCCTCGCCCTTGAGGAAATCGAGCACCTGCTTGGCGTATCCGTCGGTATCCGCATTGAAAAGTCCGGTATCCGCGCCGAAATCAGCGGCGTCGAGGACGAGCACGTCGTCGCTGCCGATCTCGCCGAGGTCGGTATCGGACACCACCTTTTCGCCGTCGCGCACCGCTTCGTATACGGTGTCAGCCGCCGCGGCGTAGTGCAGGCCGGCGGCCGCCAGGCCGGCGCGGAACTGCTGGGCCTCGCGGAGGGAGAGCAGCTGCACCAGCGTGGTGAGTTCGCTGCGGGGGATGCCGCGGCTGAGTTTGAGCCCGGTGATCTGCAGCTTGGTCAGCCGGCGCTCCAGCGATTTGAGCAGGGTTCCGTTTGCGGTGACGGATGCTTCGTCGACCGTGAGGTGACCATGGAATGCGCCGAGAAGGATTGTCGGGCGCTGATTAAACAGGGTGTTGAGTGCAACTTCGGCGGTAACCACCGCGGCTTCAACCGCCGGGTGTTCGCTTCCGTAGGTCGTGGCAATATTGATGGAGCGGCCCAGTTCATTCAGTGCGCTGACGAGTGCGTCGTTTTCAAGCGCCTGAAACTGGTCTCCTGAGATTCTGGATTCTGATGGCATGCTATACCTGTGTTTGATTTTTTTTAATGGGACACAGTTAGCATTTAACATGCCGGTATTGCTTCGGCAGGGGATTTGCCGGGCCAAAGGCGCGGCGGAAGCAGAAAAAGGCTGCAGCAGCCTTTAAAACTCTGTTCCCGCCGCGGAATGGCATTTTTTCTGCTCATCTCTGAAATGAGATGAGTAGCCGGGCATCGGCGGCTCAGCCCTCAATGCGTTTGAGGATGAAGCCGGTCCGTGAGGGGATGTAGATATTGATCTGGTTGCGGAGGTTTTCGCCATCGTTAAATGAGAAGCTTTCAAAGACCTGTCCGCCCTGAACCAGGTCGTGCCCCCCGAATTGCGGGGAGTCGGTGTTCAGGATCATACGGTATTTGCCGGGCGTCACGTCCACCGGATAATCCGCAAAGGATTTGGCCGGATGGAAGTTAAACACAAAGAGGAGGCCGGCGCGTTCGTATGCAATGACCTTATCACCTTCATTCACCAGTCGGAAGATGGGGCCCTCCAGGCCGATGACCTTATAGTCGCGCACGGTTTTCACCAGCTCCTGGTCAAAATCGGCGAGGAAATGAAACTTCAGCGTCGGGTCGTCGCGGAGGCTCCACTGGCGGCGGGCGTAGTGGTAGGACCAGCCGTTGCCTTCGCGCGGGAAGTCGATCCATTCCGGGTGGCCGAATTCATTGCCCATAAAGTTGAGGTAGCCGTGGCCGGCGGCGCCGATTGTGGCCATGCGGGCCATTTTATGCAGTGCGAGGCCGCGGTCGACCACCAGGTTCTGGGCATCGAGATGCATATTGTAATACATCTCCTGGTCGATCAGTTCAAAGATGAAGGTCTTTCCGCCGACCAGTGCCTGGTCATGGGATTCGACGTAGCTGATCACCTGTTCATCGGCGCGGTGGCTGGTCAGTTCGTGGTAGAGCCAGCTCATATTCCATTCGTCATCCGGAATATCATTGGAGAGCTTGAACCAGCAGTCGGGGGCGCCCATTGCGAGGCGGTAGTCAAAGCCGCAGCCGCCGCTTTCCACCGAGGCGCCGAGGCCCGGCATACCGGAAACATCTTCAGCAATCGTTATCGCATTCGGCCGGACCTGGTGGATCAGCTTGTTGGACAGGGCCAGATAAGCGTAGGCATCCAGGTCGCAGGTGCCATCGAAATAGTTTGCGTAGTCTGAAAAGGATGCACCCAGGCCGCGGTGGTGGTAGAGCATGCTGGTGACGCCGTCAAAGCGGTAGCCGTCGAATTTGAATTCATCGAGCCAGTAGCGGGCGTTGGAGAGCAGGAAGTGGAGGACTTCCGGCTTGCCGTAGTCAAAGCAGCGCGAGTCCCAGGCATCGTGGAAACCGCGGTCGCCGTCGTGGAAATACTGGTACGCCGTGCCGTCGAAGCGCGAGAGGCCCTCCTGCTCATTCTTCACGGCATGGGAGTGGACCAGGTCCATAATCACCGCCAGGCCGGCTTCGTGGCAGGCATCGACGAGTTCCTTGAGTTCTTTCGGCGTCCCGAACCGGGAGGAGGAGGCAAAGAAATTGGAGACATGGTATCCGAAGGATCCGTAGTAGGGATGCTCCATGATGCCCATGAACTGAATCGTGTTATAGCCCATTTCGACAATGCGCGGCAGGATTTTTTCCTGATACTCCTTGTAGGTGCCGATTTTGGCTTCTTCCTGCGCCATGCCGATATGCGACTCATAGATCAGCGGGGCGCCGATCGGTTTGGCGGGGTCGGGAAATTTCCAGACGTAATCCTCTTCGGGCTTCCATACCTGCGCACTGAAGATGTGGGTTGTTTCGTCCTGGACTGCCCGCCGGCAGTAAGCCGGCAGCCGTTCGCCCTCGCCGCCCGGCCAGTACATTTTCAGTTTATACAGATCCAGGTGATGGATCGTTTCTGCGGGCAGTTCGATTTCCCAGACGCCGCTGCCGTCGCCGTAGTGCAGGGCGAATTCATCGCGCTGCTCCCAGTTGGAAAAGTCGCCGATAAGGTAGATGGCGGTGGCGTTGGGCGCCCATTCGCGGAAAACCCATTTTTCGTCGCGGAAGTGCAGGCCGAAATATTCATGCCCGTTGGCGAATTGGTCGAGCGTCATGCCGCCGGTGAGCCGTTCCTCCATAAAGCGGACATGGTCAGCCCGCTCGCGGATGCGGCCCATATAGGGTTCGAGCCACGGGTCATCGGCAAGGTTGGCAAGGTTGGGGTCTCTCATGTTCAGTTTTCCTGTTTCGCGTTTTCGAACACTTCATCCACCAGCGGGCGGTGCAGCATTTCCTGGTAAATGTCAATATAGGCCTGCGCTGTGACGGCGTGGTTGAAGCGCTCCTGGCTTTGCTTCATCACGCGGCCCACATGCGTGCCGCGTGTGTGCTCGTCCTGGGCGTAGAATTCCATGGCTTGGTCGATGGCCCACGCCAGGCCGCCGCTGTCGTAGGTTTCAAATAAAAATCCGTTGCCGGTACCTTTTTCAATATCCATCTGGCTGATGGAGTCGTGCAGGCCGCCCGTATCGCGGACGATCGGCAGCGAGCCGTAGATGGCGCCGGTCATCTGCGGCAGGCCGCAGGGTTCGAACAGCGACGGCATCAGCATAAAGTCCGAAGCGGCGAAGCCGATGTGCGAAAGACCTTCTTCGAAGTCACAGACCGCCACGCGTTTGTAGAGATCGTGCTGATAGACAATATCGTGGAAAACCTGCTGATAGGCGCCGTTGGCCACAAACGCAACCTGCAGGCCCATGTCCTTATATTTTTCGATGACCTGGTACAGGATTTCGGCGACCAGCTGGCAGCCTTTCTGGACCGGATCGAGGCGCGACGGCCAGAAGAGCAGGGGCGCATCGGGATCAACCGCCAGGCCGAGCCGTTCCTGCAACCAGACTTTGTTGGCCCGTTTCGCGGTGTAATGGTCCAGCACGCCGTAGCGCTGGATCAGGCATTCATCCGTTTCCGGGCTGCAGGCGGTATCCGGTGAATTGAGGATGCCCTTGGCACAGCCTGCATGGAATTTGCTCGCGACTTCCCACTGGATGTTGCCGGGAACAAAGTCGTGCTGGTTGTCCACGATCTCTTTCAGGAAGGTCGGGCTGACGGTATTGATGAAGTGCGATGCGAAAATGCCGCTGCACAGGAAATCCACCGGATTGCCTTCGCGCGCATCAAAGTAGCTGCCCGACGGCCATTGGTAGTACAGGTTGCTCCAGAATTCCGCCGCGTCGATCCCCCGGTCTTCAATGTGGGCCAGCGTGGTTTTAACGGTGTGGATGTTGTGGAAGGTAAAGAGGCTGGGAATGCCGAGCATGCGGGCTTCCGCGGGAATCAGGCCGGTCATCCAGTCGTTGCAGTGGACCAGGTCCGGTTTAACCGTCGGGATGATGTTGTTGATCACCTCGCGCTGGAAGGCGAGGGCAATCTTCAGGTCGACCTCTTCGGAATTGCTGTAGACGCGGTCCTGATAGTAAAAAATCCGGTCTTCCGCCAGGTGAATCCGGTCGTCCGGCAGTTTGCTTTTATAAATAAGCAGTTCGTCGTCAATGAAGCCGCCGATGTCCACATGGAACATTTTGCGGTAGTGGGGCAGGGCGACATGCACATCGGCCCCGAGCTCGTACAGGGCGGAAACCAGCGATGCGGAAACATCGGCGAGGCCGCCGGCCTTGGCCGAGAGTTTGTTGGTCATATTGCCCATACCCTCGGGCAGATAGGTGATCTCCGGTGTGACGATCAGGATACGCGGACCCCGCTTGGGAGTCGATGATTCTGCAGTTTGTTTTATTGTTTTTCTGGCAGCTTTTTTGCCGGCTTTTTTCTTCGTTATTTCCGCCATGTTGTCCCCTTTTTTACAAGAATGATGAATACAATAGCCCGAAAAGTTTACAAGCTTTTAGTCAACCCTTTAACTGTTTGACAACGCGGTAAAGTTCCGTCACTCCCCAGGCCTGTGCGCCGCAGCCGCGCTGGGTGTGCGGCGCGTTGCCGTCGATCACTTCCGGGCTTTGCCGCAGGCAGCCGTGGTTCAGCACATCCGAGGCACTGCCGAGGATGGCCAGGGCGGTTTGCCGGGCCTCTTCCCCGTACACCATGACCAGCGCTTCGGCATACGACGGAAACGGCCAGGTCCAGGCGGTTCCGTTGTGATAGGCCGGTTTGCGCCGCGTATCTTCATCGCCGGTATAATGGCCCCAGTACGGGTGCTGCGGATCGTTGAGCAAATGTCCGTTGTTATAGACCGGGCAGGGGTGCCGCACCGGCCGGTCTGCCAGGCTGCGGATTGCGCCGGGAATCAGGAGCTGTTCGCACGCCTCGATAATATTTCTGCAGAGCGCCGGATCCGTTACCGCACCGAGGGTGACGGCCAGCAGCTGGTTGGAGCGCAGCGCATCGTCCTGTTCCGCATCCAAAGCGCTCATGCCGGGTTCGGCGGCCAGGCAGTCGGCCAGGTAGGTGAAATCGTCGCCGTCCACCCGAAAGAGTTCCGAGATCGATTTTTCCACCTGTTCCGCCAGTGTTTTCCAGTCCCCGGCCTTATCGAGGCCGGCGAGCATGTTGAGCGCATATTTCCACATCGACTGGATTTCGATCGGATAGCCTTTGCGCGGGGTGCCGGCCGGATAGTTGGTGTCCATCCACGTGTAGTGCGACGGGCTGAAAATCAGGCCGGATTTTTGGTCGAACAGAATGCCGTTTTCCGTGCCCTTCATCAGGCCGCCGGCGAGTGCCGTCAGCACGTCCTTCACGGTGCGCCCGTCCCCGCAGTCGGTCTTCAGCAGTTTTCTGTTTCCCTGGGCCTGCATCAGTTCATCGCACGCCACATAGAGCCAGAGCGGGGCGTCGGAGGTTTCGCGGTTGTTGTCGTCGTTGCCGCGGATCATGTTCGGGATGGTGCCGCCCTTTTCATACTTGGCAAACTGCAGCAGGATATGCTGCGCCTCCTCCAGGAAACCGGCGGCAATGATGCCGCGCAGGCAGATCAGCGTGTCGCGGCCCCAGTCGAGAAACCAGGGATAGCCGGCGATCACCGTCTGGAATTCATCGCGTTTGACGATGAACTGCTTCATGGCGAGCCGCATGGCATCTTCAATCGAGGCGGTTTCGTTTTTCACCGTCCAGGTGGGCTTGTCGAACTTTGCCGGACCATTGATGGCCGCCGTCAGTTCGGCGGTCTGCCGGCCCTTGAGTTCGGTTTTAAAGTAGCCCGGGCTCCAGAGATCGCCCTCTCCGTCAATGCCGCGTTCCCGGTCGAGCGGGTGCTGGATCATGTAATACCACTCCGGCTCGGCGTGGAACTCGCCCTTTTTCAGCTCCAGCTTGAGGCGGCGGTCCGGCGCCGGGGCAAACTCAAAGCCGTCGGGCCGCGGCGAGAGGGCGTGCGGCCAGTGCTTTTCCGGGCCGTACATCGCCTTGGTGACTTCGTGGTTGTTCCGGTCTTCAAGATCCGGCCGAAGGATCAGCGTCACCGGCAGCCGGTCCGCCAAATGCTCCGGATCGCTGCCGGCGGGCCCGCGCATAAAGCTCAGTTTCACCGCATTGGTTTCGGGGTGCAGCTGCAGGACCGCCTTCAGCGGAATCAGCAGGCCTTCGCCCACCGGAACCGCAAAGTTCCAGATGACCGATCCGTCGTCCGCCACGGAAAAGCGTTTTTGGCAGTCGAGGGTCAGCTCGTTGGAATAATCGCGGCAGATGACCCAGGCACGGCAGCGCGTAAACATGGTATGGCGGTCCACCGGCACGTTCGGGTCCAGGTTGGCGATCAGCAGGCCGTCATATTTGCTGCGCAGTTCTCCCCATGCCACGCGCACCTGTGAGAGTGCGCCGTGGTCGTTGGTGCAGACGGCATAGCGGTCCCGGTCGTGAATCGTTCCGGCCCTGCAGGTGGTGATGACCGCTGCGTCTTCTTCGCGGCAGAGCTGCATCAGCGGGGCTTCGGTTTTCCGGATTTCGTCTTCAAAGACGGTCAGCTTCAGTGTCAGGGCGGTATGCGCCGGCGGCGTTTCGAGCGGCTGGAAAAGGGCAAAGGTTTCGCCGCTGGGCCGGGTGAGCGATTTTTCATGCGCCAGCGTTTTACCGGTTTCGTCTTTGATTTCGGCAATGAAACCGGACTGCGCTTTCACCAGCAGGAAATGGTTCGGCGGCAGCATGACGGTACGGTGCTGGTCGCGCGGCCACTGCCAGGTGGTGACCACCGGGGCCCCGCCGGCGAGTTCTTCGCAGACGGCTTTGGGATTTTCGAGCAGCCGGCAGACGTCGGCCTTTTCCACGGCATTGAAATGGTCGAAGACATCCATTGCTTTCGCTTTCAGCATGCGGCATTCGCCGGCCTGCGTTCCGGCATACGGGGTCTCGAGCACCCGGGCCACCTCATCAAGCCAGCGCGGATCATCGGTCAGGCAGCACACCTGTCCGGGCTGCAGGGAGCGGGATGAACCGTTGTGCGCGGCCGTTTCGGCGGAGAGCAGGTCGGTTTTGAATCCGTCGAAAACGCCGTGCCATTCCGCATAGCCGCCGCTCTCGTGATTCAGGTTGATGAGGAGCAGCAGGCGGTTTTCGCCGGAGGCGTCGGCGCGCAGGATGGCTGCGGAGTTGTGGTAGTTCCGGGTGATGATCGTTTCGCGGCCGCCGGCGTGGAAGGCGGGGTGCACTTCCATGATGGCGTGGATGCGGCGGAGCCAGTCGATCATGTTCGGCTCGGCGCCCCAGTTCAGCGAGTGGGCATTGTGCACATTGATCTGGGTGTCGGCATACCACTCCACGCCGTTGGCAAAACCAAAGGCCCCGTTGTGCGCCGTCAATGCGCAGAAGGCCGTCCGCAGCCGGGCAAAGGCGTGCGATACAGATGCGATGCGCGCATTGTCGTGCGTTTCGGCAAAATGCATCAGGTTGCCTTTGCTTTCGGAAATCCGGATCGATTCCGGCAGATAGCCCTCGACCTGGCCCTGGTCGTAGTTCTGGAAGATTTCGGAATAGGCCCAGTTCATGCCGGAATCGGCCAGCAGGTGTTCGGTCACGTGTTTATGCCCGCCGAGGCCTTCGAGCATGAAAATCGTGTCGGGATACTCCATGCGTACTTTGGCAATAATGTACTCCCACGCTTCAAACGGGACCATATAGCCCGCATCGCAGCGGTAGCCGTCGACGCCCTTGCGGCACCAGAAGAGAAAGACCTCGGCCAGTTCTTTCCAGAGTGCGCGGTGTTCGTGGTTGAGCTCCACGAGATCCGACCATTCGACGCCCCACGCGCCGGGCGATTTAAACTTGCCGTTTTCCTTGCGCTCAAACCAGTCCGGGTGGTTGATCTGCAGCCAGGAGCCCCAGCCGGTATGGTTGATCGGCATATCCATATAGAGCCGTGCATTGCGTTTGTGCACTTCGTCGACCAGTTCTTCAAACTGCTCGAGCGGGGTGGTCAGTTTGTCGAATTCGGCATGCACCGGATCCACATCGAACAGGTCGAGCGGGGCAAAGGCACTGCCGAAACGTCCCATGCGGCCGTAGGTGGTCGGGGTGGGGTGCACCGGCAGCAGCTGCACGATTTTGCAGCGCAGGGTTCCGACGATAAAATCGAGTTCGTGAATCAGGTCGCGGAACTTGCCGGCCTTGGGGATGACGGTGTAGCCCGCTTCGTCGAGCTGCCGAATGGCCTGTTCGTCGTGCGGGTTGATGGCGCCTTTATATTTGGCTTCGCCGAACTGGCGCACGAAGGCGGTATACATGGTGTTCCCGGCACAGGTCTCGGCCGGTTCGACCTTCAGCACGGAGTTGCCGCCCTCTGGCCAGAGAATATCCTGGGTGCCGGTCTCAATAAAGTAGGCCTTGGCCTCGAAACGGCCGACCCCGAGCAGCGGCAGGGTGAGGGTGTATTGGTTCGTTCCCTCGGCTTTCATTGGAAAATCGTGCCAGTCGCGCGAGAGCGGGGGCAGGCCCTGTTCGGCGTGCAGGATGATCTCCGTGTGCCGGGTGTGGGCATGGCCGATATTGGCGCGCAGCCAGGCCCGGCCCTTTTTTCCGGTGTTGTTCGTGAGCGTGAAAGTGACGACGTCGCCGCGGAAGTGAATCGTGTGCTCACCCGGTGCCGGGTGCTGAATCAGATGGCCCATGGAAAAATCCTATTTTCGAGTTGGTCCCAATTGCTGCAGAACTCAGTTTTTATATGCCTCATTCTATCGAATGTCTGGAAAAAAGGATACAGAGTTTAATCATTTCCGGCGGCCGCATGCGCAGAGTTATTGCTGTTTTTTATTGATAAATCGCAGATCTTTAAGCATATACGACCGCTTTTCTAGGGGGAACGCCATGCGAATCGTGATTATCGGAGCAGGAAACGCCGGCCGGCAGCTGGCCAAACGGCTGTGCGAGGAGAAGCACAGTGTAGTTATGATCGACTGCGATCCGCGCATGCTGGCCCAGGCGGAAGCCGGGCTGGATATCCTGACGGTCTGCGGCCGCGGTTCGAATCCGCTGGTGCTGCAGGAGGCGCAGGCGGAAAAATCGGACCTGCTCATTGCCGTGACGGATAACGACGAAGTCAACATCCTCTCCTGCCTGCTTGGCCACGCCGCCGGGGTGAAGGGCACCATCGCCCGCGTCACCAATCCGGACTTCCTAACCAGCACCGCCGGCTACGACCTGCGTAAAATGGGCATCGACCTGGTCATCAACCAGAAACAGGAGTGCGCCCGCGAGGTGTTTAATATGCTCCAGATACCCGGTGCGCAGGAGGCCTTTGATCTCTTCGCCGGCAAGGTGATGGTGGCCGGTTTCGCCGTTAATGCCATGAGCCCGCTGTTTGACCGTACGCCCGCCGAGTGCGACCGCCTCGACCTGTTCCAGAGCGTCCGCGTAATTGCCATTCGCCGGAACAATGAGCTGGTGGTGCCGCACGGCGATACGCTCTTTATGCAGAATGATGTGGTCTACCTCGTCGGAAAACGACAGGACATGACCAACTTCTTCACTTGGGTGCAGCCGGAGATTGATCCGTTTGAAAAGGTGATTATCGCCGGCGGCGGGGACCTCGGCCTCATGCTGGCCAAGTGCATTGAAAATGAGTTCGATACCGTCCTGCTCGAACAGGATGAAGAACGCGCGCGATTCTGTTCCATGGAGCTCGATAAAACGCTGATCCTTCGCGCCGATGCCCTGACGGAAAGCGCCCTGGAAGAGTCGGGACTGCACGAAAAGACCGCCTTTGTGGCGCTGACCGGCGACGACGAGGGCAACATTATGAACTGCCTGATGGCCCAGAAGAAGGGCGCTTCATTCACCGCCACGCAGATCACGCGCACCGACTTTATACCGGTGGTTGAGTCGCTCTATCTGGTGAACCGCGTGGTCAGCCCGTACATATCCACCGCCAATGCCATCCTGCACTGGCTGCGCTCCAAGAAAGTCCGCGCCGCCTCGCTGCTGCACAACCTGCCCGGCGAACTGCTCGATGTGGTGATTGCTCCGAACCACAAGGTGGACGGTTCGTTCATCAAGGACATCAAAATGCCTGCCACGGCGATCATTGCCACCGTGCTGCGCGCAGGCGAAGTGGTGACCGCCACCGGCGACCTCCAGCTGCAGGCCGAGGACCGGGTGCTCGTCTTCTGCCATCCCGATGCCGTAAAGAAGATTCAGGCGATCTTTCTGTAAACCATGAACAAGCGCGCCGTCTTTCATCTGGTTTCCTACATGACCCTGGTCATCGGCGCTGCGATGATCCTGTGCGCCGGCATTTCGCTGGCTTATCGCGAGCCGCTGGCGGTGCAGCTCGACCTGGTTTATTCCGGCGCCATTGCGATTGCCAGCGCATTGGTGATGGGTTGGTTCACCCGCGGCGAAATCAGCCTGACGCGGCGCGACGGCTTCGGCATTGTGACCTTCGGCTGGATTTCGGCCACACTGTTCGGCTCGCTGCCGTACATCTTTTCCGGTGTCATTTCGCATCCGGTTTCGGCCATGTTTGAAACGATGTCCGGCTTCACCACCACCGGGGCCTCGGTGCTGAGCAATTTGGAGGAAATACCGCGCGGCATCCACTTCTGGCGCGCGCTGACCCACTGGTTCGGCGGCATGGGCGTTCTGGTGCTCTGCGTCGCCATCCTGCCGTTTCTCGGCGTCGGCGGCATGCAGATCTACCGCGCCGAAATGCCGGGCCCTTCCAAAGACCGCCTGACGCCGCGCATCGCCACCACCGCCAAACTGCTCTGGTTTGTTTATCTGCTGCTTACCTTCAGCGAGGTTATCCTGCTGAAATTTGCCGGCGGTATGAACTGGTTTGATGCGCTCTGCCACAGCTTCGGCACGGTGGCCACCGGCGGATTCTCCACCCGTTCGGCCAGCGTCGGGGCCTACGACAGTGCGGTGGTCGACACCATTATTATTGTTTTCATGTTCCTTTCCGGGATCAATTTTTCCCTGCATTACCGTGCACTGACCGGCCGGCCCGGCAGTTATTTCCGGGATCCGGAGTTCCGGCTCTATTTTACGCTGCTCATCATTACGCCGGTGCTGATCACGCTCAATGTCTGGTTTTCGGGTTCTTACACCGCGTTCGGGCGCTGTGTGCGCGATGCGGTTTTCACAACCACTTCGGTCATGACCACTACCGGCTTCTGCACGGCCGATTTCGACCAGTGGCCCGATTTTTCGCGCTACCTGCTGGTGGTCTTGATGGTGCTCGGCGGGTGCGCCGGTTCAACCAGCGGCGCCATTAAACTGCTGCGCATCAGTGTGATTTTTAAAAAAGTTTCCCGGGAGATTAAGCTCTTCATGCGCCCCTTGTCGGTGATTCAGATCAAGCATGCCGGCCGGCCCGTGGAGCAGGAGACCATCGCGCATATTACGGCCTTCATCTATATGTACGTGATAACGCTCACGGCGGCGGTGCTGCTGATGACTCTTTTTGCGCCGGATCTCGAGACCGCGTTCAGTTCGGTGGTAACGACCCTGGGCGGGGTCGGTCCCGGCCTGTCGGCCGTGGGGGCCAGCCGCAATTTTGCCGCGATTCCGGTCGGCGGGCAGGGGATCCTGATCGCCTGTATGCTGCTTGGGCGCCTGGAGTTCTATACGGTCTTTCTGCTCTTCCTGCCGAGCTTCTGGAAGAGATGAGCTGTTTGAATGCGCTTGCGGTAAAGGCACAGGCAGAATATGAATAGCCACAGTCATGAATAAGCGCGCCGTCTTCCATCTGGTATCCTATATGACGCTGGTCATCGGCGTTGCCATGGTCCTGTGCGCCGGTATCTCATTTGCCTATGATGAGCCGCTGAGGATGCAGCTCGACCTGATCTATTCCGGCGCGATCGCCATCGTCTGTGCATCCGTTGTGGGATTTTCTACGCGGGGGGAAATCAACCTGTCGCGGCGCGACGGCTTCGGCATTGTGACCTTCGGCTGGATTTCGGCCACGCTGTTCGGCTCGCTGCCGTATCTGTTTTCCGGCGTCATTTCGCATCCGGTTTCGGCCGTGTTTGAAACGATGTCCGGCTTCACCACCACCGGGGCCTCGGTGCTGAGCAACCTGGAGGAAATACCGCGCGGCATCCATTTCTGGCGCGCGCTGACCCACTGGTTCGGCGGCATGGGCGTACTGGTGCTCTGCGTCGCCATCCTGCCGTTTCTCGGCGTCGGCGGCATGCAGATCTACCGCGCCGAAATGCCGGGCCCTTCCAAAGACCGCCTGACGCCGCGCATCGCCACCACTGCCAAACTGCTCTGGGGCGTCTATGCATTGATGACGGTTGCCGAGGCCGTCCTGCTGAAATTCGTCGGCGGCATGGACTGGTTCGACTCCTTCTGCCACGCCTTCGGCACCATGGCCACCGGCGGATTCTCCACCCGTTCGGCCAGTGTCGGCGCATTTGACAGTGCGGTGATCGACGCCATCATTACCGTTTTCATGTTTATGGCCGGCGTCAACTTTTCGCTGCACTACTATGCCCTGACCGGCAAGCCCCAGCGCTATTTCCAGGATCCGGAATTCCGCTTTTATGCCATTTTCCTGTTCGCCGCTATCCTGTTCCTGACCTTCAACATCTGGATGGATGACTGGGGCGCGTTCTCGCGCTGCTTCCGCGATGCGGCCTTCACCGCCACCTCCATCATCACCACCACCGGGTTCGGCACCGCCGACTTTGACCGGTGGCCCGATGCCAGCCGACTGCTGCTGGTGGTGATGATGTTTATGGGCGGCTGCGCCGGTTCAACCGGCGGCGGCATGAAAATTGTACGCGTCTTCATTCTCTTCAAAAAGATGCTCCGCGAGCTGAAGCTCTTCATGCGCCCTTCATCCGTCATCCAGATGAAGCTCGGCGGCAAACCGGTGGAGCAGGAGATCATCTCCCACATCGCCGCCTTCTTCGCCATCTTCATGCTGATCTTTTCGGTCGGCTCTATTGTGATGACCTTCTTTACGCCGGACCTCGTCAGTGCCTTCACCTCGGTGGTGGCCACGCTCGGCAACATCGGTCCGGGCCTCAACGCTGTCGGAGTCACGCAGAACTTTTCCGGCATTCCGCCGCTCGGCCAGGCCGTCTTGACCTTCTTCATGCTCCTCGGCCGTCTCGAGCTCTACACCGTGCTCATCCTCTTCCTGCCCAGCTATTGGAAAAGATAAGCCGCCGGCCTGCGCTTTGTGGTCCTAACTGTGTTTCAGTCAGGATGCATTACCGAACGCGATGATCCCGCCTGCTCGCGGGAAGTGTGAATTATTTCGTTGATCGATGAACGCGAGGTCATTGAGCGAGTGCCCAATCGCCTGAGGAGCGATTTCCGGTCACTGAAAAAAAAGCGGGAATTGCTAATCGGTTCCGACTTCCAAGGCCCGGAAAGATGCGGCTGTTTCGGCACCGTGGCATGGAAGTTTTTGCCGGGCTGCAGTAAGCTACACTTGATCAAACTTATGCTTAGTTTTATGATGCATTGAAGAAGCCGGATGGCATTCGGCTATCGGCTGAAATAGGAGATGCAGAATGAAACATTTGGTATTTCTTGCAGCATTTGCAATGTCGGCGACCGTTGCCGTCCAGGGTTCTGAGTTCAAAGGTAAGATGGCCAGGAACTACGAGGATTCGGTTGAATGGTGGCCGTCCGATCCTGCTCCGCCGAAAGGTGCGCCCAATGTCATCATCTTCCTGCTCGATGATACCGGCTTCGGGCAGATCGGCAGCTTCGGCGGCCTGACGCTGACACCGAATATTGACAGATTGGCCATGAATGGACTCCGGTTCAATAACTTCCATACCACGTCGCTGTGCTCGCCCACCCGTGCCGCGCTGATGGCCGGGCGGAACCCGCATTCCATCGGGCTCGGCTCCCATGCACTCACGGCGATGGGCTTTCCGGGCTACAACGCGATTATGCCGGAGAGCGCCAAGTCGGTGGCCAACTATCTGGAAGCGCATGGCTATGTGAACTATGCACTGGGCAAGTGGGACCACACGCCGCTCTACGAAGTTTCGCAGGTGGGTCCGTTCGACCGCTGGCCGAGCGGGGAGGGATTCCAGCACGCCTACACCTTTATGGCCGCGGACGTGCATCAGTTTGTGCCGGTCATGTGGAACGATCATTCGCCGGAGCCCTATCGGAAGTCGTATCACCTCGACCGCGATTTAGCCGACCGGGCGATCATGTGGATCACGGGCCATAAATCGATTAAGCCGGACCTGCCGTTCATGATGCTCTGGGCGTCGGGCTCCATGCATTCGCCGCATCATGCGCCGGACGACTATCTCAAAAAATGGCGCGGCAAATTTGATATGGGCTGGGATGAAGCGCGCAAACAGATTCTGGCCAACCAGATTGCAATGGGCGTGGTTCCGGCAGGTACCAAGCTGACGGAGCGCATCTCCGAGATTCCGGCGTGGGACTCGCTGAACGAAGATGAAAAGAAACTCTACGCCCGTCAGATGGAAGCCTTTGCCGCACAGCTCGAATTCTGTGATGAACAGATCGGGCGCGTGATTGACGAGCTTGAGCGCATCGGCGAGCTGGATAACACGCTGATCTTTGTGACGTCGGATAACGGGGCGAGCGGCGAGGGCGGCCTGGCCGGAACCTTTAACGAAACCTACGTGCTCAATGGACTGCAGACGGAGTTCGAAGCCAATATGCGGCACTACGACGACTGGGGCCGCGAAAACACCTACGTGCACTATCACGCCGGCTGGGCGGCGGTGGGCAATACACCGTTTAAATATTTCAAGCAGAGCTCGCATCGCGGCGGCCAGCACGACCCGCTGGTGGTGCACTGGCCGAACGGTATTCAGGAAAAGGGCGGGATTCGAAACCAGTATCACCACATCGCCGATATTGCCCCGACCATTATGGAAGTCGTCGGCATCGAAATGCCCGAAACCTACCAGGGCATCGAACAGCAGCCGATGGACGGTGTTTCGATGAAATATGCCTTCAACGATGCCAAGGCACCGAACCGCAAGGAGCGGCAGTATTATGAAATGTTCGGCAACCGCGCGATCTGGATGGACGGCTGGAAAGCCGTCACGCTGCACGCCAACCGCATGCCGTGGGAGCTCAACGTGACCCTTGATTTTGCCAAGGATAAGTGGGAGCTCTATCACGTGGCGGAAGACTTTTCCGAAAGCACCGATCTGGCGGAAAGGCATCCGGAAAAGCTGAAGGAGCTGCAGGAGGCCTTTGACGAGGAGGCGTGGAAATACAACGTCTACCCGCTTTACGACGATATGATCCAGCGCCTGGCCAAACAGCAGGATCGCCTCTTCGGCGACCAGAAGGTGTTCACCTACTATGCGCCCGGCGCCGTCCGTATTGCCGAAAAATCGTCGGCCCCCGTAAAGAACCGTTCGCATACCATCGAGACCACGCTTGAGATTACCGGCAAGGAAGAGGGGGTTATTGCGGCGGTGGGCGGCATGACCGGCGGGTTCAGCCTGTTCGTTAAAGGGCAGCGGGTGTATTTCGACTACAACTATCTCGATGGTGTTTTCTACACTCTCAAATCGCCGAAGCTCAAAAAGGGCATCAACGAGGTGAAGTATGTCTTCACGAAAACAGTTGATTTCGCCGGGGTGGGCGAGCTGTTCATTAATGGCGAAAAGGTGGCCGAAGCCGAAATGCCGCAGATGCACATCAGCACCTACTCGCTGGCCGAGACCTTTGATATCGGCCGTGACACCGGAACGCAGGTTTCCAAACTCTACAAAGGCCTGTTCCCGTATACCGGTCTGCTGGATAAAGTCGTGATCACGTTGACCGATTAGAGCGGCGGCGTTTGCAGGACTCGATGGCAGATTCATTGGACTCTGCGATGGGCCGGTCGGCTGAAAAGCCGGCCGGCCATTAAGCGTCAAATAGGGTTGTGTTGTAGATTGAAGACAAACCAGGTTCACCGGGCAACTCACCCATTACGGTCCGGTCCGCGGCACCGGGCTCGATCGGAAAGGAACCTCCGCTGTACCGCTCGACGGCAAACATAAGACCGCCGACGCAGTAATGGAAATGCTTGCGAAAGCACAGCCATACGGCGGTGTCCCGGCGGTTTCGGCAAAGCGGAAAATAGAATGGGCTGCGCATGCCGGGCGGTGTTAACGTATTGGGATATGAATATGATGCGATTCAAAGGCGGCCGCCTGTGCGCCGCGGTATTGGTTGGGGCCGGATGGTGCGCCGCAGCGCAGGCCCTTGATGAGGTCGTGGTTTTTCCGGCGGAGAAGGGGCAGCTGCTGAACCGTTTCTTCTACGATTTTAAATCGCCGGGTGCGCCGAAAAAATTTGTAAAGAATGACTGGGCCGGCATCCTGCTGGAAGAGTACGGCTTCACCGGCATCCGCACCTCCATTTACGGCACCGACAGCCGGCCGGCCCATCCGGAACCCGGTGTGGTGCTGGATGAATATTATAAAAACGAAACGCGCGGCCTCCAGCTGGCGAAAAAAATCAATCCCGGCGTCCTCATCTTTGCCAGCAAGAAGCTGGATGGCACGAAGTCGTTTCCGGAATGGACCAAAGACGGCGACGGCGTGGTGCCCGCAAAATACGCGGTCCTCCTCGCCGACTATCTCGAATACATGAAAGGCGAAGGGCTGGAGGTTGATATCCTCGGCATCGATAACGAGCGCCGGTTCAACGAAGGTAAAATCATGCCCGGCAAGCATCATGACATTGTCATGGCGCTGCGGAAGCTGACCGCCGCGCGCGGGCTGCAGATGCCGAAAATCATCGGGCCCGAAGACTATGCCATGGGCCGGAATAACTGGATGAAGACCTTTTCCGAAATGAACAGCGACACCCTGGATATTTTCGGCGGGCACTACTACACCCGCTATCGGCCGCTCGCGAAACTCAAGGCCGACCTCGCCTATGCCGGCGGCCGGGAAAAATGGCACACCGAACTGCACTGGGATGAACACGGCGCCAAAGGCGAAGGAACCCATTCCATGAAAACCGCGGTCTGCGCATTCCTTGCCCTGTGGGACTGCACGGACAGCGGCATGAACGGATTTTCCTGGTGGGACTTTAATCCGAAGAAGACGCGGCGCGATTACCTGATGCATGCGGCAACTGTTCCGCTGGTGAATGCCTATCCGGTTAAGGTGGTCGATCCCGACGGCTCCGAGACGGCGGATCTTGACGAGCTGCACACCCGCGCATTCCTGCAGGGAGATAAGCTGACCGTTTACGCGCTGAACTTTAGCGAATCGCGGGAGTGGAACAGCCTGCGGATCCGGCTTGCATCGGGAAGCATCATCGGAAATGTACAGGAGCGGCAGTGGACGGAGGAAACCCCGCCGGCAGGCCGCGGCGTCGAACTCCGCACCTTCGGCGGTCAAAGCTTCCGCGTAAAACTTGCGCCGCAGACCATCAGTATTTTCACCTGCACCATCAAACCATAAGATTAGGGAATCTCCTGCGGCCTGCCGAAGCGGATCCATAATCCGGCGTCGGATTTCGATAGGTTATAATCTTCGACCGTGCAGGCGGCCATGATCCGTTCAAAGCGCGCGGCTCCTTGGGTTTCCAGTCGCTTTCTGCGCCGGCTTTCCCAACAGGGATCGAGTTCCTGCATGGCCTGATGGATCTGATGCCGAAGCCTCCGCCGATATGGGCCGCGGCGATCCGGGGAAGGCGGATGCCGAATATCACGGTCTGCAGGACGGCGAAATCGTCCAGCGGCAGTCCGTGCAGCGCATGGTGAACGTAGAGCAGCAGCTCCTTCGGCGGTACAGGATAGCGTCCGAGAGTCAGTGCGGAAAAAACAGCGGCGAGCGGAATAAGCAGATACAGGAAAATGCTGTTGCCGGTTTTGATGCTGGAATGAACAGAATCCCGAAGGATTTTTTTCGTGAACACCAGTGTGCCCTCGTCATTCGCATCTGTATGTCAGGAAGCGCAGACCTTGATGATTTTTTACAATACCGCCGGTTTTCCGGATGGCGCAGTTCAAAACTATGTGTCGGTTAGCATAAAGGATGCCGGAATCGGATATGCTCTTAATGTACTGCCTTTCAATGGAATAGGCTGAATGTATGGCTGCGGCGCCGGATGCTCTTTTCGGAAGAAAATGTAAGGAATACAGGTTGATGCCTTGCGGTCGGGTTTTATAACTAACTTCTTTGGCGGAGGATGTGATTGAGGGCGACGATTATTTCCGGTCCTGCGGGTTATTTGCTTTTTTTGCGGCCGAATGTCTGCTCCTGCTTTGACGGGCACGGCCGGTTGCGCAATGCCGCTTGAACTTGAGTGAGCGACTGTCTATCTTATGCCGCAGACTCTGGACGGCCTTGCGCCTCATGCCTCTTAAACGCAGGAATTTTTCAACGCCTTAAACGGAACAGCAATAACTATGGAACTGCAGCGACTTTCAAAAATCATGGCGCAGCGCGGGATGTGCTCCCGGCGCGAGGCGGACCGCTATATCGAACGTGCACTGGTCGAGGTGGACGGGGAGCGCGTTTCGGAGCTGGGCATCAAGGTGTCGCCGGATGCAAAAATTGAGCTGGTGGAAGCGGCCGAGAAACATCAGGCGGCGCAGGTGACCTTTCTGCTCAACAAGCCGGTCGGCTATGTTTCTGCACAGCCGGAAGACGGGCACCGCCCGGCTTCCGACCTGCTGGACCGGCCGAATCAATGGGAGAAGGACCGGTCGCCGCGCAAGTTCCACCACGGACAGCTGCGCGGGCTGGCGCCGGCGGGGAGGCTGGATATTGATTCCCAGGGCCTGCTGGTCCTCACGCAGGACGGCCGTGTGGCCCGCCGACTCATCGGCGAAGACTCCGATGTGGATAAGGAATATCTCGTGCGCGTGGAGGGTGCTCTCAGCGATGAAGGCCTGAAACTGCTCAATCATGGTCTGGAGCTCGACGGAAAAGCACTCAAGCCCGCCAAGGTAACCTGGCAGAACGAAGACCAGCTGCGCTTCATTCTTCATGAAGGCAAAAAACGCCAGATCCGGCGAATGGTGGAGATGGTCGGCCTCAAAGTGGTTGGTCTCAAACGCATTCGCATTGGAAAGGTTGTTCTCGGCAATCTACCCGAAGGTCAGTGGCGCTACCTCGGCGAGAACGAAAAATTCTAGTTCTTTCACCACGGAGACACAGAGACTCGGAGTGTTCTTGGGAGCTATTCCTCTGTGACTCTGTGGTGAAAATAGGCAGGTTGAATTGGAACTAAAATGGAGTTGCAGATCGGGCCGGGGTCTGGAAGCGTGAGCGGCATGAAAGTTTTTCTATTTGATATCGGAAACGTACTGACCAATTTTGATTTCCCCAAGCTGCTCCAGGCCTATGCCGAGGATTCGGGCCGGCCGCTCAGCCCGCAGACGGCGCTCGACGACGAAATGTATAACGAGGTGGAAAAGGGCCTGCTGAGTGAAGAGGACTATGTGGCTTACCTGAACGAGGCCAAAGGGCTCAACTGGACCACGGATAACCTGCACCTGGTCTGGCAGGAGATCTTCAGCCTGAACGAAACCGGACTCGGCCTGTTCGAGAAAGCTAAAAAGTCGGACGCCCAGGTCTACACCCTGAGCAATATTGCCGACTACCATGTCCGCGCCATCGAGAACAACTGGAACGGTTTCTTTGACGGCGCGACCGGCCTGTTCTTTTCCTATAAAATGGGTGTTCGAAAACCGGACCCGCGGATTTATGAAATGGCGCTGGCGGAGCTGGGCGTGCCGGCCGGCGACTGTTTCTTTATTGATGACCTCGCAGATAATGTGGCCGCCGCCCGCGAGCAGGGCATTGAGGCGCACCACTTTATTCCGGAAAATTATGCGCAGATTGAGCGGAAAGCGCATGACTTCTTCGGCTGGTAAATGATGAAACAGGGATTGAAGGCGGCGGTGATCGGTATGGCGGCAGCGGGCGTTTGGGCGGAGCCGATTAATGTCCTGATCGTCGACGGCTTCAGTAACCACGACTGGAAGCATACCACTGAGCTGCTCTGCAGTATTCTCGAAGAACACGGCGGCTTTGCCGTTGAAGTCTCCACCTTCTCGAAAGAGGACTGGAATCCGGAATTCAGCCGGTTCGATGTGGTGATCCAGAACTGCAATGATCTCGCCGGCGGCGAAGCGTGGCCCCGGGCCGTGCAGGAAGCCCTGGAAAATTATGTGCAGCACGGCGGCGGGCTTTATGTCTTCCACTCGGCGAACAATGCCTTTCCCGATTGGCCGGAATACAACCGTATGATCGGCCTCGGCTGGCGCAGTGCGGCTTTCGGGTGGGCCGTTATTCTGGACGATGCGGGCACGGTGCAGCGGATTCCGCCCGGTGAAGGCGAGGACACCGGCCACGGCAAACGCGTGGATGCACAGGTGACGCGCATCGGCGAACATCCCATCCATCAGGGATTTCCACGCCAGTGGACGGCCGCCGATATTGAAATCTACCGTTATGCGCGCGGCCCCGCCGAACAGCTGGCGGTGCTGTCGTATGCCGAAGATGCCGCCGCCGGACTGAATTTTCCGGTCGAGTGGACCGTCGACTACGGCGCCGGCCGGGTGTACAGCTCGACATTGGGGCACGTTTGGCGCGGTCAGCCCGATCCGGCCGGCATGCGCTGCGCCGCGCACAGGGCGCTGATTCCGCGCGTGGTGCTCTGGCTGGCGAAGCGCCCGGTTGATTCTGCGGTTCCCGCGGATTTCCCGGCAGTACGCCCGCAATAAAAAAAGCCCCGCTGATGCAGCGGGGCTTGTGTGATCTTTCGGCAGAACGCGGCGGTTAGCCGGCCAGCACTTCGTTGAGGCGGGCGGCAAAGCCGGCCGGGTCGCTGATTTTCGCGCCGGAGGCAATCACAGCCTGGTCGTGCAGGAGTTTCGTGAGGACGGCAACCTTCGGGTCGTCGGCATTGGCGTCGTAGAGCGCCTGCACCTTTTTAACCACAGCGTGTTCCGGGTTGAGTTCAAGCACGCTTTCGCGCGGCGGAACTTCCTGGCCCATGCGGCGCATCATCTCTTCAATGTGCGGGCTCATGGAATATTCGTCGCCGACCAGTACGGCGGCGGAATCCTTGAGGCGGGAGGTCAGTTTGACTTCCTTGACGCCTTTGAGCAGCTCCTTGGCGTAGCCGATGTAGCCTTCGAACGTTTTGGTCTCTTCCTTCAGGTCGTCGCCGTCGATGTCGCCTTTGTTGACGGCTTTGAGTTTTTTGCCTTTGTATTCCATCAGCTGCGGAATGACGAAGTCGTCGATCGGATCGATCATCAGCAGTACTTCTTTGCCGTCGGCCTTGAATTTTTCAAGGTAGGGGGAGTTTTCGATGGAGGCGCGGTTTTCGCCGGCGAGGTAGAGAATCTCTTCCTGGCCGTCGGCCATGTTTTCGACGTAGTCGGCAAAGCAGGTTTTCTCGCCGGCTTCTTTGCTGGTGGATTCAAACAGCAGCAGGTCGGCGATCTTTTCCTTGTTTTCCCAGTCGGACTGCAGGCCTTCCTTCAGGATGGTGCTGAAGTTTTCGTGGAAGATTTTGAACTCTTCGTAATCCGTCTTCTTCAGGTTGGCCAGCGTTTTGAGCACGCGGGCCGTCAGGTTTTTGCGGATCTTATCGAGCATCGGGTTTTCCTGCAGGATTTCGCGGGAAACGTTGAGCGGCAGGTCGGAGGAATCGACCACACCTTTGACGAAGCGCAGGTAGCTCGGCAGCAGGTGTTCGAAGTCGCTGCCGATGAATACGCGCTGCACATAGAGGTGCAGGTGCGCTTTCGGGTCGTTATTCATCATCATGTCGAACGGTTTATGTTCGGGGATGAAGAGCAGGGCTTTGAATTCGATTGCGCCCTCGGCATTGTAATGAATCGTTTCCGCCGGGGAGTTGGTGTCGTGCGAAATATGTTTGTAAAACTCGCCGTACTCCTCGTCGGTGATTTCCGATTTCGGGCGCAGCCAGATCGCTTTCTGGGAGTTGACCTGTTCTTCGACCTCTTCTTCGACTTCGGTTTCCTCGTCCTTTTTGGTGGTCAGCAGGACGACCGGATGTTCGAGGAAGTCGGAGAATTTTTTGACGGTGGATTTAATGGTCCATTCGTTCAGGTATTCCAGCGCGTCCTCTTTGAGGTGAAGGGTAATCTCGGTGCCGCGGTCTTGCTTGTCCGCATCGGACAGGGTGAATTCGCCGACGCCCTTGGATTCCCATTTAACCGCCGGTTCGCCGTGCGCTTTGGAAACCACGGTGACGTCGTCGGCCACCATGAACGAGGCGTAGAAGCCGACGCCGAACTGGCCGATCAGCTCCGGGTTGTTTTCCAGGTCCGCTTCCTTGGCGCGGGCGAGGAACTGCTTGGTGCCGGAATGGGCAATGGTGCCGAGGTTTTCAATCACCTGCTCGCGCGACATGCCGATACCGTTATCGGAAATGGTCAGGGTTTTGGCCTCTTCGTCTGCCTTGAGCATGATTTTCCAGTCGGAATGTCCTTCAAGGATTTCTTCGTTATTCAAGCCCTCGAAACGCACCTTGTCGATGGCGTCCGCCGCATTGGAAATCAGCTCGCGCAGGAACACCTCGCGGTGGGAATAGAGGGAGTGGGTGATGAGGTGCAGCAGCTGCTCCAACTCAGTCTTGAATTGCATGGTTTCTTCAGCCATTTCAGTCTCTCCTTGTTACAGTTATTGCGAAATCAATCGCGCAAAATACGAAAGGCGGTGCGGGGGTTCAAGCCTGCGCTCAAATATTTTTAAAGCCGAAACAGGCGCCGCGCATTCCGTTTGATCTCCTTTCAGCGTGCTGACGAACACGCCGCGCTTTTCCGGGCCGGGCGGTTTCAGCCGAAGCGCCGTTCTGCGCACCACCTGTTCGCGCCGCTTCCCGCCCGCGGTGCCGTTCTTCATACGGGTAAAATTTCCAGCGTTTCAAATCCGGCAGCGGAACTGAATGCGGTTGACAATCTTCCGGCTGACTCTTACCTATCATCGCTTTAAC
>JBFHGU010000020.1:0-59834 GCA_041582935.1 Pontiella sp.
GCCGACCGCAGGTGCTTATTGCGGTTGTCGAATTCTTCGACGGCGCTGGCCTCGCGGTTGAACAGCTGGATGGTGGTCATGCCGGTCAGGTCTTCCTGAATCAGGGCATTGAGTTTTGACTGCCGGTCGCGAATGTCGCGGTTGGCATTGCGCAGGCGCATGTTGATGAAATACATCAGCCCGAACAGGAACGGCAGCGTGGCGAAAATGGAGATCGAGAGCAGGGGACTGAACCAGATCATGTAGCCCATGATGCCGATCAGCATGAAGATATCGGCAATCGAGCCGACCACGCCCTCTGTCACGAAATGCTGCAGGCGCTCGATATCGGACGTGACGCGGGTCATCAGCGTGCCGACCGCCGTCTGGTCGAAATAGCCCTGGTGCAGCCGCAGCACTTTCTGGAAAACGGAGAGGCGCAGGTCATAGATAATCTTCTGGCCGATCCATGCCGTCAGCAGCGCCTGCAGGTAGCGCACGCCGTGGCCGAGGGCCGCCAGGCCGAGGTAGAGCAACCCCAGCCGCGTCAGCAGGGCGAGCCGGTCGTCGACCGGGGCCTCGGCGTTGATCAGGCAGTCGTCGGTAATCCGCTGGAGCAGGACGGGCAGATAGTTGATCGTCAGCGAGGTGAACATGATCAGGACAAACGCCAGTGTCAGCCATCCGGCATACGGTTTGGAATAGGAGAGAAAACGCCGGCCCTTGTTCATGCCTCACCCTCCAGTTTCTGTTCCAGCTGCTGAAGGGTGTTGAGCTCGGCATAATAGCCGGGCTGCGCAATCAGCTCGTCGTGGGTGCCGCGCTGGGTGATGCGGCCGTCCTCGATCACGATAATGGTATCGGCGTAGCGCAGGGTTGAAATGCGGTGGCTGACAAAGAGCGCGGTGCGGTTGTTCATCACCGGCTGCAGTTTGGCCATAATGGCGGCTTCGGTCTGGGTGTCGACGGCCGAGAGCACATCGTCGAGAATGAGGATCTCGGGTTTGCGGGCAATGGCGCGGCTGATGGAGGTGCGCTGGCGCTGCCCGCCCGAAAGGGTTACGCCGCGTTCGCCGAGCATGGTTTTATACTGCTCCGGAAAGCCTTCAACATCGTGGTGCAGGTGGGCGATGTCGGCCGCCCAGCCGATGGTGGGGAAGTCGGGTTCGTCGAGGCCGAAACCGATGTTGTGTTCAAGGGTCTGGGAGAAGAGCACCGGCTCCTGCGAAGCGTAGCCGATCATGCCGCGCAGCTGCGCCAGCGAGAGTTCTCGAATATCGATCCCGCCGATACGGACGGCGCCGCTGGTGGGATCGGAGAGGCGCGCAACCATGGAGGTCAGCAGGGTTTTTCCGCTGCCGGTCGGACCGGTAATGCCGAGCGTCTGGCCGCGCGGAATTTTCAGGTTAATGCCGTCGAGGAACCTGCGCCCGCCGATATCGAGATGGAGGTTTTCAAATTCAATGGAGGCATCGGGCTGGCCGGCCTGCGCTGCGCCGGCGTCCTGGATGCCGGGTTCGCGCTCCAGAATGGCCCTCACGCGCTCCCAGCTGACCTTGCCGCGCTGGAGCATGCTCAGCACCCAGCTCAGCGCCAGCAGCGGCCACTGCATGTAGAGCAGGTACTGCGTGAACTGCGTCAGGGTTCCGATCGTCAGCTCGCCGGCAATCATTTTGCGCCCGCCGATCACCAGAATCAGGATATTGCCGAGGCCGAACCAGAACGCCATGAACGGAAAGAGGATCTGGCGGGTCGACTGCATGCGCATGGTTTTGGTGATGAGGCCGGCGTTGAGTTTTTCAAAGGCGTCGTTGCGGCGTTTTTCGAGCGCGAAGCCTTTGACGCAGCGGATGCCCGAAAAGGTTTCCTGGGAATAGTTGGAGACATCGGAAACGTGTTCCTGCAGTTCCTGCTGGTATTTCCGCATCACCCGAAGGATGAGGAAAAAGACAATGACCATCGGGGTGAAGAGCGCAATCATGATCAGCGCCAGCTCCAGGTCGGCTGCGGCCATCACGATGGAGGCCATGATGATGACGAGAATGGTGCGGCTGCCCTGCAGGAATCCCTGGCCGATGGAATCGCGGATAATATTGATGTCGGATGAAAGGCGGGTCATGAGGTCGCCGGTCCGCTCGGAGCGGAAATAGGCCTGGTCCATCAGCGTCAGGTGCCGGAACACATCGTTGCGCAGCGTGTATTCCACTTTGTGGGAGAGGCGCTGCGGAATAAAGCGGAGATAGCGCGAAAATACGGTCGATACCGCGCCGATCAGCATGAAATAGACGAGGTACCGAATCAGCGCGGCTGTGCTGAGCGAGCCGGCTTCGAGTCCGTCGACGATCCAGCGGATGACCACCGGCATTGCGAGGTTGCTGCCGACCGTCATGAAACCGCAGAGCACGGTTCCAATAATATCGCGTTTGTAGGGCTTAAAATAAGCCGTCAGGCTGACAGTTGGGTTTGCGATGGTTCGGTCCTTTCGAAAGCGTTTGAAGGTATCGTCTTATCGGTTTATTGCAAGCCCGACTTCTAATGTTCGGATATGGAGGCGGTTGCGTTTGACTTTCCGGCGCTGCGGAATTATAAACGCCGACTTTTAGCGATACAGCACTAAAACAGGACTGTTTCGGAAACGAGGTGAAAAGATGCTTTCAACCAAGAAGAAGAGAACCACGTGCAAGGTATTGGAAATCCGCCGGCTGACGCCGGAAACCGCCGTGGTGCGTTTTGAGCGCTGCGGGCTGGAGTTTGAGCCGGGGCAGTATATCCGGGTAGGCCTCGAAGGCGATCCGGAGATCCGCGACTATTCGGTCTATTCCGGCAGCAATCAGGAGGACTATCTCGAAGTGCTGGTCCGCCGGGTCGAAGACGGCCTCGTGTCCAAACAGCTTTGTGATCTCGAGGTGGGCGAAGAGGTGAGCGTCGGCGGGCCGTACGGCCACTTTAAACTGACCGAAGAGGCGCGCGGCAAACCGCTGCTGCTGATTGCCACCGGCACCGGCATTTCGCCGTTCCACAGCTTTGCCGAGTCCTATGAAGGCCTGCAGTACCGGCTTATTCACGGCACTGCCCGGCTGGACGAAAGTTATGAGTCCGGCTTTTACGGCGGCGCCTATTTCCACTGTGTTTCCCGTGAAGAGGGCGGCGACTTTAAAGGGCGCGTCACCGAATACCTGAAGACTCTGGAGATCGATCAGGAAACCAACGCTTTCCTCTGCGGCAACTGCGATATGATCTACGAAGCCTTTGACCTGCTGCAGGACAAAGGCCTGCCCACCGCCCAGATCCACACTGAGGTGTATTTTTGATTTTTGAATGCTGATTTTTGATTTATGGGTCTGCGACAGCTTCTTTTGAAGAGGCCAACGCCGATTGAGTTCCGCAAATCGGAAATCAAAAATCATCAATCGGCAATGGAGCGAAGCGATTTATGAAATGTTGCGTAGTCACTTTAGGTTGTCAGATGAACATGTCGGATTCCGAGCGGATCCGCAGCGTCATTGAAAAATACGGATATGAGATGACCGACTCCGAGGAGGAGGCGGACCTGATCGGCATTGTGGCGTGCTCCGTGCGCCAGAAGGCCATCGATAAGGTGTACAGCAAGATTTCAAAGTGGAACAAATGGAAGAATAACCGTCCGCTGATCACGTTTGTCTCGGGCTGTATCCTGCCGGCGGACGAGGTGAAGTTCCTGAAGCTGTTCGACCTCGTTTTCCGAATGAACGAACTGCCGGACCTTCCGAAAATGCTGCAGGAGTGCGGCGTGACGACGGAATTTTCCGTGCGGCATCCGCTCAACGAAATCGAGCGGCAGGATGAGCGGACCGATTTCTGGCAGGTGGATCCGACGTACAGCTCCGATTTTGAAGCGTTTGTGCCGATCCAGAACGGCTGCGATAAGTTCTGTTCCTATTGCGCCGTGCCCTATACCCGGGGCCGCGAGGTTTCGCGCGCCAGCGGCGATATCCTGGCGGAAGTCCAGAAGCTGATCGACCGCGGCGTCAAGGCGATCACCCTGCTGGGCCAGAACGTGAATTCATACGGCCTGGATAAAAAGGGAGAGGAGATCTCCTTTGCAGAACTGCTGCGGAAAATCGGTGAACTCGGCAATGCTTCCGGCAAAAAATTCTGGGTCTATTTCACCTCGCCGCATCCGCGCGATATGACCCGCGATGTGATTGAAGCCATTGCCGACTACGACTGCCTGGCCAAGCAGATTCATCTGCCGGTGCAGAGCGGCGATGAAAAACTGCTGCGCAAAATGAACCGCAATCATTCGATTGAAGATTATATGAACATCGTCCGCGATATCCGCGAACTGCTGCCGGCCGCGACGATCTTTACCGACATCATTGTCGGCTTTACCGGCGAGACGGATGAGCAGCTTGAAAACAGCGCTAAACTGATGCTCGACGTTAAATACAACATGGCCTACATCGCCAAGTATTCCCCGCGGGTCGGCGCACGTTCGGCGCGCTGGGAGGATGATATTACGCCGCAGCAGAAGAGTGAGCGGCTGGCGCGCCTGAGCGAAATCCTCAAGCGCACGTCCTATGCCCACAACGAGGCGATGGTCGGCAAATCCTACGAGGTCCTCGTCGAGCGCGTCGACCCGCGCTGCGCGGGCGCTCTCCAGGCGCGGACCGAGGGCAAGCTGCCGGTCCGCATTGCCGATGCGCCGGCAGAACTGGTCGGCACATTCCAGACCGTGGAGATTACTTCCGCGTCCGAGCTCTCGCTGACCGGAAAACTGCACGCGTAAAAATCCGCGCTGCGCCGTTTTAAACGGCCTGCAGGCCCGTTGCGCAGCAATGAAAAAAGCCCGCCCTGAATAATCAGGTCGGGCTTTTTCATTTCCGGCGGGCCGGAAATTAGATGCCGAAGTCGTCGGCCATGATCATCTCGGGTTCGACCCCGATGTCGTGGCACATATCCTTCACGCATTTGAGCATGATCGGCGGTCCGCAGAGGTAGTATTCGATCTCGGTCGGATCCTCGTGGTTGTCGAGGTAGTTATCGAGTACGACCTGGTGGATGAAGCCGGTCGGCCCATCCCAGTTGTCTTCCGGCAGCGGATCGCTGAGCGCAATGTGGAATTCAAAGTTCGGGAACTCTTTGGCCAGCGCCTCGAAGTCTTCCAGGTAGAAGAGTTCGCGGCGTGAACGGCCGCCGTACCAGAAGGTGATCTTCCGATCCGTGCCGATCCGTTTGAGCTGGTCGAAGATGTGCGAGCGCATCGGCGCCATACCGGCACCGCCGCCGATGAAGCACATTTCGTTCTTGGTTTCCTTGGCGAAGAATTCACCGTACGGGCCGGAGATGGTGATCGGATCGCCCGGCTTCAGGTTGAACACATAACTCGAGCAGATGCCCGGCGGATAGCTGGTGCCCGGCGGCGGCGAACAGATGCGGATGTTGAGCATGATGATGTCATCTTCCAGCGGGAAGTTGGCCATCGAATAGGCGCGGTAGCACGGCTCATCGTTGTTCGCGACATAGTCCCAGACCTTAAACTTGTCCCAGTCCTCGTGATACTCTTCTTCAATGTCGAACGACTTGTAGGAGAGATCCTTGTAGGCCGGTACGTCGATCTGGATGTAGCCGCCGGCACGGAAGTCGAGTTTTTCACCCTTCGGCAGTTCCACAACGAGCTCCTTAATGAAGGTGGCCACGTTGTGGTTGGAGCGGACGGTGCACTCATACTTCTTGATGTCGAGGATCGACGGCTCGATGTCGAGCTTCATGTCTTCCTTCACCTTGAGCTGGCAGGCGAGGCGGACGCCTTCTTTGGCTTCGGCTTTGGTGACCTGGCCGGCTTCGGTGGGCAGCAGTTCGCCGCCGCCTTCAAGCACCTTGCATTTGCACATGCCGCAGGTGCCGCCGCCGCCGCAGGCGGACGGCAGGAAGATTTTATCCGTTGAGAGGGCGGTCAGCAGGGAGGACCCCGGCTTGACTTCCACTTCGCGGTTGCCTTCGTTGATGTCGAGCTTCACCAGGCCTTGCGGCACCAGCTTTTTGGCGGCGACCATCAGCAGGATGACCAGCGTCATGATCACTGCCGTGAAGACCACTACACTTGAAACAATATACGTTACGTTTTCCATAGTCCTTATTCCCTTAGAGACTGATGCCGGCGAAGCACATGAACGCCATCGCCATCAGGCCGGTCATGATCATGGTGATACCCAGGCCCTTCAGGCCGTCCGGCAGGTGAGAGTAGCGAAGCTTCTTGCGGATGGCGGCCATGGAGGCAATCGCGAGCAGCCAGCCGGTGCCGGAGCTTGCGCCGTAGACGACAGACTCGGCCAGGCCGTAGCTGCGTTCCACCATGAAGAGCGATCCGCCGAGAATGGCGCAGTTCACCGTGATGAGCGGCAGGAAGATGCCGAGCGCGTGGTAGAGCGCCGGGAAGAATTTATCGAGGATCATTTCAACGAGCTGTACCATGGAGGCAATCGTTGCAATGAAGCAGATAAAGTTCAGGAAGCTCAGGTCCAGGTTCGGCAGGCCGGCCCAGGCCAGTGCGCCGGGCTTGAGCAGGAAGTTGTAGATCGCCCAGTTGGCCGGTACGGTGATCGTCAAAACGAAGATGACCGCAAAACCCAGACCGATGGCCGTGTCTACCTTCTTCGAGCAGGCGAGGAAGGAGCACATCCCGAGGAACGAGGCCAGCAGGATGTTCTGAATGAAGATTGATTCAACAGCTAAACTTAGAAGATCCATGGCTTATTCCTCTACGTATTTGGTGATGGTGCGCTGCAGCCAGATGAGCAGGCCCAGAATGATGAATGCCCCCGGTGCGAGCAGCACCAGGCCGTTGCCCATGTAGCTTTCCGGCAGTACCGGGAAGTTGTAGAGCGTGCCGAATCCGATGAACTCGCGGATGGCCGCGACGGTGATCAGGATGATGCCGTAGCCGATGCCGTTGCCCAGGCCGTCGAGAAGAGACTCCTTCGGCGGGTTCTGGAGCGCAAAGGCTTCGGCGCGTCCCATCACGATACAGTTCGTAATGATCAGGCCGACGAAAACCGAGAGCTGTTTCGAAATATCGAACAGGTAGGCTTTGAGCAGCTGGTCCGCGATAATTACAAGCGAAGCGATGACGGCCATTTCGACAATCATTCGAATGCCGGCCGGAATGACGTTGCGCAGCAGCGAGATCACTACGTTCGAAAGCGAGACCACCGAGGTCAGCGCCAGGGTCATGACGATTGCCGTATCGAGTTTAACCGTTACCGCCAGTGCGGAGCAGATGCCGAGCACCTGAACGGTGATCGGGTTGTTGTCCGAAAACGGATCCATCAGCATTTTTTTAGCAGCGGAAGCCATTTATTTGCCCTCCTTGATCGAATTGAAGTAGTCGGCATAGTTGGCGGCGTCCGAGCGAATGAATGCCTGCACCCCTTTGCCGGTGAGCGTTGCGCCGGAGATCCCGTCAACGGAATGATCGTTGAGCGGTGCGCCCGGTTTAACAATGGCGAACTCGGTCGGCTCGCCGCCCTCATAGAGCTTCTTGCCCTTGAACTGGCTTTGGAACCAGCTCTTTTCGATTTCGGCGCCAAGGCCGGGCGTTTCAGCATGCTTATAGAAGCTGATGCCGGCGATGGTTTCGAGGTCGGACTGCAGGGCCAGATAGCCGTAGACATCGCCCCAAAGACCCTTGCCCTTAATCGGGAAGGCATATTTTGAAGGCGCGTCGGCGCCTTCATCCGTCCAGGTGTAGGCTTTCAGGCCATCCTCCGACGTGGCGTCGGCAATGAAGGTTTTGAAGGTGTCTTCGATTTTCACCGCGGTCCATTCGGCTTTATCGGAAATATCGACGCCGAAGGCTTTGATGATGTTTTTCTTCACATCCAGCTTTTCATTGGCCACCTGCGCCGGCTTGAGGGCCGCGGCGGTGACGGAGAGCAGCAGACTGACCACGAGGCAGGTGCCCGCTGCAAAAACCAAGGTTCTAGTATCTTCACGCATTGTTCAAAGCCCTCGCATAAGCTGTACGTTTCTTGATGTGTCCCTGCACCACGAAGTGGTCAACGAGCGGGGCCATCACGTTCATGAACAGGATCGCCAGCATGGCGCCTTCCGGATAAGCCGGGTTGGCCACGCGGATCATTACGGTGAGTGCGCCGATCAGGAAGCCGTAAATGCACTTGCCGGTATTGGTGGCCGATGCGGAAACCGGGTCGGTCGCCATAAAGACGATGGCGAACAGGAAGCCGCCCATCACCAGGTGGTAGTAGTAGGGCAGTGCGGCGAACTCGTTATCCAGCGGCAGCAGGTTGAACACCAGGCCCATCACTGCGCAGCCGATGATACCGCTGAGCATCACGCGCCAGGAGGCGATGCCGGTGATGATCAGGAAGATCATGCCGATAATCACCGCGATGGCCGAGGTGGAGCCGATGGAACCGGGGATGTTGCCGACGGTCATGTTCTGCAGGGTGAAGCCGGCGTGGTTGAGCGCATCGACTGCGCTCATGCCGTCTGCGCCGGCGGCAACCGCCAGCGGCGTCGCCTGGGTGACACCGTCTACGTATTGACCGGACTGGCCGAGCAGCGTGTTGATCAGCGGGGTATCCTTCAGGGCGCCGACCCAGACCTTGTCGCCCGAAATCTGCGCCGGGTAGGCGAAGAAGAGGAACGCGCGGGCTGTCAGCGCCGGGTTAAGGATGTTGTACCCAACCCCGCCGAAGATCTCTTTGCCGATCACAATGCCGAACGAAATGCCGACGGCGACCTGCCAGAGCGGAATGGTCGGGGCCAGGATCAGCGGGAAGAGCATGCCCGTCACCAGGAAGCCTTCGTTAATCTCGTGGCGCCGAATGCAGGCGAAAAGCACTTCCCAGAGACCGCCGACCAGGTAGGAAACAAAGATGATCGGAAGAACCATCAGCGAACCGCGCGCCATGTTGGCGCCGAACGTGTTTTCAATGCCGTTGGCCAGGTTGAACTGATCGCCGGCGTTCCAGATCCCGAACAGGATGCAGGGCAGCAGGGCGTAGATCACAAAGATCATCAGGCGTTTCTGGTCGATGGAGTCACGGACGTGCGGAGCGCACGGGGTGACATCCCCCGGGGTGCGGTTGAACGTATCGCCGGCTTCCCAGAGCGGGTACAGCCGCTCCAGCTTGCCGCCTTTTTCAAAAAGCGGGGCGATGTTCTTATCCATAAAATCGAATAGAGCTTTCATTAAATTCCTTCCTCCTCGATCTCTGCCAGGCCGCGTTTGATGATGCCGCAGACATCGGTCTTGTGCGGATCAACGAACGAAGCGAGGGCAAAATCTTCAGGATCGGTTTCCAAAATGCCGAGCTGAATCATTTCGTCGGTATCGTGCGCCAGGCAGGCGCGCATCAGATAGTCCGTCATAATGTTGAGCGGCTGGAACTTGTCGAGCCAGCCGGTCACCACCATGGCGCGGTGCGAACCATGAAGGTTGGTACCGAGCTTCCAGGGCTTCTTTGAACCCAGGAACGAGGAGAGGTTGACGCGGTGCGAGCTGTACTGGAAAAGGCCCGGCGTCGTCCATCCCATCAGGTGGCGCGAACGGTCCTCTTCGAGTGCAGTGATCTCAGAACCGTAAAACGGAACGCAGGTGTCTGCTTTCAGTTTTTCGCCCCAGAGAATATTGCCGTTGATGATGCGGACTTCGCCGTCTTCGACCGCACTGCTCAGCAGCGGTGCGAGGGATGCGCCGATCTCCACCTTGTAGTATTTGCGGCTCGCTTCTTTAACCGCAGGGCCGGCGAGGGCGATGATCTTTTTGGCGGGCATTTCGCCGGTCATCAGCAGTTTGCCGATCAGGATGACGTCCTGCGCCGGTACGGTGTAGACCGTGTCGTGCGGCAGAATCGGGCTGATGCGGTTAATGTGTACGCTCGTGCTGCCCGACGGGTGCTTGCCGGCAAACGTGTGGCTCTCGGCATTTTCGAAGTCGCCGACGGTCGAGCCGGCCGATTTGCAGAGGTGCACTTTGCCTTCGGTCAGTCTGGCCAGGGCATTGATGCCGGTCTGGAAGGCATCTTCGTCGCCTTTCAGCACCACACTGAAGTCCGCCTGGAAGGGCGCCGAGCTGCAGGCATTAATAAAGACCGCTTTCGGCGCAGTGTCCGGATCGGCAATCTTATTGAACGGGCGCTGCTTGAGCAGCGGCCATACGCCGGCGTTCAGCAGATGATCGGCTACCTGTTCGCAAGAAAGCCGGCCCACGGTTTCGCGGGTGTATTTCTCAAAGGTAACGCTGTCCCGGTTCTGGGCATCCTTTTCAATCAGGATTTCAACCGGGAAACGGCGCTCGCCCAGGTTGATCGCCTTGACGGTTCCGCTGCAGGGTGAACGAAAAAGCATTCTTTCGTTCTTCTTGTTCTCAAACAATACGTCGCCGCGCTTCACGGTTTCGCCTGCCTTAATTTTAAGGCGGACCTTCAGCCCTTCAAACTCGGAAGGGTAGACCGCGAAAAGCTGCTGGCTCGCATACTCTTCGATATCAGCAGCCGGTTTACCGACCACCTTGACATCGAAGCCTTTTTTAATTTTGAAGTTAGCCACGCTATTTTCACTCCTCGGATTTCTTGTACAAAAAATCAAACTTAGTTGCTGAAAAGCGCAGAAACCTATCGCTATTCAGTCGAAATGTCATGAGACAATTTAGATAAAAATGCATCGAATGCCGCCGCGCGCCTTCAATACCCCTTGCCGAAACGGCGCAAAATGCCCATTGCGTATTTTTATGCCTATTTACCGCCGCGCTCGAAAGCAGAATTTATTACAAATACACTCACCTATCGCGCAATTGCTGTTACCGCCTGCTAGGCAACGCCTGCGCGAACATGTTTTTCCAATACGGGTATCATGGTCATATTTAGAAACTGATCCCATGCCGCATGCAGCGGGGGCCAGGGTTCGAGCAGGTTCGACGCTTTTTTCAGCAGCTCAAAAATATAGGCGATCGGGTCGTCAGGAGCGCCGTCTTTGGCGGTTATGGCGGTCGTTTTGCCCCGTTTATCATCGGTGCCGAGCGTTTTGCCGGAGATTTCTTCGTTGCCGGAAGCATCCAGCACATCGTCCGCCAGCTGATAGGCCGTGCCTAGAATATAGCCCGCCTCGCGCAGGGCCTCGGCCTCGTCTTTATCCCGGTTTCCGCCGGCCACGGCCGCAAAGGCAAACAGCGATCCGGTTTTATAGCGTCCAACCATCTCGCAGTCCTGCCAGGAGTCGGATGAGCCGCGCAGGATCAGTTCCTGCTCCACTTCCGATCGGCAGACCTCGCCGGTGCGGTCGATCAGTTCACTCAGCAGGTCCACGCGGTTGACATCCACGAGCAGCGACAGCGCTTTGAACATGAGCACATCCCCGAAAAGGATTGCGCCGTTGATGCCGTACTTCTTCCAGAAGGTCGGGGCGCCGCGGCGGATCAGCCCGCCGTCGATCACATCGTCGTGCAGCAGGCTGGCACCGTGAATCATGTCCACCGCGGCGGCGGCGTTAATCAGTTCCCGTTCCGGTATCCCGTTGGCCGCGCCGAGCGCAAGCACCAGCTGCGAGCGGAGCATTTTACCGCTGCCGAGGATATTTTTATTATCCGGAATCAGCTGGCTGAGGTTGGTATCTTTCAGGCAGTCAAGCATGGCGGCCTGCACCTGAATTAATTGCGCTTCAATGTGGTTTTCTTCTGTGGACATCCGCATATAATGCCGACCGTTTTTATCATGTCAACTGTCCGCCGCAATTCAATGACCTCGCGCTGAGACGCAGAGGCGCGAAGCGTTTCTGCCGAACGAAATGCTGCGGGTCATCGCCTTTGCGCGGGAATTAACTATGTCTGATTCAGAACAATCCCATAACTGGAAATGGCAGATCGCCAACCGGATCACCTCCCGCGAACAGCTGGAGGACTACATCGAGCTGTCCGCCGCCGAGCGCGCCGCGTTCGAGGGCGAAATACCGCTCTCTTTTGCGGTCACACCGCACTATGCCGGCCTGATTCAAAAAAGCGCGGCCCTGCGGAAAACCGTTGTTCCAACCGATGCCGAAAACTGTGTCGGCACCGGCGAGCTGGCCGATCCGCTGGGCGAGGAGGCCCACCGCGCCGCACCGCACCTCATTCACACCTATCCCGACAAAGTGCTCTTCCTCACCACTACGTTCTGCTCGACCTACTGCCGCTACTGCACCCGCTCCCGCATGGTCGGAAAGCCGCAGGCGGCCGCTGCGCCCGGGCGCGGCGCGGAAATTTCCGGTTCCCCGGCCCTTCAGAAATATGCCGAGAGCTTCCGTTATATAGAATCGCACCCCGAAATCCGCGACGTCCTGATCTCCGGGGGCGATCCGCTGACGATGAGCGACCGTGTGCTGGATGAGCTGCTGTTCAGGATAAGGAGCATTCCGCATGTGCGCATGGTGCGCATCGGTTCGAAAGTGCCCGTTGTCCTGCCGCATCGGATCACGGATGATCTCTGCGCAGTCCTGCGGAAGCACCGCGTCTGGCTCAGTCTTCATTTTATCCATGCCGATGAACTCTCGCCGGAAACCCGGCATGCCTGCCGTAAACTGGCCGACCGCGGCATCGGCATGGTCAGCCAGACCGTCCTGCTAAAAGGCATCAACGACACCGTCGAATCGCTGGTTGATCTTTTCTACGGCCTGCTCGATATCAATGTGAAACCGTATTACCTGCTGCAGTGCGATCCCGTCCAGGGATCAGAGCACTTCCGCACCTCTATAGAGCGGGGAGTGGAGCTTATCCAGTCCCTCCACGGCCGCATCAGCGGCCTCGCTGTTCCGCAATACGTCATCGATGCGCCCGGCGGCGGCGGCAAAGTTCCCATCCTGTCGAAAGAGCAGCTGCGGTACACGGAGCAGGGCGTGCTGTTTGAAAATTATCTGGGCCGGGAATATTTTTATCCCGAGGCTTCGGGAGAGGACTGCTCTGAACCGTCATAAAGAAAGACCTGAATATGAAACTGATCTCCTGGAATGTAAACGGGGTCCGCGCCGTCATGAAAAAAGGATTCATGGATTTCCTCGCCGCCCATCAGCCCGACATCCTCTGCCTGCAGGAAACCAAGGTGCATAACGGAGGCCTGCCGGAGGATATCCGCACGGCCGGTGCGCCTGACGGCTATACCGGTTATTGGAACGGGGCCGAACGCAAGGGTTACAGCGGAACCGCCACGCTCTCCAAGGTGGAGCCGCTTTCCATTGAAACAGCGCTCGGCGATGACCGCTTCGACGCCGAAGGCCGTTTTCAGATTATGGAATTTGAACCTTTTTTCCTGATCAATACCTATGTCCCGAATGCGAAAAGCGACCTCTCCCGCCTGGCCGAACGGCAGGAGTTTGACGCGCTGCTGCTGCAGAAAATCCAGGCATTGGAAGAACGTAAACCGGTGATCCTGTGCGGCGACATGAATGTCGCGCATCACCCCATTGATCTTGCGCGCCCCAAACCCAACGAAGGTAATGCGGGCTACACGCTGGAAGAACGGCAGGGGATGACCAACTATCTCGAGTCGGGGCTCATCGATACCTTCCGCTTTCAGCATCCCGAAACCGCAAAATATTCCTGGTGGAGCTACCGCGGTCAGGCCCGCGCTAACAATGTCGGCTGGAGAATTGATTACTTTCTTACCAGCGCCGTACTGCAGGAGCGGATTCAATCGGCCGACATCCTGACCGGCATCACCGGCTCTGATCACTGTCCGGTTGAACTCTGTCTCGAACCTTGAGCGCCGCGGCCGCGCCGAACGCCCAACCTTCTGTCGGAACACAGTTGACCTGATCCGCTCAGGCGGGTCATTTTCGCCGGAATATTTTTTAATTCGATCCGTATTTAAGCAGGAAAAAGCAATGAATAGTGAAACGGGAGAGCGGGCGCCGACTCAGAGAGCGGTCACCCGGCTGATTGCCCAGGCGGGACAGCTGCTGCTGGCGCATGGTGCTGAGAGTGCTCTGGTCGGCGATATTATGCGCCGCTTTGGAACCGCGAGCGGCATGAGTGAAGAGGTTGAGGTTTCCTTGTCGGCCAGCTCGCTGGTTGTTGCGACCGTTCATAATGAAAACTGCATCACGACGGTCCGCCGCAGTGCGGACCGCGGCATTAACATGCATGTGGTCTCCCAGGTTCAGCAGATCTGTATCCTGCTCGAGAAGGGGACCATTGGTTTCGATGAGGCGCGGCAGAAGCTCAGCAGCATCAGCCATAAGCGTTATAACCGCTGGCTGGTTGTGGTGCTGATTGGTTTTTCATGTGCCTCATTTGCTCATTTTGCCGGCGGCGACTGGACCGTTTATTTCATGACCTGCCTGGCGTCGGCGGGCGGGATGATTGTGCGGCAGGAATTGGGGCACCGGCATTATAATCCCATGCTCAACTTTGCAGTAACGGCGTTTGTGACCTCGGTGATTTCAGCGCAGGCTATCGCGTTCGGCTTAGGTAATAAACCGGAGCTGGTCATGGCCTCATCGGTGCTGATGCTGGTTCCGGGCTATCCGCTCATAAATTCTGCGGCCGATATGGTCAAAGGCTATACCACTATGGGTATTTCCCGCTTCGTGAAGGCGAGCCTGCTAACGCTGGCCACCTGCCTGGGAATTATCGGAGCAATGAGTATTACAGGGGTTTGGGGTTGGTGAACGTATGATAAATCTACTATTCGGCCTGATCAGCGATATGTTTTTTGCCGCTATTCCAGCGGTCGGCTTTGGCTTAGTGTTTAATGTGCCGTCCTCCGCGCTGGGGTACTGCGCATTAGGCGGTGCGATCGGGCACGGATCGCGGTATCTGATGATGCATTTTGGAGTGCCGGTTGAGTGGGCCACTTTTTTTGCCGCCACGATGGTCGGCTTGATCGGAGTCTATTGGTCGCAGAAGTTTTTGGCCCACCCCAAAGTGTTTACGGTGGCCTCCCTTATTCCCATGGTGCCCGGCGTTTTTGCGTATCGGGCAATGATCGCCATCCTCAAAATCAATAACATTGGATTATCGCCGGAGCTGCTCGAACAATTTATCGAAAACTTCCTGAAAGCCATGTTCATCATTGCCGGGCTGGCGATTGGCTTGGCGGTGCCGGGGCTCCTCTTTTACCGCCGCCGGCCCATCGTTTGATTCTCCGCATCGAAAGCGCAGCTGTTCCGCGGTTATAGGGACTGCTGGGATTCGACGACTGCACCGGCGCGCTTACTTGTCTGAAATCTATCCTGTTTACCCGAATCGGCGGCCCGAATGTTCAGGGCCGAAACAGAATTGCCCTTATATTTTGTAATAATAAAAACAATTAAGTTTGTGTTGCCGATTGCTCTGCCATATATGTTGCATATATCTCTTATTATGCAGACGAAAGAAATACAGGACAGGATGAGAATTAAAAACCTCTTTGCGGCGCTGACGCGCATTGCGGCAAAACTGCAGGCCGGTTCCGGCGAAGAGGCAATCTACGAAATCCTCAGCACGCTGGGTCTTGCGGTCGGCGTTGACCGAACCTATCTGTTTGATTTCCAGCCGCTGCAGAACGGCGATATATCCGCCAGTCAGCGCGCCGAGTGGGTTCAGGTCGGCAACAGCCGGCAGATCGGCAATCCCGATCTCCAGGGTTTTAAAATGGCCGAAGCCGGCTTCGGCGACTGGAATGAGAAGATGCGCCTGGGTATTCCGGTGGTCGCACTGGTGAAAGATCTTCCGAAGGAACAGCAGTTTTTTCTCGGCGATGTGCAGGGCATTGTTTCGATTGTGTTTATGCCGGTTTTCCTGAACGGCCGGCTGGTGGGCGGCATGGGTTACGACGACTGCACCGCCGACCGGGCATGGACCAATGATGAGATTGATGCACTGCGGATCGCGGCCGGTATTGTCGGGGTCATCTGCTACAAGCCCGGGGCTGAAGTGTCGGAAAACGCCGCGCCCGTTTTTTAATCGTTCACCCGTTCGCGGTGCGGCTGTGCAGCTGCTTTCCGCGCCCGCCGCCTGCCGATCGGGCCATCGCGCTCAAACTGGCTGCGCTAGACCCCGTGCTCGATATACTGCTTGGTCACGGCCAGCACGGTGTTCAGGCACCCGCCGCATAAGCTGGCTGCATATGTTGTGGCCATTACACCGCTGGCATCCTTCAGGTTATGCGCATCAATGGCCCGGCAGATGTCGCCTTTTGTGACATAGTTGCAGAAGCAGACCACATCATCGTCCTCCAGCTCAACTTCCAGCTTCACCGGCTGGCCGATGGGCGCGAGCCAGTCGCGCGGATTCGCCGGAAAGGGCGTCTCCCGCTGGACCGCCTTGCGGAGCCGCTCGAATTCGGAGTCTTCCCCGATGAGAATCGCACCGAGCAGTTTTTTCCAGTCCTTGGAAATCAGCAGCTTTTTATAAATGCCCTGATGAATATCCTGATCAATAAAGATGGTTGCTTCGTCCTCGCTCAGGTGCGTCTGGCCGATGCTTGCCACATGGAGGTCGAGCAGTTTGAGTTTCGATCCCGGCGTCCATGTTTCAAAGACGCGGTTGATGCCGCCGAGGTGCGCCGCGGCGGCTTCTGCCATGGCATAGCAGGGGGCAACGAGCCCGAACAGCTGGTCTGCGCAGGAGGCGCACTCGCCGACGGCATAGATATCCGGGTCCGATGTGAGCGTGTTTTCATTCACGGCAATACCGCCGTGCGCACCGCAGCGCAGTCCGGATTCCGCACCGAGCTCATCGTTTGGGGTAATGCCTGCGGCAATGATCACAAGACCGGCCTCAAGCGTTTCGCCGTCCTGGAGCAGCACGCGTTCGGCGCCTGCATCTCCTTCAATCTCTTTCACGGACGTTCCGAGCCGCAGCTCAATGCCCAGCGCTTTGATTTTCTGATCGAGCAGGTACCCGCCGCCGACATCCAGCTGGCGGGACATCAGGACCGGCTCGCGCTCAACGATGGTGGTATGGAGTCCCATTTCGCGGCAGGCTTCGGCGGCTTCCAGTCCGAGCAGGCCGCCGCCGATTACCGCCGCATGGGAAACCGTGCCCGCACGGCTGCGGATGGCTTCGACATCGGCCGGCGATCGGTAGACGTGAACACCGGCGAGGCCGGTTCCTTTAATTTCCGGAACAAAGGGCCGGGAGCCGGTTGCGATGACCAGTTTGTCGTAATCGTGCGCCGCGCCGTCGGCGGTGCGGACCTGCTTGACTTTGCGGTCGATGGAAACCGCGCGGGTTCCGAGCTGCAGCCCGATTTTATAATAATCGTACCACCGCTTTTCGGAAAGAATCAGCTCCTGCTTCGGCCGGCCGGAAAAGAGGGTGGAGAGCGAAACGCGGTCGTAAGCCGGCATGGGTTCATCGCCCAGCACCGTCATGGAATACTGATGGCGGGCATCGTATTCGAGCAGTTTTTCGCAGAAGCGGTAACCCGCCATTCCGTTTCCGATGACGACAATTTTCTGTTTCTGTTCCGGCATGAAGCTCCTTATTTAATACCGCAAAGGTCCTATATCGATAGCGAAGGCCTTCCGCCGTGTCGATAGGAATAGGTTTTTTTTCGCGGCGCAGCCGGGGTTTATTATACGCAAAAGAGTCTTCGTGCACGGCGGGCCTTCGTGGTTATTATCCGCGGATGATGACTGGTTTGTATATTCATGTTCCGCTGTGTGAGAAACGGTGCCGCTACTGTGATTTCTATAAGCTGACGCCGAACGAAACCGACGGGATGGACCTGTTTCTCCATTGCCTGGAGCTTGAGCTGCGGCGCCTGCCGAAGGATTTTGCGCCCGATACCGTATTTATAGGCGGCGGTACGCCGACCGCGCTGAGCCCGGATGAATATGCCGCCATGCTGCAGGCCGTGGAACGGCGGATTAACCTGTCGCAGGTGGCGGAGTTCACGAGCGAAGCCAACCCCGGCACGCTGACGCCGGAGAAGCTGCAGGTGATGCGTGACGGCGGGATTAACCGGGTATCGATCGGCATACAGTCGTTTAATGAGCGGGCACTGCAGCTGCTCGGCCGAATACACGATGCGAAAACAGCCGTCGACGGCTTTCATATGCTGCGCGATGCCGGATTCAATAATGTGAATATTGATCTGATTCAGAGCATCCCGGGGATGGGCCCGGACGATGTGCTCGAGGATGCGCGCAAAGCGGCGGCACTGCAGCCGGATCATATCTCCTTTTATAACCTGATCTACGAGCCGGGTACGCCGCTGACCCAGGCGCGGGATGCAGGAAAAGTGGTGCCGCCGGGCGACGATGAAGAGGCGGACAATTATTACCGGGTGAAGGACTGCCTGGAATCCGCGGGCTACGCACACTATGAAATTTCCAATTTTTCGAAACCCGGCCGGGAGTGCCGGCATAATGTGCTTTATTGGCAGGGCGGTGAATATTTCGGCTGCGGCCCTTCCGGGCACTCGCACTGGCGCGGCCGGCGCTTCGGCAATATTCCGGATTTGAACATCTATACGGAACGCCTGCTGAAGGAGCGGCGCCCGTTTGATGATATGGAGGAGTTGTCGAAGGAGGACAAAGCGCGCGAAACCCTGGTCATGTGGCTGCGGATGACGGACGGCGTGGACCTGGACGAATTCCGCAGGATTTCCGGTTTTTCAGCCGGCGAGCTGTGCGGCGCCGGTATAGAATCGATGATAGAAGAGGGGCTGCTCCGTTTAAAAGGAAACCGGCTCAGCCTGACACGGGACGCGCTGTTTATCAGTAATGCTGTCTTCAGCGAGCTTCTGTGAGGCAAAGAAGATGCCGCCCGCACAGTCGAAGTTGTTGAAAAAAGCGGATTTGGTCTTGCAAACCGGTCGGGAATCCTTAGATTACTGCGCTCTTATTGATCAGAACGAATTTTTGAAACCACGATATTGAGGTATTTGAGATGGGTAGAGAATGTGCAGTTACAGGAAAAAAGACCACCGTTGGTCGTCGCATTGTACGCAAAGGTTTGTCCAAGAAAAAAGGCGGCATCGGTCTGCACGTGACCAGCGCCACCAAGCGTAAGTTCAAGCCGAACCTGCAGCGCGTTAAAATCCGCACCGAAAACGGCACGGTCAAACGCGTATGGGTCTCCGCTAAAGCCCTGCGTTCAGGCGCTGTGAAAAAAGCTTAAGCTTCGACACACCCGACGGACAAAAAAACCGCTCTTTTGAGGGCGGTTTTTTTTGTGTCTGTAACTGCTGTTCCCAGAACAGGCGGCGGCAGTGCATCTTTCAGTCCGGACCGAAGCTCTGATTGAATATGCATCTGCTGCGTTCCCCGTCTGACCCGTGCAGTCCCTTTGTTCGACTCTGCTGATCCGTGTTTATTCGCGTTCGGGTTTACGCAAAAAAACCTCCCCGAAAAGTTCGGGGAGGCGCACATCTTTTCAACAAAATGGATAAAAGGTTTACCAGGAAGCCTTCGTCATACCCGGGATCTTACCTTCGGAAGCCATTTCGCGAAGGGTGATACGGGAGAGGCCGAACTTGCGGTAAACAGCATGCGGACGTCCAGTGACGGAGCAGCGGTTCATAACGCGGTTCGGGTTGGTGTCAACCGGAAGCGAGCGGAGCTTGCGTACGGCTGCCATGCGGTCCGCCGGCTCAGTGGACGGATCAGCGATGATTTTTTTCAGTTCCTGGCGCTTGGCGTAGTACTTGGTGGACAACGCGATGCGCTTATCGTTCTTTGCGACTTTGCTTTTCTTAGCCATATATATTCATTTCCTTTTTGTTGAAAGACCCGTGGATAAAACATATTCGATTGAAGCGGTGCAATATAATTAGCCAAAAAAATAAAGCGCCGCCGCCGCGCATTTTTACTGCGGTTCCTAAGGATTATGAATTCACTCAGGTCTTTTAGTCTTGAATGCCGACAAGCAAACCGTATTTTCTACCGCCAACAAGACGACAACGGAACGCTAATAAGGAAAAAAATAATGTCCAAAATTAATGACCTAGGCACCGCAACACTCACCTACAAAGACCAGACTGTGGAACTTCCGGTATTTGAAGGTGTTGAACATGAAAAGGCCGTGGATATCCGTAAACTGCGCTCTGCAACCGGAATGATCACCTATGACCCGGGCTTTGTAAATACCGGCTGCTGTCAATCCGATGTAACTTATATCGACGGTGAAAAAGGTATTCTGCGCTACCGCGGATACGATATCAATGAACTGGCTGAAAAGTGCGAATTCATCGATGTGGCCTATCTGCTGGTGCACGGTACCCTGCCGACCCCGGAGCAGCATTCAGAGTTTTCTGACCACCTGAACTATCACTCGCTGCTGCATGAAGACATGCGCCACTTCTTCGATGCCTATCCGGATCATGCGCACCCGATGGCCACGCTTTCGGCCATGGCGGTCTCTCTCTCCACATTCTATCCGGAGCTCGAGGACGCCACGATTCAGGAGAATATCGACTTTAAAGTAACGCGCCTGCTGTCGAAAATGCGCACTGCGGCGGCCTTTGCCTATAAAAAGTCCATCGGCCACCCGATTGTATACCCGACATCAAAACTGAAATACTGCGAAAACTTCCTGAACATGATGTTCCGGACGCCGGTGAACGACTATGAAGTCGATCCGGTGGTTGCAAAAGCGCTTAACAAGCTGCTGATCCTGCACGCAGACCACGAACAGAACTGTTCGGCTTCGGTGGTTAAAATGGTCGGCAGTGCCGGCGCCAACCTCTACGCCTCGATCTCCGCAGGTATCTGCGCGCTGTGGGGCCCGCTGCACGGCGGCGCCAACCAGCACGTGATCGAAATGCTTGAGCGCATCATTGCCGAGGACGGCGGCGATGTGAAGCGGGTGATTGAGCGGGCGAAAGATAAGAACGATCCGTTCCGCCTCATGGGCGTCGGGCACCGTGTTTACAAATCCTACGATCCGCGCGCGAAAGTGGCCAAGGCCATGTGCAAGGATGTGCTGGCCGCACTGGGCGTCAGCGATCCGCTGGTGGATCTTGCCCAGGAGCTGGAAGACGCCGTACTGGCCGACGATTACTTTGTGGAGCGCAACCTTTACCCGAATATTGACTTCTATACCGGCCTGACCTATCGCGCCATGGGCATCCCGACCGATATGTTTACGGTGATGTTTGCCATCGGCCGCATCCCCGGCTGGATTGCGCAGTGGCTTGAAATGCGTGAAGATCCGCATGGACGCATCGGCCGTCCGCGCCAGATCTACACCGGCCACACCCAGCGCCCCGTTCAGTAAGCAGGTACTACATGAGCAAAAACAGAAATACCGGCCGCCGCCAGGCGGTCGAGCTCAGCTTTCTTCAGAAGGTTTCGGAGCGCCTGCCGGAGGATATTGAAATCCTGCAGGCGCTGGCCGATCTCTACACGAAGACGGGCGAATATCAAAAGGGACTTGAGATTGATGAGCGGCTGAGCCATCAGCTGCCGCACGATGATCTGGTCTGGTACAATCTCGGATGTTCCTATGCCTTGACGAACCGCGCCGACCTGGCTTTTGAAGCGCTGACCAAGGCCGTTGAACTCGGCTATGCCGATTATGACTGGATGAAAACCGATCCGGACCTCAACAACCTGCATGCCGACCCGCGCTTTGAATCGCTGCTCAGCTGGCTCTATACCGCCTGCAGCGAAGAAGAGTAGCGCCGCAGGACTGAGCACAGCCGCAGTCAGGAACTGCGCAGCGGGCCCAGCTCTTTCGGGAGTTGGGCCCTGTTTATTCTCGCCGATTAGTGGTTTTAAAAAATCGCGCATCTAAGCTACATTCACGGCTCGTTTTCCGCAGATGGGAAATTTTCAGAGGGAGTTGTTTGAATGCGTTCAAAATCGGATTGGCAGAAGATGGGTGTGTACCTTGGAGAAGAGGTTGACGTTTCCCGCATTGCACCGAATGCCGTCATATATCCGGGGTGCCGTATTCTGGGCGCGGAAACCTCTATTGGTCCCGGCGCGGAGCTTGGCGCGGAATCTCCGGCAACCCTCGACGGCTGTCAGCTGGCCCGCGGCGTGCGGCTTAAGGGCGGTTATTTTGCGGGCGCGGTTTTTTTTGACGGAGCCAACATGGGCGCCGGGGCGCATGTCCGCGCCGGCACCATTCTGGAAGAAGAGGCCGGCGGGGCGCACGCTGTCGGGTTCAAGCAGACCATTTTCCTGCCGTTTGTCACCGCGGGCAGCCTGATTAACTTCTGTGATGCCCTGATGGCCGGCGGAACGAGTCGCAGGGATCACTCCGAAATCGGATCATCCTATGTGCATTTCAATTTTACGCCGCATCAGGACAAGGCAACGGCATCGCTGATCGGCGATGTGCCGAACGGCGTTTTCCTCGATCAGAAGCCGATCTTTCTCGGCGGGCAGGGCGGACTGATTGGCCCGGCAAAAATTGCATACGGTTCTGTAATCGCGGCGGGCGGCGTGTGCCGGCAGGATGTGCTGAAGGAAAATGTGCTGCATGTTCCCAGGGCGCCGAAATCGGGAACCCATTCATACCAGACCGGCGTTTACCGCCGAACGGATGCCCTGATTCAAAAGAACCTGGATTATATCGGTAACATTCTGGCCCTGCGGGAATGGTATAAAAACGTCCGCGCGAAATTTGTGCGTGATGCATTTGACCAGGCAGTCCTTGAAGGGGGGCTGAAAAATCTCAGCCTCGTTCTCGGCGAGCGGATCAAGCGGCTCGGCGATGCGGCTGAAAAGTTTGAATACTCTTTCCGGTGGATGGAGGCGCGCGGCGGCAGCGCCTCTGAAATCGATGCGCAGAAGCGCTTCAATGCGGCCTGGCCGGCCCTTCGGGATGAATTGGAAAAACTCACCTTTGAGACTTCGGAGAACTTTATTCAGGCATTGGATACCGAGTCATCGTATATTGAAACCATTCGGCGGCTGGACCCGGCGGCTCGGGAGGCCGGGCGCGCGTGGCTGCAGTCAATCGTGGATAAAACAGCAGGACTTTGGAAATAAACATGGGAAAACTTTTCGGAACAGACGGTGTGCGCGACCGCGCCAATCAGGGAAATATGACCGCGGAAACGGCGCTCAAACTCGGGCGGGCCGCCGCGCTTAAATTCAAAGACGCCGGCAGTCAGGAGGATTGGCCGGCCATTGTGATCGGCCGCGATCCGCGCCTGAGCGGCGCGATGCTGGAATCGGCGCTGGCCGCCGGCATCTGCTCTGCAGGCGTGGATGCACACCTGCTGGGCGTCGTCCCGACACCGGCCGTGGCGGCCATGGCCGCGCAGACGGGTGCCGTGGCCGGCCTGATGGTTTCGGCTTCGCACAATCCGTATTACGACAACGGCATCAAGGTATTTAAAGGAGACGGCTTTAAGCTGTCCGATGCCGAGGAGGCCGAAATTGAGGCGCTTTTCTTCAGCGACGACCTCGAACTGCCGCTGGATGACAGAGTCGGCAAGGTTTATCAGCTGGGAAATGCGGCCGAAATCTATTCGGAATTCTGCCTCGGCACCGTTGACGATGAAAACCTGCTGCAGGGGCTGAAGCTGGTGCTGGACTGCTCCAACGGCGCAACCAGCGGCTGTGCGGCGGCAATTTTCCGCGGGCTCGGCGCTGAGGTAACGGTGATTCATGACCAGCCGGACGGCATCAACATTAATGAAAACTGCGGGTCGCAGCACACCCAGGACCTGCAGCGTAAAGTGAAAAAACTGCACGCAGATGCAGGTCTCGCTTTCGACGGCGACGGGGACCGGCTGATTGCGGTGGACGAAACCGGTGCCGAGCTTTCCGGCGACCAGATTATGGCGATCTGCGCCCGGTCGTATAAAAAGAGCCGCGCGCTGAAAAACAATACCGTAGTCGCCACGGTCATGAGCAATGTCGGTTTTCATGCGGCCATGAAGGCGAACGGAATCAAAACGGAAACCGCCGGAGTGGGGGACCGTATGGTGCTCGAGCTGATGCGGCAGAAGGGGGCCGTGCTCGGCGGCGAGGATTCCGGCCATATGATTTTCCTCGACTGCCATACGACCGGCGACGGCATTGTTTCCGGCATAAAACTGGTGCAGACCCTGAAGCAGTCCGGCAGGAAACTTTCGGAACTCGCCGGCATTATGACACCGTTTCCGCAGCAGCTGATTAATGTGGATGTGCAGCGGAAACCGGAAATCAGCAGTGTTCCGGCCCTCGCGAAAGCGATTGAGCAGGCCGAAGCCGAACTGGGGGACGAGGGGCGCGTTTTAATCCGCTATTCGGGTACGCAGCCGATGTGCCGGGTGATGGTGGAAGGACCGACCGAAGACCGGACGCGTGCGCTGGCGGAGACGCTGGCGGAAGTCGTTAAAAGCGAGCTCGGCTGATGAACAATATTCTGCAGGCAAAGGAAATCCAGCGCATCTATAAAATCGGGCAGACAACGCTGAATGTGCTTAAAGGGGTTTCCCTGGATGTGCACGAGGGCGAGACGCTGGCGATTATGGGCGAGAGCGGATCGGGCAAAAGCACGCTGCTGCATGTGCTCGGCGGTCTGGACCGGCCGAAGGGCGGATCGGTTTCGTTTCGGGATCAGGATGTCTACCGAATGACGCCGGCCAAACTGGCAAAATTCCGTGCGCAGAATGTCGGCTATGTCTTCCAGTCATTTCACCTGCTGCCGGAACTCGATATCGTCGAAAACGTCGCGCTGCCCGGCATGGCGCGCGGCGCGGCCAAAGCGGCGCGGGAGCGGGCGAAGGAGCTGCTGGGCGAAGTCGGGCTGTCAGAAAGGATCGGCCACCGTCCCCAGGAGCTGTCGGGGGGCGAGCAGCAGCGCGTGGCCATCGCGCGGGCGCTGATGAACGAGCCGGACATTATTTTCGCGGATGAGCCCACAGGAAACCTCGACTCGACAACGGGCGAAAAAGTGTTGAATTATTTGTTTCAACTGATCGAGGCGAGGAGGCATACTCTCGTGCTTGTTACCCATTCCAGAGAGGTGGCATCGCGCTGTTCCCGCGAAATTTTCCTGAAGGACGGGGTGCTCGTTTAGATCCGGACAGTCTGGATTTCGGCAGAATAATTGAAGGCAGAATGAGGAATCCTGCTGTTTCCAGATCATTCAGCCTTAAAACATGCTGCCTATTTATTTTTTGGAGAAGTTGATACATGAAGATTTTTTTAAGCGGTAAACTGGTTGATGAGAAGGATGCGGTGGTTTCCGTATTCGACCACGGCCTGCTCTATGGAGACGGTGTTTTTGAAGGCATTCGGGCATACAACGGCCGTGTTTTCCTTTTGGATGAACACATTGACCGGCTCTATGACTCAGCAAAGGCCATCGCCCTGAACATTCCGATGACCAAAGCCGAAATGTCGCAGGCGGTTGTGGACACCTGCAAAGCCAACGACATTTCGGACGGCTATATCCGGCTGGTCGTCACGCGGGGCAAAGGCACGCTCGGCCTGAATCCGTACCTCTGCGATAAGGCGGAAGTTTTTGTGATTGCTGCGAAAATCCAGCTCTATCCGCAGGAGCTCTATGACAACGGCCTGAAGATCGTTACTGTCGGAACCATTCGGAATCATCCGGAAGCGATTAATCCGCGCATCAAAAGCCTCAACTACCTGAATAACGTGCTGGCCAAAATCGAGGCCATCAACGCCGGATGCATGGAATGCCTGATGCTGAACCACAAAGGCGAAGTGGCCGAAGCTTCCGGCGATAATGTATTTACGGTGAAAAACGGAATCATCACCACGCCGCCGAGCACCTGCGGAGCCCTTGAAGGGCTAACCCGCAGCAAGGTCATGGAAATTGCGCGCGAAGCGGGTTACGAGCTGCGTGAAGCGCCGCTGGCCCGCTACGACCTCTATGTGGCGGACGAAGTTTTCCTGACCGGCACTGCCGCGGAAATTATTTCAGTTGTGGATGTCGATAAGCGGGAAATCGGCGATGGAAAACCCGGAGAAATCACCCGCAAACTGGCCGCGCTCTATCACGAAGCCGCGCGTTCTGAAGGCACACCGATCGAGTAAAGCCCCCGGTCAGCGGGGTTTCGCAAAACCACGGCGTGCGGGATTCACCCCTCAGGCCGTGGTTTTCTTTTTTTTACTGGCATCAAAGGTTTGCACTGCCGAGGCTCAACGATTTACTTTTTTGAGTGTCGGAAGCAAAAACAGGAAAATTTCATGAAATGCGAATGCTGTAAGGAAGCCGAGGCCACGATCCACCTCACGCAGGTGATCGACGGTGAGGTGAAGAAACTCAACCTCTGCCAGACATGTGCCCAGAAAAACGGAATCGATCTGAACTCGCCGATCTCCATTACGGATGTGCTGCTGGGGCTGGGGCAGCCGTCGAGCGGCGGCGCGCCCGATCCCGATATCTCGGCGTTCGACCTGAGCTGCAGCCGATGCCAAATGACCCGCGCCGAATTTAAGAAGCGGGCGCGCCTCGGCTGCCCGGAGTGCTACAATGCTTTTATGGGCGAACTCAACGCCCTCACGCAGGCGATGCATCACAGCCGCCAGCACGTCGGTAAAATTCCGGCGCGCCAGGGTACGGAAGCACGCGTTACCGCCCAGATTGCGGCGCTGCAGAAGGATATCGAAACGGCCATTGCAAAAGAGGAATACGAAATCGCCGCCAACCTGCGCGATCAAATCAAAAAACTGAAAGAGAGCGGTGCCGTCCGCGACGAGGGGGAATCTAATGACGCTTGATGATATGGTCAGACGCCACGGCAGCTGGCTGGAGGCCGGTGTGGATGAGGGGCCGGTTATCAGCAGCCGCATTCGCCTGGCGCGCAACGTGGAAGAGTACTGCTTCCCGGGCTGGGCCAGCGAAGAGGAAAACCATGCCGTTTGGTCGCAAACCTGTGAGATTTTCAAAACCTTCGAACCGCCGTTTCTTTCGTGGAGCATGCGCGATACGGCGCCGATCGATAAGGAAATCCTGTTTGAGCGGCACCTGATCAGCCAGGAGCTCGCCCAGCAGGACGACAGCTGCGGCGTCTTTGTTACCTCCGATGAGCGCCTGTCGATCATGGTCAACGAAGAGGATCATATCCGCATTCAGTCACTGCAGCCCGGGCTTAATCTGCGCGGCGCATGGGAAGCGGCGGACCGAATGGACGATGAACTGGAATCAAAACTGACCTATGCTTTTTCGCCGAAACTTGGGTATTTGACCTCCTGTCCGTCGAACGTCGGAACCGGTATGCGCGCCTCCGTAATGCTGCACCTGCCGGCCCTCGTGCTGATGGAGGAGATGGATCCGGTAATCAACGGCATTTCAAAAATCGGCCTGGCGGTCCGCGGCATGTGGGGCGAGGGCACGGAAGCGGCCGGCAATATGTTCCAGGTCTCCAACCAGATCACGCTCGGACGCCGGGAGGATGAAATTATTGCACACCTCGAACAGATCGTCCTGGAGCTGATTGAGCACGAAAACAATGCCCGCGTGCGGCTAATGGACGAGCGGTCTGTGGTGGTGGAAGACCACGTGTCGCGCGCCTTCGGCATCCTCTCCCATGCGCGGCTGATGACGAGCGGCGAGGCGCTCAACCTGCTTTCCACACTCCGGCTGGGGCTCGACCTGGGCATGCTGGACCAGTTTTCGCGGCGTGAGCTCGATATGATGTTTATTTCGATTCAGCCTGCGCACCTGCAGAAACTGGAAAACAAGGATCTCGAACCCGAGAAACGGGATGTTATGCGCGCCGAGATGTTGCGCAGTTTCATGGATAATGCTACTGAAACGAGCAGTAAAAATTAAAGGCAGACAGACATATGGATAATTTTACACCACGGGCGCAGCAGGTGCTGCAGCTGGCAAGAAAGGAAGCCGACCGGTTTAATCACGGCTACGTCGGCACGGAACATATTCTTCTTGGACTGATTGCATTGGGCCACGGCGTGGCTGTGAATGCACTGCAGGCACTGGGCATCGACCTGGCCTCGGTCCGAATGGAGGTTGAAAAGGCGGTCGGCACCGGCCCCGAAACTAAAACCATCGGGAACATACCGTTCACGCCGCGCGCGAAAAAAGTCCTGGCGCTGTCTGCCAGCGAAGCGCGCGGGCTGGGGCACAGCTACGTCGGTACAGAGCATATTCTGCTGGGCCTCCTGCGCGAGGGCGAAGGAATTGCCGCGCGCGTGCTGGAAAACCTCGGGGTGGACCTCGATGAAACCCGCTATGAAATCATGAAAACCCTCGATCCCGATTACGATCCGGCCTCTGAGGGCGAATATGAAGATGAGCCAGGTGAACCGGAACCGCCGATGATGGGCGGCGCACAGCCGCGCGGTAAAGGCAAAACCAAGACACCGGCACTCAATACGTTCGGCCGCGACCTGACCAAGCTGGCCAAAGAGGGCGAACTCGACCCGGTGATCGGCCGTAAAGACGAAATTGAACGGGTTATTCAGATTCTCTGCCGCCGCACCAAAAACAACCCGGTACTGCTGGGCGAAGCCGGTGTCGGCAAAACCGCCATTGCCGAAGGGCTGGCGCAGGTTATCCAGGAAGGCAACGTGCCGGATCTGCTGATCGATAAAAAAGTGATCACACTCGACCTGGCGCTGATGGTGGCCGGCACGAAATACCGCGGACAGTTTGAAGAGCGCATCAAAGCGGTCATGGACGAGATCCGCAAAGAGAAAAACATTATCCTCTTCCTCGATGAGCTGCATACGATTGTCGGCGCGGGCTCGGCGGAGGGCACGATGGATGCCGCCAACATTATTAAACCCGCGCTGTCGCGCGGCGAGCTGCAGTGCATCGGTGCGACAACGCTGAAGGAATACCGCAAATATATTGAAAAGGACGCAGCGCTTGAGCGCCGGTTCCAGACGGTTAATGTGAAGGAGCCGTCGGTGGAGGACGCCGTGGAAATCCTTAAGGGACTGCGCGGTAAGTATGAAGAGCATCACCACGCCGTATTCACGGATGCGGCCATGAAGGCTGCGGTTGAATGTTCGTCCCGGTATCTGCCGGACCGCTTCCTGCCGGATAAAGCGATTGACCTGATCGATGAAGCCGGCGCACGCGCACGTATCGGCAGCATGAGTCGTCCGCCGGAGCTGAAACAGCTCGAGGAGCAGATTCACGAATTTGAAACCAAGAAGAACGATGCGATCCACGAACAGAAATTCGAGGACGCCGCCAACTTCCGCGACCAGGAGCGCCAAAGCAAAGAGAAGCTGGAACAGCTGCTTGAAGACTGGCGTAAGAGCCGCGATGAAAACCGCACGGTGGTTGACGAAGAGGACATCATGATTGTGGTGTCGAAGTGGACCGGTATTCCCGTGATGAAGATGGGCGAGAAAGAGATGGCGCGCCTGCTTCGAATCGAGGAAGTCGTCGGCGAACAGGTGGTCGGCCAGGCCGAGGCGGTGGGGGCAATCTCCCGCGCACTGCGCCGTTCCCGCGCTGACCTCAAGGATCCAAAGCGCCCGATCGGCTCCTTTATTTTCCTGGGCCCGACCGGGGTCGGCAAAACCCTGCTGGCCAAAACGCTGGCTGAATTCATGTTTGACGATCCGGAATCGTTTATCCAGATCGACATGTCGGAATACATGGAAAAATTCAACGCATCGCGACTGGTAGGTTCGCCTCCGGGCTATGTCGGCCACGAAGAGGGCGGCCAGCTGACAGAACGTGTCCGCCGCCGGCCTTATTCGGTGGTGCTGTTTGATGAAGTCGAAAAAGCCCACCCGGACGTCATGCACATGCTCCTGCAGATTATGGAAGAGGGGCGCCTGACGGACAGCCTGGGCCGCAGTGTTGATTTCCGGAATACGGTGGTCATTATGACCTCAAACCTCGGTGCGCAGGAAGTGAAGAAAAACGGCGCGCTCGGGTTTGCGCCTTCGAATGAGGAGGCCGACTTTGCCAAGCTGAAGGAAATGATGATCGGTATCGCAAAAAGAACGTTTAAGCCCGAGCTGCTGAACCGGCTGGACGAGATGATTGTCTTCCGCGAACTCACCCGGAAAGACCTGGAAACGATTATCGATCTTGAGCTCGGGAATATTCAGAACCGCGTGCTCGGCCGGAATATTGAGCTGAAGATCACGAAATCAGCCCGGGAATTCCTGCTGGAGAAGGGCTACGATAAAGCCTACGGCGCACGGCAGCTGCGGCGCACCGTTGAACGGTTCCTGGAAGATCCGCTGGCGGAGGAGATCCTGCGCGGGCAGATTGAGAACAATTCAGTGGTCACGGTCAAAGCCAACAAGGAGGCCTTGACGTTTAAAGGCGTTCCGGCCCCGGAAGAGGCCGCGGCCGAAGAATAAGGAACGGATTCCTCCGGCAAAGAGCCGCCCGCATCTGCGGAGCGGCTCTTTTCGTTTCTGCACGGCCGGCCCGGGAAAACGGAAGCTCCTGCCTGGATCGGGGCATTAAACCGATTCGGTCATTGATTTTTATCGAGGGCGGAAATAATCTCCGCCTTTTTTACGGAGTAGAGAATATGCGCGAGTTTGCCACGTTTGAAGAACGGCTGTCCGCCTGGACCGCCGATGCCATGAAGTCGATTTTCGGTCTTGAAGACGCTGCGGTCAACCTGGGGGTTAGTCCCACCAATAATGATAAGTTCGGTGATTATCAGTGCAACGCCGCCATGGTGCTTTCCAAACAGCTGAAAAAAGCGCCGCGCGAAATCGCCCAGCAGTTTGCCGATGCCGCCGAACTTCCGGATTTTGTAGAAAAGATAGAAATTGCCGGACCGGGATTCATCAATTTTTACCTGACGAACAGCGCACTCGCCGGCTACATCCTCTCGCTGGAAAAAGACGAGCATCTCGGATCCGAGCAGGTGGGCGAGGGGAAGAAGGTAATCATCGACTACTCCAGCCCCAACGTAGCGAAATCAATGCACATCGGCCACATCCGCTCGACCGTGATCGGCAATGCCATCGACCGTCTGTACCGTTTTCTCGGCTATGACGTGATTGCGGACAATCACCTGGGCGACTGGGGCACACAGTTCGGCCTGATGCTGGTCGGCTACCGCGAATTTGTGAATGAAGAAGCACTGGCTGAAGCGCCGGTGGAGGAGCTGGAGCGCATCTATGTTGCCAGCTACAACAAATCGAAAGAGGATGAATCGTGGCGCGAACTGGCCAAGACAGAGCTGGTTAAACTGCAGCAGGGCGACGAGGAAAACCGGAAGCTCTGGAAAAAATTTATCGATCTCTCTATCAGGGAGTTCAACAAGATTTATGATCGTTTGGATGTAAAGTTCGAGCTCTACCGCGGTGAAAGCTTTTATAACGACCGGCTGCCGAAAATCATCGAGGCTCTGGAGGAAAAAGAGCTGGCAGTGGAGAGCGAAGGCGCCCTGATTGTGGACCTGGAAGAGGACGGGATGCCGGTCTGTATTGTCCGGAAAAGCGATGGCGGTTACAACTATGCCACGACCGACCTGGCTACCGTTGAGTCGCGCGTTGAGGAGTTCAGCCCCGACCGAATCATCTATGTAACCGATGAGCGGCAGCAGCTTCATTTTAAGCAGTTTTTCTGCATCTCAGAAAAGCTCGGCATGAAAGCCAACCTAGTGCATGTATGGTTTGGTTTGATGCGCTTGCCGGAAGCGACGTTTTCAACGCGCGAGGGCAACGTGATCAAGCTGGCGGCGCTCCTGGATGAGGCGGAAGCGCGCGCACTTGAAATGGTCAAGTCAAGCAGCCCGGATATGCCGGAAGAGCAGCAGAAAGACCTCGCCAAAGCGATCGGCATCGGCGCCATTAAATATACCGACCTGAGTCAGAATCCCCAGAGCCTCGTCACCTTTACATGGGAAAAGGCGCTGAATATGGAGGGCAATTCGGCACCGTACCTGCAGTATGCCTATGCGCGGATTTCTTCCGTATATGACAAGTGGAAAGCCCAGTTCCCGGAAATGAATCTCGACGAGTGTTCATTAAACATTGAGCATGAAATTGAGCGGCGTCTCGCAGTTAAGCTTTCCCGTTTCTCGGCCGCGGTTCGCGCCGCAGCGGAGAATTACCGCCCGAATATTATGGCCGATTACCTGTATGATCTTGCCCAGATATACAGCAGTTTCTATCAGAATGTTCCGTTTTTGAAAGCAGAAGAGGGCGTCCGTGAAAGCCGGATCCGCCTGTGCCGTGCCACAGCCCGGACATTGAAACAGGGCCTCACGCTGCTTGGTATTGAGACTCGCGATCGGATCTAAGTTTCTGATCTTTATTCCTGCGCCGAAGGCTGTCCCAAGCCTTCGGCTTTTTTTTTGCTTCAGGACAATTGAGTGGAAACCACAAATATGCGGGTCCGCCGAGTCCTGAAAGAATCACAGCATTATTTCTGGTGCGCTAGTGGCGCGAAGCAGCCGACAGTTTGAGGGTTTGGCTGGCTGGTTTTTCTAATGCGGTGAATACGCTGAAAGAAACCAAAACTCCGACGCCGTAATTTCGAGTAAACCGGGCGCCAGGGGGCATTAACCGGTTATTCACAGTTATCCACATTTTCATCAACAAGTTGTACGTCGCATAATATATCTTATGTCTATTATAGGTTATCAACCGCCTCTATATGTGGTGGTTATGCATGTGCCGATATGAATCAGGCACTACAGCAAATTGCCGTTCAGGAGCGTCATTGGGATTCCCTTGGCGCCTTTTCATCAATTCCTAACCGGGCCTGCGAATGCTGCTTCAGCCCACTTTACGGGCAAATTGACGCTGTGAATAATCGGCGGGCCTCATGATTGATTTTGAAGACCGGAAAACCCCTTTAGAGATCAGATTCCCGCAGCCGTTCGGTGCGGGATGCAATATGAGAATCCAGCAAGAAGGATCAGCGGAAAAGAAGAGAGCGTGCCGGCGATGATGCAATTCCGAACTGAGCAATTTCGACCAGCCAGTCCGCCGGCACATGAAAGCGACCGCACCCCTGCCCTGCCGCAAATTAAATTTAAGAAGTCTCCTTGGCACATATCGCGCCTTAGGTTCTGTCAGGGCGAGCTGGGATTCGCCCAGTTAAAATCTGCATGGGAGGCCGCTGCCTTCTGATCAACAGCCGACGGGACTGATCTAAGCGCGTACCTATATATCAGGTGTATGTTTTTTTAAACGGGTCCTCGGAACCTCGCGGTCGAGCCGCATCGGCAGCAGGCAATTGAAGCGCAGTTTAACTGGTAAAGCTGTACGGCTTTCGCTTTAGTGCTGGAGATTAAGAGCGGAAATGATCAGGAAGGCCGCTCAATGGAATGAAAAATTTAGAAACTGAATATCTTATCTACAGTCTTGTGACCTTGGTGCTGGCCGGGCTGCTTGCAACCATTTACACCTCCCTTCGATCGACCGGCGATGCCGGTTTGCCCAGGCTGTTCGAGCGGGATTCACGCAATGCAAAACATTTAAGGTTCTGGCAGGAACGCTGGAATCTGCTGTGTCAAAGCTCCCGGCTGCTGCTGACGCTGTCCGCGATAGCAACGTTCATTCTGGTCTTCCTGACTTTTCAGCAGGCCCCGGTCTGGCGCATGGCGCCGGCGATGTTCGCTTTTTCGCTGGTTTACATGCTGGCGGCCCGGATTATTCCGCACGTGCTCTCCGAAAGTTATGCCGACCGCATTTCGCTGGCGGTGCTTCCGGTGATCGGAACGGCGACACTGATGCTCTATGTTTTCGTCTTTCCCATGCAGCTGCTGGAAAACCGCCTGCTCCGTCATGCCATGTCGGCCTCGGACGAGGAAGACCGGCCGTCGACGGAGGACGAGATTATCAGCCTCATCGAGGAGACCGATCAGGAGAAGCTCGAAGAAGAAGAGCGCGAGATTATCCGCAGTGTTTTTGAATTCGGCGATACCGTGGCCCGCGAAATCATGACGCCCCGCGTCGATATCCAGGGACTGAAGGATACGCTGAGCCTGAACGAATGCATAGAACAGGTTCGTGAGTCGCGCTTTTCCCGCTTTCCGGTCTACCATGAAAACATCGATGACGTCATCGGCGTCATTCATGTGAAGGGCCTGCTGCGGCTGGTATCCGGTGCCGAGGGTGATGTGCCGATCAGCCAGGTGACCAAAAGGATGGAGTACATTCCCGAAACCATGCCCATCAACGATGTCCTGCAGCTCATGAAAAAAACACGTTCGCAGATGATGCTGGTGGTCGATGAGTACGGCGGCACCGAGGGCCTCGTGACGATGGAGGATGTGATCGAGGAACTGGTGGGTGAAATTGAGGACGAACACGACCTCAAGGAAAAGGAGCTGCACCGGCGGCCCGACGGATCGATTATGGTGCTGGCGCGGATCCCGATCTACCAGCTCAACGAAGAACTGGCGGCCCGGCTGCCCGAGAGCGATGAATATGATTCGCTCGGCGGCTACATTTTTGCGCAGCTCGGCCGGATTCCGCGGGCCGGTGAACGGCTGGATGCACCGGGTTTTTCCCTGCGGATTCACTCCGCCAACCAGCGGCAGATCCAGGTGGTCCACATGGTCCCGCACGACCCGGCCGGCCAGCCGGCATAAAGGAAGGGCTGCGATGGATCAGAAGCAACGCGTAAAGCAGGCGGTCAAACGCCGGCTCCTTCCCTGGTTTGCCGAAAACAAGCGCTGCATGCCGTGGCGCAGCAACCGCACGCCATACCGCGTCTGGATTTCCGAACTGATGCTGCAGCAGACCCGCGTGGATCAGGCGACGCCCTATTTCCGCCGATTCATGAAGCGCTTCCCTTCGCTCAAATCCCTGGCGGAAGCCTCGCAGGAAGAGGTGCTGAAAATGTGGGAAGGCCTTGGCTACTATTCCCGCGCGCGGAACCTGCATAAAGCGGCGAAACTCATCGTTGCTGAATTCGGCGGCCGCTTTCCGTCGACCGCCGAAGGGATGCTCAGCCTGCCCGGCGTCGGAAGCTATACCGCCGCCGCCGTTGGATCGCTTGCCTTCAACCTGGATCTCGCGGTGCTCGACGGCAATGTGATCCGCGTGCTCTCCCGGCTTTTCGCCTACGGCAATGATACGCGGTCGACGGCGGGAAAGAACGCGCTGCAGCAGCTGGCGGATGAGCTGCTGGTGAAGGGCCGTGCCGGCGATTTTAATGAAGCGATGATGGAGCTGGGCGCCGTGGTATGCCTGCCGCGCAATCCGGACTGCGGCAGCTGTCCCCTCTCCCGCTGCTGCCAGGCCCGGCAGGCCGGCAACCCGATGGACTATCCGAAAAAAGCACCAAAGAAAAAAGTGCCGCATCTCGTGGTCGGTGCAGCGGTGGTCACCGGCGGATCGGGCGAAGTGCTGGTTGCCCAGCGCCGGACGGAAGATATGCTCGGGGGGCTCTGGGAATTTCCGGGCGGAAAGCTGGAGGACGGCGAAACGATTCAGGAATGTATTGCGCGCGAACTGAAGGAAGAGCTGGATATCCAGGTCAAGGTCGGCGAGTTTTTGGTGACGGTCAAGCATGCCTACAGCCACTTCACCATGGAGCTGCATACCTATTTTGCCGAAATCGAGTCCGGCAACCCGAAAGCGGTGGAGTGTCAGGGTTTTCAGTGGCTGGAAATCGCTGACCTGCGGCGGGTGCCGTATTCTAAAGCAGATCTGAAAATTATAGAGGCCCTGGAGGAACGATGAAGCGGATGCTCCTTTTTTTAATGCTGTGCGGCACGGTGCCGGCGGCGCCGTTTGAGTGCGAACTGATGATGACCCGCCAGGATGCTTCCATGGACTGGTGGTATGCCGTGCCGGAAAATTTCGCCCCGCAGATCAGCACGGTCTCGGCCGTGACCCGCGGCGAATATTTCCGAATCCTGCCGCTTTTCCGGAAGTATAAAACGGATATCGGCGGCGCAGCGAATATTACGTTTGATCTCAGGATCACGCGGCCGGACGGAACGGTTCGGCTGGAGCTGCCGAAGCTGGAGGGGCACGTCGGGCTGGCCCTGCCGCACGGCCTGCTTCCGGCGCAGGCCGTGGTGAACTTCTGTTTTGAACCGGAGGATGCGTGGGGCACATACGATGTGGAGCTTGCGGCGGTGGATCACGCATCGGCCAGCACCAACCGGCTTCACCGGCGTATTGAGCTCCAGCCGTTTGAACTGGAAAAAATGACGAAGGAGGAACGTGAGGCGCTGTTCCTTTCCTACTGCACAGTCCCGGATCCTTCGCGCGCGCTCGCCGCATTCCTGCAGACGGAAGAGTCTTTTTTCACAGAAGGCTATGAGCCGGTCTGGTCGGCCGTCTGGTTCTTTAAAACGGTTTTTGAAAATAATGACTACCTGATTCCGCTGATGATGGAGCGGTACGGCGCCTGCGCCCCGAAGCAGCAGCGCGATATCATCCTGATGGCCGTGCTGCTCGGCACAACGGACCAGCTGCCGCGGCTGAGCACCGAAATGAGGCGGTACCGGCGCCTGATGGAGGCCGGGCGGATTCCCGACCCCTATGCCGAAATCACCACCGGCAAACAGCTCGATATGCTCTGGGCGGAATTTTTTGCAGCGGGCACCGTCAAGCCGCTCAAGCAGATGGTCCGTTCGCTCAGCCTGGCGGAGCACCTCGGCACGCTCGATAAAATCGAAGCCGGCGAATTGGATGCGGAAGATGAGGCCGTCTACCGCCGGGGCATACTGGAATCGGTTTTTCAGGCAGCGCTGTGGTCGCTGCGCAGCAACTGCACAAAGGTGCCGCTGGTGAAGCAGTACTGCATCGGCATTCTGGAAACGGAAGTGCTTGAAAAACAGGCAGCGACCTGTCTGGCTATGCTGCTTCAGTCCATCGAGGCCCAAACCCCTGTTAAACAAGAAAAGGAAAAATCTGATGAAAGAGATCATAACAACCAGTAATGCCCCGGCGCCGATCGGTCCGTACAGCCAGGCGGTAAAGGTCGGCTCCATGCTCTACACATCCGGCCAGATTCCGGTGAATCCGGCAACGGGCAAAAAGGTCGAGGGCGGCATCAAAGAGCAGACTGCGCAGGTGCTCGAAAACCTCAAGGCCGTCCTGGCCGAAGCCGGCACCGCGCTGGACCACGTCGTCAAGACTACCGTCTTCCTTCAGGACATGGGTGATTTCGCGGAATTCAACAGCGTCTATGCAGCATATTTCGATGAGGACACCGCACCGGCCCGCTCGACGGTTCAGGCGGCGGCCCTGCCCCTCGGTGTCCTGGTGGAAATAGAGCTGGTTGCGGCAATCGGATGACGCAGAAACAGGTCAGAAAATATCTCATCGCACTGGTGCTGCTGATCGTCCTGACGGCCGGCGGCATCCTGCGCTCCGGCACCATTAAAAACCCCGCAACAGGCGGGCAGACAATGGGCACCAGCTACAGCATCAAAATCACCGGCAAGCTGAAGAAAGCGATGCTGGAGGAGCTCAACAGCCGGATCCGCGCGGAACTGGCAGAGGTGAACCGCCAGATGTCGACCTGGGACCCTGAGAGCGAGATCTCGCGCTTCAACCATTCGGGCGCTGAAGAGGGCTTCCAGTGCTCCGAAGCATTTGCCCTTGTTGTCCGCCGCGCACTGGCGCTGAGCCGGGAATCGGGCGGCGCCTTTGATCCCACGCTGCAGCCCCTGCTCAACCTGTGGGGATTCGGCAGCGAGGCGGCGGAGGATCATGTGCCGAACGATGCGGAAATTGCCGCGGCGAAAGCGCAGACCGGCTGGGATAAGCTGCGCGTTGATGAAGCCGGCAGGCTGTGGAAAACGCAGCCGGAACTCTCGCTGGCGCTCGGCGCAATTGCCAAAGGCTACGGCGTGGACGCCGTGGGCCGCATCCTCGAGGAGGCCGGGCTGGAAAACTGGTTTGTGGAAATCGGCGGCGAAGTGCTCGCCCGCGGTAAAAATCCGGATGGCGTGCCGTGGCGGATCGGCATTCAGTTTCCGACCAGCAATCCGATGGATTCCACCCTGCAGGGCATCGTGAACGTCAGCAGCGGCGCTGTGGCCACATCGGGCGACTACAGGAATTATATCGAAGAAAACGGCGCGGTTTATTCGCACATTCTTGATCCTCGCACCGGCCGGACGGTGCGGTCCGATACGGCAAGTGTAACGGTGACCGCCGAAAACTGCATGGAGGCGGACGGCCTGGCCACCGCCCTTTTTGTGCTGGGGCCGGACGAAGGGCTGGCATGGATCGAGCGGCTGGGCGGGGCCGAGGCGATGTTTCTGGTGCGCAGGCCGAACGGCGAAATTGCTGAGCGATTTAGTTCGGGATTCATCGAGGCGTCCGGGTATAGTGCCGCCCGTTAATTTGCGAAAGAACAGGAGACAGAATGCGTACGTTCATTCCTATTATGTTAGCGGGCCTGGTGGTCCTTTCCGGCTGCGGTAAAAACAGCGGTACGATCGAGGAGCGTGAAGAGCGCGATCCGAATGTGCTGTCCGGCCAGGAATATATGGAACAGGGCAGCTATGACGAGGCGATTGCCGAATTCAAACTGGCGCTGGAGCAGGAGCCGCTGATGGCCCGCCCGCACCTCGATTTGGCGACGATCTACCATAACTACGTCTTTAACCCCATCCATGCGATCTATCACTACGACCGCTATATGGAGCTTCGCCCGGATTCCGAAAAAACGGAGTTCATCCTTGAGCAGCGGCAGAAGGTGTTTAACCAGTTTGCCCAGACGCTGGTGGATAACCTGCCGGAGGTCCAGAAGATGCTGAAGGAGCGCAATGCCCTGATTCAGCAGAATAACGACCTGAAGCGCCAGCTCGCCGCGGCCCTGAAAAACAACCAGCCGGGGGCGCAAACAACCGCCTCCGCACCGGCGAAAAAGACCGTTACGCAGACCGTGCCGAAAGCAACCGCGGCCGCCGCGGCAAAACCGAAGCCGTCGACCGCGGCCCCGACGCACCAGATCTATCATGTGGTTGGCGGGGATACGCTCACCAAGATCGCTTCCAAGTTTTACGGCGACTCCGGCAAGTGGGACATCATCTATGAAGCCAATAAAGAGATGATGCGCGGTCCGGGCGACCTGAAAGTCGGCCAGACCCTCGTTATTCCGGCTGTCGGTAACTAAGTCTGCAAGTGATCGGCCACGACCGGCGGCGTCTTTTCCAAAGGCGCCGCCTTTCTTTTTGCCGGTTCAAAATCAACGGCTTCGGACCGAAGCCCGCCGGGGTCTGGTCCGTCAGGATTCCTGCTGGTCTTTTAAGGTCAACGGGCTTGCATCGGTTAGGGGGCTGGGCTATCTAAGAGGCTCAGTTGCGAATAAAAACATGAAGGGTAAAAATTACGATGTCACACTTCAAAGACAACATGACCGCGGAACAACTCACTGAACGCGCGCTGTTCCACCTGAAATACAATCGGGGCAAAGATCTGCGCGCCGCCACGACCTTCGATAAAATGATGTGTTTTTCCCACGCGGTGCGCGACATGGCGGTGGATGGATTTATTTCCACCCAGCGGCAGTACCTCGATCAGGATGTGCGCCGGGTCAATTACCTTTCGATGGAATACCTGATCGGTAAAATGCTTTCCAACAACATCTATGCGCTCGGAATTGAAAAAATTTCGGGCCAGGCGCTTGAGGCGCTTCAGATTACGCAAGAAGAAATCATGGCCCTGGATGTTGAAGCCGGGCTGGGCAACGGCGGCCTCGGCCGCCTGGCGGCCTGCTACCTCGATTCGCTTGCCACCATGGAACTGCCGGCCTACGGCTACGGCATCCGCTATGAGCACGGCATCTTCCGTCAGGAATTCGACCACGGCTGGCAGAAAGAGCGCCCGGATGAATGGCTCGCACTCGGATACCCGTGGGAGCTCATCCGCCCGGAATATACCCTGCCGGTCTGCGTCTACGGACGCGTAAAGAAAAACTTCCGTCCGGGCAAAGGCGCCGACGATGTCTGGGAAGACTTCCAGGTCTTTGAAGCCGTGCCGTTTGATGTGCCGATTATCGGCTACCACGTCAACACGGTGAATATGCTGCGTCTCTGGAAATCGCAGCCGGCCGAGGGATTCCGCCTCGACGTCTTTAACCAGGGCGACTATGTACGCGCCGTGGAAGAAAAGAACTGGGCCGAGAACGTCTCGAAAGTGCTTTATCCTTCCGACTACACCTATGCCGGCAAAGAGCTGCGCCTGATTCAGGAGTATTTCCTGGCCTCCTGCTCTGTGCGCGACATCATCCGCCGCTACAAGAAAACGCACCGCGACTTTTCCCGGTTTGCGGAGAAAAACGTAATTCAGCTGAACGATACCCACCCCACCCTGGCCGTCGTTGAACTGATGCGGGTGCTGCACGATGAAGAGCGCATTCCGTGGGATGACGCGTGGGACATCACGGTCAACACCTTCTGCTACACAAACCACACTCTGCTGGCGGAAGCGCTGGAAAAATGGACGGTCGACCTCATGCAGCGCGTGCTGCCGCGCCACATGCAGATTATCTTTGAAATCAACCACCGCTTCCTGCAGCAGGTTGAAATCAACCACCCGGGTGAAGGCGAGCTGATGCGCAAGGTATCGCTGATTGAAGAGGGCCAGCATAAGCAGGTCCGCATGGCCAACCTCTGCGTGGTCGGCAGCAGCAAGGTGAACGGCGTTTCAGCACTGCACTCCAACCTGCTGAAAACCAACACCATGCCGGAATTTGATAAAATCTATCCCGGCAAGTTCACCAACGTCACCAACGGCATCACACATCGCCGCTGGCTGATTAAAGCCAACCCGGAACTCTCTGAACTCATCAGCGAACATATCGGCGATGAGTGGAAAATGGATCTTTCGCTGCTGAAAGCCTTTGAAAATACGGCATCAAAACGCGGTGTGCAGAAAAAATTCATGGCCATCAAGCGGCAGAAGAAAGAAGAACTGTGCAAAACGATCAAGGAAACGACCGGCTACCTGGTCAGTCCTGATTCGGTGTTCGACGTCCAGATCAAGCGCCTGCACATGTACAAGCGGCAGCTGCTCAAAGCGATGCACATCATCCACCTGTACAACATGATTAAAGCCGACCCGAAGGTGAAGGTGCAGCCCAAGACCTTTATCTTTGCGGCCAAAGCGGCGCCGGCCTACCTGATTGCGAAATCCGTAATCAAGCTGATCAATACCATGGCCCAGGTAATCAACAACGACGTCGACGTTGCGGGCCGCCTCAAAGTGGTCTTCCTGCCGGATTACAACGTCTCGCTCGCGGAAAAAATTATTCCGGCGGCCGACATTTCCGAACAGATCTCCACTGCGGGGCTGGAAGCTTCCGGTACCGGCAACATGAAGCTGTCGCTCAACGGCGCGCTGACGGTCGGAACCTGGGACGGTGCGAACATCGAGATCGCCCAGAATGTCGGCGAAGAGAATATCTTTATCTTCGGCAACCGGACCGAGGATCTCGCGAAGCTCGCCCGCAAGGGATACAATCCGTGGGCTTACATGGATAAATCCAAGGACCTGCAGGCGGTGCTCGCAGCGTTGCGCGACAATATCTTTGATCCGTCCCAGCCGGACCTCTTCAAAGATCTGTACAACGAAGTGACCGAGCACGGAGACTTCTACTATTACCTCGCGGATTACGAAGACTACATCAAGATCAACGAGGAAGTGGATAAGCTCTATGCCAAACCCAGCAAGTGGGCCGAGAAAGCCATTCTCAATGTCTCCCGTATGGGCTGGTTCTCCTCCGACCGATCCATCCAGGATTATGTGGACGGCATCTGGCATCTGGAAAAGACACCGATTGAAATGACCGATGACATTCTCTAACCGAGAAAGCTAATGTGTTCGACAGGCGCGCCCTTAACCGGGCGCGCTTTTTTTATTCGCCGATGATTTTCACGAGCGCACGCTTGCTGCGTTTGCCGTCGAGCTCGTAGTAGAAGATCGCTTCCCATGGGCCGAAGTCGAGTTTACCGTCGGTGACAGCCACGACCACTTCGCGGCCCATCACCGTACGCTTCAGGTGCGCATCGGCATTGTCTTCGAATCCGTTATGCGCGTACTGGTCGTACGGCTTTTCGGGCGCCAGTTTTTCGAGCCACCGCTCATAGTCGGAATGCAGGCCGCTCTCATTGTCGTTAATAAACACCGATGCGGTGATGTGCATGGCGTTCACCAGGCATAGGCCTTCCTTAATACCGGATTCGACAAGGCATTCTTCAATCTGCGGCGTAATGTGAATAATCTGCCGGCGGCACGGTGCGTTAAACCAGAGTTCTTTGCGGTAGGATTTCATGGGACCTCCATTTCGGAATATTGATGTAGAAACTGCAGGTTTCCGGGCAAGCCGGGCCCGCCCCGAAACCGGCATGCGCAGTTTAAGAAACCTTCAGCGGCACGAGGACCTCGTTCAGGTACAGCTGCTTCATTAGTTCGCAATCGAGCCGGTGCCCCGCCTTGTAGGATTTGATCTGGCCCACAAACAGTCCGTTTGGAATCAGTGCAATGGCGGCCAGCAGATCGAGAACGGAGCGGTGCCAGACGGCTTCAAGCGCTTTACCCTCATGAACCAGGCGCGGCTCGTTGATGTAGCGTTTTTTACCGGCAATCGAGACATTCGTGCTGTTGTAGCCGAGGTTGCGCACATCGGCAAAGAGTTTGCCGATGGTCCGGCAGTACCACACTTTCGAGTTGGAGGTATTGGTGCGTGCAACCGAAGCCATTTCCGTCAGCTCTTTGCAGACCGGGAACTTGATACGCTGCTGGCCGAGCGCTGTTTTGAAATTAATGGCGGCGTCGATGGTCAGCTGCGGGTTGTCGGGATTTTCCGGCGGCGCCAGGGTAACGAAATCGCCGTACGTACCGCCGACGGTGACCGGTTCCTTGACGGTGAAATAGTTGACCGGTTTGTCCAGCGTCTTCACACCGCAGCTCTTGATGGCCTCCACCACGTCGAGACTGCCCTGCTCAAACAGCGGCGGATCACCGGAATCGAGTTTGATGACCAGGTTGTCGATGCCCATGCCCATACGCAGCGAAATCATATGCTCCACCATGCGGACATAGTTGTGCGGACTGCCGGAGCGCAGCACAATGTTGCTGACAATCTGGCCCGTGGTCCAGACGTTGGCAATCGCCACACGAATCGGCAGCGACTGCGGCAGGTCGGTGCGGTCGAGCCACCAGCCCTCCTGGTTCGAAGGCGCCAGTGTTACGGAGCGCACCGCCTTGCCCATAAAGGTCCCGGGACCCGAAATCGTCGTCTCGCCGGCCAGCGTGGTCTGGGTTCTGCGCAGCGGTTCAACCGGCTTATCGCTCAGGTCCCAGTCCACCGGAATGTTGTTCATCTCTGTATATGAGGCCTTAATCGCCTCTTCGTCGCCCATCAGAATGGTGCCTGGATTCATCATAAATCGATACTCTTCTTGTTTTGAACTGCTCAAATGAATGGCCTATCTTTAGTTTTTTCAATCGCAGTAGGCAATCAAAACCAAAGGGGTGCTGTTTGAAGGACAGTAAAGTTATCCGATCCGCCGGGGTAGTCGGGAGTTTCACGCTGCTCAGCCGCGGACTGGGAATGCTGCGCGACATCATCATTGCATACTATTTCGGCACCTCCCTGCTGGCCTCTGCATTCTTTGTCGCCTTCACCATTCCCAACCTGTTCCGCCGCCTGTTCGGCGAAGGGGCGCTGTCGGCCGCATTCATTCCCATCTTCATCGAAACCCGCACCAAACAGGGCGACCGGACCGCCTGGGAGCTCGCCGCGAAAGTCGTCACCATGACGGCGGCCTTCCTGTCCGCCCTGGCGCTGATCGGGGTACTGCTGTTCTCTGCGGCCGCGCAGCTGCCCTGCTTTTCCGATAAATGGATCACCACCTTTGAGCTCTCGCGGATCATGTTCCCCTACGTGGTGTTCATCTGCCTGGCGGCGCTCTCCATGGCGGTGCTCAACTCCTTCAAGCACTTTGCCACCTCCGCCTTTGCGCCCTGCCTGCTCAACCTGATTCTGATTCTGATCATGCTGGCCGTCTTCCCGTTGGTGGGACAAGCACCGGAAACGCGCGCCGCCGCGCTGGCCTGGGGCGTACTGCTCGCCGGCGCGGCCCAGGTGGCCGTCCAGCTGCCGGCCCTCAAGCGCTTCGGCTGCCCGTTTAAATTTTCCAGCCGCTGGAACGACCCCCAGATTCGGAAGATGCTGCTGCTGATGGCGCCGGCCGCGCTCGGCATGGCCGTGACCCAGGTGAACGTGCTGATCGACCGCTTACTGGCCCTTTGGATCGGCGACTGGGCGCCGGCGGCGCTGTTCTACAGCGAGCGCATGATCTATTTCCCCCTCGGCATCATTGCCACGGCCATGGGCACCGTGCTTTTGCCCACCTTTGCCGCGCAGCACGCGGAAGACGATTCCGCCGCCATGAGCGACACCATCAGCCATTCCCTGCGCCAGCTCTCATTCATCATGATTCCGGCCGCACTCGGCCTGCTGGTGCTGGCGCCGAACATCCTCTCCTGCATTTTCGAATGGGGCGGCAGTTTTTCGGCGGATTCCACCCTGCTGAGTGCGCGGGCGCTGATGTTTTACGCCCCGGGCCTCGCGGTCTTCAGCGTTGCAAAAGTGCTGGTTCCGGCCTTTTATTCGCTGCAGGACACCCGCACGCCGGTACTGGTCGGCATCGGCGTGGTCCTGATCAATCTCGCACTCAACATCATCCTGATCCTGACGCTGCCGGAATACTGGAAACACGCCGGCATGGCCTTTTCCACCGTTTTTGCCGAAGCCATAGGCATGACCGTCCTCGCCGTCCTGCTCTCCCGCTGTGTAAAGGATATCGAGTGGGCCGCCGCCGGCCGCAGTGCGGTGCGGCATATCCTCGGCGGACTGGTTATGGCCGCCGCGGCCTGGGGCACGGCCCGCTATGCCCAGCCGGTTCTTGCGAACGTCCTGCCGCATAAGGCGGCGCAGCTCGCGGTGCTGGGCCTGGCTGTAGGCGCCGGGGCGCTCACCTATTTTGTCCTGTCGCTGGCCCTGCGCGTTCCGGAGCTCGGCGAGCTGAAACAGGCCGTAAGCAGGAAATAGATACAGCCGGACAGCCTCAGATCTTCAGCCAGACCGTCTGGTACGGCTCAAAGGGAATGACCTTGCCGTCGCCCATGTAGCGCCGGCCGGTGAGCAGGTCAACGCAGGTGTCCGTGCGGTTCAGGCGGTAGAGCTGGTCGTCCACTTTCAGCTCGCGGTACTGATCGGTGAAGTTGCTGATGCAGATAACCCATTCCTCCTGGCGCTCGCGCTTCACCACAAACCATTCCGGACCGATGTTCACGATGTGCTGGCCGGCATCCGGATGGAAAAACTTATGCTGCGAGCGAATCTGCAGGCGCCGGCAGTATTCCTTCATGACCCGCGCGGCCGGCGAGCCGGCATCGGCCAGCAGCGCCTCCAGCTCCTGTTCATTCCATTTCAGGCGGTTGATGGTCCGCGCCCGGCCGGTCTCTTCTACGCCGGCATAGTTGTTCCGCGTAGCCGTCAGGCTGTGGAAATAGACGGCCGGCACGCCGCGCAGCGCCATGGCCGCCGTCTGGGAGCAGAGGAAGCGCGCAATATGCCGGTCGGTTACGTGGTCCGGGTCATCGCCCATGGCGTCAAAGTAGGTGATGTTCAGCTCGTACGGGCTTTCGGTTCCGTCCGAATTGGCTTTCATGGAAACATGACCGCCGAGGCCTTTCACCCGGTCGGCCAGTTTCAGCAGTTCGTCGTTCGGAATAATGCCCTGCAGCGGGCGGACCCCGATGCCGTCGTGCGATGCCGTGAAGTTGAAAAATGTGCACTTCGGCGGCAGGTCGTTGAGCGAGGCGGCCCAGTTGGTCAGATAGGTTGAATCGCCGTTGATGAGACCGTGCAGCAGCAGCGGCGGCAGGCTGAACTGGTAGACCATGTGTGCTTCGTCGCCCTGGCCGAAATAAGAGATATTTTCCTCGTGCGGCACATTGGTTTCGGTCAGCAGGACCACTTCCGGCGCCACCATATCGAGCAGGTCGCGCATCAGCTTGACAACTTCATGTGTCTGAGGCAGGTGAATGCAGGACGTGCCGACCTGCTTCCAAAGGTACGCAATGGCGTCGAGCCGGATAATCGTCGCGCCGTTGGCCACATAGAGCAGCAGGATATCGAGAAACTCAAACAGGACATCCGGATTGGCGAAGTTCAGGTCCATCTGGTCGTCGCTGAATGTGGTCCAGACGTGCGTATCGCCGTGCTGTGTGTGCACCGGCGTCAGCAGCGGGAGCGCGCGCGGCCGGGTTACGCCGCTCAGGTCGGTTTCCGGATCCTCTTCGATGAAATAATTCCGGTACGGCGCGATGTTGTTCACATAATCCGCAAACCATTTGCTGCTGCGCGAGCAGTGGTTCAGCACCAGGTCGAACATCAGCCGAAAGCCGCGCCCGAGGTCGGAGATGTCGGACCATTTCCCGAGATTGCGGTCGACGGCCCGGTAATCCACCACGGAAAATCCGTCGTCGGAGGTGTATGGACAAAACGGCAGGATGTGCACCGTGTTGACGGCGCCGTTCAAATGCCGATCCGCAAAGCGTTTGAGCACCTGCAGCGGCGGCTCTTCACCTTGCTGCACCATATCGCCGTACGTGATCAGCACCGAGGTGGTTTCATCCCACAGGTCTGCTGAACTGAACCCCTCGAGCCCAATGCCGTAGCGGCCGATCAGCTGTGCGATGCGCTCAAGCAGGTGCTCAACTTCCTGCGGTCCATAGAGACGGTTAAACCGGCCGCGCAGCCGTTCCATTGCATGGATGTCCAGATTCTTAATCATGTTTCCAATCCCTTGATGTTGGTGATCAGCGTGCGCAGGCTGCGGCGCAGCACGGAATAGCTGAAGAAGCGGTTGGCCACGGCATAGTTGTGCTCAACCGTCACGCGGCGGTAGACCTCGTCATCGAGCAGGCGGCGCACATCATCAATCACCTCTTTGGTCAGGTAGCCGTCCATCAGCGGCACGCGGAAACCTTTCGGTTCAATATCGCGCGCAAAGATCGAGTATCGGTTGATCAGGATCGGCAGCTTGAAATAGACCGCTTCCAGGAAGGCGTTGCCGAACCCTTCATAAAGGCTGGGATAGGTCACAAAATCAACAAACGGATAGAGGTCCCACAGCGTATAGATTTTCTGCCCCTTGGAATTTTTCTGGCGGATCTCGCCGATGCGGTCGTCGATGATCCGCAGCTTGACGCCGGAGTCGTATGCCAGCTCTTCGAGCATATGCTGGTATTCATAGCCCTCGTCGCCGCCGGCGTGGGAAATGACCAGAATCATCCGCGAATCATTCAGCGTTTCGAGCAGTTTGATGGAGTGCTCAATGCCCTTGCGCGGCACGATACGGGTCGGCTGCAGGATCAGAATATCGTCCTCTGCAAAGCCGAGGTCCGCCCGCAGCCCCGCAGTATATTCATCGGGCTGCGGCGGCGGGGTTTCGAAATCGAAGACGTTTGGAATCAATTCGGATGAGAGTCCCTTGCGCCACGACAGCTCTTCGCGGGCCGCCTGGTTGATTACCACGTGCTGCAGTTCATCGTCGCGCGGCGGAAAGGCCATATCCAGGAAGTCCGGCACACCGTTGACGGAGAAGCGCACGCGCTCCCAGTAAAAATCGTGATGGTGCGCAATGGACGGAATGCGGGTCTCGGCGAGAAACTCGGTGATGGCGACGCCAAGCGGTACATGCATGGGAATGGTCAGCGAATTCTGGAAAATCAGGATGCGCAGGTCATAGCGGTTGACGAACTCGTACAGGGTCGTTTTCAAATATTCCGCCATGTCGCGGATGCGGCGGCTCACCACTGGATCGCGGAAGGTTTTACCCCAGATGCGCTCGTTGATCCAGACGTTTTCAGGATGCTCAAAATGGGCCTCGGGAACGCAGTAACTCACGTCAGGCGCGCGGTCGAGCCGGCCGGCATACCAGAAACTTCGAAACTCATGATCCCATAAAACTTTCGCCCACTTCGCGCTCTCCAGGGAGACACCGTCGGTGCCGGCAAAACGCGTTGAAACAAATCCGATATTTTCGCTCATGCTTGCCTCTGATTGTTGCCGAAAGCATAGACGCGAGCCGCATCATGGAAAGCATTTTTATGATTTTATTACTTACTCACACAAAAAAGGACGTGCCGGGTTTGCCTTCATTCAATTGCGTCATTATAATGAAATGCACATTAATTAAGGATCTATATGGAAAACAAATTCGGAAGCATTGACGAAATTCTCGACCTGCTCCCCTCTCTGCCCGACAAACTTACGGGCATTCAGGAAACCCTGATCGCCAACCTGATCATGCTCAGCGAAATCCCCTCGCCGACGTTCGAGGAAGAGGCGCGCGTTAAAATGCTGCTGCAGCGCATGCTCGAATGCGGTCTCGATACGATCTCCACCGACGAAGCCGGCAACGGCGTCGGCATCATCCCCGGCAAAAATCCCAAGCGGAACATCCTGCTCGTGGCGCACGCCGATTCTGTTTACACCGACAAAGTCGACCATGCAACCAGCGTCCTGGCCGATGAAATTGTCGGCCCCGGCGTTGCGGACAACAGCCTGGGCATGGCTGTCCTGGCCACCCTGCCCAATATCCTCGAACGGCTGAACATCCAGCTGGATGCCAACCTGATTTTGCTCTCCAGCACCAAAGGCCTCGGCCGCGGTAACCTGGACGGCCTGCGCTTCTTCATGGATAACAATAAGCTCCCGATTGAAGCCGGCATCTGCGTCGAAGGCGAAAAGCTCGGACGCCTCAGCTTCATGGCCGAGGGCATGTTCCGCGGACTGATTACCTGCCGGATTCCGGAAGACCAGAGCTGGCAGCGCGCCGGCCAGAACAGCGCCATCATTGCGCTCAATGAAATCATTAACCGGATTCTGGAAATTCCGATTCCGCGCCGGCCTCGCACATCGATTGTGCTGGGCGCAGTCCGCGGCGGCAAGAGTTATAACGTAATGGCCACGCAGTCCTACCTGCGCTTTGAAGTCCGCAGCGAAGACGCCGCGACGGTGAACGCCATTCATGACCGGATCGATGAAATCATTGCCGGCGCCGAGGCCACGCACGATGCCGATTTCGAGTTCGAAGTGGTTTCATCCCGTGAGCCGGGCGGCATTGATGTCGGCCATCCGCTGGTCAAAAACTGCCGGCGGGTCATGGAAAAGCTGAACGTCAAGCCGATCATCCGCCCAAGCATGTCCGAGGTTTCCGAACTGATTGCCCGCGGTATCCCGGCCGTCACGCTCGGCATCACCGAAGCCAGCAACCTGCACGACCTGAATGAAACCATTCGGATCAAACCCATTTACACCGGATTAGCCCAGCTGCTCGCCATGCTGTTTGCAATCGACGGAGGATTCTGCAATGAACCTGAATAATTGGATCAAGAACAACACCATTCACCACTCCCAGTTCTGGGACCTCAAAAAACTGGTGGAGGAAAAAGAGAAGCAGAACCTGAAGATTTCGCTCTGCCTGCCGACCCTCAACGAAGAGAAGACCATCGGCAAAGAGATTGTCATGTTCAAATCCGAGCTGATGGACCGCTATCCGCTGCTCGACGAAATCGCCGTCATCGACTCCGGCTCATCCGATGCCACCCGCGAGATCGCCTCCAACTTCGGGGCGGACGTTCATCTCTCCTCCGACATCCTGCCGCAGTACGGCGAGAAAAAGGGCAAAGGCGAAAACCTCTGGAAAGCCGTATACGAGCTCAACGGCGATATCATCGTTTACGTGGATGCGGACATCAAAAACATCCACCCGCGCTTTGCCTACGGCCTCGTGGCGCCGTTGATCTACCGCCCGGAAGTGCATTATGTCAAAGCCTTCTACGACCGCCCGCTCGCCTTTTCCCAGGGCATTCGGCCGTCCGGCGGCGGACGCGTAACGGAAATCCTCACGCGTCCGCTCTTTTCGCTGTTCTTCCCGGAGCTCACCGGTTTGGTGCAGCCGCTCTCCGGCGAATATGCCGTGCGCCGCGAAGTGCTCGAAGCCATTCCCTTCCCGATCGGCTACGGGGTGGAAACCTCGCACCTGATCGATGTCTACGAAAAATGGGGTATGGAAGCCATTGCCCAGGTCGATCTCGACCAGCGGGTCCACCGCAACCAGGAAACCCGCGACCTCGGCAAGATGGCGTTCGGCATCCTGCGCGCCTTCCTCTACCGTGCGGAAGCCTTCGGTGTCATCGGAAAACTGCCGGAGCTGAGCACCGTGCTCAAGCAGTTCCAGGCCCATGACGAAGAATTCGAGCAGGTCTCGCATACCATCGTCGAAGAAGAGCGCCCGCCCATGCTTGAACTGCCCGAATACCGCGAAAAGTTCGGCATCAAATAGAAAGGCCGCGGATGAACTCGAATAAGCGCTGCATAATCCGAGTTCATTCGCGCTGCTCCCCGTGGCTATGACTAAACCGGCTGTTGCTGTCATTCATTATCACCTGCGTCCCGGCGGCGTGACGCGGGTGATCGAGCGCGCCGTCGAGTCGCTGAAAGATAAGATCGACTTCTGCTGCATCAGCGGCGAACCGCCTGCGCCGGACGCACCGCTGTTCCCGATCTCCGAAACATTCGAACCGCTTGGTTACTCCGATGCGCCCGGTGTTTCGGACATTGCGGAAACCGTCGGAAAACTGAAACAGCTGGCCCGCAGCCGGCTCGGCCGCGATCCCGACATTTGGCATATCCACAACCACTCGCTGGGCAAAAACGCCCTCATGCCGCAGCTGGCCTGGCAGCTGGCAAACGATGCCGGCCGCCTGCTGCTCCAGCCCCACGATTTTGCCGAAGACGGCCGGGCCGCCAACTATGCCCTGCTCAAAAAACAGCTCGGCGGACGTCTCAACGAAATTCTTTATCCCGATGCCGCGCATATCCGTTATGCCCCGATCAACTACCGCGATAAATCATTCCTTGAATCCATCGGCCTTTCACAAGTAAGCGAACTGCCGAATTCGGTCACCGCCCACGCCGGCCGCCCCGCCGGATCCGCCGGATCCGCCGCAAAAACCATCGTCTATCCCGCCCGGGCCATCCGCCGCAAAAACCTCGGCGAATTCCTGCTCTGGAGCCTGCTCGCGCCGGAAGGCTACCTTTTCCAGAGCACCCTCGCGCCGCAGAATCCCAAGTGGCAGGCTTACTACAATGAATGGGTCGCCTTTGCCCAGGAGCTCAACCTTCCCGTTGAATTCGATGCCGGCCGGAAACACGATTTTTCCCAGCTCGTGCAGCAGGCGGAAGCCCTTATGACGACGAGCATCCAGGAGGGCTTCGGGCTCGCATTCCTCGAACCCTGGCTCGAAGGGAAAAACCTGATCGGCCGCAGCCTTCCGGAGATCACCACCGATTTTGAAGAAGAGGGGCTCAACCTATCCGGACTCTACACCGCCCTGCCCGTACCGCTTGAATGGGCCGGTGAAACGCAGTTTTTCCAGACGCTCGAAAAAGCAATGCGCAAAATGTATGCGGCCTACGACAAGCCCTGCAGTACCTCTTTGCTTGCCGAAGCGAAAACCGCTCTGGTTCAGGATGGAAAACTGGACTTCGGCATTCTCGATGAAAAAATGCAGCGCAACGTGATCCGTCACCTTGCCGAATATCCGGAAGACCAGAAGCAGCTCCCGGCCTTCAGGACGACGGCTGCGGAAACCGTGCTCGACCACAACCGGAAAACCGCTGAAAACCGCTACAGCCCGGAAGCCTATGCCGCGCGGCTGCTCGGAATTTACCGGGACCTGGCTGAAGCCGAACCCGGAGCCGTCTCTTCCGGCAATGCCCCCGCCCTGCTCGACCTGTTTCTTAAACCGGAACGCTTCAGCCTGCTGCGCACCTGATATGCTCACGCTTATTTCTTTCTAACCAACGGCAGGGATAACAAAAAATACAGCCGCATAGACCTGCAGTCATACGGGGGTGAGTTTTAAATCCCGTTTCCGAGCGGAAAAAGATATGCGCATCAGCACGCCGATATCGTGAAGTTCATCGCAGGGAACCTGCGCCTTCCGGCCTGCCCCGGAGCTTAGGCGTATTCCTTCAGGCGTTCGGCGAGTGTCGTGGTGCGGTCGCGCGATTCCGCGCGGATAATCGCGAGGCCGAGCGCCTTTTTGGTTCCGAGGAAGATAACCAGTTTTTTGGCGCGGGTCAGGGCGGTATAAATGAGGCTGCGCTGCAGCAGGACAAAGTGCTGGGTATGCACCGGAATCACCACACAGGGATATTCGCTGCCCTGGCTTTTATGAATGGTAATGGCATAGGAAAGCACCAGCTCATCCAGCTCGCGGAAATCATAGACCACGCGGCGGCCGTCAAAATCAATGACCAGCTCCGCCGCATCATGATCCATGGAAACAATCCGCCCGATATCGCCGTTATAGACATCCTTGTCGTAATCATTCTCCGTCTGCATCACTTTATCGCCGACGCGGTAGGTTATGCCGAAGCGCTCCACCTCATCCCCGCCGGGATTCAGCAGCGACTGCATCACCACATTGAGGTTCCGAGCGCCGAGTTCCCCCTTCTGCATCGGGGTGAGAATCTGGATCTCGTCCATCGGTTTAAAGTGGAATTTCTGCGGAATATTCTGTTTCACCAGCTTGCCGATCAGTTTGAGGGCTTTGTCCGGCTCATCGGCCTCCACAAAATAGCAGTCGCTCGCCTCCCCCTCTTCCGGGAATTCCGGCGCCTTGCCCTGGTTGATCAGGTGGGCGTTGGTGACAATCCGGCTGGAGGCCGCCTGTCGGAAAACTTCGTCGAGATGCGCCACCGGCACTGTTTTGGAGCGGATAATATCCAGCAGCACCCGGCCCGGACCGACACTCGGCAGCTGGTCGGCATCGCCCACAATCACCACCGCGGCATGCAGCGGCACGGCCTCCATCAGCTGTGATGCCAGCACGACATCAATCATGCTCGACTCATCCACGATGAGTACATCGAGCTCCAGCGGGTTTTCCGCGCCGTGGATAAATCCGCCGGTACCCGGATTATACTGCAGCATGCGGTGGATCGTCTTGGCCTCCATGCCGGTGGTTTCGGCCATCCGTTTGGCCGCCCGTCCGGTCGGTGCACACAGCTGCACGCGCATTTTTTTCGCCTTCAGGATCATCAGCACCGAATTCACCAGCGTGGTCTTACCGACACCCGGGCCGCCGGTGATGACCATCACCTTTGATTTTACAGACGTGCGCAGCGCATTTTTCTGGGCATTCGCCAGCTCAATGCCGGTCTTGCGCTGCACCCAGGCCAGGGCCTTTTCAAAATGGATATCGGGGCACGGGTGCCGCCCCTGCTGCAGCGCCTGCAGCTTTTTGGCCAGCTCAATCTCGGCAAAGAACAGCTTCGGCAGATAGATCAGCGTCCGGCCCTGGATGTCTTCGCGCTGAATCAGCCGTTTATTCTCCAGCAGGTATTCCAGCGCGGCATCAATTATGTCGAGATCGATCTCCAGCAGCGCAGCGGCTTTGGACAGCAGGTCGTTGCGGACATAAGCGCAGTGGCCGCCGGCGGTGATCTCGCCGAGGCAGTATTCCAGGCCGGCACGTGCCCGCAGGTCGGAATCTTTTGCAATCCCGAGTTTCATGGCAATCTGGTCGGCAATCAGGAAGCCGATGCCGCGGATGTCGCGCGCCAGGCAGTAGGGATCGCGCTGCACGAGCTCAATGGCTTTGTCGCCGTAGATTTTATGGATGCGGAACGCGCGCGTGGTGCTGATGCCGTGGCTGAAGAGAAACGACATAATCTGCCGCACGTTCCGCTGTTCGTCCCACGCCTGCTTGATGTTGTCCTTGCGCTGCTTGCCGATTCCCGGAACCTTCAGGAGTTTGCCGGATGAATTTTCGATGACATCAAAAACATCGCGCCCGAATACGCTGACGAGGCGTTTGGCATATTCCTTCCCAATGCCTTTCACCATGTCGGATGCCAGATATTTTTCAATGCCCTCAAGCGTGTCGGGTTTGGAGAGGCGGATGGCCTCGGCCTTGAACTGCCGGCCGTGGCGCGGGTCGGTGAACCATTCGCCGTCGCCGGCCATCCATTCGCCGGGATTAACCGTCGGGACGGTTCCGGTAACGGTTACGAGATCCTTATGGCCGCGCACTTTCACCCTTAAAACGCAAAAGCCGTTTTCCTCGTTCCGGAAAACGACCCGCTCAATCTGCCCGTCGAGTTTGTCCATCAGTATTTTTTTTCGTACTCGCCTTTGCCGAGTTTTTGGTAGGTCGTGAAGCCGGCGTTTTTTGCTCGGTCGTGCAGGCCGCTTCGGGAACTTCCAACCTGCGGGGCAGACAGCTGCCGCTGCACGGAGGCCCCGCAGCGCGGGCAGGTTTCTTTGGCCGGAGCCTCGATGGACTCGACCTCCTCAAACCCTTCCCGGCAGTGCCGGCAGGCATTCTCTGGATCGACGGCAATATATTCACGGATCGGCATAACAGCTTCCTTCTGCAGTTAGGCGAATTTATATCAGGGAGGCCTCGGCTTGAAAAGTCTGCCGGCGGAACAAGATTATTTCAGCGCGTACAGCTTAAACCCTGCCAGGGTTTTGCTGCGCACATCAAAAACGCGGCGGACCTGTTCCGGCCGGGCGCTGGATGTTCCGATTTGGGCATGGGCATCCGCTGGATCCAGGGCATAACAGGGCGTTCCGTCCAGATAGACAAACGGATCCGCTTCGAGGTTTTTATAGGGATGCGGAAACCGCACCAGTGCAAAAACATGATCCTTGGTGAACGCAATGTAGGTCTTCAGCCCGACGGATTCCATCAGCGAACAGAGCAGCAGCGCCTGGTCTTCGCAGTCGCCGCCGCCGGCGATCAGCGTGCTGATCGGATCTTTGACATATTCAAGGTTTTCCCCGGGATCTGAAATATACCGGATTTCATTGCTCACAAAATCGAGCAGCGCCTGGGTTTTGCGCAGTTCATCATCGCCGCTGTCCAGCACCAGCCGGGTGGCCAGCATATTGATCTGGTCGTTGGTGCAGTCCACTTTTTCCAGGTACTGGACATAGCTCCCGGCGATCAGCATGCTCGACACCTCCTGGATCGGTCCAATCCTGAACAGCGCCTGTCCGCACTGCCGTACCGCCTGCCCGAACGTCATTTCACCGCCGACCGCCCGCTCCCAGTTATGGGCCGTGACGAAGATAAAAATGCAGGCCGCCGCCAGCGAGACCACCTGGATCAGCGCTTTGCGGAAAAGGATCAGCGCCCCGGCCAGCCCGCTGTAAAGGGTAATGGCCGAGATCCTTGCATTATTAATCAGGCCGCCGAGCAGCCGCAGCAGGAAGAGGGTCAGCAGCACCAGGAAAAAACTGACGAGATAGGACCGCAGCGGATGCTTCGATTTCCTGCGCTCGTCGCCGCCTTCGGTATTAAAAAAGGCCGCATAAAAAAGAAAAGCGCCCGCGGTGGCCGCCGTGAGCCCGGCAATGCGAAGCACCAGCGCATCGAAGTAGACAAACGAGGTGAGGCAAAACATAAACATGTAGATCGAGAGAATCAGGAACGATGCGCGCTCATCGGTCGTCAAAGCCCGCACCTCGGAAGCGCGGCTTCTTTTTTTCACTTTTATTTTTTCCGCCATGGGAGATAAGTATTACTCCCCCGGCGGAACGCGGTCAATACACTTGATTGCGCAGCCGCAGTTCGGTCGGTCCCGGCTTCAGGTACACCTGATTTTTCAGGTAGGGCTCATCATATTTCCGAATATAGTGATTGAGGATCGTAATCGGAACGATCAGCGGAATATAGCCCTGCTGATAATGGGCGATGGTTTCCTGAAGCTCCAGCTTTTCATCCGCATCGAGTTCCTTCTTAAAATAGCCGCACAGGTGCTGCAGCACATTCACATGCTTAGCCACGGTAGCGCGCAGGCGCAATGCCTCCACCAGCTGCTCCAAATATTCCGCCTGGACCGCCGGCAGCGGGCGGCCCTTTATCGCGGCCGTAATGCGCCCGAGCGAGCGGTAGTGCGGCACGCTGTGCGCCATCAGCAGGTATTTATGCTGTTCATGGAATTTCACCAGCCCCCCGCGCGTATTGTTCTCCGCCAGCATGCGGCGCCAGCGCGCAAGCGTGAAGACCTGTACAATAAAATTTTCCCGCAGGGCCGGATCGTTCAGCCGCCCCTCCTCTTCCACCGGAATCAGCGGAAACTGCTGCATCAGCGCCGCGGCATAGATTCCGACCCCTTTGTTCGAAGGCATGCCCTTGTCCGAGTAAACCTTCACCCGCTCCATCCCGCAGCTCGGCGAGCGGCTTTTCAGGATGTAGCCGCCGAGATTTTCCTTCAACAGGCCCTGCACGCGCTCCCGGCAGAACGAGCGCATGGGCTCCGTGAGATCCTCGCGCGATTTGGTTTTAACCAGGCGCGGATTTTCCGGATCGCCTTCCAGCCGGATGGTTTCGCGCGGCACGCCGAGGCCGAATTCCAGTTCCGGGCAGACCGGCACAAATTCAAACCAGTTCGACAGCGTGCCGACCAGGTAGCTGTCGAGTTTGTGCTGCCCGTCGTAACGCACTTTCCTGCCCAGCAGGCAGGCGCTGACACCAATCCGAATCTTTTCCATCAGAAACTCCCGATGAGTTTAATCTCACGCTGCAGGTCGAAGCCGAATTTTTTACGGACCGCCTCAATCATGTTTTCTGTCAGCCGGTAGACGTCGCGCGCGGTGGCGTCCGGATCCGCAACGATGATATTGGCATGTTTTTCAAACAGGCGGGCGCCGCCGACCCTGAAATCTTTTGCCCCGGCCTCCTCCAGGAACCAGCCGGCCGCCTGCCGCCGTTCCGCGGCCGAAGTTGGTTCGATATTCCGAAACACACTGCCGGCGCACGGATTGACTTTCCAGTCGGGATGTTTGGTGCGGCGCAGTTCGAGAATCCGTTCGCGCTCGGCCTGCATCGTCTCAACATCACAGGGTTTCAGTTTGAGCACGGCATCGAGCACCACGGCCCCGGTCTCTTTCAGGACCGATGAACGGTATTCAAACGCCAGCGCCTCCGCCGGCACCTCCGCCACCGAACCGTCCGCCTGCAGCAGGCGGACGCACTCGACCACATCGCCGATCTGCTGTCCGAAAGCCCCCGCATTCCCCGCAATGGCGCCGCCCGCCGTGCCGGGAATCCCGCTGCAGAACGAAATATCGCCGAGCCCCTTTTCAATGGCCAGCCGGGCCAGGTCGTCGAGCAGGGTGTTGCCGGATACTGTAATCCTGCAGCCGTCCGCCTGCACGCAGGGGCGCCCTTCCGCGCAGTAGCGCAGCACCACGCGGTCGAGCCCGTCGTCAGACACCAGCAGGTTCGAGCCCTGGCCAATGACGAGATACGGCACCGACTGCGCGGCCAGCGCCTGCGCGGCGGCACACAGCGTGTCCGCATCGGCGCATTCGAGGAGCGCCGGACAGGCGCCGCCAAGGCGAAAGGTCGTATAGTCCCGCATCATCGGCTGCAATTCTACCCGCACTGCGGGCGGGAGCGATTGTAATACTGCTTCATCCATAATCGTTTCTTCCGCAAAATACTCGTAAACCTACTGACCGCTCCCTAAATTTCCAAGCAGCCATGACAAAAGAAATCACATCCCCCACTAACCCGCTCATTAAAAAACTGCGTTCGCTAGCCAGCTCTAAAAAAGCGAGGCAGGAGCACGGCCAATTTATCGTGGAGGGCTGGCGCGGCCTGAAGACCCTGCTGGAGCACAGCAGCTCGCGCTATGAGCTGGTGCAGCTCGTCGTATCCGAGTCGTGGAACGAAGCCCCGCTGCCGCCGGCGCTGGAGACGGTCTGCGTTCCGGACCATATTTTCAGGAAGATATCCGATGTTCAAAGCGCTCAGGGCATCCTCGGCGTAGCCGCCCGAAAAACCGCACCTGCCGCGCATCCGGATGCCGGCCGGTTCCTGCTGCTCGACAACCTGCGCGACCCAGGGAATCTCGGCACGCTCATCCGCTCCGCCGTCGGTTCCGGCTTTGACGGCATCCTGCTCTACGGTGAATGTGTCGAACCCGAAAATCCCAAGGTGATCCGCTCGTCGATGGGAACCTTTGCCTTCATCGATCTCCTGCCGGTTACGACCGAAGAACTGCAGCAATGGCTGGACCGGGGATTTGAATTGTGTGTCACCACCGGACTCGGCGGCCAAAATCTCTATGAAGCACAATTCAGCGGAAAAACTATCCTGGTGATCGGCTCCGAAGCCCACGGCGTCTGCGATGAGCTCTTTGAAAAGGCCTCGAAAAAAATCACCATTCCTCTGCAGCCGGAGTGCGAATCGCTGAACGCCGGAACCGCAGGGAGTATCTGCATGTTCCAAATCGCCCGCGGTTAACCCGCATCAAATAAAGGCACAGTACAGAAAAGCCCATCAGCCCGGCTGTCGCCGGTTCGGGCACCACCTGCAGCTGGCCGGCTGTATATAATGCCGATGCATCCCACGAAAGCCCATCAGCCAATGCATCGCAGTAGACCGCATCAAAGCTGCCGCTGACCTCTCCGCCCCAGTCAAACAGCTGCAGCTGCGTTCCGTACACCAGCTCCGAACCGTCGACACAGGTGATAATCAGTCCGCCGCCGAGCGCCGCATCGCCCTGCACCTCCAGCCGGTCGCTTCCCGAAGCTGAAATTTCCATAGCCAGCAGTCCCGTATCGGCCAGTGCCAGATTCCCGGAAATGAAACCATTCGTGATTCCCTCCCCCATCGTCCAGAGTCCGCCCACACTAAGATCGCCGCTCACCTGATGCGCAATCAGCTGCCGGTCGGCACCGACCGTGTTGACCCCGGTCAGGTTGCCTTTGGCGTGGAGCACCGAACCTTTATTGAAATAAAACCCGCCCGCCGATGCATCGAAATCCGAACCGAGCACAAGAGTGCCTCCCTCGTTCAGTTTAATCCGGCTGAGGGTCATCCTCTCTTCGGCAAGGTCGTTGAGCCAGACGATTCCGTCAACCTGCAGCACTGCCCCGTTTTCGATGATGAGCGCGTTGGCGGTATCCGCCTGCTGTGCGGCAAAGACGTTCAGGTCTCCGGTGATCAGCCATTCCGAACCGGTGCCGGAGATAACCGCCTGGTTCCCGGATGCACCTTCATCGCCCAGCCGCACTTCCCTTGATACGACTTTTGCACCGTCCTCTATTCGGAACGTGCTATCCATCGCATAACCGCCGGTTCCAATCGTAAAATCGCCGCTGTTCCATTGCGAACCGGATCCGGTGACGAGAATTTCATTTTCCTCGCACTCGTAAATATAGTGCCCGTAGGCCAGCGTGGCACTCGCTGTGTTTACCGAAGCACCGTTCGAGATAATCATCGAATTCCCGCCCGCGCGATACCCCACCGTCAAGCTGCCGGATCCGCCGGTCTCCGTCACGTTCAGCAATGATCCGGCATCCGAAACGACAATCCGGCTGCTGCGGCCGCCAAACAGGCCGACCAGGCACGTTGCCGCGGTCACCTCGCCGCCCGCATCAATCCTGAGCGTATTATTCTCAGAGAGGGGTCCGTAGCCGATGCGGACAGATCCGGCATTCCAGCTCGAACCTTCACCGGAAACCTGGGCCGTATTGTATGTAGAGAAAATGCCGTCGCCGTGATAGTTCTCGGTGCTGGTCATTCCCAGATAAAACCACTCCGTGGCAGCGGCCGCTCCGTTGACAATGCTGAATTGATTGCTGTTTCCCTTGTAACCAATTCGAATGCCGTTTGTTGCAAACGTTGTCCCTACGCCGTCGATCTCAACCGTTTCATGGTCGCTTTCATAGCCGATCTCATAAAAGGCCTGACTGGCCGAAAGGCTCAGCGCAAAGAAAAGCAGGCTGTTAAGTAGTTTATCCACTCCAGGAAGCTCCCATAAAAGATCAAGCTAAACTCTCAGCTTCGCGTGCAGACTGAAAGAGAAAACATGAGGTGATTTCACGCGGTGCGCGGCCCCCTGCAGGCGCCGTTTCTGCCATTGAATAAAAAAGGCTGAAACTACTGTTTCAGCCTTTCTTAAAATGGTGGGCGATGACGGGCTCGAACCGCCGACCCTCTCGGTGTAAACGAGATGCTCTAGCCAACTGAGCTAATCGCCC
>JBFHGU010000021.1:0-58200 GCA_041582935.1 Pontiella sp.
ACCTGGACAGAGCGACGGATTCCTAATCCGTAGGTAGGAGGTTCGAGCCCTCTCCGGGGCACCACTCTTTTGCCCATTGGGCGATTTTTTCAATATCCCCGGCCCCGATGATCAGCAGCAGGTCCCCTGCGCGGAGTTCGCGCTGAATATCGGCCCACGCGGCGTCCAATGACTGGAAATTATGCAGGCGATGATCCCAGGCTGCCGAAAAGCGTTTGAGCAGATCTGCGGATGTACCGCCATCCAGCGGCTGCTCCGATGCGGCATAAACCGGAACCAGCCACAGCTGTTCCAACCCCTGGAAACTCGGCGGAAAATCGGCGCCGAGCGCCAGCGTGCGCGTATAGCGGTGCGGCTGAAAGACCCCGAGCAGCCGTTTCGGCCGCAGCTCCTGCGCCGTCTGGATCAAGGCTGCAATTTCTGTCGGATGATGGGCGTAGTCCGAAACAATCCGGATGCCGGCCTGATGAAAAACCGTTTCAAACCGCCGGGCAATCGGCCGGATTTTTTCCAGTTCCTGCAGAATCTCTTCCCCGCTTCTCCAGTGGCGAGAAACAGCAAACGCCGCCGATGCATTCCACTGATTATGCTTTCCGGGAAGCGGCAGGCGGAGCCCTTCGACCAAACCGTAGGGTGAACATTTAGGATTATCCCTGCAGACCGCCGAGGCAATCGGGTCAGCCGCACAGTAGTAAACCCGCTTCTTCGTCTGCTCGATCAGCTTCCTGAAGCAGCCGACGAAGGCCTCTTCGGAATCGTGGTGTTCCATATGGTCGTATTCGATGTTGGTGATGATCGAATAATCGGGCGAATAACCCGCAACCGTACCGTCGGACTCATCGGCCTCGACCGCCATAATATCGCCGTCGCGCGCCACGGCGCCGCCAAGGCCGGCCATTTCGCCACCCACAAAAAAACCGCAGCCGAGCACCTGGGCAATCATAGCTGTGGTGGTGGTTTTTCCGTGCGTACCGCTGACAGCAATACAGGTGCGCTCGCGCATCAGCGCCGGCAACACCTCGCCCCGGCGCGAAACCGGAATCCCGCTCGCCCGAGCCGCTATGATTTCCGGGTGAGAATCGCTGACCGCAGTGGAGCGGACCACCCAGTCGACTGATGCTGAAATATGATTTTCAGAGTGCCCGGCATAAATATGAATACCGCCGTCCGAAAGCCACTGCGTCTGGCGGTTTTGCTGCAGGTCGCAGCCGGAAACGGTAAAACCACGCTCTTTGAGCAGCTGCGCGATCCCGGCCATGCCGATGCCGCCGATGCCCATCAGGTGAACATGACCGCCCTTGCGGATCAGCTCCTGTGCCCGATCAACCGGGTTCATTTCCGGAACCGCCGACCTTTTCAATCAGGTCTGCCAGACGCTGTGCGGCATCGACCTGCCCGCGTTTTTTCATGGCCGTGCCCATGCGCTCGAGACGGCCCGGCTTCTGCGAAACATTCACGAGATAATCCCGCAGCCACGTGGCAGTCAGATCCTGCTGCGCCACCACATCGGCCGCGCCGGAATCCTGCATCACCCGCGCGTTGCTCATCTGATGGTCCCGCACGGCATGCGGATACGGCACCAGCAGTGCCGGCACCCCGAATGCCGCCAGCTCCGCACACGTGGCGGCGCCGGAGCGGCAGATGGCCAGGTCCGTCTTCAGATAAACCGCTTCCATCTGCTGGACAAACTGATGAACCTCGGCGCGGACCCCGGCCTTATCGTACACCGCCTGGATCGAATCGGTATCCTGCAGCCCGGCGAGATGGATCACCTCCAGGCGGACGCCTTTTTCCGCAGCCATCGCCAGCGCGCGGGGCAGCTCTTCATTCAGCACCTGGGCCCCGCGGCTGCCGCCCATAATCATAATCCGCAGCGGATCATCCGCAGCGCGCGCAGTACGCGGGAGCCCGCAGGCCTGCTGAATCTCCTGCCGCAGCGGCATGCCGGTCTTCACGATGCTGGAGTGTTTCAGGTAATAGCTGGTTTTATCAAAACTGACGGCCACCGTATTGGCGCGGCCGGAGAGCATGGTTACCGCACGGCCCGGCAGCAGATTGGCCTCGTGCAGCACGTACGGAACGCCCAGCCTGCAGGCCGCTTTCACCGGGCCGAACGATGCATAACTGCCCATGGCCAGCACCACATCCGGCAGCTGTTCACGCATGTGCTTCAGGGCCAGCCGGTACGCCCCGATCAGCCGGAATACCGTCTTTACACTGCGCAGGGAAAATCCGAACTGAAAACCCTCGGCCGGAATCGTGATGACAGCCCCGGGCCAGCCGCGGACCGATTCGTTTTCAATATCTTTTCCGGCCAGCCAAAGGGTAACGTCATGGCCCCGCGCCGCCAGCTCATTCGCGGTTGCCAGCCCCGGAAAAATGTGACCCCCGGTGCCCCCGCACGCCACGCCGATTTTCAGATGATTCCCCATTCACACTCCCTTAAATTGTAAGCGGAAGTTTTATCACCCGCCGCTCGGATTGACACGCTAATTTGTTGATGAAAGCAGAAGCTTATCTATAATTCGGCGCACTAAGCACGGAGTGAATTATGGAAGAACTCGATCCGGTCAAACTGAAAGAAGAGCTCGATCAGTTTAAGAGGGAAAAAGAAAAAATCCGCCAGCTCATGGGCCAGATCGGAGGCAAGGATGCCGAAAAACAGGACCGCTGGGTCAACCGCGGTTTTATCGTTGCGATTGCCCTCCTGGCAACAAACGACCTGGTCAACCACATCCTGCACATCAAGAATCCGTTTATCCCCCCGCTTTTCTCGCTGGAAATTGCGGTCCTGCTGGTTTCGATCAAAATCATCTGGATGATGCACAAATCAACCAAGGTCGAACACTTCCAGTTCTGGATCCTCAACTCCATTGAATACCGCCTGAACGATGTCGCCAAACAGCTGCGCCACCTGGAAAAGACCGTGGAAAAATATCATCGGGCAGATGACTAAGGCCTGCTCCGCCGCGCTCTAACGGCCCGGCGGATACCTCATCGAAACGGCAGGACATCGTCGAGCGATGTTTTACCAAGCAGCAGCATCAGCAGGCGGTCAATGCCCAGCGCAATGCCGCCGGTCGGCTGCATCCGCCCCAGCGCTTCGATGAAGCGCTCATCGATCGGATAAACCGCGGCCCCCATCGCCCGGCGCTGAGCAGCACACTTTTCAAAGCGGGCGCGCTGCTCGACGGGATCGGTCAGCTCTGAATAGGCATTGGCAATTTCAACCCCGTCGATATAGAGCTCCCACCGCTCAGCCAGCTGCGGGTTATCCGGCTTCTTCCGCGAAAGCGCCGCGGCCTCGACCGGATAATCTTTCAGCACCACCGGACCGCCCAGCCTTTTAATCGCCGGCTCAACCTTCTCCACCAGGTCGATATCGAACCGGTCTGCGTCATAGTGCCCCGCGGGGTCCCAGCCGGCGTGCTGCATAAAGGCATCGGATACGGTCAGGATCTTCCACTCACCCCATCGGAGATCACGGCCCGCGGCAGCCGCGCAGATGAGCGCTTTGGTCTCTTCCAGAATATCCATGTAGTCGGCATCGGCCTGATACCACTCCAGCATGGTGTATTCTGGATGGTGCAGCGGCCCGCGCTCGCCGCGGCGGAAACATTTGCCGATCTCAAAAATCCGGGTGTACCCGGCCCCGAGCAGCTGCTTATGCACTATTTCCGGCGAGGTGCGCAGGAAATGATCCCCGGACGGTTCGGCATCGATATGCAGTTCCATACACGGTGTCCTGAGACGGATCGGTGTTTCCACCTCCGTGTAGCCGCGCTCATAAAAAAACGCCCGAATGCTGCGCATCAGGGCGTCCCTTGCTATGACCGGTCCGTCGCGCATCAGCCCTTGGAAACGCGGTCGGAGTAGGTGCCGTTGCGGGTATCAATGCGGATCATGTCACCCTCATTAATAAAGATCGGCACATTGATTTCGTAGCCGTTAGTGAGCTTGGCCGGCTTCATGACATTGGTGGCGGTATCGCCGCGGGCGCCCGGTTCAGTTTCGGCGATTTCCATCTCCACAAAGTTCGGCAGCGTGATGTCCAGCGCGCGGTCGTTGTGGAACAGGATTTCCACCTCCATATCGTCGACAATGAAGTTTTTCAGATCGCCAAGCAGCTCTTCGTTCAGCGTGACTTCCTCATAGGTCTCGTTGTCGGAGAAAACATAGTTTTCGCCGTCGATGTAGGAGAACGTATAATCGCGCGACATCAGGGCGCACTTGTTGACTTTTTCAACCGAGCGGTACGTTTTATCGAACGTATTGCCGGTGATCAGGTTTTTGATTTTGCAGCGGTAAAGGGCCTGGCCTTTACCCGGCTTGGAAAACTCAAAGTTGGTGATCATGCACGGATCACCGTCGATTTCAATTTTCAGTCCTTTTTTCAGGTCGGATGCACTGTACATTTTGATAACCCCATTTGTTATGTAAACTTCAAAAAGGCCGCGGATTATGCAGAAACCCCGCCCGGCTGCCAAGTGCCGAATGCGGCAATTCAGGGCCCTCTTTTTAATAAAACCGAGAAAAACGTGGCGGTTCAGCGCCGAAACCTCTATTTATGTAGAAAACTGGATCGGCTGATTCTTGCTGCACCAGTGAATGATTACAGAAGGAGACCATCTGGAATGAGAAAGTTACTGACCGCACTGATCTGCACCACCCTCGCTGCCACGGGCATGCTGAGCGCCGAAGCCCGTACCAAAAAGAATGAGCCCGATAAAAGAGAGGTTGAAAAATTCCTGAAGGAACTCGGCGGCGAGCACTGGGTCGACCGCATGAGAGTTCGTGATTTCTGTTCGCTTAAATTTGAGGGCGAAGACGGTGAAGATGATTACTACCACATTCTGACCGGCGACCTGAAAAAGGGCGGCTACCACATCATTATCTATAACAACGTTCCGGAATACCTCGGCTTTTACCAGGTGGAATTCGAGCCGGCCGAATATGAAGAAGGCCTGATTCGGCTCGATTCGGGCGACAGCGACGGCGACGGCGACACGAAGTATTACGATGTTCCGATTCCGAATAAAGGCCCGGCCCCGAGCATTCGTATCGACGGCGTTCCGGCCAAATTCGTCATGAATCCGCAGTTGGAGGAAAAATCCAAAGCGGGGGCTGACGGCACCCCGATTATCCCCGTGGTGGAAAAAGAGAAAGCCGCCTCCGGCGAAGTGATCGACTACCGCGACTGGACCATCACCATCGGCGGCAAAGAGGTTACCGTGAACGCCATCTTCGTGAAGGTGGAAAAAGGCAAGGTAACCATCAAAAACGCCAAAAACGGCAAAGAAGCCGAGATTCCCGGCAGCGCCCTTTCCGATGCTGACAAGGAATACGTCCGCCGCATTTCGACAAAATAAATTCCGGACACCGCAAAATGACCAACCGCCCCGAAGCTTCGGGGCGGTCTTTTTTTGGGAGAATAATCATGAGCTTTACCGTCAGCGAAGTCGCCGCCGCCATCGACCACGCAGTGCTTAAACCCAACCAGACCGAAAACGATGTGCGCGCAAACGCCGCCATGTGCATCAAATACCGCGTGGCCAGCATGTGCGTGCGCCCCTGCGATGTCCCGCTTGCCGCCGCGCTGCTCGAGGGCTCCGGCGTCATGGTTTCAACCGTCCTGAGTTTTCCCCACGGCGCGGACTGCACCGCCGTGAAAGAGGCGCAGGCGCGCCAGGCCCTCCATGACGGGGCACAGGAAATCGACATGGTCATGAATATCGGACAGTTCCTTTCCGGAAACCGCACGGCCGTGCTCAACGACATTAAAGCGGTCGCCTCGATCTGCCATGACCGCAGCGCAGCGGTAAAGGTGATACAGGAGAGCTGCTTTTTGTCGCTCGGCGAAGTCGCCGAGGCCTGCCGGATTGCACTGGAAGCCGGAGCCGATTTTGTGAAAACCTCCACCGGATTCGGCCCCTCGTCGGCCACGCCGGAAATCATTGATGCAATGGTGAAAACCGTCGGGGGAAAAATGGGTATAAAAGCATCCGGCGGAATCAGAAGCTGGGAACAAGCGGTCGGCTACCTGAAACAGGGCGCAACCCGCCTGGGTATCGGCGCAACAGAAACGGTACTTTCAGGCGGCCAATCCAGCGAAGCCTACTAGGACGCTATTTTTTCGGACATTTCAACGGAAACCTGCGCGGCCTCCTGCGTTGAAAAACTAAAGTCGATCTGTACCGCACCAAATGCACGGCTGATAGATTCCAGCGTCGATTTGGCCGATTTCTGCACTTCGGACTGGATGCTGCTGATCAGCTCCAGCGCCTGCTTTTCGGCATGCCGTTTGGCGGCATCCACGAGCCGGTTTTTATCCTCTTCGGAAAATCCGCCGCGCAGGAAGCCGTTCAGCAGGTCGGGCAGGAGCCAGGGCAGCAGTTTGGATCCCTGTTCGTCGTAGAAGCGGATATCGCGGATGTTGACTTCATAATCGCACGGCGGCAGGCGGACCGCATAGGCGGCCTCGCCCGTTTCTGAAATTTCAAACCGGGGACTCTGCAGGTTATAGCGGAAGTCGATTTCGAACTCGAAAATCATCGCCATCTTCTTCCCGCTGAGCACCCACCCCAGATAGCGGTTGCCGAATTCACCCCAGGTGTGGTCAGTCTCCGTGACAATCTCCTTGGTGAGCACCTTATAGACGGAAAGCTGGCCGATGGCCTTGAGCCGTTCAATACTTGAAAAAGCGCGGATCTCCTGCGCCGATTTTGTACGGCGGTTTCTGCCCCAAACCCACAGTCCGGCGGCCAAAAACAGCATCACCAACATTCCGATAAAAAACTCTGTCATAGCTGAATCCTCAATAGCAAAAAGCTAGCCCCTCGCCGGAATGAAGTACAGGCTTTTTGCCCTGCACCGGAATGAAAGCCGGCCCGCCCTATTCCGGGACCGTCTCTTTGATGTCAAAATCAACCACCAGCGGCAGGTGGTCCGAAAGCTGGACGCGGGGCATTTCGAAACGGGTTACATTAATTTTCGGGCTGTGCAGGATAAAATCGAGATGCCGTTTCGGCTTCCAGCTCGGATAGGAGGGCTGCACATCGGGATCGGCATTCCGCAGTCCGGTGGCGGACATCAGCAGTCGAATCTCATCCTCGCCGCCGAACGCGTTAAAATCGCCGGCGACAATATGCGGGCGGTCCGTATGTTTGATCATGTCATACAGGTGCAGAATCTGCTGCTGACGGGTTCTGTAACTCAGCGCCAGGTGCACCAGGAAAAAGGTGACGTCCGCGAGCTCCAGCTCAATCACGAGCTTCTTCATTCCCTTTTCAAAATAGTGGAACGTTTCGTGGCGGATCGTATCCTTAGCCAAGAAGGCATTGCCCTGCTTGTTGTAGACCGGCACCCGCTGCCAGCGGGAATCCTGCGCATATTTCGACTGATAGGAATGGAAATGACCCAGCTGGTCGGCAATCCGTTCCACCTGGCACTTGCGGTCCGCACGGTATGATCCGTTATCCACCTCCACCAGCCCGGCCACATCCGGATTCACCTCGCCGATAAAACGGATCAGTTCGTTCAGCTGGTTTCGTGTTTTTCCAAGCATTCCGAGCAGCGGGAGCTTTTTCTGGTTCCCATGTGTTCCGTAACAAATGTTATACAGCATAAATCTCATTTCATAACCTTAGTACCTTCCGGAATAATGGCAACTCCACGAGCAGACTTTTCACTGTTCTTTTTAGGCGGCGGTCTTTAGCATTCAGGAATGGATCTTGAAACGTATGACTTCACGACCTGGGTTGTGCTCAGCACAACACTGCACTTCATCTCTTTCATCGGCGTCACCCTGCACGCCCTGCAGCGCCGCAGAAACGCCAGCGCCACCATACTCTGGATCTTTCTCGCCTGGTCCTTTCCGGGCATCGGCCCCCTGCTCTATCTCTCCTTCGGCATCGACCGCGTATCGGTCAAAGGCCTGGAGCGCCAGGTCACCAACGAGGTACTGATTCGGCAGCGGAATAAACGGCTCGGCAGCGGCTCTGCCCTGCGCGCCTGGCACCTCGACTACTGCGCCCCGTCTGCAGAGCTCGAAAACCGGGCCAGCCGCAAACTCAACAGCGCCCTCGATGCCATCAGTCCCGACCACCCGCTCCTCTCCGCCAACGCCGTTGAACCCCTGATCTCCGGCGACAACGCCTACCCGCTCATGCTCCAGGCCATCCGCGAGGCAAAACACCATATCCACCTCCAGAGCTTCATCATCCACCGCGACAAAACCGGCGCGGAATTCCTCGAGGCTCTCAAAAAGAAAGCCGATGAAGGCGTCAAGGTGCGGCTGCTGTTCGACCGCTTCGGCTCCACCCAGGCCTACCTCGGCGGCATGCTCCGCAAATACCGCGGCCAGGCCAACTTCAAAATCTGCGGCTGGACCCAGGCCAACCCCTTCAAAGCCCAGTTTCAGATCAACCTGCGCAACCACCGTAAAAACCTGGTCATCGACGGCCGCACCGCCTTTTTCGGCGGTGTAAACATCGCCTCCGAAAACATCACCACCCACGACCGCAAAGCGATCCGGGACTACCATTTCAAAGTCGAAGGCCCGCTGGTTCACGAACTCCAGCTCTCCTTTCTCAGCGACTGGTTTTTTATGACGCGCGAATCCATTGATACGCTGCTGAGCCCGGAGCTGTTCCCCGCGATCACCTCCATCGGAACCGCGCGCGCGCGCCTGATCGAAAGCGGGCCCGCCGCCGCGCCGGGCCTGCTCAGCGAAACCTTCTTCAATGCCATCGTCACCGCCCAGGAGCAGATTCTGCTGGTCACGCCCTACTTCGTTCCAAGCTCCGACATCCTGCAGGCACTGCGCTCCGCCGCCCGCCAGGGGGTCGATGTCCGCATCGTGCTGCCGGAAAGCAACAACCACAAATATGCCGGCATGGCCGCCAAGGCCCTTTTTGAAGAACTGCTCGCAGCCGGCGCCCGAATCTTCCTGCGCCGCCCGCCTTTCATCCATGCCAAAGCCATGGTTGTCGACACCTCCCTTGCACTGGTCGGCACGGCCAACCTGGACATCCGCAGCCTCGAGCTCAACTACGAAACCACGGCCCTGATTGAAGACGCCAACGCCGTTACGACTATCAAGCGGATGATTAAAGACGACATTGCTGAAAGCACCGAGGTGGAGATGAACGAATGGATTCGACGCCCGCGGCTGCAGAAACTCGCTGAAAACCTCTGCGCCCTAATGACTCCCGTCTTGTAAACAGATTGCATTTTCCAACACCCGCAATAGTATGGAAGCAATCAACAGGCACTCATTGTATGGCGGAAATTAAACTCAAAGACGCACCGGCGGAAGCACGGCCCTTTCATCTGAAGGGCCTTGAAGCGCTTGAGCGCAGCAACCTGGACTATGCCATGGATATGTTTGCCGCGGCACTGGCGGTTGAACCCCGCCTGCTTGAAGTCCGCAGACTCCTGCGCAGCACGGCCATTCGCAAGACCGAAAAAAATCCGCCAAGCAGACTGGACCGGCTGAAAGCCGCAGCGGCGTTCTTGAAGATTCCAACCCTGTCGAAAAAGAATAAACTCAAGGGTCTTGAAGCGGCCGAGCAGACGCTCGACATTGATCCGCTCAATCCTAAATTGGCACGGGCATTCTGCAGCGCTGCGCTGGCAGCCGACCTGCCGGAAGCGGCCGTCCAAACCCTCGAAATCCTCAAGCAGCACAACCGTGCCGACCTCGCCTCCCTTGAGATGCTGGCCGACCTCTACCGAAAATCCGAACAGTTCCAACTGGAATTTGAATCGCGCGAGAAAATTGCGATGCTCAGCCCCAACGACACGATCGCAGCCAAACAGCTTAAAGATGCAGCTGCTCGGCTGACCATGGAAAAAAGCGACTGGAAAACCGGCTAAAACATCTTGGTGTGCCGGACCGTGAACGCCGGCAGCGAACCCGATGAATTGAACCGCTTCTTAACTTCCACCTGCGCGCCGGTGCCCCTGATTGAGTCCAGGCCGGGAATCACTTTCCAGCCGTTGCTCTTCGGATCCATATAATAGATCGCGTATTCATAACCGACTTCAGTGGTCAGCGCAAACGTCAGATTTCCGTCGGCATTCTGGGCCACACCCAGCTTCGGGGTATGATCCGGCTCGGGCGGCGGCGACGAGCATCCGGCCAGTGAAAGGGCGGCTCCAACCATCATCAGGCAGGCAAAAATTCGAATCTGCATATCATTCCTTATTCCGCGGGGATTTCCCGGGCTTCTTCTGCATTAGCGGGACTCAACACCACCGCCTCCGGCACATCGTTCGTCAGCGGATTGCCCAAGTCCTCTTCCGGCAGCTCCACCGCTTCCACGGCGTTCGTTTCGGCCGATTCATCCACAGCGGGCGCCTCTTCGGCCGCCATCTTCTCAACCACCGGCGGCGGGGTTGGATGGCGCACGGCTTCCCAGTACTGCAGGTCATCCGCGCCGACATCGCGCTTAGCAAGATTATCGCGAAGCTGTCTGTGATACCATGCGATATTCAGGCCCTCCGGATTAATGGCATCCATCGGCAGTTTGTAGTTTTCAGAAAACCACTTCCAGTCCCGGTACCCGAAGTCGTAATACTGCCCGGTGAGGTGCAGCAGCGGCCGCAGCTCGGCCGTCTTGATTTTATAGACCGCCGCACACCATGCCTCCGCCGGAACAAACTCCTCCGGAAAAGGGGATCCGGCGCGCTCAACCAGCAGCGCCGAATCGGGAGCCGTTCGAAAGAAGTCACCCGCCTGAAAAGCATCAGGCTGGATATTGACCCACTCCTTCCCGGTCCATCCATGAAAAGAAGCCGTGCCGTTGGGCCGGTTCTGATAGCTCACAAGCAGCGTAGGATAGCGCTGCGCCAGATCGAGACCAAGCCGCGTGACCGATTCATCACGAGGCATGAGTACCAGCGTCACCTCATCTTTTCGGGCCGAAAATACATTCCCGGCCGTCACAAGAACGGCCAAACCAATCAACACCGCTTTCTTCATGGCTATCTCCTTACTGCGCGGTCAGCGGCGCCGGCGCGGCACGTCCGCCAAGCTGCTGGTCAATCATCATCAGGCCGCCTTTGTCCTCACCGACCATGCGCAGCGGGGCGAGGATATCGTTCACGTTGGACTCTTCTTCAACCTGCTCGGTCACGTACCACTGCAGGAAGGTCTGGGTTGCGAAGTCTTTTTCATCAACCGCCAGCTCCATGAGGCTGTTGATCAGGCGGGTAACGAACCGCTCGTGCTCCAGCGTTTTTTCGAAAATCTCCAGCGGCGAGCCGTATTCCACCGGCGGCTGTTCAATTGCCTTGAGCTTCACCACGCCGCCCTGGTCCAGGATATAGTCATACATCTTGGTGACGTGCAGGATTTCCTCTTCGTACTGCATCCGCATCCAGTTCGCAAAACCCGGCAGGCCGCTGGTATTGCAGTAGGCCGACATCGCCAGATACATATAAGCGGAATAAAACTCTTTGTTCACCTGTTCGTTGAGCGCATCTTGCATTTTTGCTGAGATCATCGTTAGAACTCCTTCGTCTAGTTAGTTGTTATCATCCCCATAAAATCGAATCAGTCAATCCCGTTGGCCCGCTTGGCCGCATCGACGGTATTGAACAAAAGCATCGTAATCGTCATGGGCCCCACACCGCCGGGTACCGGTGTTATTTTGGAGGCCACGGCCTTCACCGCCTCAAAGTCCACATCGCCGACCAGTCGATAGCCCCGTTCGCGCGACGCATCCTCGACCCGGTTAACCCCGACGTCGATCACCACGGCCCCCTCCTTCACCATGTCGGCGGTAATCGTGTTCGGCCGGCCCGAGGCGGCGATGATGATGTCCGCCTGCTTTGTATGGAAGGCCAGGTCCTTCGTGCGCGTGTGGCAGAGGGTTACCGTTGCATTCGCACCCTCTTTCTTCTGCAGCAGCATATTGGCCACCGGCTTGCCCACAATATTGCTTCGACCGACCACCACCACATGCGCGCCGGATGTTTCTACGCCGCTGCGCAGCAGCATCTGCACCACACCGTGCGGCGTACACGGCAGGAACGCCTGTTCGCCAACCATCATTTTACCGACGTTCATCGGATGGAATCCGTCCACATCCTTGTCCGGATCGATCGCCAGCAGCACCGCGGCTTCGTCGATATGCTTCGGCAGCGGCAGCTGGACGAGAATTCCGTTGATTTTCGGATCCTGATTCATCCGCTCCACAAGCGCCAGAAGCTCTTCCTGCGTGGTATCCGCCGGCAGGCGGTTGTCGTCGGAATAAATGCCGATGGCTTCGCAGGCCTTCTCCTTGGCACTGACATAAGATTTCGATGCCGGATCATCCCCCACCAGAATCACGCCGAGCCCCGGCACAATGCCCTTTTCCTTCAGGGCCGCCGCCTCTGCTTTCAGTTCCGCGCGGATATCCGCCGCAATCTGTTTACCATCGATAATTTCTGCCGACATTCTAAAACCTTTCTAATTTATTACTTAATAAAGCGGATACACAAAGGGTAGCGGTATTCAACACCTTCGCTCGCTTTGACGGCACCGATGATCGGGCAGACAAAACCGAAAATAATGAGCGGAACAATCAGCAGCATTCCAATCACCAAAAAGAACAGCAGCAGGCAGATCATCGCATAAATCAGAATACTCAGCTGAAAATTCAGCACCTCTTTGCCCTGCTGATCAATAAAACTGCCGTCATTCCGTTTCAGCAGCCAGACCGTCAGGGGCGCGAGCAGCTGTGCAAATGCGAAGGAAACCAGATAACCTCCAAGCGCCGCGAGATGACACCCCACAGCCCAGTTCCGCTCCTCTTTTCCCGGCCGGAGAGGACGATCTTCCTCCACAATCCCGTCCGCGTATCTGAAATCATTTTCCGCCATCACAGCATCCGTTTCCCTAGGGTCTGAACAATACCTGCACAGCTGAACCGCCGCAAACCCGATTTCCTTTTTTCCATGCGCCGCAAACCAAAAAAAACCCTTCCGGCTACGGAAGGGTTTTCTAAAATCCGGAGTGAATCCGAGTTATTTTTCAGCACTGCAGCTGGATTCGCTCGCACACGCTTTCTTCTCCGAGGCGCATGCTTTTTTCTCAGAAGCACACGCTTTCTTCTTCGATGCGCAGCTGCTCTCTTTTGCGCACTCCTGCTTCACTTCTTCCTTCTGGGCCGTACAACCGCAGCTTTCGCACGCAAATGCGGAAGTTCCTGCAGCAAACAACGCAACCAATGCAATACTCATTACTCTCTTCATGTTGGTACTCCTTCAGTTAATTAATCCAACTGACAACTTGGGACCAGCCCCGCCCTATTCCGTTCAAAATATTTGATTTAGATGATCATTTTAATCACCACCGCACAGTCCCCGCCCGGTCGCGGACTGAATAAAACCATCGTTTCATAGGGCGGCGCCACCGGGATCAGGTATGGCTCAAACGCATATCCCGTGCGGCTTTGACCTCATCGAGCCGGCCCACCGGCGTGGTTACCGGGGCTTCATGCAGCTTATCCGGATCCGTCTTCGCGAGCTCAAAGAGCTCCTCCATCACTTCCACAAAGCGGTCAAGCGTGTCGAGGTCCTCCGTCTCCGTCGGCTCAACCATCAGCGCTTCGGATACATTCAGCGGGAAATAGACCGTCGGCGGATGAATCCCCCGGTCGATCATGCCCTTGGCCAGATCCAGCGTATGAACGCCGTAGGGTTTGAGCACATCGCCGGAAAAGACAAACTCATGCATGCAGCGGCCTCTGTATTCTTCGCCGAACAGCGGGCGCAGCTTTTCCTGCAGGTAGTTTGCATTCAGTACCGCGCGGCTGCTGGTGCCCAGCATGCCGTCGCGCCCCAATGAAAGAATGTAGGCATAGGCCCGGGCGATCATCCCGAAATTGCCGTAGAACGGCGCGATGTAGCCGATGCTTTTCGGCTCGTCATAGTTCAGCGTAAACAGACCGTCCTTCGTTTTCTCCACGCGCGAAATCGGCAGATACGGCCGCAGTTTTTCCGCCACGCCCACCGGACCGGAGCCCGGACCGCCGCCGCCGTGCGGCGTCGCAAACGATTTGTGCAGGTTCAGGTGGCAGATATCAAAACCCATATCGCCCGGACGGTACCGGCCCATAATCGCATTAAAGTTTGCACCGTCGTAATACATCAAACCGTCAACTGCATGCACCGCATCGCAGATCGCTTTAATCCGCGGGTTGAAAACGCCCAGTGTATTCGGGCTCGTCAGCATCACGCCGGCCGTTTTTTCATTCAGCGCCTCCATAAAGAGGTCAAAATCCATCACGCCGTTAGCGTCCGACGGAATCGTCACGACTTTATATCCGGCCACCTGCGCACTGGCCGGGTTGGTGCCGTGCGCCGAGTCCGGAATAATGATGTGATCTTTATCCGGGTTGCCTCGGTCCTTATGGTACGCCGCCATAATCATCACACCGGTCAGTTCGCCATGCGCCCCGGCCATCGGCTGCAGCGTGAATTCCGCCAGTCCGGTCGCCTCCGAAAGCAGGCGTTCCGTGTTGTACAGCACCGCCAGCGACCCCTGCGTCAGCATGCCGCCGCCGCGCAGCTGCGGCCAGAGCGGATGCACCTCCGTCAGCTCCGGCAGGTTTGCCGCGGCCTCGCACGCCTTCGGGTTGTATTTCATCGTGCACGAACCCAGCGGATAAAAATGGGTATCCACCGAAAAATTCAGGCGCGAGAGCGCCGTGAAATGGCGCACCACTTCCGCCTCGGAAACCTCCGGCAGTTCCGCCGGCTCGCTCCGCAGGTATTTCGAAGGAATCTCCTCCGTCGCCGAAATCTTGAGCGAAGACATCTGTACCCCCGGACGGCCGGGCGAAGATTTTTCATAAATCGTTTTCATTCTATATCTCCTTAAGCCTTCAGGGCGCTTTCGAGTTTGGCGACCATGATATCGATCTCTTCCTTGGTCCGTTTTTCGGTGAAGGAGAGCAGCAGGACGTTTTCCATCCCCTCATAGTAGCGGCCGACCGGGAAACCGGCGGCGATGCCCTGATCGACCAGGGCGCTGACCACCTCCGAGGCATCCTTCGGCAGGCGCACCGCAAATTCGTTGAAGAAGCGGCGGTTGAAGGCCGGCTCCACCCCGTCGATCTTCGTCAGCTTGTGCCAGGCATACGACGCGCGGTCCATGCAGTCGCGGCCCACTTCGCGAAAGCCTTCGCGGCCGATCAGCGAGAGATAGATGATGGCCCGCAGCGCACAGAGCTGGACGTTGGAGCAGATGTTCGACGTGGCTTTTTCCCGGCGGATATGCTGCTCGCGCGCCTGCAGCGTCAGCACATAGCCGCGCCGACCCTGGTTGTCTACCGTTTCGCCGACGATGCGGCCGGGCATTTTGCGGACATATTTTTTCTTCGTTGCCATGAAGCCGAGATACGGACCGCCGAAATTCAGCGGCAGCCCGAGGCTCTGCCCTTCCCCGGTCACAATATCCGCCCCCATCGCGCCGGGCGTTTCGACATGCGAAAGCGCCATCGGATAGACCGACATAATCGCCAGCGCTTTGACGGCATGGATTTCGCGGATCAGCTCGCTCAAATTATCAAGACAGCCGAAAAAGTTCGGGTTCTGCAGGACCACCGCACCGACGGAATCGTCGAGCACGTCGCGGTAGGCCTTACGGAGGGCAATGCCGGTCGGAGAGAGTTTGACCTCTTCATATTCCACTGAGAGATTCTGTGTGTAGCAGCGGAGCATTTTACGATAGATCGGGTTGACGCCTTCATCCACCAGCACCTTATTCCGGCGGGTCTGGCGCAGCGCCATCATAATGCCCTCAATCAGCGCGGTACCGCCGTCGAACAGCGAGGCATTGGCCACTTCCATACCGGTCAGCCGGCAGATCGCGGTCTGATACTCGAACGCCGCCTGCAGGGTACCCTGCGAGGCTTCCGGCTGATACGGCGTGTAGGCCGTGTAAAATTCGCCGCGGCTCGACAGCGCATTGACCGCCGCCGGAATGTAGTGGTCGTAAAAACCGGCGCCGCAGAAGTTCACGAGATCGGTGGAGTTTTTCGCCGCGATTTTCCGAATATGCTGCATCATCTCCATTTCGGAGAGGCCTTCGGGAATATGCAGTTCATCCAGCTTCAGGTCATCGGGAATCGCCTCGAACAGCTCGTCGTAACTGCTGATCCCCAGCGTCTCGAACATCTTCTGCTGATCCTGCTCACTCGTCGGACAGAACGGTGTCTTTTTCATATGAAACCTCTTTATCGGCGCGAAGAGACACAAAAAGCACGAAGACCTAAGCGAAGTCGTTTTTGTATTTTCAGAGCCTCTTTGCAGCCGCTGTTAGTTATCCTCTTGCGGTGCCTTCTTTATAAAACGGGAGTTCAACGATTTCCGCCGGGAAACGTTTGCCGCGGATTTCCACATCGAGCGTGTTCCCAAGCGAGGCGAAGTCGGACTTCACGTAGGCCATTGCCACGGCGGTGCCGAGGCTCGGGGCGAGCGATCCGCTGGTTACCGCGCCGATTTCCCGGTCGGCAAAAAATACTTTATCCCCTTCGCGGGCCGCGCGCCGGGAAGCGAATTTGAGGCCGACGAGCAGGTTCTGCGGAATTTCGAGGTCCTGCATGACCCGCTCTTTACCGATAAAATCCTTGCTGCGGTCGATAAACATACCGCGCGACATTTCGGCCGGCGAACGTTCCTCGCTCAGCTCGTGGCCGTAGAGCGCATAGCCCATTTCCAGGCGGAGCGTATCGCGCGCGCCGAGCCCGCCGGGTTCGCAGTACGGATGCGCCACCAGTTTTTCCCAGAGGCGGACCGCATCGGCGTTCGGCAGGTAGATTTCGTAGCCGAGCTCGCCGGTATAGCCGGTGCGGCTGATGATGGTTGAAGCTTCCATTGCCTGAAATTCGCGGAACCGGAAATAGCCGAGCTCCGGCAGGGTGCAGCCGAACACCTCTTCGAGCACATCGCGCGCTTCCGGTCCCTGCACGTCGAGTTTCGCCGTTTCGGCTGAAATATCGACCAAGACGGTATCCGCGGAAAGATGCTCCAGAATCCAGCCCGCGTCTTTTTCGGCCGTGCCGGCGTTCACCACCAGCATGTAACGCTCCTGATCCAGGCGGTAACTGGTTAAATCATCCATCACGCCGCCGCTTTCGTTGAGCATAAACCCGTAGCGCACCTGCCCGATTTTCATGGAGCGGATATTGCAGGAGAGCAGGTTTTCCAGATCCTGAAGTGCTGTTTTTCCGTAGAGTTCAAATTCGCCCATGTGGCAGATATCGAAAACGGAAGCGTGATTCCGGGTGTGTTCATGCTCATCGAGAATCCCGGCATACTGGATCGGCATGTCCCATCCGCCGAATTCTCCCATGCGGGCGCCTAGCTGCTGATGCTGCGCGTGCAGCGGAGTTTTTTTCATAATCAGCGCACATTACGAAAACCCCAGAAACGCCGCAAATGGAATCTGGTCTTAATAACGGAATCGGCACGAAATCCTTTTCCTTATAAGCAGCTCGCTATAAGTTACGATATTAGAACAGGAAGCTGAATGGCTAAAAAAGTTACATTCTTATACGCAGCCGTCTGGGCCGGATACGTGGTTTTTTCGCTGTTGATGTTCCCAACCTGGAACCTTTCGACAGCTATTCCCATGTTTCTTCTGATCGGCATAGGCGCTTGGCTTTACGGAACCCGCAAAGGCCTGGGCATCGTCTGCGGGAGTATTGTTTACCACATTTACCTGCTCAGCTTCCTTTATGCAGACCAGCTCGAGCTCTATCAAACAAAATTAACGAGTCCCATGCTGGGTATTTTAATCGTCTTTGCGGTGGGCCTCCTGCGAAAAAACTACGAGGCCATCCGCGAGCTCAACCGCGTACTGGACCGAAAGGTATCTGATCGGACGGAGCGCCTTTCCGCCCTGACGGACGAACTGCTGCGGGATTCCGAACGACTGAAAATTGCCCACGGCGAAAAACTGCACGACGGCATCGGCCAGCTGCTCACCGGCGTACAGCTTCTCGGTTCATCGCTCTGCGAACAGCTGCTTGCAGAAACCGATCCGCTGGCCGCCCAGACTCATCTTCTTCGGAATAAAACAGCCGCTGTACACCTTCAGATCCGGCAGATTTCCCGGCTGCTGTTTCCGGTCCGCATCAGCCAGGTGGGGCTGACGCCGGCTCTGAGGGAATTTGCATCGTGTATCAGCGAACTCAGGAAAATAAAGCTGGAGATCTGCGAACCCCGCATGCCCATCCGCGCGCCGGACTCCATTGCGCTGGATCTTTACCGAATCTGCCAGGACACCGTCATGCACGCCGTTGACCGCCTTCAGGCGGACCAGCTTTCGATCCGCCTGACCGACACGGAAACCGCATGCCTTGTCCATGTAACCCATAACGGAACAACTGAAGTTTCAAACGAAGCGGCACCTCTAATCGGGTACCGCCTGGCGAGGATTGACGGAACGGCGGAACGCAGCCGCAGCGCGGACGGAAAATCCATTACCGAGTACCGATGCCTGTACCGGCCTCGATGCACTGAAGGGATATCGGGATGAAACCGTATGCCGCCCTGCTCCTCACAGCACTGTACGTGCTTCAGACCGCCGCAGTCTTCCTGCTGTTCGATCACATGAACTCCAATGTCATCATTCCCTACATTCCCATTATCGGTCTAGGCACCTGGATCTACGGCCGGCGCATCGGCCTGCTCCTGATCATCCTCTCCCACATCCCCAGTTATTTGTGTTTTCAGCTTCATGCGGACACCTACGCCTACCCCATCGACCGGCTGGCCGGCACACTGATTATGCTGAGCGCCGTTGTAGTGATCGACCGCCTGCGGCGGCAGGCGGCACAAATCAAGGCGCTGCACCAGAACCTGGAGGACAGGGTAAGCATCCGCGGACGCGAACTGAGCTGGCTCACAGATGAACTCCTCCAGTATTCCGAAAAGCGCCGTTCCGAAATGGGCCAGCGCCTGCACGACGGGATCGGCCAACAGCTCACCGGCATCCAGCTGCTGTGCGCGTCATTGGAAGAACACCTCTCCGCGGCAGACGCCGAAGAAAGCGTGTTCGCCAAGGTACTTTCAAAACGGGCCGGGCTGATTCACCATCAGGTTCGGCGCATTGCACGCTCGCTTTTTCCAGTGCGCATAGTCCATGTCGGCCTCCGCGCCGCGCTGGATGAAATGACTGCATGCCTGAGTGAACTGTATGCGAAATCCATCACCGTCACCGAACTTCGGGAATTACAGCACCTGCCGGAAGCGCTGTCCCTCCAGATCTACCGCATCTTCCAGGAAAGCTGCACCTATCTGCTGGAACTCGGACAGGCGGATGCCCTTTACCTGACGCTCGACACCACCCGCGCCCTCTATATCCTCGGCATTGAGCACGACGGAAAACTGTCTGCTCCCCCCGAAAACACCCTTTTCCGCCTCATTCAATACCGCCTCAAAAAAACCGAGGGCGAGGTCCGGTTCACCGTTTCCCCCCGCACCGGAAATCCCGTGTTCTATTTTCAAATTCCCAAACCCGCCGACGGACTTACCCCATGAATAAACCAGGCCTCAAAACATACCTTGCCGGCTGGACCGCCTATCTGCTGTTCGCCTTCCTGCTCTATCCCCACCTCCGCATTACAGTAATGCTTTTCTCCATCCCGCTCACCATGCTCGGCGGCTGGATTTATCTTTACCGCGGCGCGCTGATCACCACCCTGCTCACCATTCCCGCACACTATATTCTGCTCAGCACCCGAAGCGGCGATCCTGCGGTGGTGGCCGAAAGCATCAACCTGTTCGGCATCGGGTCGCAGCTCCTCTTCTCCCTCTGCACGGCACTGCTCCGCGCCTCGCAGCTGGAATACCTTCGGCTTAACAACTCCCTGGAGGAACTGGTGCAGCAGCGGACCGCGGACCTTGAAAAACTGACCCATTACCTCGTCGATGCCCAGCAGCTCGAAAGCCGGGAAATCAGCACCAAACTGCTTGAAAAACCCATGCAGGACCTCGGCGAACTCCTGTCCACCAGCCGGATGCTGATCGAACGGCTTGCGGCAAAGAACCATCCCCGGACCACCGATGCTGAACATATTGCACGGATCGTTGCATCCTGTATGGAACAGCTCCGCCAAGTGAACAGCGAATCCATCAGTCAAGTGCCCATCAACGACAGCATCACCGCCACCCTCTCCGGCCTGAAAAAACAGGTTGAAGAACTCCATGCCCTTGAGCTGGAAGTGGCCGAACACACCGCCTGGGACCAGATTGCGCCGGAAAAAGTCCGCTACCTTTCCGAAATCATCCTCGAGGCCGTATCCAATGCCCTGCGGCATGCCGACCCTGCGCACATTCGGGTCGGCATTGAGCAGACCCCCGACCAGCTGCTGATCTATATCGAAAACGACGGCGACCCGTTCCGCCGCGGCAAAGAAGGCATGGGACTCCCCCTCATGCGTTACCGCGCCTCGAAAATCGGGGCCGATGTAACGATAGAATCATCACAAAGCCAAACCACCCGGGTGATGTGCAGACTCAAATCCGGCACCGCAGCCGACCGGCCGTCCGTCCCCGCGCCGCTGCAGCCGGACGGCGTATGCTGACCGGCCCCGGCGGCCGGCAGAAAAGCATTTCCATCCCGGGTTCCGGCCGATAAACTGCGCCGTTATGAATTCGTTGATCATTGCAGTCCTGGCGGCTGTGCTGTACATCGCCGCCTATAAAACCTACGGGCGATTTCTTGCGCGCCGTATTTTCAGCATCAATCCCGAGGCCGCCTGTCCCAGCAAAACGCATCATGACGGCATCGACTTTGTCGCCACCGACAAAACGGTCCTCTTCGGCCACCATTTCACCTCCATTGCCGGCACCGGCCCGATTGTCGGCCCCGCCATAGCGGTCATCTGGGGGTGGGTTCCGGCACTCATCTGGATTCTCGCCGGCTCCGTTTTCATGGGTGCCGTCCACGACTTCGGCTCCATGATGATCTCCCTGCGGCACGACGGCCGGACCATCGGCGACATCGCCGGCGATGTGATCAACACCCGCGTCAGAACCCTGTTCATGCTCATCATCTTTTTCGCGCTGTGGCTTGTCATCGCCATCTTCGGCGTCGTGATTGCCGCCGTGTTCGCCATCTTCCCGCAGTCCGTGGTGCCGGTCTGGCTGCAGCTGCCAATCGCCGTATGGCTTGGCTGCATGGTCTATAAAAAAGGCAAATCCCACATTCTCTACGGCATCATCGCCGCCGTCCTCATGTATGCCGCGGTCATCGTCGGCGCCTACGTTCCGGTCAATATGCCCGACGCCTTCGGGCTGTCGAGCGTCGGCCTCTGGGTCATCATCCTGCTGATCTATGCCTACGCCGCCTCCACCCTGCCCGTCACCGTCCTGCTCCAGCCGCGCGACTACATCAATGCCTTCCAGCTCTGCATTGCCATGGGCCTGCTCTTCCTCGGCGTCATCGTCACCCACCCGCCGATCGTTGCGCCCGCGGCGAACCTTGCGGCCGAAGGCGCACCCGCCCTCTTTCCGTTCCTGTTCATCACCGTCGCCTGCGGCGCCATATCCGGCTTCCACTGCCTCGTCTCCTCCGGCACCTCCTCCAAACAGTGCGACCTCGAAACCAGCGCCCAGCCCATCAGCTACGGCGGAATGCTGCTCGAAGGCATGCTCGCCGTCATCGTAATCATCGCCTGCACCGCCGGCATCGGGCTCGGCCTCGAAAAAGACGGCACCCTGTTCACCGGCGCCGAAGCCTTTCATGCCCAGTATGCCAGCTGGTCCGCCGCCGGCGGCCTCGGTGCAAAAATCGAAGCCTTTGTCACCGGCGCGTCCAATATGGTAGCAGGCCTCGGCCTGCCGCGCAGCGTCGTGCTCACGCTGATGGGCGTCTTCGTCGCCTCCTTCGCGGCCACCACCCTCGACACCGCCACGCGCCTGCAGCGCTATGTCATTTCCGAAATCGCCGACAGCGTAAAACTGCCCGCCCTCGGCAGAAAACACCCCGCCACCTTCATCGCCGTAGCCACCGCCCTTGCGCTCGCCTTTTCCAGCGGCGGCGGCAAAGGCGCACTCTCGCTCTGGCCGCTCTTCGGCGCCGTCAACCAGCTGCTCGGCTCGCTCGCCCTGCTCGTAATCACCGTCTGGCTCGCCCGCAAGAAAGTACCCATCATCTTCACCGCGCTTCCCATGGCGTTCATGATCGTCATGACCGTCTGGGGCATGGGCATCAACCTCGCCACCTTCTACACCGGCCAGAAACTGCTGCTCTTCAGCATCGGCGGCATCATCACACTCCTGCAGAGCTGGATGATCATCGAAGGCCTCATTGTTCTCGCCCGCCTCATGCGAAAATAGTGCGTATTGCGTATTGCGTATTGCAGCTGAAATCCCGAACCTCTTGCGGTTAATTTCAATTAGGTAACACGGAGTCCACTCATGGAACATTTATACAAAGACCTCCTCTCCAACATTGGCGAAGACCCTTCCCGCGAAGGCCTGCTCGACACCCCGAAGCGCGCCGCCAAAGCCATGGAATTCCTGACCAAAGGCTACCGCCAGAAACTCGAAGATGTCATTAACGACGCGATCTTCACGGTGGAAGACAACCACATGATCATCGTCAAAGACATCGAGCTCTACAGCCTCTGCGAGCACCACATGCTGCCGTTCTTCGGCAAATGCCACATTGGCTACATCCCCGAAGGCAAGGTCCTCGGCGTCAGCAAACTTGCCCGTATCGTCGACCACTTTGCGCGCCGTCTGCAGATTCAGGAACGCCTGACCAACGAAGTGGCGACCACCCTCATGGAAACTGTGCTGCCCGAAGGCGTCGGTGTGGTCATCGAGGCCCAGCACCTCTGCATGATGATGCGCGGCGTCGAAAAACAGAACTCCTGCATGGTCACCTCCGCCATGCTCGGCAGCTTCCGCCGCGAACAGTCCACGCGCAACGAATTCCTCAAACTCATCGGCAAATAAAACGGACCGGACCGTTTTCCAACGGGGTTCGTCTGCCGCGCAGACGAACCCCTTTCTATCGGCGCCGCCGTCTGCCATACTGCCCCGGATCAAATCAGGGGGAAAATGATGAAGCAGATATACGGTATCGCACTCGCCGCAGGGTGTGCTCTTTCGCTGCAGGCAGGCACACTGCTCTCGTTCGAGATCGAAACCAAAACCGCGTTAGAAAACGACAGCCTCCAAACCAACTTCGTGGAAACAAGCTCATCCTCGGTCTACCTCGGCAGCAGCGTCATCGACATACAGGCCGGCGACGCCGTCACCGTTTACGATTATCCCGCATGGAAAATCTACCATTCCGTTCCGGAAGCGCACGGATTCGAGCAGTCTTCCCTTTATACGGATCTCGGATTCCGCACCGCGGAATTCCAGAATCGGCTGCACCTGGGCAGCGCCCTGGCCGCCGCAGGCATTGCCGACAACCCCCTGGACCGGGTACTGATGGAGCACCTCTTCTCGCTCCGCTCAGACGAAGCCGCCGACCTGACGCGCGAGGAAACGGCCGCCGCAGTCAGCTTCAGCCACAAAGATAAACCGCTGTTTACTTACAGCACAGCGGGAACCGCAGTCCCGCAGGCGCTGCTCAAACCGTTTATCATATTCCTCTCAACGCAGTACGGCATCCACCCCGACATCACCGATGCGCTGGCGCAGCAGCCCCTCATCCCCGAACGCATGGTGATCCACCGCTGCAACACGGGCAAAACCGACGAAATATCGCTGCATCTCACCCGCACGCAATTCGATGCCCCGCGGCCGACGCGCAGTCTGCAGCAGGAAATCATTCCCGGCTCGGATCCCGTCTTTGCACTGGCGGAAAAGACCCGTGAGATGGAGCAGAGTGCCTTTGACGCCGCCTGCGGCTCCATGCTCGCGCGCGCACCGAAAAGAGCCAAAGAAGGCCGGCTGCTGGATGCCGCCTGCCTGTTCATCAGCCTCGGACTTGCCACAGGAACCCAGCAAATGCCGCCCGCTTTTTTTGACTGGAAGGATCAAATCCTGGCTGATCCCGATGTCGCGGCCCTGTTCACCGCCTTGTCTCCCCGCTCCCGGGAGGAGGCGGAAACGGCCGCCGAAACACTGGGCGCACTCACTGCAAAAGCTGCCGACGGAAGGTTTACCCTGCTGATTTTCAAAGCCAACACGCTCGAATCGCTCGGGCAGCCGGCCGAGGCCGCCGCCTGCTTTCTTGAGGCGCTTGAGCAGGAGCCGGCTGTGACCGGAGCATGGAAAGACCTCGGCGATGTTTACTATCAAATGTACCGCCCCCGCAAAGCCTGGGCCTGCTGGAATACGGCACGCGCCCTCAACCCAAACCACCCTTTCATCGAGGATATCCAGGCCCTGGAAGACAAACTGCGCCATGAGCACCCCGAATTCCTGCTGCCCGTGCCGTCAAAATAAAGAGCGGTTTTCCATTGGGAAACCCGATGCGATTCAGCCATAGTTTCGGCCGATTTTAACCAACGAGGATTCAACCATGGGAAAAACAGTAAACGTTAAGGGTGTGAAGTTCGGCAGCGGCCATCCGCTCGCTCTGATTGCCGGGCCGTGCGTGATCGAAAGCCGCGAAGGCTGCATGGCGATCGCCGAGCAGCTGACCGGGCTCTCGAAAAAACAGAACATTCCTTTTGTCTTTAAAGCCTCCTACGACAAAGCCAACCGCACCTCGATCCACTCCTACCGCGGCCCCGGCATTGAAAAAGGCCTCGAAATCCTCGCCGAGATCAAATCCAAATACGGCGTACCGGTCCTGACCGATGTCCACAGCGTTGAGGAGATTAAAATCGCCTCCCAGGTCGTCGACATCATCCAGCTTCCGGCATTCCTGATCCGCCAGACCGACCTCGTGGTGGCGGCCGGCGAAAGCGGCATTGCTGTAAACGTCAAGAAAGCCCAGTTCGCCGCACCGTGGGATATGAAAAACGTCGTGAAGAAAATCGAGGAAACCGGCAATGAGCAGATTATGCTCACCGAACGCGGTGCCTCTTTCGGCTACAACACGCTGGTGGCCGATATGCGCAGCCTGATCATTATGGGCGAAATGGGCTATCCGGTCATCTTCGATGCCACCCACTCCGTGCAGTCGCCCGGCGGCCAGGGCGATACCTCCGGCGGCGACGGCCGCTTTGCGCCCTACCTCGCCAAAGCCGCCGCCGCGGTCGGCGTGAACGGCATGTTTATTGAAACCCACCCGAATCCGGCGGAAGCCCTTTCCGACGGACCCAATATGATTCCGCTGGCCGACCTGCCCGGTCTCTGGACCAAGCTCGACGCCATTGACCGTATCAAATAGAACGGTTCGCACTGTGGCTTCGTCGCGATACCCCGTTCCCGCCGGACAGCACCGGGCTGAAACAGTCGAAAAGAAAAGCCGTTTCATTGCCGCTGTTCGACGGGTCCAGAACCCGGAAGAAGCCAAAGCGTTTGCCGATGCCGTGCGCGAAGAGTTCCCCGATGCCCGGCACCACTGCTGGGCCTACGCCGCCGGACCGCCCGGCAGCACCCACCCCTGCGGCATGAGCGACGACGGCGAACCGCACGGCACCGCCGGCCGGCCCATGCTGCAGATCCTGCAGCACTGCGGCATCGGCGAAATCATGGTGGTGGTCACGCGCTACTTCGGCGGCATTAAACTGGGCACCGGCGGACTGGTCCGCGCCTATTCCGGCGCGGTGCAGGCCGCGCTTGAAACCCTGCCCACGGAAGATGCCGTGGAAAAACAGCGGATCACCATTCAAACCGCGTTTGAACACGAGCAGCCCATTCGGCACCAGCTCGAACGGATGAAGCTCGCGGTGCAGGCGGTGGAATACCAGGCTGCCGTCCTCATCCGCGTGGAGGTGCCGACGGATGAACTGCACGCCTTTAAAGAACAGCTGACGCGTTCCCTGCCCTTCGGCGCCTTTGAACTGACTACAGACTGAGCAGTTCCTGCACGTCTTCCCAGGTGAGCTTCTGCATAACCTGTTCATCGGTCGTAAGCGTGGAGTCGATAATGCCTTTTTTGTGCTCCTGCATCGCCAGCACCTTCTCTTCGACCGTGCCTTTGGTAATCAGCTTGACGGAGTACACCGTGCGTTTCTGGCCGATACGGTGCGCACGGTCGGTCGCCTGGTCCTCAACGGCCGGGTTCCACCACGGGTCGAAGTGAATCACCATGTCGGCGCCGGTCAGGTTGAGGCCGGTGCCGCCGGCTTTCAGGCTCATCAGGAAGACCGGAACGGTATGGTCTTTGTTGAAGCGCCGAACGACATCCTGGCGGTCTTTGGTGCTGCCGTCGAGGTAGCAGAATTTGATACCGCGCTCCTCCATCTCCTCCCGCAGGATCGCCAGCATGCTGGTGAACTGACTGAAGACCAGTACGCGGTGTTTACTGTCGATCGCCTCGTTGAGCAGCTCGAAGAACAGCTCCATCTTGGCCGACGGGTGCTTGCTCTTCACGCCTTCCAGGCGAAGCAGGTCGATATGGTTGCAGGTCTGGCGCAGGCGCAGCAGCGTCTTGAGGATTTCCATCCGGCTCTTATTGAAGCCGTCTTTCTCGACCATTTCATTGATCTTGTTTTTGGAATCTTCCAGCAGCTGTTTATAGACTTTGTGCTGATCGACGGTCAGTTTGCACGGCGCCACGCGGATGATTTTTTCCGGCAGGTCCTTGGCCACATGTTTTTTGAGGCGGCGCAGCAGGAACGGGTGCAGCTTGCGCCGCAGCTTGATCTGCGCATGGTCGCCGGCCGCACCGCCATTGAGAATCGGCAGTTCGTAGTGCTCGCGGAAATCTTTGTGATCCCCTAGGTAGCCCGGCATCAGGAAATCCATAATCGACCAAAGGTCGGTCACGCCGTTTTCAATCGGCGTGCCGGTCAGCACCAGCTTATGGTCAGCAATGATTTTTTTGGCGGCCAGTGCATTCTGCGTGGTGCGGTTTTTAATATGCTGGGCCTCATCGAGAATCGCGATCGAATAGGTGCTCTCCAGGTGTTTTTCAATATCGCGCCGCATCAGGGCATAGGACGTGATGACCAGGTCGGATTTCGGAATATTCTTCCATTTCCGGTGGCGGTCGGTGCCGTGCAGGATGAGCGGTTTCAGGTTCGGCGTAAACTTGGCGCACTCCTCTTTCCAGTTTTCAACCAGGCTGGTCGGGCAGACAATGAGCGCCGGTTTTTCCTGGTGCGAATCATCGGTGCGGCCCAGCTGAATCCAGGCGAGGGTCTGAAGCGTTTTACCCAGGCCCATTTCATCGGCCAGGATACCGCAGAAGCCGCGGCGTTCCAGAAAGCGCAGCCAGTTGACCCCGTCCTGCTGATAGGAGCGGAGCGTGGCCTTCAGCTCAGGATGCAGCGTCACGTCTTCCACCAGCGCCTGTTCGTTCTGCTGCTGGGCTTTATCGAGCCAGGACGGCGTCGCCTTGATATCAATGCCGCTGAGCACGTTCAGCGAGGCTTCAACATAGCTGCTGTAAATGCCGCTCATGCGGAATGAGCCCGGCTTGCTGCCTTTTCCGACGGCGCAGTCTTCGAACACCTCGCGCGCCTGCATGATGGCGTCGCCGTCGAGCAGGATGGTCCGCCCGTTGCGTTCGATAAACGAATCGCCCTTCATCAGTGCGCGCTGGATATCGCGTTCGGAAATGCTGCCGGTGCCGACCTCGTATTCGTAACTGACATCAAAATAGGAGCCGTCTTCCGCCTCATCAACGTGTACAACCGGCGCCACGTAGTCGGCGCTTTCAGCAAACGGTTTGACGCGGCCTTCCAGCTCCACCTGCCAGCCGAACCGGCGGACCTGCGGCACGCCGGTGCCCAGGAAATTGAGCACCTCGCGCGGGCCGACAATATTTTTCAGCGTATCGCCCGCCCGGCCGTCAAATCCGACGGCATGCAGTTTTTCAACGGCGGCTTTTTCCGCCGCCATGTTTCGAATGCGGTATTTCAGCAGGTCGCGCGGATCGGGAATGGCAAAGTTGCCCTTCATGTCGGCGCGTCCGGCCACCAGCTCCACCTCGTCGTTATAGCGGGCGTAAAGCGTGGCCGCCAGCGATGCCGGCGAACCTTTCACCACCAGCCGGAAGGTCGGCTTGGCCGGTTTCATGAAAAAGAGGTCGGGTGTAATTTCGGTGCGGACCGCAACCGCTTTTTCCGCCTGCGGCAGTTCGGTCATCAAAAAGGCCGGCACGCCTTCGCGCGGAATCAGCATCTCCGCCTCATACACCTCGTGCAGCGATTTCGGCAGAATGCTGCTCAGCGGATAGAACTGCCCCGCCGCAAAAATCCAGCCGGAGTTCTGGCCGATGATGTATTCCGGGAACAGGTCCCGTTCGCCGCCGGGCAGCTCGGTGGAGATATTCAGGATCAGCTCGCCGTTGTCGCGGTCCATATCCATTTCGAGCGTTGAATCCAGCTCGCGTCCGTTGACCGGGAGCCCTTTTTTCCGCCCTTTGAGGTTAAACTCTTTGCCCTGCAGGAGCCGCAGGATATTAATGAGGTTATAGGTTGAAAGTTCGACCGTATTTTTCAGGGCGCCGCCGCAGATATCTTCGAGCACATAAAGCAGGTTTTCGTCGCGCCGCGGAAAAGCATACGGCACCTCCGCCGGCACATCCATGGCCGGGGTGCGCTGCCGGTTGGCTTCCACCGAGATATGCACGGTCACCTTGCCGCCCTTGAGCTCCTCCTGCCACTCTTTCGACAGTTCAATATAGAGGGCGGCCTCCACCGCGCCGGGCTCATCCTGCCGAACGCGTTTGATTCGTGTGCCCTCCGCGGCTTTCACAATGCGGTCGATCCGCTTTTTCTCGGCGGCGGCCTTTTCGCTGCGGCAGGCATCGGAGTGCTGTTTAAGCACTTCGAGCCCCATGGCGACCAGGTGCGAGCAGATCAGCCCGCGCTCCTGGTTGTCCCGGCACGGGCAGTGATTCTCCACCAGCCCGTTCTTGAGGATCTCAAATTTACTGCGCATACCGCGCGGGCCGAGGTTCAGCTGGCCGGTAATAAACGGCGCTTCATAGGTGACTTTTTCCACGACGCCGCGCTCAAACAGGGCCTTGCCGTCGCGGAATGCGCGCCAGCCGGCCCAGTCTTTCAGCTTCTTTTCGGTATATGGAAGTTTCTCGCTCATGGTGGTAAGTACCTTTACTGCCCCCGGTAAATAGCGTCCATTTTGTCCTCTTTCGGGAAGAATTCGATATAAAAAAACATATTTTATGCCAAGAGCACACGGCATCAGCAGTAAATCCATCATTTCATTGAGTATTTAGAAAAAAATGGCTCAAAACAGATATTGACCAATCGGGCGCTGCGGAACATTATGCGCCCCTTTTAAACGAGGACCCACCATGCAGCGCATTATGAAAAAATCCAAAATACACACCGCCACCGTCACGGGGCTGGAGCTGTATTATGAAGGCAGCATCACCATCGACCGCAACCTGATGGATGCCGCCGACCTGCTGCCCGGCGAACAGGTGCAGGTGGTCAACCTCAACAACGGCGAGCGGTTCGTCACCTACACCATCTGCGGTGAACGCGGATCCGGCGCCATTGAGCTCAACGGCCCGGCCGCCCGGCTCGCCGCCAAAGGCGACAAGGTCATCATCATTTCCTACGGCAACTACGAAGACGAAGAAGCCAAAACACTGGAACCGATCATTGTCTTTGTGGACGGCAGTAACCGCCGCGTTCAGAAATGAGCGGCTACCTCTACCAGCAGACCAACCAGTATTTCGGGCAGCTTGCCGGCGGCGCAGAAACCTGCGGTGAAGCCGAACTCAAAGCACTCGGCGCCTATAAAATCCGAAAAGGCTATCTCGGCTTCTATTTCTGTGCCGACCAGCGCACGGTTTATGACATCGTTTATAAGACACGCATTTTTTCGCGGATCCTCGCGCCGCTGATCGCCTTTGACTGCCATTCGGACAAATACCTCTATAAAACCGCACAGCAAATCGACTGGTCCGATTTCCTGACGCTGACCAAAACATTTGCCATCACGTCCAATGTAGCCAAGAGCAGCATCCGCAATTCCCAGTATGCCGGCCAGATTCTCAAAGACGCCATCGTCGACCAGTTCCGCTCGCAAACCACCAAGCGCCCGAATGTCGACACCCGTTTTCCGGACCTGCTGCTGAATCTCTACATCCACGAGAACAAGGCGCGCATCAGCGTCGACCTCGGCGGCGGCTCACTGCACAAACGCGGCTACCGCAGCGAATCGGTGGAAGCACCGATGCAGGAAACACTCGCCGCCGCAATCCTGCAGCTGGCCGACTGGAACGGCGAGCGCCCGCTCTATGACCCGTTCTGCGGCTCCGGCACCATTTTGTGCGAAGCCTTCATGCGCGCCGGAAACATTCCGGCCGCCTATCTGCGGAAAAAGTTCGGCTTCCTGCGCCTGCCCGATTTCGATGCCGCGGTCTGGAACCAGATTAAGACCAAGGCGAATGCGGAGACCCGGGATATCCCCGAAGACCTGATCAAAGGCTCCGACCTGAATCCGGATGCGGTGAAAGCCGTCCGCGCCAACCGCGCCGCACTGCCGGAGATCGGCACCATTAAAGTGCGCCGCTCAGAGTTCCAGTCGCTTGAAGGGTTCGAAAATACCGTCATCGTAACGAATCCGCCCTACGGCATTCGCCTCGGCAATGCCGAAGAGACCGCCGCACTGCTCAAGGAGTTCGGCGATTTCCTCAAACAGCGCTGCACCGGATCGACGGCCTACATCTATTACGGCGAACAATCGCTCGCCAAAAAGCTCGGCCTCAAACCCGAATGGCGCCACGAACTGCGCGCCGGCGGACTCGACGGCGTGCTCTGCAAATACGAATTGTATTAGCGCTGCCCCGCCCGTTTATCTTTTCTGAGAAATTCCAGGTGCCGCGCGCCCTTCCACCGCTTTATCCGCAGCGGAGCTGCATCGGGAAGAATCCGCGCGTTTCCGGGAACAAAAGAACGGCTTTCCGGCAGTTTCCATGCATTCAGTTCCGGTTTCGGCATTTTCCCTGCTATATAAATGATGGACAGTAGCGCATTACATACGCCCATAGGCCCATATTGGCATATGGTCTGCTTCATTGTTCCTAAAACTTTTTAGGATCAATAAGCAGAATGGGCACAGGCAGCAAAGGTCATTTACAGACGGAAAAATGCGCACGGCAGGCGCAGCAGGGCACTACGCACCGGTCCGCTTCAGCCGGCCGGGCAAACAACACCGCCAAAGCCGCCTTCACTCTAACGGAAGTGCTGGTCGCCGTTGCGCTTTCCGTCTTCGCGGTATCTTCCACTTACATGCTGCTCAAATACTCGCGCAATATCCTCCGCACATCATCAGCCAAGCTGCATGCACTCAACATCGCACGGGCCGGCGCGGAATACCTGCGCACCTTGGAATTTGACGATGACCTCCTCGAGGTCAGCGACGACAACACGCTGCAGCTCAATGGAAAGACGATGGCATACGATGTTTCCATCTACAACAGCAACGACGACCTTAAGCTCATTACCGTTCGGGCCGGGTGGCAAAGCTTTGTTACCGGCTCGTCCAATGACCTTGAAATTGTGACCATGGTCTCAAGCCCGCTGCATACCAACTGAGGATTTTTTCTTGAAACCGCATTCCAGGTCAAAACAGGGGCTAACACTGGTCGAAATCATGATCGCGCTTTCACTCGGTGTGATGGCGATGGGCGGCATCCTCACGGTTTTCATTTCGTACCTGAATCACGCCGAATCGGCCGCGCTTTGGCGCGAAGCGGATAATGATGCCAGTATCGCCATGGAACGGCTCATTCGCGGCACCAGCGAAACGACCGGGCTGCGGGAGTTTTCCGACAGCATCACCTGGACCGCCGCCGGCGGCGACTGGGAGCTGATCGATACCGAACAGGGCTGCTCTTTTGCTTACGATGCAAGCGAACAAACCATTTCCGATGCCGACGGCACCGTCTTCATTGATGGAATTGTGAAGTCGTCCGGCGTGTGGACCAACGGCTACTTCGACATCACCCTTGCCGTGGCCGCCGCGCAGGGACAGCTCATTTCGACCCAGGAATACAACACCATCATTCAACCCAGGAATCCATAAGGACCGCTGCTGTGATAACACAATCCGTTCAGAATAGGCATCCTGCGCAAAACGGCTCGATCCTGATCACCGTGCTCGTGGTCCTGTTTGTGCTCTCATCCGTTTTGGGCGGCGTGCTGATGCTCAGCATGCAGTACTACAGCCTGGCCGAAGCCCGAATTGACCGGGAACAGGCCATCTACCTGGCGGAGGCAGGCATCGAAGCCGCCTGCCAGTATGTCTCCGAACAGGGCACCATGATGCCCGATGAACACTCCGCTTCGGGCTCGATCGGCGCCGGATCGTTCAGCTACACGATCGAAGAAAAAGACAACAGTTTCTATGAGTACGATATTACAGCCCAGGGAGAAGTGAGCGATAGCGCGCGGGCCATTGAAGTCTCCGGGGTACGCGCCGCAACATATGCCGAATTTGCGTTCTGGGTGGTCGATAACGGCTCCATCTACTTCAAGTCCGATGAATATTTCTACGGAAAAATCCACACCGGATCCATGCCCTGGTTCAGCGGCGACCCCTATTTCCAGGATCCATTCACCACCGAGGCCTCCTCTTATGGCGGCAGCATTCGGGATGTCACCTTTGACAGCGGGTTTTACACCGAAACCAGCAACGGCGATATGGCGGATGTGGATTTTGACGACATGAAAACCTTTGCGCAAACCTACCCGGATACCGCCCTGCTCCTCTCCGGCGCAACCGAGCTCACCTTCGACGGCACACAGGTGCTCATCACCAACGAAGCCAACGGCTGGGACGATGAACCCTTGACCCTGGCCGAGGAACAGCTCATCTATATCGCCAGTGGCTACTATACCGAAACCTCATATGTGACGAACGAAACAACCACCTACACCACGAATTCTTCGTATACCGCCTACGAAACCAATTCGGTCCTCACCTACACAACCAACTATGTGACCAGCTACGAGACAAACGTGGTTTATGAAGGCAAAGAATGGACCTACATCACATACACAGACAAAAACGGCAAAACCAAAACAAAAAAAGAAAAAGTGGACGTATACAGCACAAATATCGTTGAAGTAGTCACCGCAGAAATCGAAAGCGGATACACCACTCAAATAACAGAATCGGTCGCATATGACATTGAGAGCTCAACCGAGACCGTTGTCACCACCGTAACCGGGGCAACAGAATACCTGGACGGCACCCTTGAGCTGAACGGCGGTTCGCTCGACGGCCGGCTTACCATCGTGACCGATGACGATATCTACATCAACAACCATGTCGAATACGCCGTGGACCCCCTCGACGACGAAGCAAACGATGCGGATAAAGACGATGCGCTCGGCCTCATCAGCGGCGATGATGTCATCATTACCGGCGCCGCCCCGGACGACATCAACATTCACGCCTCGATCATGGCCACCGGAACCCAAAGCAGCGACGACGGCAGCTTTTATGTGGACAACTACTCTTCATACAGCCCCCGCGGCTACATCAACCTGCTCGGCGGCATTGTCCAGGAAGACCGCGGCGCGGTAGGAGCCTTCAGTACCTATACAGGACAAACCACGCGCAGTTATGCGAAAAACTATATCTTCGACGAGCGGTTTGAAGGCGATCCGCCGCCCTATTTCCCGCCGCTGCAAAGCAAGATGACCTTTGAGAGCTGGAAAGAAGTCACGCCCGAATCATGAGCACGACCGACAAATCCATCTTAGGTTTCTGCGCGTGCTGCCTCCTCGCCGGCCTCCTGCAGCACGGCTGTTCAAAGCACAGCACCGATGCCCCGGCCCAAACAGCAAACGAACATCCGGCGCCCGACAGCACGCCGGGCCCGGCGGACTCAAAACAAACCGTCACCAGTCGCAGGCATTTCGTGGTGAATGACCTGCCGGCGCCCGGCACCGCAATCACCCGCATAAGTCCCGACCAAAAGCGGCGGGAAGCCATCCGCGAACGCCTGAAGAATCCAAACACCAAACCCGTGGAAATGGGCGACGACTTCAACTATTTTGAAGCCCGCGAAGGCCTCAAAGAGGAACTCTTCAGCAGCTCATTCAACGGCGGATCCAATACGCTCTCCGAAGCCGAAAAATGGCAGCTTATCGAATCCGGCGACCTGCTCTGGTAGATCCGAACTCGCCCGCGGAGGCCTGATTCCCGCCGCCTTGGGCGGGCTGGAATCCAGCCCTGACGCCCCCGAAAAAGGCACCCCCGGACCACTTCTCTCCCCGGACTCAGCTTTCATGAATTACTGCGCTTGACTCGCCCCGCCGATCTGCACAGAATGGGTCGGCAAAAGGATGCAAAATATGAAGCAGAATAAATACATCGAAGATTTCATGAATAACTTCCCTTACGAGGGATTAACGTTTGATGACGTGTCGCTCATCACCCAATATGCAGACTTCCTGCCGGGCGACACCGACATCTCCTCCAGGCTCACACGCAACGTCAGCGTAAAGATTCCGTTTCTATCGGCCGCCATGGACACCGTCACCGAAGGCCGCATGGCCATCGCGATGGCCATGATGGGCGGAATCGGCGTGATCCATAAAAACCTCGATCCTGAAGTGCAGGCCCAGCAGGTCAGCCGCGTGAAACACCACCTCAACGGCCTGATTGCCGACCCGATCACGTTCCGCACTGATGACACGCTGGAAACCATCGCCGTCAAACGCGCCGAAAAGAACTACAGCTTCAGCGGATTCCCGATTCTCGATAACGATGGAAAAGTGGTCGGTATCCTGACCTCGAAAGACATCCGCTTCGCACGCTCCAAGCGGGCTCCGGTCACGGAAATCATGACGAAAAACGTCATCACAGCCAAGCCGAGCACCAACCTCAAGCAGGCCTACGAAATCATGCAGGAGCACAAGATCGGCAAACTCCCGCTGATCGATAAGGGCAAGCTCGTGGCCCTTTATTCCTATGCGGATGTCCGCCGCCTCATCGAAAATGAAGAACCGCTCTTTAACCGCGACGACAAATACCGCCTTCGCGTTGCGGCGGGTGTCGGACCGGGAGATTATGAACGGGCCCAGGCTCTCAGCGAGCGCGAGGTAGACGTCATGGTCGTCGACACCGCACACGGCCACACCAAAGGCGTCATTGATATGGTAGCCTGGGTGAAAAACAAATATCCCCACATCGATGTCATCGGCGGCAACATTGCCACCGGCGAAGCCGCCATTGCCCTGCGCAATGCCGGCGCAGACGCCGTCAAAGTAGGCATCGGCCCCGGCTCCATCTGCACCACCCGTGTCGTGGCCGGCGTCGGCATTCCCCAGATTTCCGCCATCTACGCCGCTGCCAGCGCGCTCAAAGGCGAAATTCCGGTCGTCGCAGACGGCGGCATCCGCAACTCGGGCGATATTGCGAAAGCCCTTGTTGCAGGTGCTGATACCGCCATGATGGGCTCCGTGCTTGCCGGCACCGAAGAATCGCCCGGCGAAAAAATCATCTATGAAGGCCGCCAGTTTGTCATCTACCGCGGCATGGGATCGCTCGATGCCATGAAGTCGCGCGAAGGCTCCCGCCAGCGCTACGGCCTGAGCGACGACGACGACCTGGTTCCCCAGGGCATTGAAGGAATGGTTCCCTTCTCCGGCACAGTCAGCAAAGTCATGCGGCAGTACTGCGGCGGACTGCAGGCCAGCCTGGGTTACTGCGGCGCCAAAAACATTGCCGAACTGAAGACCAACGGCCGCTTTGTTCGGGTTTCCGGAGCCGGTGCGGTTGAAGCGCATGCGCACGACATCAAGATCACCAAGGAAGCCCCGAACTATCGCCGCTGATGCGGCAGCTGCGTACTACGTATTGCGTACCTCCATGCAATACGCAGTACGAAATACGTAATACGCAACTATGAAAACAGCACTGATTCAGATGAATCCGACGGTCGGCGCGCTGGAAAGCAACGCCGACCTGATTATTTCCAACGCCTGGAAAGCATTCGAGCAGGGCGCAGAACTGATCCTCTTTCCGGAACTGGCCCTCTCCGGCTATCCGCCCGAAGACCTGATCCTGAAAGACCATTTCTGCGGCGACTGTGCGCGGCAGCTCGAGCGCCTGCGGGAACAGCTTCCGCCGAAGCCTGTCGTTGTGGTGGGCGCACCGGTTGCCCGCGACGGAAAAAAGTATAATGCAGCCCTCCTCTTCCAGCAGGCCGAAATCATCGGCGAATATCATAAAATGCTGCTCCCGAACTACGGTGTTTTCGACGAAAAGCGCCTCTTCGAAGCCGGCACGGACCCGCTGGTTCTCGAGATCGGCGGCCGAAAGGCGGCGGTGCACATCTGTGAGGATTCCTGGGAACCCGGCGGCGCCGCCGTTCGGTCACTGGAACAGACCGGCATCGATCTGCTGATCAATCTTTCCGCCTCGCCCTACCACCGCGGCAAACTGCTCAACGACCGCATCGGCGTGCTGGCGCAGACCGCCCGAAAGCTGAACTCCACCCTGCTCTACTGCAACATCGTCGGCGGACAGGATGAGCTCGTTTTCGACGGCGCCAGCATGGTTTTTGCCCCCGACGGCTCCCGCATCGCGCGCGCCAAGCAGTTTCAAGAGGACCTTCTTTTTTACGACGACCTGGCCGTACCGCCGGCTCAGCTGCGCAAGGAAGCTCCCCTTCCGGATTATGAAGAGGTCTACGAAGCGCTGAAACTCGGCCTGGCCGATTACGTCAACAAAATCGGATTCAAACGCGTGGTAGTCGCCCTCTCCGGCGGCATCGACTCCGCACTGGTATTGGCGATCGCTGTCGATGCATTGGGCAAGGACCGCGTCGCATCCGTCACGATGCCCTCGCAGCATTCATCCTCCGGCACCCTCGGCGATGCGCACGAAATGGCCGAAATGCTCGGCATTGAATTTCACGAGATTCCGATCAAAGGCCTCTACAACCAGTTCGACGCCGAGCTGTCGAAAATCTGGGGAACCGATAAGCAGCCGGGCCTGGCCGAGGAAAACCTGCAGGCCCGCATCCGCGGCAACCTCATCATGGCCCTGTCCAATGAATACGGCTGGCTGGTGCTGACCACCGGCAACAAGAGCGAAATGGCCATGGGCTACTGCACCATCTACGGCGATATGGCCGGCGGTTTTGCCGTCATCAAAGATGTTCCGAAAACCCTGGTATTCGAACTCTGCCGCTGGAGAAACAAGCAGGGCATCGTCATTCCGCCGAGCATTATTGAGCGCCCCCCGTCCGCCGAACTGCGCCCGGACCAGAAGGATTCCGACTCCCTCCCGCCCTATGAAGAGCTCGACCCGATTCTTGAAGACTACGTTGAACACGACCTGGGCATCGATTCGCTCATCGCGAAGGGCTATGACGAAGCGGTCGTCCGCCGCGTTGTCCACGCCGTTGAATTGAGCGAATACAAGCGCCGCCAATCGCCCCCCGGCGTAAAAATCACCCCGAAATCATTCGACCGCGACCGGCGCATTCCAATCGTCAACCGATACCGGAACTAACGGCGGACCGCCGCTAATACCCCCAGGACGTTCCGCTGTTTATTTCACACATCACAATGTGTGAAATGACATGCGGATGAACCGGCGGCGGAACTAGGGGTTAGCGGATCCAGTTGCGCCGGCGCCGGCCGCGCTCAATCTGCGATTCTTCATCTTCGGGCGAGATCGTCTTCTGCACCTTCAGCGGCGTCATGGCGATGGCATTGCCCTTGGCGGTCGCCGGGCAGATATTCCGGCAGGCACCGCATCCCCGGCATTTCCGCGGATTCACTTCCGGCAGCGGAATGCCGTCCGGTCCCTGGGTGACTTCAAATGCGTTGTAGCTGCAGAACTCGTCGCAGGCGAGGCACTCCTGGCGGTCGGCCCACGCCAGGCAGGCGCCTTTACGCACCTGGGCCACGGCGATTTGCCGCTGCTGTTTGTTCTCTTCGCCCAGCAGCTGAATGGCGCCGGTCGGACAGACGGTCGTGCAGAGATTACAGTACTGTTCGCAGAACGATCCGTCGTGGTGATCGAAATTCATTTCCGGCAGGCACAGCTCGGCCAGCCCGCCCTCTTTACGTACCGTCAGCACGCCCGTCGGGCAGGCTTTCACACAGGCATAGCACCGTATGCAGGTTGCGGCAAAATCATCCAGGCTCTTCGCCCCCGGCGGCATGACCGGCGGATGCTCGGCGCGGGCCTGCTGTTTCAGCGCCATGGCGGCCGGAACCCCCAAGGCCATACCGGCCAAAACTTCGCGCCGGCTCGCCCGCAGGGCCTTCTCGCTCCTAGGCCGCTTGACCTTGAGTTTTTCAACCAGATAGCCCAGCGGGCAGAGCTGGACGCACCAGATGTGCGGCTGAATAAAGCTGAGCAGCAGGAAAACCGGAATCAGCACGCCGGGCACCCAGGCCATCACATGCGCCGTCCCCTGGCCCAGAACACCAAACCGCGTGAAGGTCGAGAGCGGGTCCAGGAAAAGAATGAGCGGCAGCCCGGCGATTGAAGCACTGATGATGAACCAGAAGATGTAGCCATTCAGCCGCCAGGGCAGCACCCGCTTTTTGGCACTGAACTGGGACGGGACGGAATAGATCGTGCCGAGCGGACAAATCCAGCGGCAGAAAAACCGCCCTTTCCACAGGCTCAGCAGCAGCACGGCTAAAGCCGGCAGACTCCAGACCACAGAAACATACCAGGCCTGATGCGCCAGCGCGGCGGAGACAGCCGCCAAAGGACTCAGCGCGGGAATCCAGCGCACGGCATGCTCCGGCAGCGGACCGCCGATCAGGAAGAAAATACTCAGCGCCAGAATGAACAGGCGAACCGACCAGCGGACCGCCTGCTTGCGCTTTTTATCAGAAACCCCGCCGCCCATGCTCAGCCGACTTCGATTTCATGGATGTTCATTTTCGATTTTTCAACCACCCCGATGCCCATCTCTTCGGCATAGCGGAGATATTTGATATCGCGCGGCTGATGCCCAAACACGTCCATCACACAGGCATCCGCAGCAACCTGGTCTTTGGAAACAATCAGCAGGTGCGGCTCTTTCAGGGTATCGGCCGGTCCCTGCGGGCCGTGATCCAACATGCAGCGGGTGGCATCCACGATGGTCCACGTCGGCTTAAAGAAGGAGCAGAAATCGGCAATGCACTGATGCAGGTCGGTCCGGTGCCAGTGGCGCCGGTCTTTCACGATACCCATCCAGTTTTTCATGGCGCACGAAACCGTTGCACCGCCATGGTGTTTCGCCACAGGAATATTAACCACGGCATCGGCATCCAGGTATTCCCCGGCCACTTCCGCCTCCGTCAGCTTGCGCCCGCCGGGAATTTTCACGCTTCGAAAACTCTGCTGGCTTTGCTTGAGGTCGATCATGCTGCACTTGTGTTTTTTCGCGACCTTTTCGATCCCGCTCTTCTTAAAAGCAATTTTGGCCGCGGAGCACGGATGCTCGGGAATGGTAATCTTTTTTACGCCGCTGGCTTCGGCCTTCTCTAAAAAGACGTCCACCAAGTCCGGATGGGTATTGGCGCCGACTTCGGGGTCACGGCCCCAGGCCGCATTCACTTTGAGCGTGAGCGTTTTGACGTTGGTGCCGAACCCGCCGTTCGCCATTACAACCTCCATGGCCTTGGCCATCAGCCGACGGTTGTCGTTTCCATGCAGGATCCAGACATCGACTTTATCCGCCGGCACGGCGGATACTTTCGGAACGAGAGCAGCCGCTGCCGTACCGGCAGCCGTGGTTTTAACAAATGTTCGGCGCGAAGCGGTTTCCGCAGTTTTCATGATCGGCCTCCTGTTGGTCTTTAATAAGACGAAAGAGAAACCGAAAGCGCGACATAAAACCGCGCACCCTAAAACTTTAGATGAAATCCGCGCAGGGAGAACTTACAGGTCCAAAAAGTTCTGAAGCAGTTTTTTGCCTTCGATGGTCAGGATGGATTCAGGGTGGAACTGCACGCCGTGCACCGGATGTTCCTTGTGCCTGACCCCCATGATTTCGCCTTCCGCCGTCCATGCGGTAATCTCCAGGCAGTCCGGCAGCGTTTCGCGCTCAATGATCAGCGAGTGATACCGCGTGGCGTCGAACGGGCTGGGCAGTCCTTTAAACACACTCTGGTTATTGTGGATCATCGGCGAAGTTTTGCCGTGCATCAGGCGTTCCGCGCGGATCACCCGGCCGCCGTAGACATCGCCGATCGACTGATGACCCAGGCAGACGCCGAACAGCGGCAGGCGCGGGCCGAACTCGCGGATAATATCGCACGAGATGCCGGCTTCTTTCGGCGTGCACGGCCCCGGGCTGACCAGCACTTTTTCCGGTTTGAGCGCAACGGCTTCTTCCACCGTAATCTGATCATTGCGGAACACGCGCATTTCTGCCCCGAGCTCGCCCAGGTACTGCACGAGGTTATAGGTAAAGGAATCATAGTTATCGATCACGAGAATCATGGTTATTCTCCTCCCATTCGGGCGGCGTGGTAGTGCTTCGCGAGGGCCAGGGCTTTCATCATGCCCCGCGCTTTATTGCGTGTTTCTTCATATTCATTGATCGGCACGGAATCCGCGACGATGCCCGCGCCGGCCTGGACATAGGCTTTGTCCTTATCGAGAATCACCGTGCGGATCGTGATGGCGGCATCAAAGTTGCCGTTATAATCAAAATAACCCACCGCCCCGGCATAGGGCCCGCGTTTGCTCTTCTCAAGCTCCGCAATAATCTCCATGGCCCGGATCTTCGGGGCACCGCTCACCGTACCCGCCGGGAAACTGGCGCGCACCACATCGTAGATGTCGTGCTCGTCGGACAGCTCGCCGGTGACATCGGAGACGATATGCATAACGTGGCTGTAGCGTTCGATCACCATCAGGTCCGGCACTTCGACCGAATTAAATTTACATACGCGGCCGACATCGTTGCGGCCCAGGTCGACCAGCATAATATGCTCGGCGATCTCTTTGGGATCAGCCAGCAGGTCTTTTTCGTAAGCCCGGTCTTCCTCCGGTGTGGCCCCGCGCGGCCGCGTGCCGGCAATGGGGCGCACCTCAACGCGTTTATCCTCGCAGCGCACCAGGATTTCGGGCGAGGTGCCGACGATGGCGCTTTCCCCCATATCCAGGCAGTACATATAGGGCGAAGGATTCACGGCGCGCAGCGCACGGTAGACATCCAGCGAATCCGCTTCGTTCTCCACCTCGAACCGCTGCGAGATCACGGTCTGGATCACATCGCCGGAACGGATATATTCCTTGGTCTTTTCGACCATCTCCAGAAACTCTTCTTTGGTGGTATTGGAAGTCGGCTCCAGCGGTTCGACATCAGTATGCGAGTCAATCAGCACCCGCTGAATAGAGGTCTCCTGAAGCGCTTTGGTCAGCTCTTCAATTTCCGCCACGGCTTTATCGTAGGCGGCATTCGGATCGCCCTTGATATGCGCATTGGACATAATCCGCAGATTTTGGTTTACGCGGTCAAAGGCAATCAGGCCGTCCGTGACCATAAAGACCATATCGGGATTTCCAATATCATCGTTGCCGATGACCGGCACACGCGGCTCAAACTGCGAAACCATATCATAGCCCAGGAAACCGACGGCCCCGCCGATGAAGCGCGGCAGCGATGGATCGTCCACCACCGGCGAAAACTGGGCCATGTGGTTTTTAAGGGCATCGAGCGGGTCAATGTCTTCGATCACTCTGAGCGCCTGGCCCTGTGTCTGGATCTCTACGCGGCGGCCGTAGGCGCGCAGCACGGTGCGCGGATTCCCGCCGATGAACGAATAGCGCCCGATATTCTCACCGCCCTCCACCGATTCGAGCAGATAGGTGTGCGACGCATGGTCCTTTTCGCGCAGATATTTACGCACCCGTTTATAAGCAGAAACCGGCGTCTCCTGGTCGGCAAGAACTTCCTTCCAGACCGGCACCAGATTCCCCTGCTTTGCTTTTTCCAAAAATGTCGCTCTATCGGGTACAATTGCCATGGTTCTTTCTTTCATTTAAAACAAGCCATATCGAATACACGGATTGCGCAGAAAAAGAAAGTACATCTGCAAACTCAGTGCATTTCAGGCGCTGCGGCGCATATTCCCGCCTATTCAAGTAAATGCCTATAACTTAAGACATACATTAGGTATTCCTTGACTTATAAAGCGGCTTCTTGTCTCTTCACAAATTCATCGAGTAAGCACCAAAGCAGACCAAGGGCGAGGGGTATGCGAAAAGACAGGCAAAGATCGGATTCCAAAGCGGGCCGGAAGCCGCACCGGAATGCCGGCGAACTGGACAGCGGCGGCCATCCGGCAGGAATCGGGGCGTCCGCGCAGGAGATACTCGAGGTATTGCTGAAGCAGCATCCCGACAAAGCCCCGGCGCTGAAAACCGTCGAGGTGCAGCGGCTTTTAGGCGAACTCGTGGTTCGCCAGGAAAAACTGCAGCGGCACAACGAGGAGCTGTGCCGGGCACAGGAACTGCCGGCTTTCCCCCGCGATGCTTATGCGGAATTCTTCGATCTCGCACCCGTCGGCGGCCTGATCGTCGATGCCGACGGCCGTATCGTCGATGCCAACCGCAGCGCCGCGGCCATGCTGGACACCGCAAGCACCCAGCTGAAGGGGCGCGCCTTTGCCGACTTTGTTCTGCGCGATTTCCCGGCCGAGTGGAACGAGCTCTGCCAAGGAAACGCCGGCCGGGACCTGCCGCTGCGGCGGGGCGGCGGCCCTTTTATTGCGCATGTCGAGTGCACACCCCGCCCTGAGACCAACCGCTTTTTGATCACTTTGACGGAACCGCCCCACCCCCATAAGGCCGACGCAGCACCCCCGGCAGCCGCGGCAGAGAGCTGGCAGACCACCTTCGACGCCATGGCGGATGCCGTATTTATTCTGGACGAAAACCAGCAGATCCTGCATGCCAACCGCGCCGCCGCTTCCATTTTCGACTGCCCGGCGGAGGCGATGCGCGGGCGTTCCTGCTGGCAAATCACACACAGCAGCATGGGCGCACAGGGACCAATCCAGGAATGTCCCGTCCGGCGCATGCTGACATCCGGCCGGCGCGAATCCATGGAGCTCGCCCTCGGCGGCTCCGTTTTCCTGGTCACCGCCGACCCGCTGAAAAACGCGGAGGGCAAGGTCTACGGCGCAGTCCACATTGTTCGGGACATTACCGCGAGCAAACAGGCCGAAGAAAAACTGCGCCGAAGCGAAGAACGGCTGCGTACCGCGGCAGCCGCCGGCCAGTTCGGAACCTTCGAGGCGGATCTGGTTTCCGGCGACGTCTATTGGTCGCCCGAAATGCGGAACATCCTCGGCATTGCAGACGATGTGCCTGCAAAGCATGACCCCCATACAGCCCCCCCATTCATTCATCCGGACGACGCCGATGAAGTAAGCGCGCAGCTCCGGCGTGCGCACGACCCGTCCAGCAGCGGCGCGGTAGAGCACGAGCACCGCATCGTCCGGCAGGACGGCACCGTGCGCTGGGTGCTGCTGAAGGCACAAGTGACCTTTGCAGGCGAAGGCCCGCACCGCCGGCCGGCACGCTGGAACGGCGTGGTTCTTGACGTCACCAAACGCAAGGAGGCCGAACTGGCGCAGCGCAAAAGCGAGCTGGAGCTTGCCGTACTTAACCTCCAGCTCGAGCAGCGCGTGGCAGCGCGCACCGCCGAACTGCAGGAAAGCGAACAGCGCTTCCGTACCCTGTTTGAGGATGCGCCCGATGCCGGATTCCTGATCGACCTCAACGGCCGGTTATTGGACGGAAACAAAGCGGCGGAGCGTATGATCGGCCATCAGCTCGAAGAACTGCTCGGGGAGAATATGCTTGAAGCCGACCTGCTGCCCCCCGCTTCACGCGAGATTGCTGCGGCAAACCTGGCGCGCCTGGCACAGGGCGAGCGGGTGGAGGCCACCGAGCTGGTGCTGATCCATAAAAACGGCTCCGAAATCCCGGCCGAGATCACCACAATGCCGATCCAGCTCCAGGGCCGGACGATCGTACTGGGCAGTGCGCGCGACCTGACCTACCGCAAGCTGACCGAAAAGACCCTGCGCGAAAGCGAAGAACGGTTCCGAACCATCTTCGACCAGATCCCCGACGGGATTCTTATGGCAGACCCCGAAACCCGAAAAATCCATATGGCCAGCCAGGCCTTCTGCAGTAAAATAGGCTACTCCGAGGAACAAGTGCTGAAGATGGGCCCCGCAGGCCTCCATACCGCCGAACATCTGCCGTATGTGATGGATGCTTTTGATAAAAACCTGCGCGGGGAGACGGAAGAGGCCTACGACATTCCGTTTCTTCGCAGCAGCGGCGACATTTTTTACGCAGACCTGAAATCCTTTCCGATCCAGCTCGACGGCAAACGCTATGTGCTGGGCCATATTCACGATATCTCCGAACGCAAACGCATGCAGGAAGCGCTGGAAAAACGGATCGTCGCCCTCACGCAGCCGCTGGACCGGCCGGAAGGCATCACCTTCGAAGCCCTCTTCGACCTGCAGGAACTGCAGCGCCTGCAGGACGATTTTTCCGCCGCCGCCTGCGCCGCTTCAATCATCACCGCACCGGACGGAACCCCGATTACCAAACCGAGCAATTTTACCGCCCTGTGCAGCCAGCTGATCCGCCAAACGGAAAAAGGCTGCGCGAACTGCATCAAATCGGATGCCGTGATTGGGCGGCATCACCCCCAGGGGCCGATTGTTATGCAGTGCGGAAGCGGCGGACTGTGGGAAGCAGGTGCCGGCATTGTGGTCGGCGGGCGCCATATTGCCAACTGGCTGATTGGGCAGGTGCGCAGCGATGCCCAGACGGAGGAACAGATCCGCGCCTATGCGCGGGAAATCGAAGCCGATGAGGAGGCGATGGCCGAAGAATTCCGGCAGGTGCCGGTGATGTCGCGCGATCAATTTGAAAAGATCGCTCAGGCGCTCTTCACCCTGGCCGAACAGATCTCGACCTCCGCCTATCAGAACGTGCAGCAGGCCCGTTTCATCACGGCCCGGAAAACCGCGGAGCAGGCCCTGCGCGAGAGCGAGCAAAAATACCGGCTGATCTTTGAGTCGGAATCCGATGCCATCATGATCTTCGATGCCGAAACCCGGCAGTTCGTCGATATCAACCGCGCGGCGGAGCAGATGTACGGCTACACGCGCGAGGAGTTCCTGCAGCTCCGGCAGCCGGCGATTTCTGCGGAACCGGAGGACTCCGATGCCGCCATCCGCGCGACGCTCGCCGGGGAGCTTTCTTCCGTTCCCCTGCGGCTGCACCGCAAAAAAGACGGCACAGTTTTTCCGATTGAGATTACGGGATGCACCTTCGTCTGGAAGGGGCGCCCGGTGCTCTGCGCGGTAATTCGCGATATCACGGAACGGGCCGCTCATGAAAACGAACTCAGGCGGCTGCACGCGGAGCTGTCGCAGGCGGAGCAGCGCGAGCGCGAACGCATTGCCAAAGAGCTCCACGACAGCGTGAGCCAAATGCTGAGCTCATCCTGCCTGCGGCTGAACATGCTCAAGGAGCAGGAACTGCCCGCGTCCGCGGCGGAATCGATCAACACAGTTTGCGGCATTCTGCAGGAAACCCTCCAGCAGACGCGCTCGCTGACCTTTGAACTGAGCTGTCCAATGCTGAACGAGCTCGGACTGGCCGCCGCCCTGGAGGAATTGTGTTCGAGCATGACACACGAGCAGTCCATCCAATTCGAGTTCAACAGCAGCGGGGAATCGCTGCCGCTCGAAATGGACCGGCAAATCCTTCTCTACCGTTCCACGCGCGAACTGCTGGTTAATGTCATGAAACACTCCGAAGCCGAGCGGGCCGGTGTAACCCTCGCCTGCGAGGGCGCCAATGCGCGCATCTGCGTCAAGGATGACGGCAAGGGATTTGATGCCGCTTTGGCCGGCAAGGGATTTTCCCAAACCGGAGGCTACGGACTGTTCAGCATTCGCGAATATCTCCGCCACACCGGCGGAAACCTGCAGATCGAATCCGTTCCCGGCGGCGGCGCAGAAGTGGTGCTGACGGTGCCGTTGAAGGAGAACAATGAATAGACCTACCCGAATCCTGCTGGTGGATGACCACAATGTCATGCGGGCCGCCCTGCGCAGCCTGCTGGATACCAATGCTGAGTTTACGGTCGTCAGCGAGGCGAATAACGGACGCGAAATGATGGGCCTCGTTGAGACAACCGCCCCCGATGTAATCGTAATGGATATCAACATGCCGGAGCTCAACGGTATCGAGGCCACGCGGCAGCTCTGCACCCGCTATCCGGGTGCCAAGGTGCTGGGTTTGTCCGTCCACACCAAGGGCCGGATGGTCGCGGAAATGCTCAACGCCGGCGCCATGGGCTATGTCCCCAAAAGCAGTGCGGCACAGGAGCTGATCAGCGCGATCCGTACCGTCATGGACGGCAAAATGTATGTCAGCCCCGAAGTACTCGGCGACTTTTTGGAAACCCGCGCCCGCACCTCGTCCGACAACTGCGCCTTCGTCAAGCTGACCGAACGCGAGCGCGAGGTGCTCCAGCTGCTGGCGGAAGGAAATACCACCAAAGAGATCGCCGGAAAACTTCACCTCAGTGCTCCCACCATCCACACGCACCGCCAGCACATCATGGAAAAACTCGGCGCCCGCGGTATTGCCGACCTTGTCCGCTATGCCATCCGTGAAGGCATTATTTCAGCCGATATCTAAAGCACCCGCCTTGCATCATATCCCGAAGACAGACCGCGGACCGCACGATACCCGTGCGCTCCCTCATATATTTTATCCGCCGGAATCCCAGCCGCTATGATACTTTTTCACATGCGGTTTGTTATTAAATTTCCACATGGAGCATTTAAGCATAATTAAGTCAGGAACCATCAGCAGCCAATGGCGCTTGTGGATACAGGAGCTTTTTAAAGCAGGTTTCACCGTTGAGGTGCTGGATGCTTCAGGGATCGATCCGCATGTGCTGCCGAAACTAACCGGCGGCACCATCCTGCTCGACGGAATGCTGACGAGGCTCTCCCGCCTTATTCGCGCCATCTGCGCCCGGCATCCGGATATACAGGTCGTTGTTGCAACCGATGTCTATTCCTTTGCGGTTCACTGCGAAGTGCTGCATTTCGACGGCATCACCTATATTTTCGGACCGCTGTCAGACGATGCATTTGCATCGGAGATAAAAGCGGGCGCATGCGGCCGGACGGCGGCCGCCGCCGATTTTTTTAAAGACACATAATTTTTATGATGGAGTTTCATACCCTGTGCGATATTCACAGTTCATGCACTGTGATCGAATAACAAACATGAAAACGATCAATCTAGCGCAGCTTGGCAAACCGAACCATCATTGGGAGTCCTGGATAAGGGGTTTACATGAGGCGGGGTTTAATATCCGCATCGCTAATCCATTGGCCATGGAACTGCAGGAAATCTTTGCCCGGCCCGGCGATGTCGTCCTGCTGGACGGTACGCTGCCGAATCTGCACCGGTTCATCGCAAAAGCATGCGCCAGATGTCCAGAAGCGCATGTGATTGTCGCCACCGACTTTCCGTCCTCGTCAATCTATCAGGCCGTGATGAATTACGAAGGTGTGGTCTATTTTTCCGGACCGCTGACTGCTGATCGTTTCACGAAAATCGTCTGCGAAACTGCTGCACACGACATCCCCCACCTTGCCTAAAGCCCGGCAGGCGTACCGCACTACCCCTTGAGCTGCAGCAGGATTTCCATCGACTGGCGCTGCATCTCCATGACCCGCTCCTCCGAATCCGCCTCATTGTAGCATCGGAACTCCGGTGCATTACCGGACGGGCGCATATGCAGCACCTCCGACGATTCAAACGTCACGCGCAGCCCGTCGGTGCGGTCAACCGATTCCACCTTTCCGAAACAGCCGCCGAACGCGTCCTCAATGGCGGACACCGCGTCAAACTGTTCCAGTATTTTGCGGCTCTCCTCGGTCGGAAATTCCTGGATACGGCCGCTGGCCGTGAAACGCTGCGGCAGATCGGCCAACAGCTGCGATATCGGCTTACGCTCTTTGATCGACAGCAGGATAATGCTCAGCACCGGCAGCACCGCATCGCGCGTCGGCAGCGCCCGCAGCTCGCGGCCGAATACGTTAAACGTCGAATTGGTTAAAAAACCGCCGTTGGCCTCGTAGCCGACCACGCCTTTTTTACCGGAAAAAGATGCTTCAATCATCGAGGCCACCACGAACGGCGAACCGATTTTCGTACGCCGGATATCCGCAAACCAGCCGGATTTCTCCAGCGCGGTATTGCAGCTGACCGGTGTGCTGACCGAATCCGCCCCGAGGTATTTCGCCGCCAGGATGCCGGCCACATCGCCGCGCAGCCAGGCGCCGTGCTCATCGGAAATCAGCGGACGGTCGCTGTCGCCGTCCGTCGACAGAATGACGTCAAAGCCGTTCTGCGCCGACCACGCTGCCGCCAGCTTATAATCTTCGTCGCGAATCGCCTCGGTATCCACCGGCACAAAGGTATCCGAAAAACCAAGCGGCGTAACATCCGCCCCGAGGCTCGAAAAGATTTCAATCAGCACATCGCGGCCGACCGCCGAATGCTGGTAAATGCCGATTTTTCGGCCCTGCAGGCAGTCGGCAGGAAAAGCCCGCTGATAACGCCGGACATATTCAATCCGTGCGTCAATATTTTCCTCGGGCAGTTCAAATCCTTCGCCGGTAAAAATGGAATCATCGGTTTCCACCACCTGTTCACGGATCTGCTCCTCGTCAAACTTCAGGATTTCGCCGGTACACTTGTTGAACTTGATGCCGTTGCGGTCCGCCGGAATGTGGCTGCCCGTCACCATAATCGCCGGGCACGCATTCACCAGCCCGTACAGCGCCACTGCCGGCGACGGAATCCGCCCGCAGTTCACCGGCTCATAACCCATATCCGAGGCTGCTTTTGCCGCAGCCCCCATAATGCGCCCGGTGCTCGGCCGCAGGTCGCCTGCAATCGCCACCGGTTCACCGGCCTTCTTGAGTTCACCGGATTCCTCCAGATACTGAAGAAATCCTTTGGTGTAGGCATAACAGACCTGATCGGTCATCTCCGTCGCCAGGCCGCGCGCGCCGCTGGTGCCGAACTTCACACCGCTCTTCGCCATCAAGTCATTGATTCTGATCTGCATCGCTTACTCCTCTGTTGACGGTGCATTCCGCTCCGCTAAGTTTTCCCGGCTCCTCTTTCGCAGCGAAGCTGAACGCTTCATCTACCGGCTTTACTCATCAATGTTTACCAGCTTGGTCGGGTTATCGAGGTCGATCTTGCGGTAGTAGCAGTTGCGCGGTTCGCCGGAAGCGTTTTTGGTGTGGCAGATGCCGCCGCGGTTCGGACGGACCACAAACAGCAGCGAATTCTGCTCGCAGTTCACATACGCTTCCAGCAGTTCGAACGTTTCGCCCGAGGTCAGGCCTTTCACCCACAGCTCCTGGCGGGAGGAACTCCACAGCACCAGCATTTTACGTTTAAGCGATTCCTCAAACGCGAGCTGGTTGATATAGGCCACCAGGATCACCTCTTTGGTGTCTGCATTCTGCACGGCCACCGGAATGATGCCCTTGGTTCCCTCAACGGCCTTTTCCAGTTTATTCCAGTCCAGCGCCAGTTCCAGTCCTTCTTCAAGTTCTTTGCTCATTTCTCTCTCCTATCTGTTTAAGCTTTTTTCAAACCACGAATCAAACGACCCACACGAAATAGAAACGGCTCCTTTTTCGTGTTTCCGGGGTATTTCGTGGTGAATAAATCAAAGTCTAACTTCCACGCCCTTATCGCGCATGTATTCCTTCAGCTCGCCGACCGTCAGCTCGCCGAAATGGAACAGCGATGCCGCCAGGACGGCATCGGCTTTCCCTTCGGTTACAGCATCCACAAAATGCTGTTTTGTTCCGGCACCGCCCGAGGCGATCACCGGCACATTGACCGCTTCCGAAATCGTACGGGTCAGCTCCAGGTCATAGCCGTCGCGGCAGCCGTCGCAGTCCATACTCGTCAGCAGGATTTCCCCGGCACCGCGCTGCGTGCCCTCAATGGCCCACTTCACGGCATCGAGCTCCGTCGGATTCCGGCCGCCGTGCGTATAAACGCCCCACGTGCCGTCGCCCTTGCGCCGGGCATCAATCGCCAGCACGGTGCATTGTGCCCCGAACGATTCAGAGCACTCATTGAGAATATCCGGGTTATTAATCGCGGCCGTATTGAATGAAACCTTATCGGCTCCGGCATTCAGCATGCGCCGTACGTCCGGCGCAGTGCGGATACCGCCGCCGACCGTCAGCGGCATAAAAACCTGCTCCGCACAGCGGCGGACAATATCGACCATCGTATCCCGGCCGTCGCTCGACGCCGTAATATCGAGAAAAGTCAGTTCATCCGCACCCTGCGCTTCATACGCCTTGGCGCACTCCACCGGATCGCCCGCATCGCGCAGGTCCACAAAATTAACCCCTTTAACAACGCGGCCGCCGGTCACATCCAGGCAGGGTATGATTCTTTTCGCAAGCATGGTAATTCCCTTAAAATTAAAGGATCGAACGATATTCCAGCCGCTGCCAAAACGCAAACGGGATTTCCCGCTATTCAGCCCCCGCCGCTTCGCCCCGCTCCCGCTCCGGCGTCACCCGCCGGCACGAAAACGATAAATCGGGCAGATCCACCCGCGTGAGCTGAACGAAAATTTCCCGGTCCAGCGGCTCCTTCTCGATGCGGCGCAGCTTGGCATCAATCGCCAGCTCCGGAATGAGCACCGTTCCGCGGTCATCCCGCTTATCCACCAGCACACCGCGGTAGATTTTGTCAGGATGCTGCTTCATATGCAGCAGCGTCCAATGGCGGTTGCTCGACCGCTCCGCCCGCGCAGTATTCCCGCCGCCGACATCCGCCTGCGCCGTGCGCGAGAGCATATCGGACTCGCCGATCAACTCCCCGCCGCGCAGCCAGGCGCGCAGCTGCTGGTGCACCAGCAGGTCGGAATAGCGGCGCAGCGGACTGGTGACGCGCGTGTACATTTCAATACCCAGCCCGGCATGCAGGCCGGGTTCCAGAAAGAGGCCCGACCGCTTGAACTTTTTCCGATACACAAATTTTTCCGCCATCGTCTCCGGGGTCGACGGTTCATCCGGCGGCGGCTGCGAGGCAAAGGGAGCCGGAATTTGATGCTCAACTAAAAAGAGAGCCGCCGCCTCGCCCGCCATCAGCATGGCATCCGTAACCATATCCCGGCTCTTCAGGCGCGGCAGGTCTTTCACATTCACCGAATAGCCCGGGGCATCCCGCAGCCCCAGCTCATGCCCGCCCATCAGGTTATACAAATCGCCTTCGACCGAGGCCGACAGCTTCACTTCCGGCAGGTCGATCACAGTTGCGCCGTTGGCAACCCGCCGCGCCCGGTATTTTTCGGTCAGCGTCAGCAGATCCGCAAACGGCGGCTCGTCCATCCGCGCATCCGCTTCGGCATAACTCAAGCGCTGCACCGCCACCCAGCTCGGCACCATTTTTTCGCACCGCGGCCTGCCCGCGTCATCACACGTAATTTTAAACGACAGCGCCGGCGACCGCTCCGTCAGGCCCAGCCCCAGGGCATCCGTCACGGCCTCAGGCAGCATATGAATGACCGTTTCCGGCAAATAGAGATTTGCGCCGCGCGCCCGCGCTTCAACATCGAGTTCGGAATCGGGGGAAATCAGCGCCGCGGCATCGGCCACGTGAACCCAAATGGAATCGCCGTCCAGGCTGATCGCGTCGTCCGGATCGCTGCAGTTGTCGTCATCGATCGCATAACTCGCCAGCGCGGTCAGATCCTCGCGCTCCTCATCCGCCAGCGCGGGAACATCCAGTTCGGGCTCCACCAACGCACAGCCTTCGCGCGCCGGATACGGATTCACCGTTTCATCCCAAACGCCCAGCTGCAGCAGCAGCCGATGTGCCTTTTCCGGCCGCAGCTCGATGCCCAGCTCTTTCAGTGTCCGGTTCGTCACCGCCTGGCCATAGGCCAGCCGTTCCACCTCGCGCAGATGCTCAAAATCCTCGGGTTCAACCGCGCCCGACTTCACCCGCTCAAGATAAGCCTGCCAGCTGGCGGCCTCCTCCTCTTTCGCGCGCCGTTTCTGCAGCGTTTCGGCCACTTCGTCTTCCGGCCGGGCCGACACCGCCTCCGCCGTTCCCGAAAAATAGAGGTTTTCCTGCAAGGCCTGCCACGCGAACCAAACGGTCGCCGGCGTCTCTTCGCCGTAGATCAAATCCGCCAGCTCCGCCAGCGGAACGGTCTCACCCTGCAGCAGCTCCCAGGCCTCTTCAATCTGCCCAGCCGGCTCGGTATCCAGTTCATGCAGGCCTTTGATCGGCCCCTCGTGCAGCAGCTCAATATCCTTGGGCCGCACCTTCACCTGCTTGCCGCCTGCGCGCTGGATGACAATTTTATCGCCCACCTGCTCCACCATGGCCGGGCCGTTTTTAAACAAGACTAAATTTTTCGAACGAAAAGCGTGCGGCATCATTTCTCCTGAACGGCGGCGTTATAAACATCGAGAACCGCAGCCTTATTTTCTTTCGCCAGCCTCCGGCAGTCCTCGATTTCCGGCGAGGCCGTAACAATGTCACCGCCTCGTTTTCCGATCTTCACCCGCACCTCGCCGAACGGCGTCTTCACGGTTTTAAAACTGCGTTCCAGCACGGTCCGCTTTTCCAGCCGTTCGCGGATACCGAACGTCGTCGACTCCGCAAAAATCAGATCGATCATCTTTTCCCGGTCCGCCGGAACACACAGTACCGTCAGCAGAATGCCCGGCCGGTTTTTCTTCATCTGAACCGGCGTGGTGAACACATCCAACGCGCCGCTTTCCAGCAGCTGGTCGAACAGGCAGCCCGCCAATTCCGGCGTCGTGTCATCCAGGTTGCACTCCAGCACCAGGATTTCATCGGCGGTCTGATCCTCTACCGATTCATACAGCGTGGCCCGCAGCAGGTTCGGCCGGCTGTTCAGCGTGCGGTGCCCGAAACTATAGGCGGTCTTTACCGCGCGGCTTCCTGCGGCCGGAACGTCCGCCGTGCGCCACGCGGCAAGCAGCGCCGCGCCGGTCGGCGTCACCAGCTCAAACGGTTCGTCCACATCCTGCACTGGAAAACCTTCCAGCATCCGCAGCGTCGCCGGTGCCGGATTCGGATAGGTGCCGTGCGCGCATTCAATCGTACCGTGGCCCTGCGGCAGGCTGCGGATCGATACTCCATCCACGCCGAGTTTATGCAGCGCGAGGCAGCTGCCCACGATATCCACAATCGAATCCATGGCCCCGACTTCGTGGAAATGGATCTCTTCAATGTCTATACCGTGGATCGCCGCCTCGGCCTCGCCGATCTTCTGGAAAACCTCCAGCGCCCCGCCCTTCACCGCTTCCGGCAGCGTGCTCGCTTCAATCAGTTTTTTGATCGTGCTCAGGTGGCGTCCGTGATCGTGGTGATGGTCATGACTCTCATCGTGCGAATGGTGATGATCATGCGAATGGCCGTGGTCGTGTGAATGATCGTGGTCATGCCCGTGGTGATGATCGTGATCATGGTCATGATCGTGGTGATGGTGGTGATGCTCATGCAGTTTCACTTTGCCGCGCACGCCGCTCATGCCCTGCTCGACAATTTTATCCACCACTATTTCAAAGGAGTCCACGTTCAGCGATTTCAGCTCTTCGTTCAGTTCCTCCACCGAAACGCCCAGGCCGACCAGCGCGCCGAGAATCATATCCCCGCTCGCCCCGCCGATACTCTCAAAATGTAATATCCGTCTGTTCATAGTATACGGAGGATGGCATGTTTATCCGCCAATTCAAAACCAAAGATTAAACCATGATCCAGAACCCGATTTTAAAAGGCTTTAACCCCGACCCGTCCATCATCCGCGTCGACGATGACTACTACATCGCCGCCTCCACCTTCGAGTGGTTTCCCGGCGTGCTGATTCACCATTCGCGCGACCTGAAAAACTGGCGCCTGCTGTGCCGCCCGCTCGACCGGGTCAGCCAGCTCGACCTGCGCAGCGTCGGCACCTCGCAGGGCGTCTGGGCGCCGTGCCTGACGCATCACGACGGCACCTTCTATCTCGTCTACACCAACGTCTACGGCTATATGGCCCAGCAGTTTGATCTCGATAATTTCATCGTCACGGCCGAGAACATTGAGGGCCCGTGGTCGGAACCAATGTACATTAACAGCAGCGGTTTTGATCCGTCGCTGTTCCACGACGATGACGGCCGGAAATGGATCGTCAACCTCGACTGGGAACCCCGCCAGGGCTACGAGCAGCCCGGCCGAATTGTCCTGCAGGAATGGTCCGAAGCGGAAGGGAAACTGATTGGAAAACCGGTGGTCATCTCCAACGGCAGCACCGACCGCGGCTGTGTGGAAGCGCCGCATATCTATAAACGGGACGGCTGGTATTATCTCATGACCGCCGAGGGCGGCACCGGCTACGGCCACGCCGTGGTGATGGCTCGATCAAAAACCATTGAGGGTCCGTACGAACTGGATCCGCAGGGGCCGGTCATCACCTCGCAGCCCGAAGATTTCAATGAACGGCACATCATCGACTGCCTGAAGCCGAACCGCTACAACCCGAATTCGGAACTGCAGAAATCGGGGCACGGCTCACTGGTCGAAACGCAGCACGGCGAATGGTACATTCCCCACCTCTGCTCCCGGCCGTTCGTGCCGGAACTCCAGTGCCCGCTCGGCCGCGAAACCGCCATCCAGAAATGCGCCTGGAACGAGGACGGCTGGCTGCGGATGACCGACGGCACCAACCTCGCCAAGCTGGAAACCGAAGACGCCGGCCTGCCGGAATGCGCTTTCGATCCGGCACCGGTTCGGGATCAGTTCAAAGGCCCGGAACTCGATATCAACTTCCAGACCTACCGCATCCCTGCCGACCCGAGCTGGCTCTCGTTTAAAGAATCGGGCGGGCTGCGCCTGCGCGGCCAGGGCTCCATCTATTCGCCGCGCCGCATGAGCCTGGCGGCCCGGCGTATCCAGGCCTTCAGCATCCGCGCTGAAACCTGCGTCGAATTTGAGCCGTGGAATCACCATCAGTCCGCCGGACTGACCGCCTTCTTCAGCCAGCACAATTTTTACTATCTGCGGATCTACTGGAGCGAATCGCTCGGCGGCAAATGCCTGGCGATTATGAAAAGCGATGTTGCCACCAACGATGAACTGAAAGAAACCCGCGTGAAAATCGATGGATCCGGCCGGGTATTCATGCGGCTGGAAACGAATCATAAAACCCTGCAGTTCAGTTATTCGTCCGACGGAACAAACTGGAAAAAAATCGGCCCGGCGCTCGATATGGGCCTGCTTTCCGATGAATACGGCTTCACCAAATGCACCGGCGCCTTCGTCGGCCTGTTCGTCCAGGATGTCCACACGCAGGAGCGCTGCGCCGACTTTGATTATTTTGATTACGAGGAATTGTAGAACGTTCCTTTGGGACGTTTAAAACGCGCGCAGCGTAGCGCTCTACGAAAATTTGACCAGCCCGGCTTCCCGCAGGCTGAGGAAGTCGGTGTTCGTGTTTGTTTTGCGGTGCCCGATGACGATGTGATCGAGCACTTTAATACCCATCACTTCGCCGGCGCTGATCAGCTGTTTGGTCACCCGAATGTCTTCCGACGACGGTGTCGGATCGCCGGAGGGATGATTGTGCGCGAGGATCATCGAGGCGCAGGAGAGCTCGACGGCTTTCTTAAACAGCTCGCGCGGATGAACAAGACTGCTGGTCAGCGTACCTTCGCTGATTTTCTGAGGCTCGCCGATCAGCCGGTTTTTGGCATCGAGCATCAGCGCCCAGAAAATTTCCTTCTGCAGCACGCGCGCGCGTTCGCGCAGCACGGCCGCCGCCTGCTCCGGGGTAGTAATCACGGGACTTTCACCCACGCTTTCGCGGGTCAGGCGCTGCGCCAGCTCCATCGAGGCCTTGATCATCTGGGCCTTCACCGGGCCGATGCTGTTGATGGACTGAATCTCTTTCACCGAAGCTTTGGCCAGCGCCGTCAGCGATCCGAACGCCGTGATCAGGCGCTGGGAAACCTCGACCACATTCATGCCTTTGGTTCCGGTTCTCAGGATCAACGCCAGCAGCACGGCATCGGAGACATTCTCGGCGCCGACCCGCTCAAATTCCTCGCGCGGGCGCAGCTGCGCGGGCATATCGCAGACCCGCAGGTTCTGCGGACGGACATTGTATTCCAGCGGTTCTATACCCTTCGACATGGAAAGGATCATTACAAAGGAACCGCTTATTTCAACTTTATAAGTCCGCCTTTTACTTACCCGTGCTGCCGAAGCCCCCGGCACCGCGCGTGGTTTCGGACAGCTCTTCCACCATTTCGTAGTAGATCGGCGAACAGTCGCAGGCCACGACCTGAAACAGGCGCTGGCCCTTTTCGGCCGTGTAGGTTTCCTGCTTAATGTTGTCGCACATCGCCATCAGCTCACCGCGGTAGCCGGCATCAATCAGGCCGACCGAATTAGCGAGGCGCAGCGGCGTTTTGGAAATGCTGGAGCGCGGCATCAGGAAATAGGCGCGGCCCTCTTCCGGCTCGCAGGCGATGCCGAGTTTAACGGCCTTGGTTTCGCCCGGCTCAATGGTGATGTCTTCAAGCACATAGAGGTCGAGCCCCGCGTCGCCCTCATGAAAATGGCCGTGGTCGGAATAAACTTCGCGCGCAGCGTCGTTGAGCGGTTTGATTTTAAGATGCATGTCTCTCCTATTGCTGGTTGTTTAAAAATTCAGGCGATACTATCTGTGCAGTCTTTTTTCTCAAACCACGAAATCCACTAATGATTGAAAGCGCTTAGCGACCAATCTCACGAAAACCTTTCCTTCCTCTCGTGTATTTGGTGTATTTCACGGCTCACAATTTGGAAGGAAATGAAATGTTGAAGTTAGCTATTTTCGGATCGGGATCGGGAACCAACTGCCAGGCCATTATCGACGCCGTCGAGGCAGGCACGCTGGACGCGGAAATCAAGTGCGTACTGGCCGACGCCGAAGACGCCTACATTCTGGAACGCGCGCGAAAGCACAACATTCCGGCCATCTTTTTTGACTGCGCCCCTTTTAAAACCAAGCTCGACGGCGAGGCTGAGCAGCGTGTGCTGAATGTTCTCGAGGAGCACGACGTCAACTTCATCGTTCTCGCCGGCTTTATGCGGATCGTGAAGGACGGACTGCTCAAAGCCTACGAAGGCCGTATGATCAACATCCATCCCTCCCTGCTGCCGAGCTTTCCGGGCCTCGACGGCGGAAAACAGGCTTTTGACTACGGCGTCAAATTTACCGGGTGCACCGTCCACTTTGTCGATGCGGGCGTCGATACCGGCGCGATCATCAACCAGAAAATCATTTCGATCGATGACGGCGATACGCTCGACAGCATGATGGAAAAACTGCACGCGCAGGAGCACATCGCCTATACGGAAGCCCTGCAGTGGATCGCCGAAGGAAAGATTCAGCGCAACGGACGGCGGATTACGCTGAAGTAAAGCCGCCGCCCCGGCTGCAGGAACGGGCAAAACGCCCGTTCTACACAATGATGCGGACTGACGATAAGTAATCCGAACTACTCCAAGGTGCGCAGCCTCAGTCTGTTTGGAAATCCTGTGAGTGCGACACCGTGCTGTCGCAGTTTGCGTTATCTAGCTCCTGCCGCCTCAGTCTGTTTGGAAATCCTGTGAGTGCGACGAATTATGAGGATGTGATTACGTGGTCGGCGGACCGCCTCAGTCTGTTTGGAAATCCTGTGAGTGCGACTTCCGGCCGGCGGTGGAAGGGGTTGTTCCCTTTCCCGCCTCAGTCTGTTTGGAAATCCTGTGAGTGCGACGGGCTCGGCGAGGGAGCGACCCACTCCAACGCTTGCCGCCTCAGTCTGTTTGGAAATCCTGTGAGTGCGACAACGGAAGGCTCGATCATGAGTGAAGAAATTATGCCGCCTCAGTCTGTTTGGAAATCCTGTGAGTGCGACTTCTCGCTCCAGCAGGGCGATGTATTGCGCATCGCCGCCTCAGTCTGTTTGGAAATCCTGTGAGTGCGACTAATTTCCTTAATTTAAAATAATTGCCCGTGCACCGCCTCAGTCTGTTTGGAAATCCTGTGAGTGCGAC
>JBFHGU010000022.1:0-56551 GCA_041582935.1 Pontiella sp.
ACGCCGTAAACCGCATTGTAGGCCGACATAATATTCCCGACGCGCCCCTCTTTCACTGCGCGCTCAAACTGCGGCAGATAGGTTTCATAGAGATCGCGTTCGGAGGGAACGGCATCAAAAACGTGGCGCAGTTTTTCCGGACCGCTGTGCACCGCAAAATGCTTGGCGCAGGCCAGGGCCTTATAATAGGTCGGATCATCGCCCTGAATTCCCTTAATAAACGCCACGCCGAGTTCACCGGCCAGGTAGGGATCTTCGCCATAGGTTTCCTGGCCGCGTCCCCAGCGCGGATCGCGGAAAATATTAATATTCGGCGTCCAGAAGGTGAGTCCAAAATAACGCGCGGTATTCGGATTCTTCTTGCGGGCCCCGTTGTTTTTGGCCCGGCCTTCCGTCGCAATCGTGTCGGCAATGGCATGCATCATGTCGGCATCCCACATCGCCGCCATACCGATTGCCTGCGGAAAGACCGTTGCATGCCCCGCCCGGGCCACCCCGTGCAGGCATTCATTCCAGTAATCATAGGCCGGCACGCCGAGCCGCGGAATCTCTGTTGCTTTATTCACCAGCTGGTTCGCTTTTTCGTCCAGCGACATGCGGCGCACCAAATCCGCCACGCGCACCTCCACCGGAACAGAAGGATCCGTATACACCACCGGCTCGCTGATCTCGGGAACGGGATAGCTCGGTCCCGCCGGTTCCAAATCGGCCGCCTTGACGCAGGCCACGACCGTGCCGCCGCTCAACACCTTCATGGCATTCAGCTTGGCCGCATCGCGTTTGGTTTCAAACCGAATCTCCAGCGGGCCTTTGATCGAGTCTTCCAAATGGTAGACCGAAGCTTTCAGGACATATTCAGCCCCGCGGCCGACCTCGGCAAAAATATCCAGGTCGCGGGCGAGCACCGTGTCCCCGCAGATCACGTCGAACGTCCGCTGCCCCGCCGCCTGGTGATAGGTCTCGGCAAAATAAAATTCGAGCCCATATTCGCCCTCGGGAAGTCCTTCCACCAGCGCTGAAAATTCGCGCCCGTAAATTTCCTCCGTATACATCTGCGGATGCGATGCATTCGCAATCGACGAAATATCCGTGGACGACAGCGGGAAATGCTTGATCTCGCCGCGGATCCGGATCGGCCTTCCGCACGCCGATTCACCGATTTCGTCCGCATTCACCGACAGAACAGACACTGCCGCCAAAAATACCGTCATAATGCCAAGCCGCATGCAGCCGGCAACCCGAATCTTTCCTCTCATACACATACCCACCGATACTCCCACGATTAAACTTTTATAAAACAGAATCCCTCTGCCCCCAGCGGCAGGGCGCAGATACCGCACTTATGCTGAAGGGATTTATGTATACGCTGCACCGGCCGCCAGGCCGAGCACCCGGTGGCTTAAGCGTTTAAGCCGCGCGGCATGGGCAGGATGCCCATAATTCCCCGCAGATGAGCCATGAACCAAAAAAAGCCCCCGCCGTTAGACGGGGGCTTTTCTGAACGTGCAAATGAAGCGGGGTTAGATCATGAAGCGTCTGCGAATCAGGAGCATTCCGCCGCCGAAGGCGGCAATCAATCCCAGCGTAGCCGGTTCCGGGATCGCCACAAGCGCGGCCCCATTCCATGCACCGTAGACCGTGGTATCGCCTGTATAGGTGAAATCGACCGTGAAACCGGTCAGATCAGCCCCGGTGCTGAATTCGTACGTTACAAAATGCGAATCCTCAGCACCGCTCGTATCGCCGGAGGTGTACTTCGTAACGCCGTCAAAGGTAAACGCCGTGTTCTGACCGGTGGTATCTCCGATACCAAAGAGGTAGAGCACATAATCCTGATCGGCCTGCAGGGTAAACGTATTCCCCGCCATACTGCCCAGCGATGAGGTTAGTGTGTTTGCCGCCCCGAATTCATCAACTAATCCACCGATGGAAACCGATGCGGTTCCGTTTTTCACGTAATGGTAATCGTTGAGCATGTTATTGCCGGGCACACCGCCGGAAGCACCGCCGGCAAGCCCTGAAACGGTAACATCCAGATTTAAGCAGTTATACGTATTCCCGTTGTTATGGGCGGTGCCGCCGGCACCGCCTGAGATATCCTGCGTAATGCCCGCGTTAACCCAAGCTGAAGTATCCGCGGGGTCCGCAGAGGCATAGGCATCAATCAGCAGCGCATCCGCGCCGGCCATTCGGCATACACCCAGCACCGCAGCCGTCAGTATTCCTAATTTTACATATTTCATTGTTTTCTCCGTTTGTAAAAGGCCCTCACCGGATCATCCGGTGAGAGCCGTAAATATCAGTCCTGCAGGAAGGCACGGTAGAACCGGGAAACATCCGGCATCGAATTCGTCACAGTCACCTCAGAACCGGTTCCCGAAATACCTGAAGCAATAGTACTCCAGGGTCCGTATATCAGGTCCTGGGCCGCCTCAATGCTATAGAGATAGCCGGAAGTGGTGTAGAAGCTCAGCGCAATCGATGTCCCTCCGGATACAACTTCACAGAAAACATCCCCAACGGTCGGATTCGGATTCAGCAGCGGAACAATCGCCAAGCCGCTGAACGCCGTGTATGTGGATACATTATCCCACTCAATGGTAAGCGTGTCGGCAGCCGTTAGGTCCGTCGTGAAACTGAACTTCGCCATGAAATCGGCTGCATCAGAGGTAAAGACATCGTTCGTTGAGGTCGTTATTTCTGCATCCTCAAATGTGAACTTAGCCGTCTGTTCGGCGGCATCGCCCTTTCCCCAGAGATACAGGCGGTATTCCGTATCGGCCTCCAGTTTAGTACTCAGTCCGCTGATCGTAATAACCGAAGAGCCTTTATTGTAGATATACTCTTTCATGATGGACGCGCCGGCCCCTGTATAGGTCGTGCCCGGAATATAGGATCCCGCAAAAGCGCTCAAGCTGACGGTTACGCCTCCATCAGACATGGTCTGAGCCGCCTCAACATTTGATGCGGCTGCTCCGGTAAGGTCTTCCGTGACCCCCGCAGCAATGAAATCGTCAACCGTTGAAGGAATATCAGATGCGCTTGACGGAATACCAATATCCCAAAGAATGGGTCCGGGAGCCGGCACGCCGTAATAAACGCTGATCGGCAGGACAACTTCAGTGACCTCGGCATCACCTGTCAGATTCCATGCAACAGTTACCAGCCCGGTTGCAGATTCGCCATCAGCCAGTCCGGTGACCGAGTTATTGAAAACAAACTGCAGGACTGTGCTATCCGGACTCGGTTCCGTCAGCGTGATTGAAGCGTCATTCAGTAAACTAAATGCTCCCGGATGCGATTCATCGGAAACAGAAACCGCAACGTCAACGCTCGTGTTGGCAATATAAGAGACCGTAACGCTTCCGGTAATCATCGTCTCCGGCGAATACAGCGTCAGCTCCGTTTCATACGAATCAACAAAGAAGTCAGCCTGTTCAATATAGAGCGCAGCTACTTCAGATGCCGCTAAGGCATGATCATAAAACTGAATGCTGTCGCACAGGATGTTATCGTTTCGCGAACCATCATCACGCGCCCCGAAAACAAGGAACCGGCTGCTGGCATCCAGCATTGCGGCGCCCGTGCGGAAAGCCTTTTCAACCCCATCGACATAAAGAGTCAATACCTCCGTCGTACCTGAATACGTAAACGTCAGCAGATGCCATGTTTGATCCGCAGCATTGACAAGGGTCTCGTCACTTACGTCGTGGTCATCGGGAGATTGGTAAAAACCCGTCCGGACCCCGCCCCAGGTCGTATCCGTGAAATTCTTGGCCCGCATTCCCCAGCCTTGATCATTATCTTCGCTGCCCTTGCCGCCGAACTCATACCAGCTCCCCCACGTTCCGTCGGTGCTCTTCACCCACATGGAATAGGAAAAATCAGCAGCCGCGTCGAAGGTGTTCACATAGCCGGCATCGTGCGTGGAACTGTTCGTAATGCTCAGGTAATGAGAGGTAGACGACAGGTCCAGTGCATACCCGCTGCCGGAAGGCGTATCTGTCGAATACGCAGCGCTGACCGCGGTTCTGTTCGTGGCCGCACCTGTAATGACCACACCATTGTGGATGGCTCCCGAAGAACCGGTGTTCGTCAACGTCTGGTTATCAAAGTTCCATTCCGCCACCAGCGCCGCCTGTACGGAACCGCTGAAGGCGATGCCGACCACTGCGGCCATGCCTATTCCTATCTTAAGCTTCATCGGTTCTCCTTTATTTCTCAATGCATCATGAATCATGCATCAGGTTGCTTTTTGATCCCCTCTGCAACACCTGAAACGCGCAATCATTTCCGGCTGAACCCGCCTCAAAGGCCGACAGATCGGCTGTCGATGCTCCCCTGTCATGAAAGGCTTTCCTGTGTTCTGAACAGCAGGTCGTGTCCCGCCCGACGTGTTCGAACTGCAGTCATCGAGGTAGACGGTTTTTAGCACATCAAAGTAAACGGCCAATGAGCTTCAAACTTAAGCGGTTAAGCGAATTACAATCCGTGCTCCCCGCGCATGGAGCGATGAAACAGAGAGGCTTCAGCCATCGCTGAAACTGAAAAACATATGATGCGTACAAGATTTATATGTATTACCCGGAAACACGGGCCCGCCTGGAAACTGCAGGGCGCCTGGAAGGCCTCTTGGACGTATGCCGATCTTCAATATTCCGCCGCTGGGCGGCCGGGCGGCATCCCGGCTACTGCTGGACTTGCAGCCGAAAGAAAATATGACCTTCATCCGGTGCGGAAGCGATCGAGTGCTGATTGGTCGGGGGGCTTGCAGCGATATCCTGATAAAGGGGGATCCAACTGATCATGTTGGTTGAATAGTCGATCTGATAAGTGCGGCCGGCTGCGCTGATCCAGCGAATAGAATCAGGATCGCTGGAAAAAGAAGCCTCAACCCGGAACACGGAGCTCGAATCCTCAGCATCGGTTCCGGCAACCTGTTCGTCATCATCGGACATTCCGTCGCTGTCGGTATCCAGCGGATGGACTTGGGCAACCCCGATCGCCTCTTCGCCCTCCCCGGAATAAAACAGATAGATCTGACCGTCCGCATCGCGGAAAAGATAGGGGTCGCGCAGCTGATTCACATCCGTTTCGCTTCCGTTCCGGGAGTAGTCCAGCGGCTGGTCGGCACCCTCCCAGTCCAGTTCGGGGCGCAGCATTTCCTGATGGACCGTATTGGTATCGCTGACGACGGTGTCCCACGTTTCCCAGGTTCCCTGGCTCAGATCCATGGTGGTGCGGAAGATGCGTTCGGGCATATCGCCGCGGCTGGTGTACCACACCTCCAGCGTTTTTCCATCGTCCTGCATGAGCGTTGCAAAATGGCGCGGACCGCCCTTTCGAGGCATGGTGATCGTGCCGTAGTCTCCGGTATAGCCCGCATAATAGCGCGGCGCCTGGCCGCCGGGAAACAGGTCATAGCGGGCGGCGAGATCCGCATAGACGGGATTTTCTTCCACCGGACCTTCTGTCCAGACATCGACGGTCGTGTTCGTGGTTTCCCAGGGCGTTTCGGCATTCGGGGCCTTCCAGATGGGGCCGTAATTCGAGAAGGCATACAGGCTGCCGTCGTATTCAAAGGTGCGGAAATAGGCGTTGCCCAATATCGCATTCTTGAGTCCGTGCCCGGTTTCGCCGCCGCCGACTCCCCCGCTGACATCTGCCGTATCCGTCGGCAGGTTAAAATTCAGCCCCGATGCAGAAGTCGCCGCCAGCGTTTTCTGCGTGCCGGTGTCAAAATAGTTGTCACCCGCTGTCGTTCCAGTCGTCGGCCCGTGAAAATAGAGAATGAACTGCTGATTGGTATGATCAACGATGACATCCGGCGAAGCGATATGACCGTTCACCTGAATACCGTCGGCGGCGGTGAACTCAATTTCATCCGTATCGCCCAGGTCAAGCACGCCGCTGCCCGCCACACGGGAATCGTCGGCCGTTCCGCAATTAAAGAGCGCCCACGGGCCCTCAATATCGGCCGCCCAGGCCATGCGGATATACTTCCCGCTGTGGTTGGAAAAATAGAGGTAGTATTGTGCGGTGGGATCTGCGCGGTCATCGACCGCAACCCAATCCGGAACCCGAACACAACTCGGCCCGCCTATGTTGTCCCCCTCATCCGTAATCCCAAGCGCCGTAAAGCTGGCTTCATCAATGATGGCCCGGCTCTGATTCAGGCGGGTGACCGCCAGAGAAGGCCGCAGCGAGGCGGCCTCTGAGGTTAAACAGCACAACAGCAGCACAGTACTCATCGATAAAACAATATGATCCTTCATCTTCTATCTCCTGAATGTACCGCCCCGGGCCGGCGCCGGAGTGCGGCACCATAAGAATTTCCTTTAACGCTCATAGAACCACCTGTTCCATTCATTTTATCACCGGGTCATCCTGCAGTTCTTAGAACTTCTACTGCCGCCAGGCTTCCATTTTATAAAACAGATTGGTCTGCGCCGCATGGATGGGAATCTCAATGCCCAGTTCGCCGCCGTTCCCCGGCGTCACATCAGATGCCGGCTGCCAATCCGGCTCGGTCAGGCTTTCTGATGCAAGGATCTGATAGTTGTGGCCGAGTACCGATGCGTTCAGATAGAGCCCGAAGTTTTCACCGCCCGAACCGTCCGCAACAACGGATGCCGTTCCGATGACCACCTCGCCGTCATTCAGGGAAGCCGAAGGCACCGCCATGACCGCTAATGAATTGGTACTTTCCGCACCATCGAGAACAGAGCTCACCACGTAGTAATAGTTCGTGCCGGCGAGCAGCCCGGAGTCGGTCAGATTGGTCAAAGCGGTTTCGCTGAACACCACTTCATACGGTCCGGCGCTTTTCGCGGACCGCTTCAGGTTATATCCCGAAACCCCGCTCACCGCCTCCCAGCTCAACACAATTTCCGAAGCACTCAGCGGCGCGGCCGCAAGGCCTGACGGCGCGGCAATAATCCGGGATTCTTCAACCGTGAAACTGTCCTGCAGCCGGATGTCCTCTGCGGAGCTGCCGACATAGACTTCAAAATCGCCCTCTTCCACCACAAAGGCGCTCTGGCCGACATCGTAGAACCCGATATCCGCGACCGGAACGTCAAAACTTAAACGGGCACTTTCGCCCGGTTCGAGTGTGACGCGGTCAAAGGCGTGCAGCCGCTTATTCGGCACCGTTACGCTGGCGATGAGATCGTGGAAATAAACCTGCGGCACTTCATCGCCGGCCACGATTCCAATGTTTTCCACGTCAAACGCAACGGTAACCACCCCGCCGGTCGGCACCACCGAAGGAGTGACAACCAGGTTTGAATAAGCAAACTGCGTATAGCTCAGGCCATGCCCGAACGGAAACTGCACATCGCCCTCGAAGTATTGATACGTGCGCGGCTGATTAATGATGTCATACTCACTCAAGTCGGGCAGCTGGCTCTCCGTCTTATAAAAAGTTTCCGGCAGCTTGCCGCCCGGATTGTAATCGCCGAACAGAACGTCCGCAATGGCGGTTCCCTGCGACTGCCCCGCATACCAGGCCTCCAGAATGGCCGGTACATTTTCAGCGGTCCATTCAATGCCGACCGGGTTCCCGTTCACCAGCACAACGACGGTGTTGGAATTCATTGCGTATACGGCCTCAATCATCTCCTCCTGCAGCCCCGGAATCGCATACTGATCCATGTCATTATCTTCATAGGCGTAGGAAAGATCCGTGCCGACGCAGACAATGACAACATCGCTGGAGGCGGCCAGCGCCTTGACATCGGCAAACATTTCAACACCGTAATTCCAAACCAGCTTGGCCGTGGCATCTTTGGAATTTTCGTAATACTCCAAGGTGATCTCGTATTCCTGCCCGGCATCCAGGCTCACGGCTGCAGTGATGGTCCGCTCATAGTAATCACTCCAGTCGGAGGCAATCAGCACCCCGTCGAGATAGAGCCGGGCTCCGTCATCCATCGTTACGCCCAGTTCATAATCCCCCGAAGCCGGCGGCGTCAGAATACCCGTCCAGCGCACGGAGAAGGAATCACTGATAACACTCGCGTCCGGCGAATCCTCTCCCCACTCAAAATTGACCGCGCTGTCGAGCCGCGTCAAAACCGGCGTACCGCTTAAATCCTTATTATTGAAATATTCGCCGGTTAATCCGTTGCTGGCTGAACCCGACGAAGGCATGAGATATTCAGAAGCAACGGCAACGACCGATTCCCCGGCACCCTCAATCTCGCAGCCCTTTAAGTATTCAACCGTTACTCCCGTTCCGGAAAGTTTCGCTTCAATTCCTTCCAGCGGCGAGGTGGTCGAAGAAGGCGTCCCGCTGTAGCCCCCCAGAATCACTTCATCGGCATTCGGTCCGATCACCGCAACCGAGCTGATCGAACTGGAATCCAACGGAAGAATCCCGTCGTTTTTCAGAAGCACCATCGATTTATGTGCGGCGAGCAACGCCAGTTCCTGATGTTCCTCACAGTCCAGCAGGTCATCTGAAATCGAGGTATAGAAAACCAGTTCCGGCGGATCAAACTCGCCCACCTTGAAGCGCGCCCGCAGGACGTTCTGCAGCGCCGTATCAATCGAGGCCTCGGTCACCAGCCCCTGGTTATAAGCGTCTTCCAGATAATTTTCATAATAGTCGCCGCAGTTTAAATCGGTGCCGGCATTCAGGGCCATGGCACACGCCTCGGCTTCAGAAGCCGCATAATCATGGCCGCTGTAGATATCCTCAACCGCACCGCAATCCGAAACCACAAACCCTTCAAAGCCCCATTCATTGCGCAGCACATCCGTCAGCAGCCACTCGTTGGCCGGACAAGGAATGCCGTTCAGGGAATTATAGGCCGCCATCACAGAAAATGCCCCGCCCTCGGTAACCGCCGCCTTAAAAGCGGGCATGTAGAGTTCCCGCAGATTCCGCATATCCATATCGGACGATGAGGTGTGCCGTCCCGCTTCCCAGTTATTGGCAATAAAATGCTTCGGGGTCGCCACCGTTTTAAAATAGTCCGGGTCATCGCCCTGCATGCCCATTACAAAGGCCACAGCCATGCGGGAGAGGTGATAGGGATCTTCGCCGTAACTCTCTTCATTGCGCCCCCAGCGCGGATCGCGCGCCAGGTTAATCGTCGGCGACCAATAGTTGAGCCCTCGGCCCGTGGTATTCGCCTTCACCCGGGCTTCATCCGAGATCGCCGCCGCAATATCGAACAACAGCTCCTCATCCCACATTGCGCCCAATCCGACGCATTGGGGGAACACGGTGGCGAGCCCCTGCCGCCCCACACCGTGCAGCGCTTCATTCCAGTAGTTATACGTCGACAGCTCCAGCCGGCTGATCCCGGGCGCGGTATCGGCATCCAGTTCCTGGATTTTTTCAGAGACCGTCATCAGGTTCACCAGGTCAATCACCCGATTTTCAAACTGCCCCGGAATCAGAACATTCATCACCACCGTATCCGTGGCGGTGTTACCCGCATCATCCTCAACCTCCAGCTGAAGCAGATAATACCCGTCACGAGGAAACGTCACCGAGGTCGCCGCCGCCGATGCATCCGCAAAAACCACTTCGGAATTCTCCGGGCAGGACCACAGAACGGTTCCGTAATCAACGCCAATCTCGCCTAGACCATCCGGATCATCATCGGTAATCGACGCACTGACCGCAGTGCTGTTCGTTTCATCAAAGCGAACCTGCTGCATGGTCCCGGCATCGACGGTCGGCGCTGCATTCGGGTTAAAAAAAGAACCCACAATCTGAATGCCGTTGAGGGCGACATAGATATCGTTACCTCTCGCGACCGTTCCGGTTATTTCACCGCTTGCGTCCGCCGCAGCCGACATGACGACATAATTACCGTTTGAAACAAAATTACCGCTGACATCACCTGTCGTTGTGGTCGTAGAACCGCCGAACGTTACGGCAGCATTCTGATCGGAGTTATCGCCCTGGCAATAGACATAGATCATGTAACTGCCCCCGGAAGGGAGACCTGAAATAGTAATCGCAGTATCCGCATTTTTCGAATACGCATAGTCGGCCATCAGGTCATTTGAAAGGGAATACGCGTGGTGGCTCCCCGCGGATACAGCAACACTGACTGCTGTTGTGCTAACACCGTCTGAAGTAATCAGGGAGGTCATTCCATCCTGCGAACTGTTCCAAAAATCATGGCCCGCATCGGCATAGGCTCCCTGCCCGGAATAGGTCGACGCCCCACTGCCCTCGAAGTCGATATTGACCACACCCGCATTAGACACCGCCTGCGTAAACACCAACGCCGCCATCAACGCGGCTGCCTGCAGAAATTTTGTATTCATAATCTTATTCTCCACTCCTCTTTGTTACGGGATCCCGAATCACCTGCACGCAGCTTTTTTTAAGAAGGGTTCGCAAAATCACGGTCCGTGAGCTCACCCCGAACTCACCCTCGGCACATGGGAAAACGGCTGAAATTTCAGCTGTTACCCCTACCCTGACCGGAGCGTGCAGAAAGGGGTCTGATAATCCGGTCGAATGTATACGCCGCCTGGAATGCAGCGCCGAGAACCCCTCACCTTAAGCGGTTAAGCCCGGCTTCCCGGAACGGATGCAATGAAGGCCCGTCACAAAACATAGCGGTATATCTCCCCGCCTCGACCTTCTTAAAAAAACCGCTGCTGATGCGATCTATAGCTCCATGGATATCCTTCCGAGCCCGGCCGACTTAAACGTTTAAGTCCTTTCCCCCTTCCCGGCATTTCTTCTTCGCTCTATTATCCTGACCTGATAGCGAACAGGAAAAGCCGATGAGTGCACCTCGATCTGACAACAAGGATAATCAGGAACAACCGCAGCGTCGGGTTACGATGAAGGATATCGCCCGGGAACTGGGCATTTCGCATGTGGCCGTTTCGCTGGCGCTCGGCAATAAAACCGGGGTCTCGGAAGAAACCCGGCGGCGCGTTCGGGCAAAAGCCGAAGAATTGGGCTATGTAACCGATCCGCTGCTGTCCGTGCTCTCCCACTACCGCATCAGCAGCAAAACCAAACCGATCCAGGCTGAACTGGCCTGGATTAATACCTGGGCTGAGCCGCAACGGCTTCGGCAGCACCATGAGTTTGAGCAGTATTGGCTGGGAGCCGTCGACTGCGCCCGGCGCTCGGGGTTTGAACTCCAGGCATTCAACACATCGGAATTCACGCTGCGGCGCCTGCAGTCTATTTTAAAAAACCGCAGCATCAAGGGCGTGCTGATTGCACCGCTTGAAATAAAACAGGCGAACTGGACCTCGGAGACCTGGAAGGATTTTGCCGCGGTGCGGTTTGGGCGCACCATTCCCGAACCCGAAACCTATTTCGTCAGCAGTGCACAGGTTAACAACACGATTCATGCATACAGCCGCATGCATCAGCTCGGATACCGGCGCATCGGCTATATCGGCGAATGGATGCTGTTCCGCTATTTCGGTATCGGCTTTGCCTGGGCGCAGCAGCAGTATCCCGAAAGCGGGCAGCTCCCAGCCCTCCCGTTCCCGGCCCAATCCAACACCCAGCAGAAACTCAAGGTTTTGAAAAAATGGCTCAACCAAACCAAGCCCGATGCCATTCTAACGGATGCGGAACAAATGCCTCAGCTCCTGAAAACCCTGGGATACCGAGTGCCGGATGATATCGGACTCGCCACCACCAGCGTCCACGACACACCCATAGACGCTGGCATCGACCAAATGCCCTTCGAAATCGGACGCACGGCCGTTCGCACACTCATCTCACTGCTTTCCCAAAACCTTCTCGGCACCCCGGCAACCCGCAACGAAACCCTCGTCGGCGGCAGGTGGGTTGACGGCTCAATGCTGCCGCCGCGCACATAAAAAGGCAGATGCCCCAATTCCGTGGAGTTGTTTAAGGTTTCCGCAGAATACCTTCACGGGCGGGACGCCTGTGATTCCCCGCAGGTAGTCCATGAACCCAAAAAAGGGGATGCCGTACGGCATCCCCCTTTCAGCATCCGTTGAACCCGGATTAGATATACTGGTTGATCAGTGATTCGTAGAGCTCCTGCTTACCGCTGATCGGAGCCACTTCGCCGCCGGATGCACCGACACCCGCCAGCTCTTCGAGCGTCATTTTGCCGGAGGCAAACTGTTTGCCCAAACCGTGGGTAAAGCTGGCGTAGCGGTCGGCACGCATCTGCTTATAGTTCGAATCGCTGAGGATCTTGTCGGCCGTCACCAGCGCCCGCGCGAAAACATCCATGCCGCTGATGTGGGCGATGAAGATATCTTCGAGGTCGGTGGAGTTGCGGCGGATCTTCGCATCGAAGTTCGTGCCGCCGCCCTGCAGGCCGCCGGCTTCAAGAATCACCAGCATGGCTTCCACGGACTCGCGGATACTGACCGGGAACTCATCGGTGTCCCAGCCGTTCTGGTAGTCGCCGCGGTTGGCATCGATGCTGCCGAGCATGTTGTTGTCGGCCGCCACCTGCAGCTCGTGCTGGAAAGTGTGCCCGGCGAGCGTGGCGTGGTTGACTTCGATGTTGAGCTTGAAGTCATCGGCCAGGCCGTACTTGTTCAGGAAGCCGATCACGGTGTGGGCGTCGACGTCGTACTGATGCTTGCTCGGCTCCATCGGCTTCGGCTCAATGAAGAAGCTGCCTTTAAAGCCCTGTTTACGGGCATAGTCGCGCGCCATGCCGAGGAACGCGGCAAAGTTGTCGAGCTCCTGCTTCATGTTGGTGTTCAGCAGGCTCATGTAGCCTTCGCGGCCGCCCCAGAAGACATAGTTTTCGCCGCCGAGCTTAATGGTGGCGTCGATGGCGTTTTTCAGCTGTGCACCGGCATAGGCGACCGTATTGAAATCCGGGTTGGTGCCGGCGCCGTTCATGTAGCGCGGGTTGGAAAAGAGGTTGGCCGTGCCCCACAGCAGTTTGACGCCGGACGCTTCCATTTTCTCTTTCGCATAGTCGGTAATCATTTCCAGGCGGCGGGTGGATTCCGAAAAGCTGCCGCCCTCTTCCACCAGGTCATAATCATGGAAGCAGTAGTACGGCGCACCGATTTTGGTGAAGAACTCAAACGCCGCGTCCATTTTGTTTTTCGCACGGATGTCGGCATCGGCCCCTTCGAACCACGGGAAAAAGTGCGTGCCCGGACCGAACGGATCGCCGCCGGTGCCGCAGAACGTATGCCAGTAGGCAATGGCGAAGCGCAGGTGCTCCTTCATCGTTTTGCCGCCGACTACGGCATTTTCGTCGTACCATTTAAACGCCAGCGGATTGTCGCTGTCGCGGCCTTCATAAGCAATTTTTCCGATGCCCGGAAAATATTCGGTATTCCCTGTGACAATACTCATTTTATCTCTCCTAGTTATTGATACCTGTTTTGTACTATTTAAAATCAGAAAACAAGCGGCCAATCGCCCAGCCGCCTGTCATGAGCTAGATGTCGATACTGACCCGCTCGTCCTCCGCATGTTCATACACTTCGCAGTCGTTGGCGTAGGTGCGCTCCGGCAGCATGATCAGCACGTTGGCCGGATCGTCGTTCAGCGTGAACGGCGCATGGTGCCAGATCCCGGGGCGCAGAACCGCCACGGTGCCTTTCGGAACGCGGAACACCTCAATCCGGTCCACCGGAACGGTTTCGCCGTTGGGGCTCGCCGGCGCCACATGAATCAGCGCATCGTTGTCCAGCGGCAGGATGCCTTCGGTGCAGGCGGTGTGATACTCGGAGGTATCAATCACCGGTTCGCGCTTTTCCACGCGGCAGACCGAAAACGAAATATCGGCCCCGCCCATATCCTGCTGGACCATATCGCGGTAGAACTCAATCGGCGGTGCGCCCAGCTTTTCCGCAGCCGGATCAATCAGCGCGGCAAATCTGCCGTAAGGAAGAAACGCCTCAACCGTCAGTTCGTTAATTTTTACTTTCTTCAAAAAATACTCCTTTCGCTCATTTCCAGTGCCGATTGATGATTTCCGATTGCCGATTGGTTTGCAGAAACTGCGTACTTCAATCGGCAATCATCAATCAGAAATCGGCAATCTACGGCGCAGCCGTGTTATGCCTCGAACGGGTTTTCACCGGCGTAGAGCTGGCCTTCGGGCAGCGGCACCGAGATGTCGTCAATGCCGAGCAGCTGGGTGGCGGCGAACAGGATTTTACCGACTTTACCGCGGCTGTATGCGCCGTGATGCGGGAACTGCTTGCCGACCAGTACGTGGCGGTAGAAGCGGTAGAAGCCCGGAATGTGAACCACACCGGTGGAACCGAAGGTTTCCGGGTTGATGTCCGCAAACTCGCCTTCGGCGATGTAGGACTTCAGCTTCGCATCGCCGGAAGACTGCAGGCGGAACAGCGTGGTGTCGCCCGGCTTGATCATGCCTTCGAGCGTACCGCGGGTGATGTCCGGCGTGCCGCCGTCTTCCATCAGGCGGTTCATAATGACCTGGTAGTTCAGTTTGCAGTCCGCCATGCACTCAGTACACGTGTTGCCGCAGTGGAAACCCATGTGCATATCTTCAGATTTCATGCCGGTGCCTTCAAGCATGTCGGACGGCACGGAGTTGTTGATGTCGAGCAGCGTTGCCGGCTGAAGCGTCGCGCACTGAACCATGAATTCAGATAGCGCGCCGTAGAGGTCCACTTCGCACGCCACCGGAATGCCGCGGCCGGCGAGGCGGCTGTTGACATAACACGGAACAAAACCGAATTCAGATTCGAATGCCGGCCAGCATTTGTCGGCAAACGCCACAAATTCGCTGGTGCCTTTGTTGGCTTCCATAAAGTCGAGCAGCGCAATTTCGAACTGCGCCAGTTTCGGCAGCAGGTCCGGATAGGTGCAGCCTTCGCCCAGTTCCGCTTTCATGTCGGCGGCCGTTTCGGCAATACGCTCGGTCTGGCTGCCGGCTTCTTTATAGAGGGAGAAGAGGTCGAGCTCGGAGTTTTCCATCACTTCAACGCCCATGTTGAAGAGCGGCTGGATCGGCGCGTTGCACGCCAGGAAGTCGTGCGGGCGCGGGCCGAAACCGATCAGCTTCAGGTTTTTCACGCCGATCACCACGCGGGCAATCGCTTCAAAATCGCTGATGCATTCCGCCAGCTCTTCGGGCAGGCCGCACGGGCGCTGCGGAATGTAGGGTTTCATCATCTGGCGCAGGCCGCACGCCATGGAAGCGTTCATCAGGCCGCAGAGCGCATCACCGCGGTCGGTGCCGACGGTGGATTTGGATTCTTCCGCCGCGCTGATCAGCATCACCGGGCCGCCGAAATCCTGCGCCAGTTTGGCGATCGGGTTTTCCGGGCCGAAGTTGCCGAGGTAAATCGTGAGGGCATTGCAGCCGGCCGCTTTGATTTCGGCCAGGGCTTTCGCACCGTCGACTTCGTTTTCAACCACGATGGAGCAGCGGTGGATGCTGCTGACTTTGGACTCGGAGGCCGCAACGACTTTGTCGAGGCGCGAGCTGGTGAGTTCAATCGGGAAGCAGTCGCGCGAAACGCCGACGACGGCCATTTTTACATTCGGGGTATTGGTTAGGTTAGTCATGTATTTCCTTAATTAGTCTAAGATGTTTTCCAGGTGGGTCTTCCAGGCGGCGTAGGCCGCTTTGTAGTCCTCGGCATTTTCAACCGGCTCGATTTTCTTTTTCAGCTCGAGGTTGGAGAAAGCTTCCTCCAGCGAGCTGTAGATGCCCGCGCCGTATCCCGCGCCGCGGGCCGCGCCGAGCGCGCCGTCGGTTTTATAAAGTTCAATCGACGCTCCGCTGACCGAAGCCAGGGTTTTGCAGAAGACATCGCTCATGAACATATTGGCAAAGCCGGCCCGAATGGTTTTAAGTTCGATGCCCGTTTCGGCCATCACTTCCATGCCGTAGATGAACGAAAAGACCACGCCTTCCTGCAGCGCCCGGCACATGTGGGCGCGGGTGTGGCGTTTGAAGTCGATCTTCGCAAACTGCGCGCCGATTTCGCGGTTGCCGAGCACGCGCTCTGCCCCGTTGCCGAACGGCAGCGCAATCAGTCCTTCAGAACCGACCGGAATGTCTTCGATGATCTCATCCATCTCTTTATAGGAGATCGGATCGAGCGTGCGCTTCAGCCACGCAATAAAGCTGGAGGTGCCGCTGATGCACAGCAGTACGCCGAGGCGCGGGTCTTCGGCGCTGTGGTTGACGTGGGCGAAGGTGTTGACGCGCGACTGCGGGTCGTATTTTTTCTGCTCGGTCACGCCGTAGACCACGCCGGAGGTGCCGGCAGTGGCGGCAATTTCGCCGGGGTTCAGCACGTTGAGCGAAAGCGCGTTGTTCGGCTGGTCGCCGCCGCGGTAGGAAACCGGCGTGCCTTCCAACAGTCCCAGATCCGCCGCCGCGGCTGCCGTCAGCGTGCCCTGATCGCCGAAGGTCGGGACGATTTTCGCCAGCAGGCTCTCATCGAATCCCCAGTGATCCATCAGGAATTCGGCCGGTGCTTCTTCTTTAAAGTCCCACAGCATGCCTTCGGAGAGTCCGGAAGCGGTGGTGCAGGCTTCGCCGGTCAGCTTCATCGCCATCCAGTCGCCCGGCAGCATGATTTTGTCGATCTTCGCAAAAAGCTCCGGCTCGTTCTCTTTCACCCACGCCAGCTTGGCGGCGGTAAAGTTGCCCGGGGAGTTCATCAGGTGACTCAGGCATTTTTCGCCGCCGAGCGTTTCAAAGGCTTCCGCACCGTACGGCACCGCACGGGAATCGCACCAGATGATCGCTTTGCGCAGTACATTCTGGTCTTTATCCACACAGACGAGTCCGTGCATCTGATAGGCAATACCGATCGCCTTCACATCCTCCGGTGCCGCGCCGGCCTCGGCCATCGCATCGGCAATGGACTGCTTGGCGGTGTCGTACCAGCATTGCGGATCCTGTTCCGCAAAGCCCGGCTCGGGGGATTCAATAATCTGTTCCTTTTTCGGATAGTGCGCGTCGCCGGCGCATTTTCCGGTCTCAATATCGAGCAGCGATGCCTTCACGGACGAGCTGCCGATGTCTATACCCAGTAAATATCTCATTGTTCATTCCTCGCTAAAAACCGATGTTCAATGTTTCAAAAACCGGGTACGAATGCCTTGAATATCATCCCAAGTTTAAGCATTATAGTCCCACAACTATGAATTCGAGAATTGCAGACGGTCTACACTATTTCGGCCTTACAGGCTTTCCTTTAGCCGTTCGACGGGTTGGCACGGATATTGAAAATTCACTTTCCCACCCGCACGATCTGACCGAAATCGAACACAGCCACGATTTCTGCGAATTGGTGATTGTGACCCAGGGCAGCGCCATGCATATGCTCGAGGGAACCGCTTTTCCGGTGACCGCCGGCGATGTCTTCCTGCTGCAGGGCCACCAAAAACACTATTTCTACGAACGGCGCAGCCTGGATCTGATTAACATCATGTACGATCCGAACAAAATCGAGCTGCCCGAAAATGAGCTGCGCTGCATGCCGGGCTACTGCGCCATGTTTATGCTCGAGCCCAACTACCGCCGGCAGCACCGTTTTGCCAGTCGCCTGCATCTCAAGCGCGTGCCGCTCGCGCAGGTGGAACGGCTCTGCGATGAAATGGAGCGCGAGTGCGAGAACGATGAGCCCGGCAAAGAGGTCGCCCTGCGCGCCAAGCTGATGGAGCTCATCGTCTACCTGTCGCGGGCCTATAACGGAACGGACACCACCGAAGCCCATGCCCTGCTGCGGGTCGGCAGCGTCATCGGCGCACTCGAAAACGATTTCTCAAAAGACTGGAAACTCGATGAACTGCTCGACATCGCCCATATGTCGCGCAGCAACCTGATGCGCGTGTTCCGCAAAGCCACCGGCCAAACCCCCATTGAATACCTCGTCCGCCTGCGCATCCAGAAAGCCATGGACATGCTGCGCAATACCGACCTGAGCATCACGGAAATTGCGCTGGAAGCAGGATTTAACGACAGCAATTATTTCACCCGCCAGTTCCGCCGCATCCTCGGCGAGTCCCCGCGCGCCTTCCGGCAAACCAAAGCCTGTCTTTAAAAATGATGTACCTATTACACCTACTCTACATAAGGATATAAAAGGGTTTCTAATATCATGATCCTTGGTCTATAACTCTGCTGAAAGATGAGGTGTAGACCATGAGGAAATATTCAATTCAGGATGCCAAAGCCATTATACATGAGCTTTGCTGTACCGCGGAAAACAACGGATTTCCGACGCGGGACTCTTTTATGGATCTGCTGGCCCTCAACCCCGAGATTGCTGTGCAGGGTTATAACCGGTTCGGGAAGATCTTTTTCTGGAATGAAGCCTCCATCAGCCTCTACGGCCACCGCCTCGATGAAGCCGTTAATAAAGACCTCGTCGAACTGATTATGCCGCCGGAAATGCACCAGTTTGCCAAGGATATGATGACGCGCGGCGCGCAGACCGGACACATGCCCGTTCCGAGCCCCTGCGACCTGCTCCACGCCGACGGCAGCTATGTAACCGTCTATTCAGGCCATTTGGCCTTTTCCTGGGACGACGCCTCCACCCCCGAACTCTACTGCATCGACCTACCGCTCGAAACTGCTGACTGAGTCATAAGGGTTCAGTCCCGCTGATAGATGCGGATATCATCGATCTTTCCGCTTCAGTATTCCTGCCGGCCGTGTGGCCGGCTTTCCGAAACCATTAACCGGTTCCCGGATCACCATATCCCCATTTACCCTGCTTCGCTTTTTCCTTGGATTGCTCTCTTTACGCCTCCTATCATCGTTTAAAAGTTATAAAAGATCCAGTATCTCGAAATTACCAGGGAGTTAAAATGAATTCAGTTATCACGGGGATGTGGTGGATTGCACCGGCCGCATCGGTTCTCGCACTACTTTTCGCCGTCTTCTTCTATAAGAAGATGCTCAGCGCCAATGAAGGCAACGAAACCATGATCGAAATTGCCGGGCACGTGCGCGAAGGCGCGATGGCCTATCTGTTTCGCCAATACAAAGTGGTGATCATTGTCTTCGCGGTGCTGCTGATTATCCTGCAGGTCCTCGCGCTGGCCGGCATTCAGAATCCGTTCGTACCGATTGCCTTCCTGACCGGCGGCTTTTTCTCCGGCCTCTGCGGCTTTATCGGCATGAAAACCGCGACGGCGGCCTCGTCGCGCACGGCGCAGGGCTGTTCCGAGGGGCTGAACCGCGGGCTGCAGGTGGCGTTCCGCTCGGGTGCGGTGATGGGCCTGGTGGTGGTCGGGTTCGGCCTGCTGGACATCTGCCTGTGGTACCTGATTCTCGATAAGGTGGTCTACACGGCAGCGCACATGACCGACGGCTGGCATATGCTGGGCATGGAGCTCGTGCCCGCCGGCTGCGATACGGCGGAAAAACTGGTCCACATGACCACGACGATGATTACGTTCGGCATGGGCGCCTCCACGCAGGCGCTGTTCGCACGTGTCGGCGGCGGCATTTACACCAAAGCGGCAGACGTCGGCGCCGACCTCGTCGGCAAGGTGGAAGCGGGCATTCCGGAGGACGATCCGCGCAACCCGGCTACGATTGCCGATAACGTGGGCGATAATGTGGGCGATGTTGCGGGCATGGGCGCCGACCTTTATGAATCCTACTGCGGCTCGATCCTCGCCACGGCAGCGCTCGGCGCGGCGGTCGGCGCACACAATATTATGAACGGCACCGGCACCGAAGCCGAGGCGGTCGGCCTGGTGACTGCACCGATGATCGTGGCGGGGGTTGGTACACTCCTCTCCATCATCGGCATGTTCCTGGTGAAATGCAAAGAAGGGGCCTCGCAGAAAAACCTATTAAAGGCCCTGCTGACCGGCACCCTCGGCAGCTCGGTCCTGATTGTGCTCGCGCTCATCGGCCTTTGGCTCAGCGGGTTGATCAGCGGCGGGATTGTTCTCTCCGTTATTTCCGGCCTGCTGGCGGGCGTCATTATCGGACAGGCGACCGAATACTACACTTCGGATCACTATAAACCGACGCAGGGGATCGCCGACCAGGCGGTGATGGGCCCGGCAACGACGATTATCGACGGCCTGGCCACGGGCATGTATTCCGCCGGCATTCCGGTGATTACGATTGTGATCGGCATCATCTGCGCCTTCGGCTTTGCGGGCGGCTTTTCCGATATGTCGATGGGCCTTTACGGCATCGGTTTTGCGGCGGTGGGCATGCTGGCCACGCTCGGCATTACGCTGGCGACCGATGCGTACGGCCCGATTGCCGACAATGCGGGCGGCAACGCGGAAATGGCGGGGCTGCCGCCGGAAGTGCGTGAACGGACCGATGCCCTCGATTCGCTGGGCAACACCACCGCGGCCACCGGCAAGGGGTTTGCAATCGGCTCGGCGGCGCTGACGGCGATGGCACTGCTGGCCGCTTATATTGAAGAGGTCAAAATCTGGATCAGCAATTTGGCCGGCGACGGTGTATTTCAGGGCTTCACCGCCGAGGCGGCCGAGCACGCCGGCATTATGGATTTTGTCCGGGCCTACGAACTGCACATCATGAATCCCCTGCTGCTCTGCGGCCTTTTTGTGGGCGGCATGATGGCCTTCGTTTTCTGCGCCATGACCATGAAAGCGGTCGGCCGCGCCGCCGGCGCGATGGTGGAAGAAGTACGGCGCCAGTTCCGCGAGATTCCCGGCATTATGGAAGGCACCGGCAAACCGGACTATGCGTCCTGCGTTGCGATTTCAACCAAGGGCGCCCAGCACGAAATGCTGGTGCCGTCGCTGCTGGCGATTGTTGTTCCGGTGGTGACCGGGCTGATTCTCGGCGTTCCGGGCGTGATGGGCCTGCTGGCCGGCGGACTGACGACCGGCTTTGTTCTGGCCACGATGCTCAACAATGCGGGCGGTGCGTGGGACAATGCCAAGAAGTATATTGAAAAGGGCGCGCACGGCGGCAAAGGCTCCGAAGCCCACAAAGCCGCCGTGGTCGGCGATACCGTCGGCGACCCCTGCAAAGACACCTCCGGCCCCTCGCTCAATATCCTCATCAAGCTGATGACGATGGTCAGCGTGGTCTTTACACCGGTGGTGGTTAAGTTCTCTCCGATGATTCAGGAACTGCTGAACATCACCACAAAATAGCCTGTTTCGGGCTGCGGCAGCCCCCTGTTGTTTCGGAAAAATATTTCAACAGGGGGTTGCCATAGTGGGCTAATCCCTATAAACAACGCCGTTATTTCACGATAGTTTCGTGATTTACAAAAAAATCGGGGAGAAATTATGAATTTTCATTCTTTAATCAAGTCCATTTTTGAGTTTGCTCTCATGGGAGCATTTATTCTCTCTCTGGGTTATTTCATCGTAACGGCATTCGCTTTGGCACTGGCGCGCCTGCGCAACAAACCGGAAATCATCGCCGACGAATCGCTCTACCCGACAGTTACGGTGCAGATCCCAACCTATAACGAGCTGGCTGCGCTCAACTGCGCCGCCCGCTGCCTGGAATTCGATTACCCGCAGGATAAAATCCAGATCATGCTCGGCGACGACAGCAGCGACCCGGAAATCTCGGCGAAGATCGATGAGTTTGCGGCGGCCAATCCGCGCCTGGAAATCAGCCGCCGGGGCGAAAATGTTGGTTTCAAACCCGGCAACCTGAATGTCATGCTGCCGAAGTCTACCGGCGACTACCTCCTGATTCTGGATTCCGACTTCCTGCCGAAGCGCGATTTCCTGAAACGCCTGGTGGTTCCGGTCATTAAAAATCCGGATCTTGCCGGCGCGCAGGCGGCGTGGCGGATCATTAATGTGCACAACAACCACAGCACCCTGATGGGTACGGGTATTGTGAACATCATCCATTCCGTGATTCTGCCGTTCCTGAAGGCGGCAACCAACCAGTGCGTCTTCTGCGGTTCCGGCGAGCTGGTGAAAAAGAGCTGCCTGATCGAGCAGGGCGGCTGGACCATGGGCGCACTGACCGAGGACGTGGATTATTCCCTGCGGGTGATTACAGCCGGTAAGCGGATTGCCTATGTGGACGACCTGCGGATCCGCTGCGAAGTCCCCTACACCCCGAGCGATCTGTTCAAACAGCAGATGCGCTGGGCTTACGGCGTGATGCGCGCCTTTATGGCGCATGGTAAAAAGCTGTTTCTCTCCCGCACTATCCAGAAACGCACCAAATTCGCCGCGTTCCTTTTCGCCAGCGGCTATGTGATGATTACCCTGCTGCTGCTGACCACCATTTTCGGCACGCTGAACCTCGCGGCCGGCTTTTTCGGCATCGATCCGGCCGAGGCCCAGACCTCGTCCTATACGGTCGGTCACTTTGTTTACGACTCGGTGGTCAACCTGCTGCTGACCTGCGGTATGATTATTTCATCGATTGCGGCCGGTTTTATTAACGGATTCGGTTTCCGCAGTATCGGCCGCCTGATCGCAGCCTCGTTCACAATCGGGGTCATCTGCATGTTCTTTGTGGGGCGCGGCCTGCTGAGTGCATCACTCGGCCTTCCGATGCAGTGGTTTATGATGAAAAAAGCCGGAAATGATACGGCAGCCGGCGTATAAAACACACACCGCTTTATACCCATTTTACTTTATAAACTTATTCAATCCGCTGAATGAACTCTTTTTTACCGGCATGGTCGAACGTCATGTAGGTTAGAGAAATCATTAATCCAAGGAATCGGAGGTGAATATGTTCCTGAAACATGCCCCAACCGGAGATTTGGTCGAGGTGATCGACCTGCCGGATGTCATCAACCCGAATTCGCCCACAATCCGTGCGCGTTCCCATGCGGGAGATATCATTCAGCGTCCGGAAAACTTCCTGAAGACGGAACTCGTTTTTCCGTCGGGGGAAGCACTGCCTCTGTGCTGGTGTGACGCACACTATTACGAACACGAGCATGCCGCATAAGAACCGCCCCGATTTGGACTCGTTCAAACGGGGCTTTCATTTTCAGCCGAATCCGTGTATCCCGTGGTGCAGAAAAAAACTGCACCACGTTTTTTATTGGGGGGAATAAACATGCTCGAATTCTGGCTGCCGATGGCCCTGCTGTTTCTCGCAGCCACCATTGCCGCAATTGCCTCGCGCCGCAAGCGTGACCAATGCCTGAAATACTTTAACCGCGAACCGGTTATGATTCTAATGCAGTCGGGTAAATGGCTCTGGGGCCGCTTTATCGCCTTTCCCAAAACCATGGAACTGGTTTTTGAACAGCCCGAAAAGGATGAAACCGGCCTCAAAAAGGCCAGCTATGTCCTCTACGCACCGGAGATCGACCACATTAAAAAAATAATCCAGCCGTCGCCGCAGGCCGGTACCAAAGAATATGCGCGCTGGCAGAAGGAAATTCAGCGGATTGCCAATCCCTCCTTTTTCCGCCGCATGCGCCGCTGGCTGTGGAATCTGTTCAACACCCTGCGCGATGCCGTTGCGCAAGCACTGACGATGCTGATCGGCAGCGTGAAAAAGAGCACACCCATCGGAAAAATCAGCGGGGCGGACAAGCGCGCCGGTGAAATCGGCAGCACGTTGATTGATACCGTGCCGAATACCTACGAACCCGTGCTTGAAAAATATCTCAGCCGCCAGGTCGTTGTGGAAATGCTCGAAGGCGGTACAGTGGTTGAATTCGCCGGGCTGCTGCAGGAATATTCCGGCAAATACCTGCTGCTGCGCAACGTTGAGTATCAACCCGCCATCGAAACGGACCGCGAACTGCCCGACCGCTTCGATATCATTTTTCCAAGATCCCTGGCGCTTGTACGCCACTGCGTTGTGAACTGATATGCAATTTACTTTTCTAGGCACCGGAACCTCCCACGGAATCCCGATGATCGGGTGTTCCTGCAAGGTATGCACCTCCAGCAATCCACTCAATAAACGACGGCGCAGCAGCCTCTATATCGTGACGGCAAACAAGCATATCATCATTGATACGCCGCCCGATTTCCGCGACCAGGTGCTGACGTTCGGCGTAAAGCGCGTGGATGCCGTTTTCCTGACCCATCCGCATGCTGACCATATTTACGGCTTCGACGATGTGCGCCGGTTCAGCACCCTGCAGCGGGAACACATTCCGGTATACGGATCGCCCGGGACCATTAAACAAATGCGCAAGAAGTACGATTATGTCGACCGGGCCAGTTACGGCTTCGAGAGCGTACCGCGCGTGGTTTTCACCGATATGTCCGAGCCGGTCGAGCTGGATGAGGACTGCTGTATCACGCCCCTGCCCGTTTCGCACGGCGCAGACCGAATCTACGGCTTCCGCGTGGAGAGCGGCGGCAAACGGCTGGCCTATATTCCGGACTGCAGCGGCATTCCGAACGAAACATTCCAGCTGCTCGACCGCCTCGATGCCATGATTCTCGATGGACTCCGACCGGCCCCCCACCCCACCCATTTCACCACCCAGGAATGCGTTGACCATCTGCAGCAGATCGGTGCGAAGCAGTCCTTCATTACACATCTGACCCACAACTCCGACCACCGCCTTCTGCAGGAACAGCTCGGCGATGCCGTAACGGTTCCGTGGGACGGCCTGGAGGTGCAGCTGTGAACCCGCGGAAGATAACCAATTGGCTGTGCGCCGGACGCACCATCCGGCTGGGTGAAAAGACGCTGGTGATGGGTATCCTGAATGTCACGCCCGATTCCTTTTCCGACGGCGGCGCGTTTAACGATCCGGGTGCCGCCGTCGAGCACGCACTGCAAATGATCGAAGAGGGCGCGGACATCATCGATATCGGCGGTGAATCGACCCGGCCCGGCGCGGAACCCGTGAATGCAAAGGATGAAATGCGGCGCACCCTTCCGGTGATCCGGCAGCTGCGGGCGCAGTGCGATATTCCGATATCGATTGATACCATGAAAGCGGCGGTTGCACGGGCGGCCATGGAAGCGGGCGCAGATATTATTAATGATGTATCCGGTTTTGAGGCCGATCCGGCGATGGCCGGCGCCGCGGCCGACTGCGGTGCAGGTGTTGTGCTGATGCATATGAAGGGTACTCCGAAAACCATGCAGCGGCAGCCGGCCTACGATAATGCGGTCGATGAAATCCGCAGCTACCTGCACAACCGGGTTGAATGGGCTGTTAACTGCGGGGTGCTGCGCGAAAGTATTGTGATCGACCCGGGTATCGGCTTTGGTAAATCATTGGAGCACAACCTGCAGCTGCTGCGGGGTATTCCGGATTTGGCCGCTGCGGCACCCGTGCTGATCGGCGCTTCGCGTAAAAGCATGATCGGAAAACTGCTGAACCGGGAAAATCCGGCGGCGCGGCGGGCAGGCAGCCTGGGCATTGCCGGCTGGGCAGCGGCGCACGGTGCGCATATTTTGCGCGTCCATGACGTAATCGACACTTGCGATGTCTGCCGCATCGTGGATACACTTTCCGCCGGTGAATCGTGATGCAGTGGAAAGACGCTTTAGAACTACCTGATGTGCTGGGCTGGCTTGAGATTTTTATTCTCACGGCCCTGCTTTACTTTGTTTTCAGACTGTTCAAGGGAACGCGCGGTTCGTCGATCCTGACGGGATTAATCATCCTTTTCAGCGCGCTCTATGCCATTACAAGCCTGAGTCACCTGGACGTCCTCAACTGGATCCTCTCTAAACTGATGCTCTATATCTCTCTGGCCACGGTGGTGATTTTCCAGCCGGAAATCCGCCGCGTACTCGCCCGGCTCGGCCGGCAGCCGTGGCGCACAAATGCCATGGCCTCTCAGAAAACGCTGGTGGACCCGATCATGCAGTGTGTGAAGCTGCTCTCGAAACGTAAAATCGGCGCCCTGATTGCCATCGAACGCGAAATCGGAATGCGCGCCATCCAGGATACGGGCACAAAAATGAACAGTGCAGTGAGTGCAGAACTGCTTTCGACTATCTTTTTTCCGCATACGCCGCTGCATGACGGCGGTGTCATCATTTCCGGCGACCGGATTTGTGCGGCCGGCTGTCTCTTCCCCCTCTCCCAGAAAGAGGAGCTGAGCAAAACACTCGGAACGCGGCATCGCGCCGCGATCGGCATTACCGAGGAAACGGATGCCATTGTGGTTGTGGTTTCAGAGGAGACCGGTGCGGTGTCCCTGGCGTATAACGGGCGCCTGCGCCGCGGCCTGAACGATGACCGCCTGCGCCGTATGCTCTCCTCAATGCTGCGCCGTGAGCGGACAGGACTTACCCGCTTCCGTGAAAAGATCGAGACCGGTGAGGCCGACCTTTCCGATACGGTTTTAATGCCGTTCAGCGAGGAGAAAAACGATGAGTAGATACTCCGCCGCCTGGAATCAAATCTGGAAAGACCGCTTTCTGATCATTCTCTGCTTCATTCTTGCGTTTCTCGGCTGGCAGAGTATCCGCAAAATTATCGGGCTGGAAATGTCAGTTTCAAGTGTCGCGGTTGATGTCGAAGCGCCAGACGGATGGGCGGTATGGGAAAAGTCCGTGCAGCGCGTGAATATCTCATTCCGCGGTTCGCGCGAAGATATCCCCTACCTGAACAGCGATCAGCTGCAGGTGCTGATCCCGGTCCAGCATCCGGAGCGCGGCAAAGAGATGACGATCAAGCTAACGGAAGCCCACCTGAAAAATCCGACCGGTGCAAAAGTTGTCAGCTTCAGTCCGTCTGAAATTATGATCCGCCTGGACCAGAAAAGTGAAAAGCTGCTTCCGGTTAAAGCGTCGATGAACGGCAGTCTCCCCGAGGGACTTGAAGTTGAACGCGTCGTATGCTCGCCGGCATCCGTTCGTGTTTTCGGTGCCCGGCAGACGCTTGACAGCATGGAGAACATTCATACGGAAGCAATCGATCTTAAAAACCGCCAGGGAAGTTTCAAGGAAAGTGTTCCGATCGCGGTTCCGCAGGTCGGGCGCATGAGCGTTGAACCCAATTGGGTTTCGGTTGAAGTTGTCCTGGAAGAGCGGGACAGCACGGCCCAGTTTGACCACGTACCGGTGCGTATCCTCGAGGCTTCCGGGGAAAACCGATCCGTAAGAGTTATCCCTGAAACCATTCGTGTTACAGTGCAGGGCCTGAAAGACCAGGTACTATCCCTGCAGGAGAAGGATGTTTTTGCTTATATTAACTGCGAAGAGCTGATTGAAAACACATCCTACGAACTCCCGGTTGTAGTGAATTTGCCCGTAAACATGCAGCATATCAAAGCCGAACCGGCGGTGGTTCAGGTCATTATTTCAAGCGCTCAATAGGAATCAGCTATGAAACCCTTTCGAATTATTCTTCTGACAGCTTGCGGTTTAACCCTGGCCGCTAACGCACAGGATGCCTCAACGAGCTCCCAAACCAGCTCGGGACTCGTTATCAATGAGCGAACCGATGAGGAGCGTATCCGTTTCCTGCTGGATGTCGCCCAGGTCTATTTTCAGGATGACGACTTTGTATCCGCAATGGGTGCGTATGAACGAGTGCTAGAAATCGATCCGGAAAATACTGAAGCCAATTATATTGTTGCTCATGTCTACATTAGCGCTAAGGCATATGCAAAAGCTGAAGCACTGCTCCTCAAACTCATCGAGCAGGATCCGGAAGATTTTACGCTGAAAAACAATCTGGCGTGGCTTTACGCTACAGCAGAAGATCCGAAGTACCGCGATGGAAAAAAAGCCGTCCGATATGCCCAGGAAGCCATGATCCTTGAACCGAATGACCACCACATTTGGAGTACGCTCTCCGAGGCGCATTATATAAACGGCGATTATGAAAAAGCTTATGACGCCATCACCACAATGGCTAAGCTAGCAGCCAAATACGGCAAAGGCGTGACCAAAGAACAGGTCGATGAATACAATGAGCAGATCCGAAAATGTAAACGGGCCTGGGACACACAGAAAGTGCTAGAAAGCGAAGAGACCGAATAAGCACTCAGTAAACAAATAGCCCGAGCAGCAGCAGAACGGTTCCGACTGCAGTCTTTGCAATTGCGGTCGCCTTAAACAGCTTATCATTGCCCATAAGAGGCTTGTAAAACTTCCGGAAATACCACGGCGACATCAGCGTAATGATGCCGTAAATGACCGCAAGGTACATAACCGCGGTCACCACCTGAAAAAACGGAGCACCCGACATTGCGGCTGTGCGGCAAATCGGTACTGAAATCAGGCAAAGAAATCCCCCGAGTGCGCGCGGTGCGAGCAGCTCCTTCATATAGACCACGCTAGCGGTAAAAACGCCCACCGAAACAAATGGAATATAGGGTTTTATAACATCAACCGAGCCCATATTCATCCCGTTAGCCTCTTTCGCTCCAAGAAAGCAGCAAAGTGCCGTCAAAACCCACGCCGGGACAACACTTCGCGGAAAGAGCTCCGCAAATCGCTTGATCAGATCCGGGCGGAATATTCCCGTCAGCCCCCCGGCAATACCCAGAATACCCAAAATGATTGCAACCGACTGTAAACTCATAGCTTCTCCATATCCCCCGAGGCCGGGGAACTCCAAACATCAGGCGGGGAATAGTGCTCATACAGCCCCGGTTGATCAAGTAACTTAAAAAAGAAAAGACTGCTGTTAGCAATAACGTCGACAAGAAACACACCACTCCGAAACAGCCAGCGTAATAAAATAATACTATAAGGGAGCAAGACACCGGTTTTCAGGATCGCTGGTTACGACTTGATTTCCTTCACGCCGCTGTCGTTCTTATTTTGCCGGCGGCGTATGCGGTAATGAATACCGCTGTAGAATCGGCTTTATAAATACATCCCAGCTTTCTACCTACAAATAAGCGGAAACCCAGTAAAACAAACGACACTAACCAGAATGTGCCAGTAAAAATCCAAAACTCGATCAAAGGATATATCGCTCTACCAGCCGTATTACATCAAATGCAGCCGCACCTTATTCAATTAGAGCTTCTATCCCTTGGAACTTATTACTAGTGATGAAACTGCATGGTCTGGCAATCAACACCCTCAATCGCCGATAGCTGATCAATCATTCGTACAGTTTCCGGCGTGTCTGCCATTTCCAGCAGTATCAAACCATTTTCCTCACAGATGTCATCATGTATTCCTAGGCGGGTCTTTATCTCTCGACCAAGTTCTGTAAATACTTTTTGAACATCCACCGCATGTTTTTTCCGGTCAACAATATGCACACCGACTATAATATGCTTATCCATATTCTCTCCTTTTTCGACTTTCAGAATATAGCCACTTGCGCTTAGTTTTTCTATTTCTTATTCCTTTTATTCAATAGCAACAAACATAACTCATACAGCTCGTCCGCCCCCGACTTCTGCCCGCATACCTAAACTCCCGCGGTTTAACGTGCTCACCATCCCTAAGATCAGCTGCCTTATGACAGAAGAGCTGTAATCCCCCACCCCACAGCCATAATTTCAGAATCCGATTATTACTGAATTCACCCATCCCTGCCTCGAAAACACCAACTAGATCATGTTGGATACAAGGTACGCCACAACAAGCGCTCCCTGATCTCAGGTTCACATTATTCAAGATCATGATTTCCCAGGATTAAACACCGGCATTAAAACGATAACCAATGCCTTGAGAAAATTGCGAATCCTCAACGGTTTCTAAATATCGTGCGAAATTCAGATTTATTTATACAATTCCACACATCATTAATTCTGAATATTATTTTAAATAATATAAAATACTATATTAATACAGAAACATAAGTGCAAAAGCATCAGCCACCCTGCCATAAGGATCATCAAATGGCTGATACGGTCCAGAAAGCTATGCATTTCGGAAAATTTTATGTAAACTTCTATTGTCTTATAGGTAATACTAATTCTGCGTTCGATCAGTCCGGCGTAAAAAAAGCGCGCCCATCGGACGCGCACCACCCTCAAACTATCCGACTAAAAACTATGACACATCAGCAGATCGTTTTACCCACATACCAAGAATAGATATATCTGATGGATTCACGCCGGAAATCCGCGCGGCCTGGCCCAGATTTTCAGGCCTAATCTTCTTCAATTTCTCGCGTGCTTCAAACCGCAGACTCTTGATTTCATCATAATTAAAGTCTGGCGGAAGCAACTGATTTTCCTGACGCTTAGCGGTTAAAATACGCTCTTTCTCGCGTTTGATATATCCGGCATATTTTACCTCAATCTCAACCTGATGAATCACCTCTTCCGAGAGGTTCCTATCAATCTGCGGTAAGTTGCTGTACATATTTTCCGGCTGTCTAAGAAGCTGAGCCAGTGATTTTCCATTATTAAAAACCTTTTCAAGCCGCTGTATTTCAGACTGAATATCCCTCCACTCACTGGATATTTCATTTATTTCAGCTGGAGATATAATATTCAACTGCTTGGCTTTTTCGTGGAGCCGGTAATAGACATTATCCTGACGAAGGGTTAAGCGGTGTTCCGACCGAGAGGTAAACATCCTGTACGGCTCATCCGTTCCTTTCGTCACCAAATCATCAATCAGAACGCCGATATAACTTTCATTGCGGCTAAGCGTGAAGGCCTCCAATCCCTGCGATTTTAATGCTGCATTTGCACCAGCAACAAATCCCTGCCCCGCAGCTTCCTCATAGCCGGTAGTTCCATTCAACTGCCCCGCAAAAAAGAGATTCTCCACGCGTTTCGTTTCAAGAGTATGGAAAAGCTGCGTCGGATCCGCATAATCATACTCGATCGCATAGCCAGGTCGGATAATTTCTGCGTTTTCCAACCCGACTATAGATTGAATCATCTGCTTTTGAATATCTTCAGGAAGACTATTCGATGTCCCATTCGGGTAGAGACGAATATTATTCCGCCCTTCGGGCTCTACGAAGACATGATGAGCATCACGCCCGGAAAATTTCACCACCTTATCCTCGATTGAGGGGCAGTATCGGGCGCCGGTACCCTCCACCATACCGCCGTACATAGAGCTTTTATCTAGATTATCCGCGATTATCTGATGGGTATTCTCGTTGGTATGCGTCAACCAGCAGGGTATTTGATCTGAACCAGGGTTCCAGGGATGCAGTTCCGGATGTTCTACGTGGAACAAGCGGTTCATTTGATGCGCATCCAAACTGCTCTGTTCCTCGTGGAACATTTTCCACTCCTTACGTGCTAAACGGGAGAAGAAGGGTGGGGGCTCATCACCAGGCTGTATCTCCATTCTGGAGCAATCCACTGAATCACGATGTATCCGCGGGGGGGTTCCAGTCTTTAGCCTTCCAAGCTCAAAACCGAAGCGATCAAACGAAGCGGATAATTCCTCCGCAGATTCCTCACCCATTCGGCCCTCTTTAATGCTCGTTCGCCCAATAAGAACGCGTCCCCGCAAAAACGTGCCTGTGCAGATCACCACAGATTTAGAATCAATGTCCCCGCTTCCTCGCGTGGTAATTCCACAGATACGCCCACCCTTGGTTCGAATCGCAGTAACAATATCATCGTGAATATCCAAATTATCCTGCATCTTCAATACAGCCTGGATACGCAGGGGGAATAAATCTTTATCACACTGAACACGATTTGACTGCACCGCAGGTCCTTTGCGGGTATTCAGCATTCGATATTGAATACCGGTGTAATCCGTATTGCGTCCAAGCTCACCTCCGAGCGCATCCAGTTCCGAAACTAAATGCGATTTAGCAATGCCGCCAATCGCCGGATTACACGGCAAACGCCCGATTAATTTTTTATCGAGGGTTATCAGCAGTGTTTTTGCTCCCATGCGAGCAGAAGCCAGCGCGGCTTCATATCCAGCATGCCCGCCGCCAACCACAATTACATCATACAAAGACTTACTCATTTATTTTACCTGTTATTTTAAAGCGGTGAATCGTCTCACCATACAACCAATTTGTCTACAGAGAGTTGTAACAAATAAACCACCACAACAATCCCGATTCTGGATAAACAAAGAAGGAAGCGTCAGTATACGTATAGCGAACTTAGATAAAGTTATGTTGTGCACAATGGTTGCGCACGAACTATAGTACGTCAACGGGAAGGGAGCAGATCATGAATGTTCTAATTTCAGGTTCGCACGGCCTCATCGGATCCCAACTGGTCCACGTACTGAGCGGCGCCGGGCACGAAATCACACGGCTCGGGCGTAATCTATCAGCACCCATCGGTTTTGAAGATATCGATGCAGTGGTTCATCTCGCCGGCGAAAACATCGCAAACGGACGGTGGATGTCAGCTAAAAAAGAAGCGATTAAGAACAGCAGGATTGAAGGAACCCACGCGTTGAGCTCACAGATCGCAACTGCGCAGCATAAGCCAAAGGTATTCATATCCGGATCCGCAATCGGTTATTACGGAGACAGAACAGATGAGATACTTACGGAAAAGAGCCTGCCGGGGAGCGGTTTCCTACCTGAGGTATGCATCGGGTGGGAAGAGCAGACCAAATCCGCCATGGAATCCGGTGTACGAACAGTCCATCTGCGAACAGGGATCGTACTTTCTTCTGAAGGAGGAGCACTGAAGAAAATGCTGACGCCTTTTAAACTCGGGGGAGGGGGGAAACTTGGATCTGGAAAGCAGTATATGAGCTGGATATCCATTAGCGATATGGTGCGTGCAATTATTCATATCATTGAACATCCGGAAATTTCAGGTCCCGTCAATATGGTATCCCCGAATCCGCTTCCCAACGCCGAATTTACAAAGGTGCTTGGTAAAGTACTCAAACGTCCAACGGTCCTACCGCTCCCTTCCTTTGCCGCCCGCCTGCTCTTTGGCGAAATGGCCGATGCATTATTGCTTTCCAGTAGCCGCGTAATGCCTAATGTTTTATTAGAAACAAAGTTTGAATTTAAACACATGAATCTGGAATCCGCCTTGAGGTCTGTAATCAATGACTCCAAATGACAAACTGAAAATGATCCGCCAGCAGGCGGCCGAACGGGAAAAAGGCTATCGCGCCAAAGCACTTAAAATATATCCGCACGTGTGCGCCAGTTGCGGACGGGAGTTTGAAGGCGCGAAGCTCAAAGAGCTTACTGTTCACCACAAAGATCATAATCATGAAAATAATCCACCGAACGGCAGTAACTGGGAACTTCTTTGCGTCTACTGCCATGATCATGAACACGAAAAACAGAAAATGAGGGGATTCAACACTACGGCCGATGATTCATTCAAAGGCGGAGGGTTCAATGTGTTCGATGGGTTGGATGCCTTTTTTACAGAGAGCGGAAAGGATGAAAGCCGGGATTAAATGCACCATCTGCCCGAAAGGGTGCGAACTTGCGGAGGGGCAAATCGGTGATTGCCGAGTCCGAAGGAATTCCGGCGGTGTAATCGAGTGCATGACATATGCCCGGCCATGCACCCTCCAGGTCGATCCCGTTGAAAAAAAACCGCTCTACCACTTTCTTCCGGGTACAGAGATACTCTCCGTAGGAACCGCCGGATGCAACCTTCATTGCAAACAGTGTCAGAACGCATCTATCTCCCAATCAGCAGTCATCCCGCAAGAGACGCTATCACCCTGCGATATTGCGCTAACAGCGAAGCGAAGGATGCTTCAATCCATCGCATACACCTATGCCGAGCCGCTGGTTTCCTATGAATTCACCAAAGACTGCTGTCAAAAAGCTTCAAAAATAGGACTTAAGAACGTTCTGGTAACAGCAGCCTTCATTAATCCCGCCCCTTTACAGAAAATCTGCCGATACGTTGATGCGGCAAATGTCGATTTAAAGTCATTCTCCGATGATTTTTACCGTACGATCTGTAAAGCCCGCCTAAAACCCGTCCTAAATGCCCTTAAAATCATGAAGGATTGTGGTGTATTCCTTGAAATAACCCATTTAATCATTCCAACACTCAATGATTCGGAAGATGAGACAAAGCAGCTGTGCAATTGGATCATCGACAATCTCGGAGAAACTACCCCCCTCCATTTTTCTCGTTTTTTTCCACAGCACCAGCTGAATGACTTACCGCCGACACCGATACAAACCATCATTAGAGCCAGAGATATCGCCCAGCAAGCGGGTTTAAGATTTGTTTATGTTGGAAATATGCAGGATAGGGCAGGGGAATCGACGTGGTGCCCTGGATGCGGCACCCGTCTTATTGAGCGCAGCGGCTATAAAATCAGCCTGCATAGAATCCCCGAAGGGACTTGCCCGGACTGCGGAACAGAAATCGCCGGCATATGGAAATAATAGATGTTGAAATCAGCAAACGGCTGTCGCGGCTCCGAAAAGACTCTACAGATGCTTTTTCACGAAATCTGAAAATTCTTCCGGTGTGAGCTCATCCAGCGACAGATTCTGCGCCGCCAGCGCATCTTCAATTTTCCGGATCAGCTCCTGTATATAAGCGTGGCTTTCTTCCGATCCCATAACCACATCATAGTTCTCACCTTTAGTGATGCGGACATGACCGTCGTCGGCATCAAATCCGACTCCTAGTAGGCGAATAATTTTCTTCTGGTTAGTTCGCTGCATTTTTTCGATAAAACCTGCTTGATCCCGCTCAGGGAAATAGCTACTTTCTGCCCTCATTCGATGCCGAATGGTGTAATGGCAGCACAAGCGACTCTGACTCGCTTAGTCTAGGTTCGACCCCTAGTTCGGCAACCATTTTACTACAGGACAGGAAATTCACTCGTGGATTTCTTTTTTTGTTTCCAGACCAAAAAGGACAGCGAAACCGCTGTCCTTTTTAGCGTTCCAGCATATTCCTCTGATTAGCTCACGCGGATCGGCATGATCACATAAAGGAACGGAACATTCGTTTTAATCACGCCCGGGCTGAGCTCATCAGACAGCTCCAGATACACTTCATCGGAATCCAGGTGTTTCAGCGGCGCCATCAGAAAGGCCGGATTAAAGGCGATGGTGATGTCTTTTCCGGAATATTTCACCGGTACCGCCTCCCGGGATTCACCGATCTCCGGCGAAGAGGTTAAAAGCTCCATACGGTTTTCCGTGATCTGGATTTTTACCGATGCGGCCTGATCATCCAGCATAAGCGATACACGGCGAACCGCGCTCTGCAGCATTTCGCGGTCAATGGCAATACGCTCCTCACACTGAGACGGTATCACCTGGCGGTAGTTCGGATAGGTGCCGTCGATCAGCTTGGAGATAATGAAGATATTCCCGAACTCAAAAGCCACCTGTGTAGTAGACATTCTGATTCTGGCATCCCCCTCATCGCCGAGCGTCTTAATCAGCTCATTAACCGTTTTACTCGGAACCACGATATCGGTTTCAACGTCATCCGGCATTTCGATTTCCTGCTCAACCAGCGCCAGGCGGCGTCCGTCCGTACAAACAGTTGTCAGCTTATTGTCGCGGAACGCCATCAGGGAGCCGTTCAGAATCGCACGAGATTCGTCCGTAGAGGCCGCGTAGGAGGTTTTCTGAAGGATATCCTTCAGGGTACCCTGCTGAAGCGTATACGAGCAACTCGCCTCAAACGTAGGCATCGGAGGAAAGTCATCCTTTGAAAGCCCCTCGAGCTTACAGCTGTATGACCCTGAGATAATCGTGGCCACATCATCGTTGCTGACCCCGACATCCACCTGATGACTTGGAAGGTCCCGGCAAATGCTGAAGAAACGACGGGCGGGGAGGGTGGTAGCGCCATCCTCATCAATATCCGCTTCGATCCCCGTTCTCACACTCACTTCCATGTCGGTGGTGGTGAGTGTCAATTTGCCGTTGCTTGCTTCAAGCAGCACGTTCGAAAGAATCGGCAGCGTCGTCCGCTGACCCACAATCGACTGCACCTTCTGCAGTGCCTCCAATATCTGATCCTTCTCGATGCTGAACTTCATTAACAAGCCTCCTGTTATATAGATATAGTTTATTTATAAAAATCACTATTAGTATGGTCTGTGGATAACCGCCTAAAAACGTACTTTTTTTCTGTAACCCCGTCACCTGTAAAACCTTGAAAAACATAACAAGCCTGTTGATAAGCTGGGTATAAACTGCCCGAACTGTTCACAATACCGAGTTGTTAATTCTGTCATCAGATGGTCCACAGGTTATTCGTAAATTATTAACAGGGGATAAGGGTTCCACGGTGCTCCCTTGATTCCTGAAAACGGTTCCGAATATGTGTAGAAGAGAATGCCTGAATGCGCGCCATTTTCCAAACCTAGGAAGCAGGAATTTAGATAAAAATCTGCATGTCCAGTTAGCAGAAGGGCTGCTGCTGGCTGAGCCTGAGAACGCGCCGTAGATTAAGCGAAAAAGCGCGCAGGACTATAAATTCCAAGAGGGGGGCCATGGCGTACTGCTGGCCGCTGAAACCGGTTTGGGTGCGGTGCGGTTTTGAGTCATTCTATTCCCTTCGTGCTGAGGGTGGGGAGAGCGCGTGTCTTGCGTATGAGCCGGATATACAGCGCTCCGTATTCCGTACATCTCTTTTAGCTGATTCTGCAGGGGAATGCACCAGGCAGAATCCGGTGCCTGTGCGCAGATGCGGGCACGTAATCCTGCCTATCCGAAAAAAGCCTCCTGCGAAAAACAGGAGGCTTTAAAAGGCATCAGATAACAATCGGTCTAAACAAGGGTTTTGGCCGCGTTTTTATTCACCTTGTCTTTTAAGATGGAGATGGTCTGCTGCAGCGCACGGTCATCGCTCGCTTTAGAGGAAACCTGCTCATGGGCATAAAGAATGGTGGCGTGGTTGCGGCTGAACTGTTGACCGATCACCGGGAATGACTGCGATGTCATGGTTCGTGAGAGGTGCATGGCAATCTGGCGCGGCCAGGCGATATCCTTTGAGCGCTTCTTACTGGTAAGGTCCTGGATGCGAAGGTCGAAATGTTCCGCAACGGTGCGCTGGATGAGTTCAACACTGATCGCGGCAGCGGATTCTTTGTCGAGCAGGTCGTGCAGCAGTTCTTCGACTTTCTGAATATCCACCTGCTGATTGGTCAGCGACATAAAGGTGGCCACTCGAATCAGTGCGCCTTCCAGGCTGCGGACATTGGATGAAACACGCTGTGCGAGATAATCCAGCAGTTCGTGATTAATATTCAGGTTCAGCAGTTCGGCTTTTTTGCGCAGAATTGCGGTGCGGGTTTCCACATCCGGTTTTCCGAGCTCAGTAACCAGGCCCCACTCAAAGCGTGAAATCAGGCGCGGAGCCAGGCCGGCCATTTCGCTCGGTGTGCGGTCTGAGGTGAGTACAATCTGTTTATGGCTTTCGAAAAGGGTGTTGAAGGTGTGGAAGAACTCCTCCTGCAGGCGTTGTTTGCCGTCGAGAAACTGAATGTCATCGATCATCAGCATGTCGATTTTCCGGTATTTTTTCCGGAACGCGGAGACGTTGTTGTTCTGCAGGGCTTCAATATATTCGTTCGTGAAGGTCTCACAGGTGATGTAGCACACCTTGGCGCGCGGTTTTTTCGAAATAATATGATTACCGATCGCCTGCATCAGATGGGTTTTTCCCAGTCCGACCCCGCCGTAGATGAAGAGGGGGTTGTAGGTGCGTGACGGCGAGTTGGCCGCTGCCATGGCCGCCGCGTGGGCAAACTGGTTGGCGGCGCCGACGACATACGCATCGAACGTATAGTTCGGGTTCAGGTTGTGGTTCGGCTTTTTCTTCTCGAATGGATTCGGAATGGAAATCGCATGCTGCGGTTCCGGTTCCGGCGGTTCCGTGCTCACTGCGCTGAATGCGCTTGAATCCACTTCCAGTGTAATATCCATTTCCCGGCCGCTGACCACCATGACGGCTTTGCGGATCATCGGAAAATAGTTTTCCTCGAGCCAGTCTTTATAAAAATCATTCGCCACAGCGAGACGCATGGTGGTCCCGGTGATGTCCAAACATTGAATAACAGCAATCCAGCGGTCGTAGATATCGCCGGACAGAATGCCTTTCAGCTGTTTACAGGCTTCTTCCCAAATATTCGTGCAGTCCTTGTCCATGTTCCCTTTTGATCTTTCCCTTAACAGGTCTCCCTGACTTATTGACAAGTTATTAACAGGCAGTTACTTCCTGATTGCTATCAGTTCTGTAATGCGAGTTTGAAAGGTAGTGTAAGCGCTCCGCAGGCTCAAGTACGGAGCAATTATTTGAGGGTAAAAATTTTCAAACCACAAAATGTAGGCGGCATGATATGCTCGACCACAAGATAGCCCGGCGATTGTTCGGTAAATGTTAAAACAATAATGTATGATCAATTGCCGGCATTCGTATAACACATAATTTAACAGGAGGTTGCGCCCGTATGAACCGATTAACAGGCCTGATTCTGCTCTCCGGATCGTTCCCGAGCACCACGAATATCCATTATTTAAGCGGGTTTACTGCCCCGGACCCATTCCTTTACCTGAAAACCAGTTCCGGCGGCTGCCTGCTCGTTTCAGCAATGGAAAAAGGCCGTGCGGAAAAACAATCCACAGCTAATACACAGGTTTATACGCCGGAGGATCTCGGCCTGAAAGGCAAGGCCGCGTGGAATCAGGTGGAGCAGGTTAAGGCGCTGATGGAGAGGGCGGGGGTGAAACGGCTGACGGTTCCGAATGACTTCCCAGCCGGCCTTTTCCAGCAGCTTGAACAGGCGGGCATCAGCATTTCGGTGGACCGGAACCCAACCTGTCCGCAGCGGAAGGTGAAAAGCGCTGCGGAAATTACCAGGATTCGGAAAAGCCAGCAGGCGGCGGCCGCGGCGATGAAAGCCGGCGTTGAACTGATCGGCTCTGCCCGAATCGGAAAAGACGGCACCTTATATAAGGGGCGCGAAAAGCTGACTTCTGAAAAGGTGCGGCAGCTCATCCATAAAACACTGATCGATCACGACTGCGCCGGTGTGGAGACCATCGTCGCCGGCGGGGATCAGGGAACTGATCCGCACGAGCGTGGACACGGACCGCTCTTTGCCGGCCAGTCGATCATTCTGGATATTTTTCCGCGCTCGGAAAAAACAGGCTATTGGGGCGATATGACCCGTACAGTCTGCCGCGGACCCGCAAATCCGGAACTGAAGAAACTCTACAACGCCGTAAAAGCCGCGCAGGCGGCGGCGCTGAAAGCGGTACAGCCCGGCCTTTGCGCCGATGAAATTCACCAGATCTGCTGCGCGGTCTTTGAGGCGCGGGGATTCAGGACCTATGAAACGGCCGGCCGGCACGTCGGCTTCATCCACGGCACCGGTCATGGAGTGGGGCTGGACATTCACGAGCTTCCGCGGGTTGGGCGGTCCGGTGAAATCCTGGAAACCGGGAATATCATCACCATTGAGCCCGGCCTTTATTATCCGGGGCTGGGCGGTGTGCGGATTGAGGATACGGTGGCGGTTACAGAGAGCGGATACCGGATGCTCGCGGCATGCCCGAAAAAGTTTGAACTTTTGTAGGCAATAGGACGCCGTGCTCCGCGTTATACAATCCGAACAAAGCGTATGGAGAAAGCGATATGAAACAGACAATTATAATTCTAGCCACAGCACTGACCGTACTTCCCGCACTCAGCCAGACGAATGAGTATAAACGGGCCGCAGGCGGGCCGGGCCGCGAGCGTTACGCTTTAGAGGAGGGCCCCCAGAAGGGACGGGAAGGCAGAAAAGGCGAACGCCGCGAACTGACCGACGAGGAGATGGCGCAGATGCAGGAGCGCCGCCTGGCCATGATGGAAAAAACGCTGAAAGAGATCGGGGTTTCTGAGGAACAGAAACAGCAGATCACTGCGCAGCAGAACCGCATGAAGGAAGAGATGAGGGCAAATTACCTCCTCGTGGAGGATAATAAGAAAAAGCTCAAAACTTTAGAGCAGTCCGGTGCGCCCGAGGCTGATATCTTCGCAGCGATTGATGCGGTGGCGGATGCGCAGGCAGAACAGATGAAAATCCTGGCGCGCAACCGGATTCAGATGGAGCGGATCCTGGGAAAAGAAAAATTTGAACAGTTTATGGATCAGGCCCGCAGCAAATGGAAAGAGCACGGCCGGCGCCGCACCAATAACCTTCCGCCGGCCCCTGCGCCTGTGGACAGCGAAACCCCGCCGGCGGCGCAGGCAGAGTAAAAGTTTCCTCATCGCATAGCGCGTCGGCCGGATTTTTACCGGGCGGCGCGTTTTTTTTGTTTAAACGTTTAATCAGATAAATGAAATCACCGGTTTGCTGTTGGATATCGGCCGGTATATTGTGTTTATTGTACTGTTTTATACTTTGAAACCAGCGCGGGAAGCATGCCGGATTGGCTTTCCAGGCATTGAAGCGTGAATTCTGCAAAGAGAGTCGGGTTTTCAAACGTATTCTTGGGTGATTACTGGAGAACGATGATATGGCGGGTAAAAAAAAGCAGGGTTACTTTGGAAAACATGCGAAGTCGAGTGCCGCGATGATCAGCCTGGCTATCCACGCCGTGCTGATAGTAATAGCCGTTTCGTTCGTTGCCGTGAAAGTGATCGTCAAGGATGAGCAGATTTTCGAGGCCAAACCGGTCAGCCGGCCGAAAATGCAGCTGAAGAAACTGCAGGTTCCGGTGAATATTAAGAAAAAGAAGGTCCAGAAGCCGAAGCTGCGCCAAAATATTGTCGCCAAACCGAAGACCACCTCGATGGATATCAAGATGCCGGAGATGACGGGCATCAAAGGCGGTATGGGCTATATGGATGAAGGCGGCGGTCTCGGCGGCATCGGCTTCGGCCTCGATATCGACCTGTTCGGCGGCAGTAAAGGATCGGGTAATGAACTCGAAGGCCGTTTTTTCGACCTGAAAATGGAGCCCGACGGCAAGCCCTCAAAATTGGCGGTTGAAACAACCGGCGACCGCGCAAAAGACAAAGCATCCGAGGCTGCGAAGAATAACGAGTTTGTTGCTGTACTGCAGAATTTTGCAGGTTCCTGGAATATCAGCCGGCTGGAAAATAAATTCTTCAGGGCACCGAAGAGTAAATTTGCAACGACCTTCATGGTTCCGTACATGAAGGCGGAGGAAGCTCCGAAAGCCTACGGTGTGCAGGATGAGGTTGAGCCGCGGCGCTGGGTGGCCTATTACAACGGCAAGATTGCCGCTCCCGAAACCGGGCGCTACCGTTTCTGGGGCATTGCGGACGATGTGCTTATGGTCCGCATTAAAAATGATCTGGTGATTGATGCAAACTATCCGAGCCGGGAGCTGACAAACAGCAAAGAGGAGAATACCGGGCGGGTGACCGGCTGGAAAAGCGATGATCCGCGCAGCCGGCAGCTGAAATCAGGCAAGGAGCAGGGCTATGTGATCGGCGACTGGTTCCATATGACCAAGGGCAAGCCGGTGGATATGGAAGTGCTCATCGGCGAAATGCCCGGCGGCTGGTTCTACTGCCGCCTGCTTATCGAACAGGACGGCGTGGAATATCCCAAAGGTTCAGACGGACGTCCGATTCTTCCGATTTTCAAAACCCAGCCGATTCCCGAAAAACTGATTCCCCAGATGAAGATCGATCCGGGGGTTGCTACGGCTGACGGCCCGGTATTCGGTATTTTGAAATAAAATTGGAATGGGCAAAACCGACTGGTTTGCTACATTCCGCGCATGGCAGAAAAAACACCCAGTCCATTTCAGGCCGCGTTTTGGCTCAGCAAGCAGGAACGGCTTTATATTCTGATCATCTGCGTGTTGTTTCTGCTGGGCCTCGGTGCCCGCTGCCTCTATCTGAAAAACCGGAATCCTTCCCCGCCGCTTGACCCGCTCCCGGTACAGACGGAACAGGCCGAGCAGGGGGAGTAATGCTGAATGCGGATTGAAGAAGGTTGAATTAGAGGTCTTTCCGTCGCCGCCCTTCAAGAAACCTAAAAAAGGCATTTATAAATCAAGAACCTGGAGCACAGTGCGATGGACTGTATTTTCTGCAAAATTGTGAATAAAGAGATTCCCGCCACCGTGATCTTTGAGGATGACGATGTGCTGGCTTTCATGGATATCGGCCCCATCATCAAAGGGCATGCCCTGGTGATTCCGAAAAATCACTATGATCCCGTCACTGAAACACCGGATGAAATCCTGGCCAAAATGCACATCACGGCCAAAAAAATCGCGGCGGCCCAAATGAACGCACTGGGGGCGGACGGCGTCAATATTATGCAGAACAACGGCGCATCGGCCGGCCAGGAAGTGGAGCACATTCACATTCATGTCATTCCGCGCTTTGAAAATGACGGCCATCACTGGAACTGGAACGCCCGAAAATACGACAATTTTGATGAAATGAACGAATTGGCAGGAAAACTGCAGTACAACTTAAATTATGAATAATCCCAGCATGACAGATCTCTTGGAACCGATTCTCGCCCGCGACGAACGATACACCGTACAGGCCTACGCTTTTGTACGTGAAGGGCTGGATTATACTGTTAAACAGCTCAAAAAACCGCGCCATGTATCCGGGCAGGAACTGCTGGGCGGCATGCGCGAATATGCGCTCAAGGAATACGGTCCGGTTGCCAAACGTGTACTTTCCGAGTGGGGAATCAACGAATGTGTTGATTTTGGGCACATTGTGTTCAATCTGATCGATGCCGGAATGCTCGGAAAAACCGATGAGGATTCCATTGAGGATTTCATGGGCGGTTATGATTTCCATGAAGCCTTTATCAAGCCTTTCCGTCCGAAGCGGCCGGCGGCCTGTGCATCAAAATAAACCGCGGCGGCCGAGCGTTTAGCGGTCGGCCATTCGGCGTCCAAATTTTTTTCAGCCGATAAATTCCTCACAAATCTGAATTTTCCTGCAATAAGGCGGACCGTGTGTCCGTCTTGTTCTGTATAAACCGGAAGCTGCCGCATTAAAACCTGATGCGGTCTTGTCTTTGATGCGCGTACAGCAGCGTCTATTCAAGGCACGATTTAACCGCCGGTCCGGCAGAAGTAGGATGTGAGGGATAACGAATGTTCAGGGAAAAGAATCTATTTATATTCGCGTTGGTAATTTCAATTCTGGGTCAGGCGGCGCCGGTTCGGGCGCAGGATGACCAGGATAACCAGGAGCGGCGCCGACCCGGCGGCGGAATGCGCGGGGGAGGCGGGATGTCGCCTCAAACGATGGACGGCGGATCATCGGTGAATTCCTCCAGTTCGCGCTCCGAACCCAACCCGATGCTCAACTCGGATGCCTCCCTCAACACCGCTGGTTCTCAGGTTGCCGTTAACTGGGAAAACATCACCCTGAAAGACTGTATCGAAGTGCTCTGCCGTGATCTCGGCATGGAGTTCATTATTTCCCCCTCCGTCAATGTCACCCAGGAAGTCAGTATCCGCGCCGGCAACGTGACCGAATGGGAGCGCGACGATAAGCTCGAAATGTTTGATGCCATTCTCGAAACGGCCGGTGTCCAGCGCATCGAACGCGGCCGGGTCTGGATCTTTTCCCCGTCGGACCTGAGGCCGATCATTAAAGCAGGCGAAGAAACGGATTATCCGGATGGAAAACCGATTATCGGCGTCATTGAACTCCAGCATGTCGATGCCGCCACGGCGCAGACCTTCCTGAATAGCTTCAGCGGAAAAACACAGCAAATTTTCGCCATGCAGAATTCCAACATTCTGATTGTGCTCGGCACCCAGGCCTGGCTGCAGCAGATGCAGGACCTGCTGCATATTGTAGACGTGCCTTCTTCGGTCCTCGTGCAGCACGTGGTGCAGCATGCGGATGCTTCCGATGTGGCCGATGAACTCTCGAATATTTTTTACCGCCGCACCGGCTATGACGGTTCGGCGGTTCAGTTTTTTGCCATTGCCCGGCTGAATATGGTGATTGCGCATAACGCGACCCAGGCCATGGTTCCTGAAATTGAACGCTGGGTGAAAATGCTCGACCGCGCCGACGGCACCAATGAACGCGTCACCAAGATTTACCGCCTGAAAGTGGTCGAAGCTGAAACCATCGGCAACACCCTGGATGAGCTTTATTCGAGCCTCTACGCCCAGTCGCAGGCCAAGGAGCAGGAACTCGGTAAAACCGCGACCAAAACGAATACCTCTTCCAAAAACACTAATAACAAGAACTCGGACAACAGTAAGAATGCCGCGGCTTCCAAACAGACTGCCGCCAGCACCCAGAGCAGCACAGCCGGGGGCGATACGCCCGGCATGACGGTCGATGAAGAGGTGATCATCCTGTCGGATGAAGATACCAACACCCTCATCGTTAACGCGCCGTCGAGCATGCACAAGGAGATTGCCAAAACGATCGAAGATCTCGACCGCTCGCGCCGCCAGGTGCTCATTGAAACCGTGCTGGTGGAAGTCACGCTGGACGAAAGCCTCGATCTCGGCATTGAATGGGCAATTTTCGGTTCCGACTCTTCAGCGGCACAGATGAGCGGCCTTGAGCTGGATTCCCTGGGAACGGATGGCGATGCGATCACGACGGCCTCGGAGGGGCTCACCTATCTGCTGAACGCCAATGAAAAAGCCATGGCCCTCATTCATGCCGCACAGGACGACGACCGGCTGCAGGTGCTCTCTTCGCCGACTGTACTCACGCGCGACGGCATGGAGGCCGAAGTTTCCTTTGGTAAAGAGGTGCCGATTGAGGAAAGCAGTATCAGCGATTCCGGCACGGAAAACTATTCCTACGAGTATCGCGATGCCAAAATCACCCTCACGGTCACGCCGAAGATCGACGACAACCGCATGGTCACCCTCGATCTTGAACAGACCGTCCGGTCCCTCGATGCGGATTCGGAAGATGACGATGCTCCGACTTTCTATACCCGCGAAATCCGTTCCAACCTCCAGGTGGATGACGGACAGACGCTGATTCTCGGCGGATTGATCGAGCGGACCGACCAGAAAGTACGCACCGGCATTCCGATTCTCAGCCGGCTGCCGATGATCGGATGGGTATTCGGCCGCACCAAAACCGCTAAGGTCGGATCCGAAATCCTGATGATCATGACGCCGCGGGTGGTGGACACCCGCGAGGAAACCGATCTGCTGACCCAGGAGTTCAAATACAAGATCCTCGGCGCCATGGACGAAAAGGATATCCGCACGCTGTACCATCTGGCCGATGATGCCCCCGAAGAACAGGTTCCGCCGGAATCCGCAGCTGTTGGGGAAGAGCCGAAGGAGTCGGAATAATGGCCTATCGTCAAATCGGCGACATTCTGGTTGCCCGGGGTGCGGCGGACCGCGATGCGGTGCAGGCCGCGCTCCGGAAGCAGAACGAAGGAGGAGGGGTTCCGAAGATTGGAAGCATCCTGGTTGAAAACGGCGATATCCAGCCCGCGGAACTCACGCGCGCACTCTCCGAGCAGTATGGACTTCCGGTCTGCGGCATCGAAAAACCGGCGGAACACGTCTGCCTCGAAGAAGACCTTCCCTATCCCTTCATGGTTGAGCACCGGATCCTGTTTGTGCTCGACGATGAAAAGCTGATCGCCGTCACCGACGATCCGAGCGACTGGTCCTCGATCGAAGCCGCCCGGCTGCATAAAGGTGAAGAGCTGGAAGTCTATCTGGTTCCGACGCCGGAAATGGACGATGCACTGGTCCGCGTTGAAGATTTTGCCGCCAACAACCTCGGCAGCATGATGCAGGATGCCGAAGTTTTTGAGGCCGGCGACTGGGGCGGGGAGGAGGAGCACCTGCGCGATCTTGCGCTTGAAGCGCCGGTGGTCCGCATGGTGAATCTCATCATTACCCAGGCAGTGGAAAAACGCGCATCGGATATCCACGTCGAAGTCGGCGAATACAACCTGCGCGTCCGCTACCGCGTGGACGGTGTGCTGCACGAAGCCGAATCGATCGATAAAAAGCACCACGCCGCCGTCACCTCCCGCATGAAACTGCTGGCCAAACTCGATATTGCCGAGCGCCGTATTCCGCAGGACGGCCGCATCAAAATGCAGGTGGCCGGGCACGACCTCGACATGCGTGTGGCCACCACGCCCACGATTTACGGCGAAAACATCGTCATCCGCCTGCTCAACCAGCAGCAGGTTGAACTTAACTTTGCCAGCCTCGGGATGCCGCAGCGCGAAGAGCAGCTCTTCACCAAAATGGTTGAACAGCCGCAGGGCTTCATCCTCGTCACCGGCCCGACCGGCAGCGGTAAAACCACCACGCTGCATACGGCGCTGACCCACCTGAACAGCGAAAAGGTGAAGATCATCACCATTGAAGATCCGGTCGAAATCCGCCTCGGCGGCATCAACCAGATCCAGATGAACCCCAAAATCGGCATGACCTTTGCCAACGGCCTGCGCTCCATTGTCCGCCAGGACCCGGACATCGTGATGGTCGGCGAAATCCGCGATGCCGAAACGGCCGATATTGCCATCCAGGCCTCGCTCACCGGCCATATGGTGCTCTCCACGCTGCACACCAACGATGCCGCCGGATCGATTGCCCGCCTCGCCGACATGGGGGTGGAAAGCTACCTGATCGCCTCCGCACTCACCGGTTCGCTGGCGCAGCGCCTCTGCCGGCGGATCTGCCCGCACTGCGCTGAAGTCTATACGGTCAGCGGCCAGCAGCTCTCCGACTTTCCGGAAGCTCTGCTGCCGGAATATCAGCTGCACCGCGGCAGAGGGTGCGAAAAGTGCGACGGAACCGGGTTCTACGGCCGGGTCGGCCTTTACGAACTGATGACGGTGAACGATGCAATGCGCGAGCTGATCCAGAAATCGCCCGAGGCCGGGCCGATCCGCGAGCTCTCCCGCCGTTCCGGGACGAAGCTCCTGCGCGAGTGCGGCTGGCAGGCCATGATGGACGGCGTCAGTACCGTCGAGGAAGTCCGAAGGGTTACGCAATGGTCATAAACGGGGCAGCGAGTCGTAAGGTCGAAAGGCGAAGGTCTGAAAGCAGGCTGCCTTCGGACTTTCGGCTTTTGACTTTCAGACTTTGGACTGAATCATGAAAAAGTTTTCCTATAAAGCCATCACGGGATCCGGCGAAACCCGGACCGGCATAATTGAAGCGCCGTCCGAGGCGCGGGCGGTGCAGCAGCTCCAGCAGAAGGGGCTGGTGGTGCTCAATATTGCCGACAGCGCCGCTGCCGAAGGATTTTCCTCCGCCTCCTCATCGCTCACCGGCCGCATCACCACCCAGCAGCTGATGGAATTTTCGTCCGAAACGTCCGCGCTGCTCGATGCCAAAATCCCGCTCGAACAGGCACTGAAAACCCAGGCCGATCTCTGTTCCCATGCACGCTTTAAAGAGGTGCTTTCCGAGGTCTGGAAAGATGTCACCGGCGGCGCGTCCTTTGCTGATGCGCTTGCGCGCCACCCCAAGGTTTTTGAGCGGTTTTATTCCAACATGGTGCGCGGCGGCGAGGCTTCGGGGTCGCTCGATCTCATCATGCGCCGCATTGCCTCCCTGCTGGAACGTCGGCAGAAGCTGCGGTCAAAAGTGGTGACGGCCATGATCTACCCGTCGCTGCTGCTGCTTATGGGGGTGGTGGTGGTTGCGGTGATGATGATCGTGGTGATTCCCAAGCTGACCTCGCTGTTTGAGGGGACCGGACAGCTGCTCCCGGCATCGACCCGCGCGCTGATGGCCTTCAGCGATTTCAGTATTGAATACTGGTGGCTCGGTCCGGTCCTGCTGGTTCTGGCGGCCGCCGGCTTTAAATTCTGGACGCGCAGCGAAGAGGGCAAAGTGGCCTGGGGCTCCAAAGTGCTCAGGGTTCCTGTTCTCGGCCGCCTGCTGGCCGAAGCGGAGACCAGCCGTTTCTGCCGCATGCTGGCCGCCCTGCTTGAAGGGCAGGTGCCGATTCTGCAGGCGATCTCTATTACGGGCGGCACCCTCGGCAACGCCGCGCTGCGCAAACTGATGCGCTCGGTTTACGAAAATGTGCAGGGCGGTAAACCGATGGGGCCGGTGCTGCAGCAGGATCCGCTTTTCCCGGAGCTGGCCGCCCGCATGGTTTCCATGGGCGAGGATTCCGGCGAGCTCGGAACCATGCTCAACAAGGTGGCGGAACGCTATGAAGAAAAAGTGACTGCGAGCACCGAGCGGTTTGTCAGCGTGCTCGAACCGGCGTTTATCGTGATCCTCGCGGTCGTCGTCGGCTTCATCGTCATCGGCATGATGCAGGGCATCATGGCCATGAGCACATCGGCGGGATAAAACGAACCGCAGCATATCGAACATGCTGGAAAACTCGCGGGCAATTTAATGCTGCATATCGAAGGAATACGGAGGCAAAAATGAAGAATAAACGAAGAAAACAGAACAAATCGGGTTTCACGCTGGTGGAACTGCTGGTGGTGCTGGTGATCCTGATGGTGATCGGCACGATTGCGGTGCAGAATTTTTCCGGCCAGGAGGATAAAGCCAAGGTGAAGGCGGTGCGCGCATCCTTCATCACGCTGGAAAATGCGCTGGAGCGCTTCAAGCTCGATATGGGCCGCTACCCGACCGAAGACGAGGGACTCGCTGTGCTGATGACGGCGCCGGAAGATGATGACGGCAGCTGGGGTCCGAAATATCTCAAGAAAGAGCGCCACCTGCAGGATGCCTGGGGCAACGACTACATCTACACCGTGCCGGGGCCGGACAGCGAGCCGTTCGAAATTGTCTCCTACGGCGCCGATGGAGCTGAGGGCGGCGAAAATAAATTCGATGCGGATCTTTCGAATCTCGATTAACGAACAAGGAATTTTGAATGTCGAAGGGCCGAAACATTCAGGTTTCAGGTTTCAGGTTTCAGGTTTCGAAACGTGGCTTCACGATGATTGAACTGCTGGTGGTGATGGCGATCATTATTGTGATTACCACCATCAGCATTCCGACCATCGATACCATGACTTCGCCGAAGCATGCGCTGCGGAAAGAGGGGCGTAAAATTATGCTGCTGATGACCGAGGCGCGCACGGCGGCGATGAACCGCAAGGTGCAGGTGGAGCTGCGGATTGACTCCGAAACCCGCCGAATTTATATGGTTGAAACGCGCGCTTTCGAAGCGGCGCAGAGCGATGATTCTGTTTTCGAGTCGGAGATCAATACCAACGTCTTTGAAAAGGCGGTGTCGTTCGACGAAGCGTACTCGCTCGCGGTGTTCACGGCTGATCAGATTCAGGCCGGCAGCGCGGAAAAGCAGGAGGATCCATTTGAGGAACCTGCTGCGGTGTCCGGTGAAGAAACCACGGATGCGGCGGCGGTTTACTTCAACCATTTCGGCGGCAGCGGCGGCGGCGGGATTACGCTGGCCCGCGACGACCTGCGGCTTCACATCGCGGCGGATATTCTCACCGGCCGGCCGAAGCTGGTAACGCTGGAGTCCGGCGAATGAGGAACCGTGCTGGATTTTCACTGCTTGAGGTGCTTGTTGCACTGGTCGTTTTTACGGTTGGTGTGAGCGGGATGCTGGCGGCGCTGGGCTATAATCTGCGGGACATCAGTTATACCAAGGATCATGCGCGGGCGCTCCGGATTGCATCGCGGGAGATGAATACGCTGCGGCGGAACACCTATGTGCCGGAATCGGAGTCTTCCGGCGAGGAGGGCCGCTTTTCCTGGCAGGTTACGGTGGTTGAAATGGATGTGGACCAGCTGGCCGGCATGGACGGGGACGACGAGAGCGAAACGGATGCGCTGGTGCCGGCTGAAATGGAGATCACCGTTTCCTGGAGCGATAACGCCGGCGGCGAACCGACGCATAAAGTGAAGCTGAACGGGATCGAACTTTTTGAAGATGAGTAGGGCATGTTGAATATCGAACAAGGAATGCTGAATGTTGAAGGCGGAAACTCAGGTTTCACGTCTCAGGTTTCACGTTTCAAATCCGGCTTCACCCTGATGGAGCTGCTGGTTGCGCTGGCGGTGATGGGTATCCTGTGCGGCTCAATTGCCGGGGTGCTGGGAAATGCGTCCGATTCGGTGGAGCAGGGCACGGCTTCGCTCAATAACCTGACGCGGATGCGGTCGCTGGAGCTGGTGCTCGGCGGGGCGCTGCGCGATGCCCGGGCGCTGGAGCTTTCCCAGGAGGAAAAGAGCCTGCTCGAAGCCGACGGGTCGTACGATTCCGACGACGGCGACTACCGCTACCGCGGCGAGGAGACCGCGGTGGGTTTCTGCCTGGAGCGTCCGTTTCTGAAAACCCGGCGCGACGGCTATATGCACTGGATTGTGCTGGAGGTGCGAACCGACGAAGAGAGCGATTACCAGAGCCTGTGGCTGACGGATGTTTCGTTCCTCAACGGGGTGGATAATCCGGTCGGCGAAGACTGGAGCGCCGATGCCATGTTTACCGATGATGCGGAGCTGCCGACGCAGGAGATTCAGCTGATTGAAAAGGCGGAGACCATCATTTTCCGCCATTGGCAGCTGGATCAGGACGGCATGACCGATGAACCGGAGCCGGTCGAGCTCGAGGAAGAGGATATTGCAGGCGACTACGCACTCGAACTGCCCGATTTTGTCGAGATGGAGATCAAACTTCCGAATATGGAGAGCGAAACGCTCTATTTTGATTATGCGCTGAGGCGTAACGGAATTTAGGAAAACCCCGCATGAACGCAGCTAAACCCAGTTTGAATAAGGAGCGGCCGGAAACGATCCGTGTCGATCCGCGTTTAGCTGCGGTGCATGAAAATAAAGAGGGCTCGGCGCTGATCATTGTGCTGGCGGTGGCAGTGGTGCTGGCGATGCTGGTGGCGAATTTCGGGGCCGACCTGAATGCCGAGCTGAAGGCGGCGGGCAGTAATTATGAAGAGGCGGTCAATGCGCAGCTTTCCCGCAGCGCGCTGGCGCTGGCGCGGCTGGTGGAGCTGGGCCAGGAGGGGGCGTCGCTCTATGCCAACGGCTACGGCGATGCCTACCTGCTTTCCGGGACAGAAGATTATGAAGAGGCCATTGAAGAGCTGCAGGTTTACCGCACCGGCTACGCTCTCGGCCGCGGTATGCTTTCCTATCAGCTGGTGTATAAACCTTCGGCGATCGACCCGAACGACCTGGATGAGGACAGCTGGCACCGCCTGTTTGAGCTTGCGTGCGGCATGGACGAGGGCACGGATCGCAGCGAGCTGGTCGACTGCATTCTCGACTGGATTGATTCCGACGACAACGCACACGCAAACGGGATGGAAGAGGACGACTACCAGGCCCTGGATACGCCGCGCCATGCAAAAAACGGCGACCTGGATTCCGATGAGGAGCTGATGCTCATTTACGGCATTACGCCCGCCATGTTCTACGGCTCGGGCTATCCGGCGCGCATCGAGGACAACATGGTTTGGGGCGGCGGCCTGCAGCGTTACCTGATCGGCGACAACTCGCCGGAAGGCGAAGCGTCGGCGCAGTATATCCTGGAAGGTACGTATTCGGAGGATGTGGATGCCGACGAAGACGAGGAACTGGAATATGAGAAGGTGGATACGCTGCCGGATACGCTCTACCTGATTGCCCGCGGCTTTTCGCCGGAACCGGTCGAGGAAGATATCGGTTTGTTCGCCGGCAGCGATGAAACGGCGGCCGCCGGCTTTCTTTCGCAGCGCATTCTTTTGATGGAACTCACGCTCAACGACACGAGTTATGAACTTGAGGATATGACGGAAAATGCGTCCGCCGAAATGGTCGACCGCATTCTCACCTACGGCATACCGGAACAGGATGGAATGTAATCTCGCTGATCCGCGGTTATGAAAAGGCAGGAATTATGAGTGCAAAAACAACCATGTGCATTTTGTTCGGCGATAAAACGGTAGATGCCGTATTTGTCGACCGCAGCATGCTGGGCACACAAATCAGGTTTACGGCGCGGCTGCCGCGCACGGACGATCTTTTTGAACGCGTGGCGGAGCTGATGAAATCGGCTGAAAAAACGCCTTCGCACGTCATGCTCTGCATTCCGCGCGGCCGGGTGGTTCAGCGCACGCTCCGTTATCCGGCGGCGGTGAAGGAAGAGCTTGATAATATGATCCGCTTCGAAGCGGTCCGCCATATTCCGCTGCCGGAAGAGGAGCGGCTGCTCGGCTGGTCCACCGCGGATACGCCCGACGGGCACCAGGTGGTGCTCAACCTGACGGCCGCCCGGCGGACGGAGGTGCGCAGCCTGGTGGACCGGTTTGAACAGGCCGGTGTGCCGGTGGACGAGGCGGTGCCGTTCAGTTCTGCGGTTTCGGCCCTGCTGTCCGATGTTTCAACCCTGCTGGTACTGGGCGATGAAGACCATTTTGAACTGTGCCTGTACGGGCAGGGTATCCTGCAGGATTCGCAGCTGATTTCCAGTTCCGCTCCGGGGTTTGATCCGCAGCGGATCGTGACGGCGGCGCGCCAGATGGCGGCCAAGAATAAAAGCTGGCTGGGCGATGAAGGGATCGGCCGTGTTTTCATCGGCGGCGCAAAGCCGCCGGTGCAGGAAATCCGGGACGATCTGGGAACGGCGTTCGGCCTGCATGTCCAGCCGCTGGAAATTCCGGAGGCGCTGCGTGCGGCACTGCCGGAAGATCAGGAACCGCTGACCGAGGTGCTGCTGGCGGCTTCGGTGCTCCCGGAACCGACGCTTAATCTGATTGAAGACCAAAAACGCAAAGTGCCGATCAGCAAGCGCACGCTGCTGATTTCGGTGCTGTGTGTTGTGCTGGCGGCAGAGCTTTTAGCGGCGTATGGGCTGAAAACCGCGGCGCCCGCCCTGCAGCGCAGGAAAGTCGCCCGGGAGATTTCCGAGATGCGCCAGGTCACAGCCGATGTGCAGAAAATGCGCGACAAAAACCGCATTTTCCGGAAGCAGCTTTATCAGCTTGAACAGGTCAGTCAGTCCCGCGTCGGAACCATGGAAATGCTTCAGGCGGTATCGGATGCGCTGCCGGAAGATACGTATCTGAACAGCTTTGCCTTTTCCGGTGAACAGCTGACCCTGAAAGGGAATTCCAAAGAGCCGGACAAACTGCCGGAACTGGTGATGGCGCTTGCTTTTGTTGAGAAGCTCAATACATCCGAGATCGGCAGGAAAGAGGGCGACTACCATGAATTCGAACTCAGCGTGAGTTTGAGGAGATAGAACGATGAATAATCCTTTTGCAAAATTGGCGCGCCGCGAGCGGCTCTACCTGATGGCCGGGGCTGTGGTCCTGTTTGGCGGGCTGGTGGTATATCCCGGAACCAAGGCGGCAACGGCCTATCGTGAAGAGCAGCGCGAACTGCTCGAAGACGACCTGGCGCTGCTCGAAGACCTCTATGCATTGGAGCTCGATGCCTTTGCCATTGAGGATGAGTATGATGCACTTTCTTCGGCCCTGAAAAAGGCCGACGACCTGCTCTTCCCGCCTATTGAAAACCGCATTTTAACGCAGACGGCGATGATTAAACTGCTGAATGAACTGGGACCTGACCTGGAACTTGAAACCACGGCAGGCCGTTCGGCGGTCGGCGCGGCATCCAACCAGCTGACGCTGCAGGTGAAGGGGGAGGGCCGTTATCCTGAGCTGCTCAAGTTCCTGCACCGGCTGGAAACCTATCGCCCGCTTATTTTGGTGCAGGATTTGTCGATGTCGGAAAGACGGACCCGCCGGCGCCGGCGTAATCAAAGCACCGAAACCAGCGAGCCGCAGCTCAGCCTGAGTATGAATCTTCAAATCATCTGCAGGGACAGAGGTGAAAAATGAGTATTAAATTGGCAGCTTACGGAATTCCCGCCCTCGGCACGTTGTGCGCGGCCGGAGCGGTAGCGGTGGTGGTTTCTGCCCGCGCCCCGCTGGAGAGCGATTTTGCGGCGGAGTCGGCCGAGGTGTATGAAGCCCGGATTCCCCGGAACCTGGGGCCGGACGGCGAGGTTCCGACGATGGAGCAGGTGGTGGAAAAACATCTGTTTGTGAAAGAGCGCAAGGCGACCGGCCAGAACACGTTTGCCGACCTGCTGGTGAAAGGCGTTTATGTCGGCGAACAGAGCAGTGCCGTCTTTTCGCTCAAATATAAGCCGGATGCCAACCTGCGCGTCTGGATGGGCGATGTGGATTCCGTTATCAGGAACATCACCAACCAGCGCGATCCCCGCATGCCCATCGTTACCTTCCTCAACGAATGGGACATCAAGGAAATCACCTTCGAAGGGGTAACCTTTGAGCACATTATTACCGGCGAAGTGGAAACCTATTATGTCGATTACACCCCCTCGAAGCATGTGGCGGATAATGCTGAAGCCGGTTACGGCCAGGGCAAACTGGCGGTGACGGAGAGCGGCGGCCAGAACGCGGCTTCCAAAAATGCTTCGAAAAACACCCAGCAATCTACCGCCCGGAACCAGCGCGCGGAGACCATTCAGCAGATGCGCAGTATGGTGGAAGAGATGTCGCCTGAACAGCGCGCCCGCCTCGCCGAGCGCATTTCGTCAGGCTTCCAGCCGTCCGATGATTCGCAGCAGAACAGCACCGAGAGTTCATCGAAGAAAAGTTCCGATTCAAGCTCTTCGTCTACCAGCAGTTCTAGCAGGAGCAGCAGGCGGTCGAGATAGCGCACCGGTCAACACCGCATATCCATGCTGAACGCGCTTCCCGCAATGCCGGGAAGCGCGTTTTTTACATAAAGCCGGTTTTCAGCATGCATCCGCGCGGGCACAAAAAAGCGGCACACGGGAAAGTGTGGAACCCGTGTGCCGCATTTGAATGATCTATATTACAGGTAATTATTCGGTAGTCGTGTCGGCGGAGTCGCCTTTCTTCATATCCGCGCGCATGGCGGCACGTTCTGTATCGCTGAGTTTGCCGTCGCCGTCGGCATCGTATTTAGCGATCATTTCTTCGCGGCTCATGCGCTGTTTGCGTCCCTGGGCCTGGTTTTCTTCGCCCTGTCCCTGACCGCCGCGGCGTCCCCGTTCCTGATTCATATCAGACTGGTTTTCCTGCTCGCTCAGGAGCTGCTGCAGTTCGGCGGCTGAAAGCTCGCCGTTTCCGTCGGCATCATATTTCGCAACCATGGCGGCGGTGCTGTTTTGACCGCGCTGGCCTCGCTGGCCGCGTTCTCCGCGTTCCCCGCGCTGGCCCATTTCGCTGCGCATCGTTTCTTTTTCCGCATCGCTGAGCACGCCGTCGCCGTCGGCATCATATTTTGCAATGATTTCTTCGCGGTTGGGGCGCTGTCTCTGGCCGCTCTGGCCGCCTTGGCCGCGCTGCCCGCGCAGGGCACTCATTTCAGAACGCATGGTTTCGCGTTCGGTATCGCTGAGTACGCCGTCGCCGTCCGCATCGTATTTCGCGAGAATTTCTTCTTTGCTCGGGCGTGCGCTGTCGGTGGTCTGGGCTTCTGCAGCATATGCAGCGCCAAAGAGTGCCATTACCAGTCCTGCCTGTTTCAATACCTGAGTTTTCATAATCAATCTCCAGTTGTTTGGGTTGTGTGAGTAAAACGCCGGGCATGAAAAAATATTGTGCAGGTGTGCTTGTTTTCAAAAAGCATAAAGAAAGTGCGCCGGTCCGCGGGGGCGGGAGCTGCGGGGCCGGCCTCGAAATTTCCAACCTTTGGAAGTGGAAAAGCTTAGGCGAATCCCTAATATTGCCCGTCTTTTGAAAATTTGAACGGAGCAAGGCGGGATGAACGAAGAATACCCTTTCAACGATATTGAAACGAAGTGGCAGCAATTCTGGGACGAAAACGGCGACTTTAAGACGGACCTGGCGGCGGCGGAAAATCCGTATTACTGCCTGATGATGTTCCCGTACCCGTCCGGCAAGCTCCACGTCGGCCACGGCCGCAACTACATTATCGGCGACGCTGTTGCGCGCTATAAAAAGATGCAGGGCTTTGATGTCCTCACGCCGATGGGCTGGGACGCGTTCGGCCTGCCGGCCGAAAACGCCGCCATTAAGACGGGGACACCGCCGGCGGAATACACCACGGCCAACATTGCCACCATGAAGGAACAGCTTCGCGCCTGGGGCTGCATGTATGACTGGGACAAGGAAGTCACCTCCTGCATGCCGGACTACTATAAGTGGACCCAGTGGCTGTTCGTGAAGTTTTATGAAAAGGGCCTCGCCTACAAACAGAACTCCAACGTCAACTGGTGCCCGGACTGCGCAACCGTGCTGGCCAATGAGCAGGTGGTCGACGGCGCGTGCGAGCGCTGCGATTCGGAAGTCGTCCAGAAGTCGATGGAGCAGTGGTTCTTCAAAATCACCGACTATGCCCAGCGCCTGCTCGACGACCTGAATACCCTCGACGGCTGGCCGGACCGCGTGAAAACCATGCAGAAAAACTGGATCGGCCGCTCCGAAGGCGCGGAAATTGATTTCCCGATTGTGCCGCGCGAAGACGGCGAAAAAGACAACATCGATAAAATTGCCTGCTATACCACCCGCGTGGACACCATTTACGGCTGCACCTACATGGCGCTCGCTCCGGAACATCCGGAACTCAAAAACCTCATCAAAGGCGCCGAAAACGAAGCGGAAATCCTCGAATTCATCAAGGAGTGCTCCAAGCTGACCAACCTCGACCGCGAGGCGGACGAAGTCGAGAAAGCCGGCCTCTTCACCGGCCGCTACCTGATCAATCCCTACAACGGCGAAAAGATTGAGCTGTGGGTCGGCAACTATGTGCTGATGTACGGCACCGGTGCGGTCATGGCTGTTCCGGCGCACGACCACCGCGACTTTGCTTTTGCCAAAAAATATGACCTGCCGATCAAACTCTCCATCCAGAATGCCGACAGCTCGCTCGTGCTCGAAGAGATGGAAGACGCCTACACCGAAGACGGCACCTGCGTCGATTCCGCAGAATTTACCGGCATGAACAACCGCGAGGCGATCAAGGC